>CAYUQU010000006.1:66958-87247 GCA_964447015.1 uncultured Flavobacteriales bacterium
AACGCGTTGTCCTTTTTTAAGCATGTTCTCACGCATCATTTCTTCTAACATTAAAAATGGACTTGCAGCTCCTACATTACCAACTCTTGTGAGGTTTGTAAACCATCTTTCTTGCGGAATTGGGAGATTATTATCAACCAGAGCCTCCGCAATAGGTTTTCTGAAAAACTCAGAAGACATGTGTGGCAAGAACCAATCAATATCATCAGATGTAAGCTTATTCTTTTTAAATACTTCTACAAGTTTTTCAAATCCTTGTGCTACAATATTAGGGCGAAGAAGTTTTACGTCTTGTTTAACAGAAAAGACACTTTCTTCGATTAATTCTTGGTTTGAATATTCTAGGTATCCTTTAAAAGTTCCATCAGCTCTCTTGTCACCTCCCATATACATACATGTCTCGTAGCGTTGAGCATAAGAGCACATGTCTATGGAGTCGATTTTTAAAGATAAACCATTTTCATTCGGTTTGTCTTCTACTAAAACCGCTGCAGCACCATCAGAAAGCATCCATCTCAAGAAATCTTTCTCGAATGCGATGTAAGGATTCTCCTCTAATTCTTTTAATTTTTCAATTTCCTCTACAAAATTTGTTGCTTGCATACGCCTTGCAAACGATTCTGATCCAGTTACAATAGCTTTTTGAGCATCATTCACGCGGATTGAATTGAAAGCGTACTTTAAACCGTGAATTGAAGAACAGCAATTTCCAGCAGGAGAAACCACTTCAAAAGAAGGCGAGTGTTTCAATTCTCCGTGAACCATAAGACCATGAGATGGCATTATTTGGTCTGGAGATGAAGTTCCACAAGCCAATAGGTCAATTTCTTGCATTTCTTTTTCATCAACCAATTTATTGATTGCTTCGCAAGTTAATTCAACATTATTGTGAGTAAAGTTTCCTTGTTTGTCAATAGCGTAGTAACGCTCTTTTATACCATTATTTCTCAAAACAATGGCGCGGCTTTTTGATGGTTGGTCATTCACGTATCCAAGCACACCCTCTAGTTCCTCATTTGAAATAGGGGCGTGAGGTAAAAATCTACTAATACGTGTTATATAGGCTTCTTTAATCATTTATTACAACTTAACTCCTTGATAATAATTTATTTCATTTCTAATTTGCTTCAATCGAAACACTTTTGAAATAGTATACAGTAAAATAACAACGGGCGAAACTATAAATAAAGCAAAAAGTAAATAAATATTGTATACTTTAAGCCAAAATTTACGCTTTTTCGGACTAGTACTCTTTCTTTCAATGAGTTTAGCCCAAAGTCGAAAAAGCATAGAACCTCGTTTTTCAATGAATACTGTAGTATCAACAACCTTTACAGCTTTTTGTTTGACGAGAATGTCCTGTAGATTGTTACAGTCATCTGCTAATAAACATTCTTGAATTTTTTCACCAAATTTAAATGCGCTATTGATCTCTTTTTGATCAATTCCTGGCAATGGGAAAATTTTGAGAAACTTAGTTTTCTTTCCTCCAAATAACCAGTGCTGAATGGTGATTACAGAAATTAGATTAGGATTTTTATCTACATACACAATGTTGCCAACTAGATTAGCTCCTAAGTCCCTTAGTTTTAGCTTAACTTTTTCTTGAGCCATTACCCACATATTTCTAACACCTAAGACAGTTACTATTGGAGTATCTTTCAATATTCTTTTAGCGTATTCAGATTCCAAAAAACTATTGAAAGGGATAGATGGATTTAAAAACCAAACTTGATACCCCAAGATAACTAAATCATACTTCTCTTCGTCAGTAACAATGGGTTCTATGTCATGTGTGTTGCCTAAAACTGAGTCTGGCATTTTGTCAAAAAAGGCCTCTTTGTTCCATGGGAAAGGGTATGGAGTAGAGGGTATGATTGATTTAAATTCTAGTTTAATTTTGCTATTATCCATCATTGAAACCAATGATTTCAATATCTCAGTCAATTGACCAGTCTGTGAATAATGTAAAACTAGAACTTTTTTCATTTTTATCCGATGGTTGTCGGGTGCAAAAATAACAATTTGATTGGTTTAAAAAAGTGATTTTGGTCACCAGTTGGCAGTTCAAAGTGCAAATAGGTATTATGCAGTATCGAAAAATGAATTTATTTTCTTTTTTTGAACACTTTTGAAGCAAGTAGATTGCCTACTTCAGAACCCATTGCAACTCCCATCCCTCCAAGTCTAATTGCACAGTAAATATTTGGTTCTAGTTCAGATATGAAAGGTTTTTTTTCTGCACCTACACCCATAATCCCTGCCCAAGCATAGTCAATTTTAAATTTGACATCAGGAATAATTACTGAGTTTAATAATTCCTCAATTTTTGATAGAATAAAAGGTGTGTTTTCAATTACCTCAGTCTGTTCGTTGTCAAAATCTGCATTTCGAGCACCACCTATTAAAATTCTATTGTTGTCCACCACTCTGAAATAATAATAGCCCTTGTCGTAGTGATATGTGCTATTTAATTTAAGATTATCTATTGGTGATGTCACAATTACTTGAGCGCGAGCGGGAAATAGAGGGATCTCAGGATATAGTAACTTTGTCAGTCCGTTTGTACAGATCATCACATTATTAGCGGATACATCTCCAAAATCAGTGTGCACAATTGCATTGTTTTGTTGAGAAGTGATTTTCTGAACAGTTATACTATTTAGGATTTGAATATTGTTGTCAGTTGCCATTGCGAGCAAATTTTTCATCATCAAACCTGTGTTAATACTTCCTTCGTACTGATTGTAAATCGCTCCAATCACTCCATTGAACCCTAATGATTCTATATCATCAATAATAGTGTAACAATTTTTTAAGCCTGTTATTTCAAAAATAAGATCATTTAAAAGTGAAAGATGCTTACTGCACTCAAAGTAACTGTGTTTATCTTTTTCTGTGAAAAGGTCATACGATCCACAGGGGGAGTAGTCTATTTTGTCGTTTCCAATCCTCGATTTTAGTTTTTCTAACCCACGCCATCTCAGTAGAATAGTTTCTTTGACATTTTCAATACCAAAGTTGTTAAGGTCGTCTAAAATTTCTGATGGACTACCGAAACAGGCAAATCCTGCATTTTTTGTGCTTGCTCCTGTGGGTAAATAACCTCGCTCGAGAATAATTATTTTTGCCTTTGAATCTCTTAATCTTAACTCAAGTGCAGTAGATAAACCTACTATACCGGAGCCAATTATCAAATAGTCAATGTCGCTTAAATAGATATTTTTTTCCCAATAACTGAGATGGTCAAATGTAAGCATATCAAGAGTTTTGAACAAGTATGCTAATTTTTCACGATATTTGTAAGTTAAGAATGAACTTTTTTGGTAACAAAGTGTACAGATTTGCGTTGAAATGACAAGAATGAGATATATATTATTACTTATGATGCTTGTTTTTGCTTCTTTATCTTGGGGGCAGAGCAAGTTTATAGTTTTTGGTGCCGTTACAAATGACGACATGAATAGACGTGAAGGAGACGTGACTGTTTCTGTTACCGTTAATGGCTCTCCCTTGACTACTACAGTTACTTCTAATAGTGGGAAGTTTAAAATCCCACTTGATTATGGAAAGAAATATAAAATCGAATTTTCAAAAGGTGGTCTTGTTGCTCGCCACTTATATGTTGATTTAGTAGGTGTGAATGAAGAAGATTTGCCCGCGGGTGATTTGATGCAGGAAATGGAGATGACTTTGTATGCTCAAATTCCTGATGTAGATATGTCCTTTTTTGCTCAAGAACCTACAACGACCTTTTCAGTTAACATGAAGAAAATGATGACTGAAATGGACAGGAAGCAGGTTGGAATCATGAAAGACAAGATTGATGCCATGCTAGCCCAAAAAGAAAAACTTGGGGATCAAACTGCAGCTTTAAAGAAGCAATATGACGACGCAATGGCTGCTGGAGATAAGAATGTCGCTCTGAAGAGTTTCGAAGAGGCATTGAAAAATTATCAAGAAGCTCAAAGAGTAATGCCAAATGAAGCTCTACCTAAAACGAAGATTGAAGAAGTTAAAGCTAAAATTGCTCAATTAGCAGAGGAAAAGAAACTAGCTGAAGCAGAGGCAAAATACAATGAAGCTATCGCAATTGCTGATAAAGCTTTTGTCGCAAAAGAATGGGACAATGCACTTAAGAAGTATGAAGAAGCTTTAGGGTATAAAGCCAATGACAAACACGCCAGTGATCGAATTGTGGCTATTGATGAAATTTTATCTGCGCAAAGAAGAGCCGAACTTGATGAGAAGCAGAAAAATGAAGAGTATTATAATCTTATAAAGGCCGCAGACAATTTACGTGATCAGAAAAATTACGATAAGTCAATTGAGACATATCAACAGGCTTTATTGAAAAAGGATGAGCAATACCCTAAAGATCAAATTAAAGCTATTCAAGAAATTAAAGCGAAAGCTGAGGCTCAAGCCAAATTAGATAAAGATTACAACGATGCACTTAATGCGGCAAAAGGTTTGTTATCATCCGAAAAATATCAAGAGGCTAAAGCAAAATACCAAGAAGCATCTGCTTTAAAGCCCGCTGAAAAGGAACCTAAAGATAAAATTGCAGAGATAGATAAGATTCTGTCAAACTTAGCAGAACAGGAGCAGAAGAATAAAGCCTATGCAGATGCGATGCAAAAAGCAGATCAATTATTTGCCTCAAGTAATTGGGCTGATGCAATAGTGGAGTATCAAAAAGCTTCTGCAATAAAGCCAACTGAGCAATTACCTAAAGATAAGATAGCAGAAGCTGAAACGAAAATTAAGAATCAACAAGAACAAGCGAAGATTGATGAGGCTTATAATAAAAAAGTGGCAGAAGCAAACTTATTGTTTGATGGTGGTAAACTCGAAGATGCTAAAAAAGCATACGAAGCTGCACTTGTGATTAAATCTGGTGAGGCACACCCAACTCAACGAATAGAACAAATTAATAGCAAACTAGCTGAGTTAAATGAGGCTGCAGAAAATCAAAAGAAATATGATAGCTTTATTACTGAAGCGAACACTTTCTTTGCTGCAAATAAGTATACTGAAGCTAAAACCAAGTTCGAAGCGGCAAGCCAGGTAAAACCGAATGAGCAATTACCAAAAGATAAAATAAAAGAGATTGAAGGTATCCTAAGTAATTTAGCTATAGAAGCAAAACTTGATGAGGATTATAATAAGGCAATTCAAGCTGGTGCATCCGCTTTAGCTGCTAATGATTTGAATACAGCAAAAACGAGATACGAAGAAGCCAAAGCGCTAAAGCCAAACGAAAAGGTCCCACAAGACAAGTTAGCTGAAATCGCAAAATTAATTAAGGAAAAACAGGATAATGAGGCAAAAGAAGCTGCTTACAATAAGTTGATTACTGAAGCGGATGCTAATTTTAATTCTGATAAACTTGATGTCGCAAAATTGAAGTATGAAGAAGCATTGAAATTGAAAACTGATTCATACCCAACTCAGAAACTTAAAGATATTGAACAAAAATTAGCTGATAAAGCGGCAAAAGAATTAAAAGAAAAGCAGTATAAAGATGCAATTACTTTAGCAGATCAACTTTATGCTTCAAACAAATTACAAGAAGCAATAAAAGCTTATGAAGAGTCTCTTAAAATAGATGATACAAACCCTTATCCAAAATCTCAAATAAAGTTAATTAACGATAAAATTGCAGAAAATCAATCAGCTGCTGAAAAGGATGCTAAATTTGCTCAGTTAGTGAGTGAAGGTAATACCTTAGCTGCATCAAACAAACTTTCTGAAGCTGTCTCTAAATATGAAGAGGCTTTGTCATATAAAGAAGATGCGTCAATCAGTCAAAAGATCACCGCACTTAAAACGCAGATTGAAGCGCAGAAGAATGCTGAATTAAAAGAGAAAAATTACACTGAGGCTATTGCTAGAGCACAACAATTTGAAGCGTCAAATAATTTGCAATCGGCCGTAAGTGAGTATCAAAATGCATCTTCAATTAAACCTGAAGAGTCTATGCCTAAAGAGAAGATAGCTGCTCTTCAGGCTAAAATTAGTGCACAGTCAGCCGATCAACAATTAACAGAACGTATTAATAAGCTAGTTACCGATGGTGACAAATTATTGAATGCAGGCGATTTTGAAAGTGCTAAACAAAAGTATCAGGAAGCATTGAGTTTAAAGAATGATCCTACTATTGCGGCTAAGATAGCTGATGTGGAGGCAAGAATGAAGGCTGAAACAATGTCGCAAGTAGAGAAAAACTACCAAAAAATTATTGATAAAGCCGATCAATTGAAGAATGCGAAAGAGTTTGATGAAGCGATTAGCTATTACGAACGCGCACTTACAATTAAGCCTGGTGATAAGTATCCTACGGATAAAATAAAGGAAATTAGAGATGAAATTGCGCAGCAGAAACTCTTAGAAAAACAATCTGCTGAAATTGATGCCAAGTATAACGAGGCAATCAAGAAAGGGGATGCTAAACTTGCTTCAAATGATTTGTCTGGAGCTTTAGAAGAGTTTGTTAAAGCTAAAAATCTTAAGCCAAATGAGCCACTCCCAACTCAAAAAATAGAGCAGATCAATAATTTGATGGCATCTAAGATGAGTAGTGAAAAAGATCAACAAGAGTATAAAAGAATAATGGCAGAAGGAAATAAATTAGTTGATGCCAGAAGCTATGATCAAGCAATTCTTTCTTTTGAAAAAGCTTTGACAATTAAACCAGGTGATGGGCCTGCTCAAACTCGTATCAATGAAGTTAAAGCACTAATTGAACTAGATAAAAATGCAACCGTAAATCAAAAGTATTCGGAATGGGTTGGGCAAGGAAATAGAGCGTTTGGAGAAGAAAATTATGATGTAGCTAAGAATGCGTACACAGAAGCGTTGAAAGTTAAACCTAACGATAAGTTTGCTCAAGATAGAATTAATGAGATCAATTTGTTATTGGAGAATTTGGCTCAACAGAAATTGAGAGAAGCCGAAACTGAACAAGCTTATCGAGCTGTAATAACTAAGGCTGACAATAAATTTGTAGCTGAAGACTGGAAAACAGCTCAGGCTTTTTATCAAGAAGCTTTAACTATTCGTCCAAGTGATAAATACGCGAAAGATCAACTTAATGCATCTATCCAAAAGCAACGTGATGAATCTGATCGGGAGGCGTCAAAGCAGTATCAAAAGATTATTGACAAAGGGAATGAATATTTTGGTGATAAGAACTGGGAAAAGGCAAAAGACATGTATGAACGTGCGTTGACTTTAAGAGCTCATGACCAGTATCCAAAAGATAAAATAAGTGAAATTGAACGAATTCTGTCTAATGGAGGAAAGGAACCTGTGAAGTTAGAAGATTTAGGAAAACGTGAAAATATTTCTATTCTCGAGGGTGAAGCTCTTTTTGTGAAAGCAGAAGAGAATAGAAAGTATAAACGCAACTTGAAAATCAAGAAAGGTAGTGAAGAAATTGACGACAAGTCAGTTGTTCGTTCACTTGCGGACGAAGAGCAACGACTTGCTGCTCGTGGTGTTGTGACTGATATCGAAAATGAAAAATCTCTTTTCGAGACAGAAAGAGCTGATGAACAACAAGCAACTACTCAGGAGGTTAAAGCATTGGAAATCGAACAGGGTGACAAGCGTGCAACAGATGACTTGTTTAAATATGCAGAATTGTTGAGAAGTGAAGCTTATGCTCGCCAAATTGAGATAGAGAAGGAAGATGTCTATCAAGTGAAAACTCATGTACCAAAGGAAAATGAAGCTATTCTGAAGGGTAATATTTATGAGATTGAACAAAAACTTCGAAATGATGCGATGGCAGAGCAAGAGGTTCACCAAGAAACTCGAAGTTTGGTAGTAAGTGTTGAAGATAAACACACCGATTTTCAGAAGGAAGATAAGCGTGTTGTAGATGCGAATGAAGCTGTTCTTAGAGAGTTTAGAAGAGAACTCAAAACTAAGTCTGATGACGAGTTAACGAAAGAGTATGACGAAATTCAGAAATTAATATTAGCACTTGAAGAGGAATCTAAAAAGAAAACGGCTAGCGAACAAGATTTGTTAGCTGTATCAAAAGATATTGATGCGAAAATAGATGCTGTAAATAAAGAGATTTCTGATAAAGTTAGAGAGAAAGCAATAAGTGATTATGATGTCATTAAAGAGATTGAACAAAAAATAAAGACTGTAGACAAAGATCTTACAGAAGACAATATCCGACGTGATGAAGATCGACAAGAGAATGTGGAGACTGTGAAAGACTTGCATGTGAAAAGTGAAGATGTTCACGCCGAACGTTCACAAGACAAGAAAGGTGATATTCTTGACACAAAAAAACAGGTTAATACAATTGAAGAAAAGCACACGTTAGCAACAACTGAACGTACAGAGGATCGAGAAGAGATTTTGGAAAAGGTTAAAGGACTTGAGAAAAAACAAGGTGACCATATTTCTCAAAAAACAGATGAAAAAGAGAAGGATCTTTATCTGACTAAACAGACAGTATCTAATATTGAAGAAGGGGTTCGCAAAGAGAAAGTGAAGGAAAGCGAAAAACAACTTGATAATAACGAGTCAATTAAAGATACCAAAAAAGATCTAGAAGATAAGAGCACTGAAGAACACGAAAAAGCAAAGAAGAAAACAGTTGAAATAAGTAAAATGCTTGATGAATTAGATTCTAAAGGTATTCGATACTCTGAATCTGTAGCAAATACTTTGGGTGAAGAGTTTCCTGAGGGTGTTACAGAACAAAACTTTTCTATTAACGACGAAGATGGCTTGTTGATCCAAATGAAAACTCGCCGTATTGTTGTGAAAAACGGTCGTGGAGATGTATATGTGAGAAGTTCAAGTAAATACGGAACGACATATACAAAGAATGGAATGGCAATTACGGAACACGTTTGGCAAAGAGATACACAAGATGCAAAATTGGTACGTCATAAGACGAATTAGTCTATTATTAATTTTACCGAGTTTATTAATATTTAGTTGTGATTCACCTACTTCAAACGAGTCATTTAAAGATAATGTTGATGTAGTAAATTATAATCAACTCCTTACAGGTTATACTCAAGGAACAACTTATACAATAATTACTGGAGAGGATTCTCTATTGGTAACAAAGGAAGAAGTTGAGAACCTTCTAGCTCAATTTGATACTTCTCTTTCGACGTACATCTCTAAATCTGTTGTCACTAAATTTAATCGTGCACCTGTTGGTGTCAATATCTACAACGATAAGCAAATGTTCTTTCAACATTGTTTGGAAGAGTCGATCGAAATCTACAAAGTAACTGATGGAGCTTTTAATCCATCAGTATATCCACTTGTTGCGGGATGGGGCTTTTTGAAAGATCCTAAAATTGAGATGGATGATTTTAAAGTAGATTCATTGTTGAAATTAACTGGATTTGAAGAGGGAATCGACTTTTCTTATTCACGCCTGTCTGACGGTCAGTTTTCATTGACAAAGAAAAAGAATAACCTACGCTTTGACTTTAATGCGATCGCTCAAGGTTTGTCTGTTGATGAGGTAGCAAAATTGATGGAAAGCAAAGGTCATAAGAACTACTTTGTGGAAATAGGAGGGGAGGTTAAAGTGAAAGGGAGAAACCGTGAAGGCCATTTTTGGCGAATTGGCGTAGATGCGCCTAAAGAATCCAATGACGGAAGAGAGCAAGTGCGCGACCTGACGAATGTGGTGAATTTGCGTTACGGCGCGGTGGCAACTTCTGGAAATTATAGAAAATATTACGAAAAAGACGGGATTAAATACTCGCATACGATTAACCCTAAAACGGGTTATCCTGTGCAACACACATTGTTAAGTGCTACGGTTTGGTCCGACAAATGTTCTAAATCGGATGCTTATGCTACTGCATTTATGGTGATGGGGGTAGATGACACAAAACGATTTATACAAGAACACTCCGAACTTAAACTTGAAGTGTTGCTGATATTTTCTAACGAGAAAGGTAGAATGGAAAAATTCTATACACCAGGAATGAAAAAGTTTTTGGATTAATTATTTTTTCTTCTCCTCTAACTTCAAATCATCGCCTTTACATTGCTCTTCAGGTCGTGCGCCACATAAACTACACGAAGCTCCTTCTTCTTGGAGCATAGGATTGTTACTGGCACAAGTTCCCGCAAATTGACCATCTTTTTTTGCCCAAATCTTAATCGCAATTCCTGCAAAAGCCAACCCCAACATCAATATAGTCACAAGTATAAGTCCCATGTCAATTGTTTTTACAAAGGTAACAAATTTCTATTCTTTTGACAATTTATTTGTAGGGAGACGACGCCTCACAATGCAATAGGGTTTTGTTTATGAGGTGATGAGGATTGAGAATCTTAATTGGAGTTGATAAATTTAATAAGAGCGACTTAGAGCCATTCGATTTTGATATAAAATCTATTTAACTCTAAAAAAACTTTTAACTTTGGTATTTAGGACTTTACTTCTATTATGATTAAAAAAATACTATTTCTCTCACTACTTTTAATCCCTTTAACTGATTTGCTAAGTCAGAGGGAGAAAAGAATCAAGGATAATGATAAACTGAATGCTACTGTTGACAGTGTGCAAAAATATCTTGGTCGAGATGTCGACAACACGGACATGTATTTGAAAAAGCTAAAGAAAGAAGCAAATAAAGAAGAACATATTCTTGCTCTGGCACTTTATTATGAGTTTAATGGGATTTATGAAGAGCAATTAGGCTTATATGATGAAGCCTTGAAAAGTTATAATGAAGCTCGAAAACTATTTAGCGAAGTAAGTAACGATAAAGAACTCACCCGCTTAGATTTAACCCAATCCACTTATCATATGGATATTGGAGAGTATCCAGAAGCGTTGGAGCTTTGTTATAAGGGACTTAAGTCATCAGAAGCCGAGCAAGACAGTGTGATGATTTCTAAATTTTATTCAAACTTAGCTTTAACTCACCATTACTTGCATGATAATAATGAAGCATTAAAATATGCTGAATTAGGACTTCAATTTAAGCCAAAAACAAGTTCGCCTACCTCTTTTGGGATCTCTTATCTGAATAAAGGAATGTATCATCAGCAATTAGGTCAGACAGCGGAAGAATTAGCATCGACATTAAAAGCTAGGGATCTGTTTATTCAAAATGAGAATTACTCTTTTTTAAGTCAGGCTTATATCAATTTAGCTTGGACTTATATGCGTGAGAATAATTTAAAGGATGCGAATGAAAATATTCAGTTGGCCATTGATGCTGTTCAACAGTCAGGTGATAAGATGAGAGAGGCAGCAACGTATAATACTTTGGCTTATTATTATTTAAACTTTAAACAGGAGGATAGTTTAAAAGTAGCAGTTGATAAAGCCATAGAGATTGCATCAACAACAAAGAATTACAGAATCTTATTGGTTTCATATGAAATATTACATGAATATTATCTCAATACGCGTAAAGATACAGTTGCTGCTTATCCTTATTTGAACTTAATGAAGGCATATAATGATAGTTTGTTAGACCAAACTAAGATTAATTTAACCAAGAATTTGAATGCCCGTTATGAAAGTGAGAAAAAAGAAAATATAATTTTGCAATTGGAAAATGAAAGTTTGCAGAAAAGCAGGCAAGTATTTATGCTAATTGTTTCTATCGTAATTCTTGGGCTAATTTCCATATTAATATTTGTATATGTGCGTCATCGCAATAAGTATCGCCTCGATCAAATGAAAATAGAAGAGCAGAAAAGAGGTATCCACGCGGTTTTATTGGCACAAGAAAATGAAAGGCAAAAAATAGCAAGAGACTTACACGATAGTATCGGGCAACAATTGAGTTTGTTAAAGCGTTCACTAGAATCATTCTTTAATAAACTTATTCAAAATGATGAGTCGATGAAAGGTGAGACAATGAAATTGACAGAGAGCATAGATGATGCTATAAATGAATCAAGAAGTATCTCACACCAAATGATGCCGAGAACGTTGAAAGAATTTGGTTTGGTGCCAGCTGTTAAGGATTTACTTGAAACTGTGAAAAGTAGTTCGAACATTAATTATGAGTTTGAACATTATGTTGAAGATGAGCGTTTGCAAGAAAAAATTGAAATTTCTATCTACAGGATTTTACAAGAATTGGTCAATAACTTAATAAAACATTCGGGAGCGACATATGTCAATATGATGCTTCATAAAACAGATACTAGACTTACTTTGCTAATGGAAGATAATGGTAAAGGGTTGAAGAATGAAATAAGTGAGGGGATAGGGATGTTCAATATCAAAAGCAGACTTGATATGTTAAAAGGAAGAATCAATTTTGAATCTCCAGATACGGGAGGAACAATGGCAAACATAATAATCCCTTTAGATGGCAAATAAAATAAAAGTATACATAGCGGACGATCATCAATTGCTGACAGATAGCTTGGTAGATACAATTACAGATGAAAATATTGAAGTTATCGGGAGCGCGTTGGAGGGTAATTCTGCTCTGAGTGATTTAAAGAAACTTAATCCCGATGTTGTCTTGATGGATATAGATTTACCGAATTTAAATGGATTGGAAATCACCAAACAAATCTTGGAGCATGATGAGTCTTTTAAGGTAATCATTCTAACTATGTATTTAGAAAAATCATTGATTGAAAAAGCAATAAAAATTGGAGCTAAAGGATATTTACCTAAAAACTGCTCTAAAGATGAACTCAAAAAAGCAATTTGTGAAGTTGCAAATGGAGAAATGTATTTTTCTTCAGAAATTACAACAACATTAGCATTAGGTCAGGGTAGCTCTACTTTAAAATACCATCCTAATTTGGTAAAATTAGCTTCAATTTTAAGTACAAGAGAGGAAGAAGTCCTTAGAGGCATTGCGGATGGATTGAGTAATAAAGAAATTGCAACAAAACTTCATCTCTCACCTCATACAATTGATAGCCATCGGAAAAATATTATGTCAAAAACAGGAATTAATAATACAGCTGGGCTGATTCGGTTTGCGTTGAAATCAGGCTTGGTGATTTGATAAATCTTTTATCTTAGAGCAAATGGTTGAAGCCCATACGTATGTTGATTTGGGCATAAAAAGAAATGTTAGTATAGAAATTGCGGAATAAATACATGGAAATCATGATCAAAGAAATCCAAGCTTATAACGAAGCTCAATCAAGTGAGGACAGAAAAATTTGCACTGTTTTAGCGACAGAAATCAGTAGACATCTTCCTGAAGCGGAGAATAAAATCTGGCACGCACACCCTGTTTGGTTTTTAGACGGAAATCCTGTTGCGGGATACAGTAAACTAAAAGATTGTATCCGTTTGTTTTTCTGGAGCGGTGCAAGCTTTGAAGAAGAGCAATTGAAACCAGGCTCCGGAAAGTTTAAAGACGCATCAATTCGCTATACAAACGCCGATCAAATCAATCTCGATGACCTGAGACGTTGGATTGAAAAAGCACGGGAAATCCAATGGGACTATAAGAATCTGATTAAACGTAAGGGGAGGTTGGAGAGGCTTAAGTGATGGCGAGTTAAATGTTGATTAAGCAAGTGAAACCAACTTCCCCGCCAAATAAACTCCCGTATAAGACTCCTTAACCTTCACCAACTCCCCAGGTGTCCCTTCAAACACAATTTTCCCACCTTTATCGCCACCTTCTGGACCGATATCAATGATGTGGTCGGCACATTTGATAACTTCGACGTTGTGCTCAATAACGATAATGGAGTGACCTAAGGCGATCAATTCATTGAAGGCGATAATCAGTTTCGAAATATCGTGAAAGTGAAGTCCAGTTGTGGGCTCGTCAAAAAGGAAAAGTGTTTTTTTTGTGGTGGTGCCTTTAACGAGGAAAGAGGCAAGTTTAATGCGCTGTGCTTCACCACCACTTAAGGTAGAAGAAGACTGACCTAATTTCACATAACCCAAACCTACACGTTGCAGTGGAAGTAATTTTTCGACAATTTTCTCATCCGACTTTGTTTTTCCTTCTTGAAAGAAAAGCAAGGCATTGTCTACGTCCATGTCGAGAATGTCAGCGATGTTTTTTCCGCGGTATACGACTTCTAAAGTTTCGTTTTTGTAGCGTTTTCCCTTGCACGAATCACACATCAGGTGCACGTCCGCCATGAATTGCATAGAGATGGTCACCATTCCTTCGCCCTCACACATTTCACAACGTCCACCAGGTACGTTGAACGAGAAAAAACCGGGTTTGTAGTTGCGAATTTTGGAAATCTGTTGTTTGGAATAGATATCCCGAATCTCATCAAACGCCTTAAGGTAAGTGACAGGGTTACTGCGCGAAGATTTACCAATCGGGTTTTGGTCTATGAGTTCGATGTTCGAAATCGCTTTTAAATCTCCTGAAATGCCTTTACATTCGCCAATTTTATCGCCAAAAATGCCCAAATGCTTTTTCATCAAAGGATAGAGGAGTTTTTTGACTAGCGTTGATTTTCCCGAACCACTCACGCCTGTCACACAAACCAGTTGGTTCAACGGAAATTTGACATCGATATTTTTTAAATTGTTTTCACGTGCGCCGCTCACCGTAATGCTCATATTGGATTTACGGCGAATTTCGGGCACGGGAATAAACTTAATATTGTTAAGATATTGTGCAGTTAAACTGATTTTCTCCTTTTTAAGCTCCTTCAAATCCCCCTGAAATACAACTTCTCCACCATTGACACCAGCCTCAGGACCCATATCGATGATTTCATCCGCAGCTTGCATGACTTCTTCTTCATGCTCCACGACGATTACCGTGTTGCCGAGGTCTTTTAGGTTGTTGAGTACCGTAATCAGTTTTCCTGTATCACGCGGGTGAAGTCCAATGCTTGGTTCGTCCAAAATATACATCGAACCAACCAAACTGCTTCCTAGCGAAGTTGCAAGATTGATGCGCTGCGACTCACCACCCGAAAGTGAATTAGCCTGACGGTTCAAAGTCAGATATCCCAAACCAACGCGTTCAAGAAAGTCCAAACGGTTTTGAATTTCGGGAAGTAATCGCTTTGTAAGCTGTAAATCGTGTGGATTAAGCGTTATATTTTGAAAGAATGGAATCAATTCAGTAATCGGCATCAAAGTCAAATCGCTGATGTTCTTTCCGTCAATTTGCACGTAGTTAGAATCCATGCGTAATCGAGTGCCACGACATTCCGGACATAAAGTTTTTCCACGGTAACGAGAAAGCAAAACACGATATTGAATTTTGTAGCTTTTGCTTTCAACATAACTGAAAAATGTATCGATTCCCTTTACATTTTTATCCCCTTTCCACAGGAGGTCGTATTGTTCGGGAGTTAATTCCTCAATTGGTTTATGAATCGGGAAATTTGATTTCTCAGCACTAATCACAAACTTTTTCAACCATTCTCCAAGCGTATCACCTTTCCACGGTTGCACTGCACCTTGGTATACACTCAGCGATTTATCTGGAATAACAAGCGTCTCATCCACTCCGATGATGCTGCCAAATCCTTCACACTTTTTACAAGCTCCATAAGGATTGTTGAAAGTAAAAAAATGCACGGAAGGCTCGGTGAAGGTCATTCCATCCAGCTCAAAAAGGGTAGAAAACGGTTTCATCGTCTGGTCATCATGTAAATGCACGGTCATATTTCCATGCCCCTCGATAAAAGCGAGTTGAACAGAATCAGAAATCCGTGAAATTCCCGCTTCATCTTCAAGGTCTGGAACAGAAATTCGATCTATAAGCAGAAAACAATTCTCAAGCGTTTTAGGTGCAGTTTTTAGCAAATCATCCAATTCAGCCATCTCATTGTTCACAAAAACACGGGCATAACCTTGGTCTTTGAAAAGCTGCAATTGCTTTTTTACCCCGTATTTTTCGGTTGAAAAAGGAGCCAGAATCAGGCAACGCGTGTCTTGAGCTAAACTCAGAATATAATCAACCACATCTTTGGCTGTGTGTTTTTTCACTTCTTCACCCGAAATAGGGGAGAAAGTTCTTCCAGCACGAGCAAAAAGCAATTTGAGGTAATCGTAGATTTCTGTCGACGTTCCCACTGTCGAACGCGGGTTTGTAGAAATCACTTTTTGTTCAATTGCAATTGCGGGAGCCACACCTTTAATGAAATCCACATCGGGTTTGTCCAATTTTCCTAAAAACTGACGCGCATAAGCCGACAAGCTTTCGATATATCGGCGTTGACCTTCAGCGTATAAGGTGTCAAAAGCCAACGAAGATTTACCCGAGCCTGAAAGTCCCGTGATAACCGTTAATTTCCCGTGCGGAATTTTCACTTCCACATTTTTTAAGTTGTGAACGCGGGCACCTTTGATATGTATAAATTCGTTTGCTGACATCTGTTTGTTTGCTTCCCCAAAATTAATAGAATCTAGCTCTAATTTAGGGATGTTTTTGTGAAATCTGTGGGATATTTTCAGAGTGGATCCTTTACTTCACTTTTTTAATGGTTTATTTTGTTGTTTTTCAGAATGTGAGAACAGTATAATTGTACTAAATAATTCCCTACATTTGGAAAAACAATCCCATTACAATGAAAATAGTATTTTGTCTTTCCGTCTTTTTAACGTTTGTTTTTTCTTCTATTTCGCTTGCTCAGACTGTTGAAACTCAACCTGAATTCCCAGGAGGTGAAGAAGAGATGATGAAGTTTATTAGGGATAATGTGGAATATCCTGAAGAGGCTATTGAAAAGAATGAACAAGGACGTATTTATGTGCAGTTTGTTGTAGAAATGGATGGTGAATTAACTGATATAAAAGTAGTACGAGGTGCCTCACCTTTACTTGACAAGGAAGCTGTACGTGTCATATCTCGAATGCCCAAATGGACACCAGGAACATTAAATGGTAAAAAAGTGAGGGTAAGATACACTGTTCCGATTAATTTCGTTTTAGGATAGAAAGGTGAAAAGTGACAGTCGTAATCACTTTTTCAACTTCAATCTCAAACTATTCGTAACCACACTCACACTACTCAACGCCATTGCTGCACCTGCAATCATAGGATTGAGTAAGAATCCATTGATAGGGTAGAGGATTCCCGCTGCAATGGGAATTCCGACAATGTTGTAGATAAATGCCCAGAACAAGTTTTGCTTTATCGTAGCTACGGTTTGTTTGGAGAGTTTTATTGCTTCGGGAATTTTGGTTAAATCGGATGAAATAATAGTCATTTTAGCAACGTCCATTGCGATATCGCTTCCTTGACCCATGGCAATACTTACATTTGCTTGAGCCAGTGCGGTGCTGTCGTTGATTCCGTCGCCAACCATCGCTACAATTTTGCCTTTGACTTGCAATTCTTTCACAAAAGCCGCTTTTTGTTCGGGTAGCACTTCGGCTTTGAAGTGAGAAATACCAGTTTGAGCAGCAATAGCTTTTGCCGTCGCTTCATTGTCTCCCGTAAGCATGTACACCTCGATGCCTAAGTTTTGAAGACTTTTTATAGCTTCTACAGAAGTTTCTTTGATTTTATCGGCTATTGCAATTACAGCCAATGCATTTTCGCTATCTGCAAACCAAATTACCGTTTTAGATTCTTCAGTCCATTGACTTATTTTAGCTGTGAATTGTTCAGGAATTTGAATTTTGTTTTCAGAAAGCAATTTTTTGTTTCCAACAAAATAGGTGTTGCCGTCAACCTCAGCTTTGGCACCTTTACCTGTGATGCTTTCAAATTTTGTAACCGAAGTAGAGTTGATTTCACTAAAATGGTTCACCACAGCCTCAGCCAAAGGATGTTCGGATTGTTTTTCCATTCCGAGTAATATTTGTTTCAGCTTATCACTGTCATCAACCCATTCTGAGTCCGTAACAACAGGTCGACCTTCGGTGATTGTGCCTGTTTTGTCCAGAATAATCGCAGTGATTTGTTTAGCTGATTCTAAACTCTCCGCATCTTTAATCAAAATCCCATTCTCAGCACCCTTTCCAACTCCAACCATAATCGCAGTGGGAGTGGCGAGTCCTAAGGCACATGGGCAAGCGATAACCAACACTGTCACTAATGCGAGCATTCCTTGAGTAAATCCATTTTCTCCCCCAAAAATGAGCCACACGCCGAATGAAATCAGTGCAATAAGAATTACGATAGGAACGAAAATCCCCGCAATTTTGTCCACCAATTTTTGCACTGGAGCTTTACTTCCTTGAGCGTCTTGCACCATCTTGATTATTTGTGCCAACATGGTTTCTGAACCCACTTTTTGTGCTTCAAACTGAAAACTGCCTTTTTGATTTATGGTTCCCGCAAAGACTTTTTCCTTTTCAGTTTTCAGTACAGGAATCGGTTCACCACTAAGCATACTCTCGTCCACATAAGAGTCACCACTAATGACAACGCCATCAACCGCTATTTTTTCTCCAGGTTTTACGAGTATTACATCGCCTTTAGCTACGTTTTCAATCGCTATTTGTAATTCCTCACCATCATCTTTGATTATCGTAACCGTTTTTGGCTGTAAACCCATGAGTTTTTTAATCGCAGAGGACGTATTTCCTTTGGCTTTTTCTTCTAATAATTTCCCCAAAAGAATGAACGTAACGATTACTGCTGCCGCTTCAAAATAGACATGCGGGTGAATTCCTCTGTTGTGCCAGAATTGTGGAAATAAGGTGTTGAAAACACTAAAAAGATAAGCTACCCCAGTACTCAGTGCAACAAGCGTATCCATATTGGCTTTGAAATGCATAGCTTGCTTCCACGCATTGATAAAGAAATCTTTTCCAAACCATAGAAGAACAGGAGTTGTGAGTACCCACATGATTTCGTTTGCGTAGGGAATCTCCATAAAGAACATGCCGATAACTACAACTGGTACAGTGAGAATTCCAGCCCATAAAGTGCGCTTTTTCAGCTCATCAAATTTCTTTTGGTGAATTTCTTCCAGTGTTTCCGCTTCATCCGAATCGTTATCAATCAACAAATCATAGCCAATAGATTGCACTGCTTTTTGAAGATCAGTGACTTGAACTAAATCTGGGTTATATTCAACCGATACAGAAGCCGACGCATAATTAACTGAAGCATTGATTACGCCTTCCTGTGCTTTAATCATACTTTCTACACTAACTGCACAAGAAGCACAAGTCATTTCAAGAACAGGGAAATTCTGTTTAATTGATTTCTCGTGTTGGTTTGTCGTTTTTGTGTCCATTGCTAAGGTGTATGAAGTGAAATACAAATTTCGGAAAAAACAGTGAGGAACTATGATTTAAATGGTGAAAAGAAGTTGATTTTGTGTATTGTTCTGACTTTTAAAGAGTGAGTTGTAAGGAAGGGGTAGTATCTTGGTGCGGAATCTTTCATCTCTCTACTCAAGACTCAAAATTGTTTAAAAATCTAAATCTGGAGATATTATTTCTTACTTTATAGAAAGTAGACTATTCAAAAGCATTGTTCAGTGTGAGAATATATTTATCAATGTATAATTTTTTCTCTTTGGATTTATACTGTTGTATGTAACGCGGATGTTCTAGAATTTTTATTCGCTCGAATAATTTAGCCTCTTTATTTAATTTTTGAATCTCTTGTTTTTACAATAATGAAAGAATTGAAATGAGTATTACCTTCTAAAGCGAAAATATTTTTCCAAGGGATTTTTTTTGCCGTGAAGCATGTCGGAAATAATTTTCTTTCCAATAACAGAGAAGGTAATTCCATTACCACCAAAACCTAAGAGAAAATAAGCGTTTTTGAAATTTGGATGTGTGCCAATATAAGGTAACCCATCTTTAGTTTCGCCAAAAGTTCCCGCCCAAGCAAAATCTGTTCGAAAATTATAATCAGGAAATATTTTCGCTACTTTTTCCTTCAGTTTTTTACTTTTTTCAGCAATCAGTTGATCTCTTTTCGTAGCATTCACAAATTGTTCATCTTCCCCTCCCACAATAAGGCGATGATCCTCTGTGGTTCGCAAATAGAGATAAGGTTCAGTCGTGTTCCAAAACAGCGTCTTGTGAAGCAGTTGTTGATCTTTCTCGTTTGGTTCTCCAATAATGACATAAGTTGAAAGCAATTTTACAAAATCATCTTTGATCATTTCAGTACTTTCGTAACCCGTGCAATAAATTACCTTTTTGGCTTCAATTTTATTCCCATAATCCGTAGTAATGAGTACTTTTTCAGGAGTATACTTGGTTTTGTTTATCGCGGTTTTATCATAGACCTTTAATCCGCGATTGATAGTGTATTTCAACAAGTCGTGCGTAAATCGAAATGCATCTATGCTTCCACCTTGAGTAGAGAGAATTCCACCATAGGCGTTAATTAAGTGATATTTTTTTTGAATTTCTTCTTCTGAAAGCCATTTCACATC
>CAYUQU010000007.1:0-9918 GCA_964447015.1 uncultured Flavobacteriales bacterium
AATTCCCAAGTCGTCAGCACAAGAAGGAGGCATATCAAACGCTTGTATTTCATCGCCAACTGTAAAGCTATCTCCTTGAGAAGCACTATAACCCAATCCTCGTCGAGCAAATGTTTCCCAAATTAAACATTCGTGGGCTCCTTCATACAAGTATTGGTCTGCTGCCAAAATAGCATCACGCCCATCGACAAAACCAGGTGTGCAAGATTGAATTCGCATACCTTCCATCACCAAGTGAGTAGCGATATTATTTCCTCCGCTAAATGTGTACATATCATAGCTGTTTCCATAAAGATTTGAAAGATTCCAGTATAAATCCCAGAGCATGGTGCACCATACCGATCCTACACCATGTGGAATAGAAAGCTGAGAAATATTTGCATAAGTTAGCGGGTTTTCACTCATGTCGTGCGAATATGGATAAGGTCGAATTCCAGGTCCGTCAAAAGGTCTTGCCGAAGCGAAATTGCCTATTCCACGCAAATCATTCCCTGCGCTTCCTGGTATATCCGAAGTGATTAACGCGAAGAAGTCACTCCATCCTTCGCCCATTTGTTCATCATTCCAGAGGCAGTCAACTTGTGATGGACCACCAGTTAAGCGGTTTGAAATTCCGTGTCCGTATTCATGACAGATAATGCCGTTGTCAAAATTGGAATCAAACACATAGTTCGTTCCCTCTCCACCAATGGTTCCATTCACCGCGCCTTGTGCCAGTTCTGTTTTTATCGTGTTTCCGTCTGCAAGAGAAATACTGATTACAGGAATATAGACTTCGCCAAAATCATCTCCCCCCATAGACATAGCTCCCCCACCTTGATTGTTGATAATAATCAGCGCAACTGCACCAGCTTCTTGAGCCATAATAGCTTTTTGAACAAAGGTGCAAGTTCCTCTGTCAGCAACTGCTATTTTATCAATCATCTCAGCTCCATTTGACAGAGTCGAGCAACCAAGTGATGGAGTACCATCACTAGAAGCCACTAAGATTAAGTCCTCAGTAATTGGTGTTTGTGGTATTGGTGGGCCAAACGTAGCGGTTCCTGTTTGATAACTCCCTGCAATTCCTACAGGTGAGTTAATGGTTAACAATTCACCTACAGTGTGATACCACAAATACATTTGCATTCTTGGATTACTACCATCTTCAGGGGTTCCAAAATTTGCGTTATTTGTTCCGCTTCCATCAAATCCTTGAGCGTGTACATAGTCATCACCAAATCCGCCGTTACCATAGTTGTTTTGCTGAAAATTACCACTTTGTTCATCAAACCCATAGAAGTAACTTAAGTCGTGCATAAAATTATTCCACACAAACAGATTAGTAAGTGCCGCGTCCATATTATCTACTGGGTCGAGATTAAAATCTAAGGGAAAATCAAAATCAAGCATAGCTCCACCATCAGGAGAATAACCTGGAACATCCGCATCCATCATGTCTTCGTATGCATAAACATTGTTTCCTCGTGTTATGGTATACTCATGCCCTGGCGCACCGTCTTCATCGTGCCATCCAAAAGGTGAAGCAAGAGGCAATTCCGCACCAAAAATCATTTCTCGGGAACCGTGAATAGGGCTTTCTACACCAAGAGGATAGGCATTATAACCAGCGGCGCCTCCTCTATTTGTTTTACTGAGTATTTCACTTGACACTTGAATTACGGAGTTACAGCTACTTTTGTGAGCGTGGTCAAATTGACAAGACAAAGTGCGATTAATTACATGAAGAATTTCTCCTGTTATCGCATCAACTTTGATGTTAAACATATCTGCTGACTTTCTTGGTTCAACAATAAGTTGATATGCTAAAACAAGGTCATTTTCTACATTTTCATACCCTAAAGTAACTCGAACTGGATTGAAAAATGCAGATTCATCTTCAATTATAAATTTCCCGAATCCAATTTCCTTTGCGTTCGGACTTGTGCTGATTTTTGATAGCGATTCAACAGACTTTAAAGCGTTTAACAAGGCATCATTTACAGAGATTTTAGGAGAATCATGCGAGATCCTACTGTTTTTTTGGTCAAAAAATCGCGAGTTGTGGTGAACGATAGCACCTTGAGGAGACAAGTGTAATTGAAACTGTGCATTAAAAATTGGGTAATTATTTGCTGTCTGCAACAAATAAAAGTGTGAAATTCCAGTTTGTTTATGTGTGTACGAATCAGTAATTATAAAGTCAATGATATCGCTTTCTTCAAGAGCATAATTAGGCGCTAAAGAACGTAAGTTGTCAACTAATTCTGTTTGACTTATTTTTTCTTGGGTAAACGCATTATTGCAGATGCTAAACGCAATAAAAAGAAGAGTAATAAATTTATACATATATAATTGGGATAAAGTTTAACATCGTATTCAACGAATATATGAAAATGGATTGAGTTGTGAAACTTCTTTTAGTCAAGTGTAGAGGTTTTTGATTAAGAGGTGGTTGAAAAGATTTAAAAAGAGATCGAGGAGAAATTGGAAGCTTGGAATAATCTGACTAATTTGGCTAAAAATTTTCGCGAATTGTGTGAGTGAAAATTTTGTGCACTATTTTTGTTGAACAGGTAGTAAAAATAAGAGAGATGAGCGTATTTGGGAGTAATGAAGAATTGGTAGAAAAGATTAAAACTCAAGTTTCTCAAATTAAGAAAAAAGGACTTAATGCAGAAGAGTTTGAAAACTTGTTGAAAGAGACGAGAGAGCTGTACGAGCGAATCTTGATTTTGAGATATAAATCATTTGAAGAACACACTGGAAAACAAGAAAAAACAGTGCTATCTGAACCGAAACATGAACAAGTTGTACCTGAGGCGGAAGAAGTGGTTGTTCCTTCACCCAAAGTAGCAGAAGAGCAAGAAGAAGAAGCTTTTGGATTCTCTTTGTTTGGAGAAATTGAGGAAAATACAGAAAAAGAGAAACCGACGGAAAAAGAACCTGAAGAGACCATTCAACCAGAGTCAATAATAGCAAATAAAGTAGTTCCTAATCCAGCAAAGCCAGCTACTTCTCTTCTTGAAAAATTAAGTGAGCAAAGCAATTCAAATCGATTGTCAGACAAGTTAAAATTGACAAAAATTGATTCTTTAAGTGGAGCTTTCACTCTTAACGATAGAATCCGTTTTTCTCAAGGTCTGTTTAAAGGCAATAATGAAGAATTTCAAGAAGCAGTTAAAGTAATTGAATCATTATCTAAAAGAGAAGAAGCGATTGCTCAACTTGAGAAATATAGTACGGAACTTGAATGGGATATGGAGAGCAAGGATGTTGAGCATTTTTATGAATTTGTAGAAAGATTGTATGTATAAAATAGCAGTTGTTTTATTCTTATTTCCGTTTCTTCTCTTTGGTCAATACGAAGAGGACAAGCGAATTTTGGAGACACTTTGTTCTTCTGAATTTGGTGGTAGAGGTTATGTAAATTCTGGAGACAGCTTAGCGGCAGAATTTTTAGCAAAAGAATTTTCAGCACTTGGGCTTTCTCCAATTGGAGGAAGTTATTTTCAGAAATTCAGTTTTCCGATAAATACATTTCCAGGAGATGTCTTGTTGGAAATAAACGGTAAAAAACTAACTCCAGGGTCTGAGTTTTTAGTTCACCCAGCGTCAGGTAACACTGAAGAGACGGCAAAAACAAAGGTTTTTCAAATTGCGGACTTCAATAATGGAACTTTCACCAAACATATAGCGGAAATTCAAAGTGGGGAACTGATTCCTGTTCTCAGTCCAGGTGAAACGACAAATAGAGACACTTTGATGGGTTTACAGCAAGCCGCTGAATCCATTGCGGAAATTTCTCCTGTTATCCTCTTGAGTTCACATTTGAGTTGGCATTTATCTCAAAAACAATTGAACCATGCGATTGTAGAAATTCACAAAGATTTTTTTCAGGAGGGCGAAGTAAAAATAAAAGTTGAGGCAAAACTTAAGCAGCACACAGCAAGAAATGTGTTAGCTGAAATTCCCGCAAAGGGCAAAGCAAAGAAGACAATTGTGTTCACCGCTCACTATGACCATTTGGGTCGTATGGGTCAAGACACTTATTTCCCTGGGGCAAATGACAATGGTTCAGGTACAACGATGCTACTTTCTATAGCGAGAGAATTAATTAAGGAAAAGTCAGACACACGCTATGTTTTTATAGCATTTGCAGGCGAAGAAGTAGCTTTGTTGGGATCAAAGTATTTTGTTGAGAATCCTAAGTTGAAATTAAAGGATATAGATTTCTTACTCAATCTAGATATTTTGGGTGGAGCGCAAGAGAATATCACGGTGGTAAATGGAACGGAATTCAAGGATGATTTTGACAGACTTGTTCAACTAAACCATGAAAAAGGCTATCTACCAAAAGTAAAATCTCGTGGCCCTTCAGCAAATAGTGATCACCATTGGTTTTTTGCTAAAGGTGTTCCATGTTTTTTTATCTACACAGCAGGAGATAACAAGCATTATCACGTTCCAGAAGACCACGCAGCAGATGTGGACATGAAGACATTTATGCAGGTACGAAATTTATTGCTGGACTATGCTAAAAGCTTCTAAACTATTCAAGCTATAATAATATTCCGTATCTTGTGTAGAATAGGACTTATCAAATTATCAAGAATGAAAATCAAATTTATCGGCGCGGCAAAAACAGTTACAGGAAGTAAACATTTAATTCAACTTTGGGATAACAAAAAAATTCTGTTAGATTGCGGAATGTATCAAGGTCTCGGCAAGGATACGCATGCAATGAATACAAAAGACTTAGTTGACCCGACAGAGATTGACGCCATTGTCCTTTCACATGCACATATTGATCATTCGGGGTTAATCCCAAGATTTGTAAAAGATGGTTTTGAAGGGCCGATTTATTGTACCCCTGCAACATTTGCACTTTGTGAAATTATGCTTCGCGATAGCGCATTTATTCAAGAAGCAGATGTCAAGTATTCTAACAAGCGCAAAGAGAAAACAGGTAAAGACGCCTATGAGCCACTTTATACTTTAGCTCACGTGGAAATGGCGTTAAAGCAATTTGAGGTTGTTGATGAACACGAAAAATTCAATGTTATACCAGGAATAGACGCTACATTTTATCCAAATGGTCATATATTGGGAAGTGCTGCAATTTACTTGGAAGTTGACGAAATTAGCGAACAGACAACACTACTTTATACTGGTGATATTGGGCGTTTTGGTTCTTCGTTAATCCGCGACCCTGAATGTCCTCCTCATGCAGACATTATTATTTGTGAGTCAACTTATGGTGATCGCTTACATGACAGAACTCAAGATGCAGAACAAGAGCTTTTATCAGCGGTGATTCACACATTGAAAGATAAACGTGGGAAATTAATTATACCAGCGTTTAGTTTGGGGCGTACTCAAGAAATCGTATTCGCTTTGAATAAATTAGATTTATACGGATTGCTACCTAATATAAAAATTTATGTAGACAGTCCTTTGGCGACTGATGCAACAAATATTACAAGAGATTTCAAACACCAACTCAATAGAGAAATTCAACGATTTATTGAATCTAGACCAGATGCATTTGGCTTTAGTAAACTTACTTACACAAAACGCAAAGAGGATTCGCAAGCATTAAACTTTACTAAAGAACCTTGCGTAATCATTTCAGCAGCAGGAATGGCAGATGCAGGTCGTGTGAAGCACCATATTTTTCACAACATCGAAGATGAAACTACAACGATTTTGTTTGTAGGGTATGCCGAACCTCAATCTTTAGGAGGGAAATTACAACGAGGCGAAAAAGAGGTTACAATTTTTGGTGAGACAAAGCGAGTTAAAGCGGAGATTCGTTTGATTGCATCACTCAGTGCGCATGGTGATTACGAAGAGATGATTCGTTATTTATCATGTCAGGAGATCCCTAAAGTGAGTAAGGTTTTTCTCGTACATGGCGATCTAAACGCCCAAATTGCATTTAAGGGACATTTAGAGAAAGCGGGCTTCCACGATGTGATTATTCCTGAGATGGGCGAAAGCTTTGAGGTTTAACTTACTGTTAAACAATTGAATTGATCTAAATCAGCTTGACTTATTTTCATTATCGAGGAAATTATATTCTTTTAAATTACGATTTATTAACAGTTCAAATTTGACTTAAGCACAGCTAATTAGTACCTTGAGGTAGGTTGCGCAACCTTAATGCCTGTAAAATGCAAGCATTATCAGTAATAGTTAATTTAAATGTTGTGTTATGAAAAAGAAAGTAATCATTATTGCTTCAGTATTTGGGATGTTTGTTTTAGGTTCTTGTACGAAAGATTGGGAGTGTGAGTGTACCATAGGTTCAGGAGACACTACACTTGTGACTAGTGAAACAATTGAGGCAAGTTCAATGAGCAAAGCCAAAAAAGAATGTGAAGACAAAGATGCCACTACTTGGGGTAGTTGTAAGCTAAAGCCATAATAGTTTTAGTTGGTTAGAAGCGATGTCCTGAAAGATTTTATTTTTCAGGACATCGCTTTTTTACAAGAAATTATACCTTAAAAAGGGTATTTCAATCATCATGTGTAACCCCGATATTTGTAATCATTCTAAATAAGGAGTTTTGTAATGAGGGTTATTGTTTACATGGAAGATATCGTGGTTGCAGCAGGGATACTACATATTCTCCAGAAAGAAAATGTAAGACCCATGCTTATTGAGTATGATAAAACCAAGAGTGAGAATATAAATCAAGTTCATTTTGCTTCCAGTGATATTTTGATTGGCTGTCAAACTACAGTGAAAGTCATAAATGAACACTTCAACTTTCCATCTTGTAGACAGTTATTAATTCTTGACAATGGAAATGCCGACACTATCGTTGGTTTTATTGAGGGAAAGGTTACTGGCATAATATTTCAACAGGAATTATCTGAGTATTTAAATCACGCAATTATCTTACTAAATAATACAGGCTATTATTTCTCTCCCCAAATTACATTGAAGCTCGCTCACAACCAGTCTAAGTTTTTGATGAGCAAAAGTTTATCAAAAAGAGAACTGGAAATTGTTGACTTATTGTTAGATGACGCTTCAACTGCCGATATTTCATCAAGTTTATTCTTAAGCCCTAATACAGTAAGCACACACCGCAAGAACATTTTCAGAAAGCTAGAAATCCATAATGTGGAGGAATTGAAAATTCTCTTTAACAAGAGGGTATAAAAAATACCCTTTGTAAATGCCCTTTACTAACGGTTCGTGATCTCTTTTGTATTCATACTTTTGCCTTGTTTATAATTAGTCTAAATAAAAACAAGAGAAAGATGAATATACGAATACTTACAATTGGTGCTTTGTTGTCTGCATCAATAACATCAGCTCAAACAGCTGAAACCGTAACAATGGGTACTGGATATAGCAATCATATTTGGTACAGTTTTGAAAATGGGGAAGTACAATCTGCATCCAAAAGTAATTGGGAACTTGCGTTTCAAGTAAATTCTTACAGTGTAGGAATACGAACAAACCGATCTATAGAGATGGAAGTGTGGAAATACCCGAACCCTGGAGTGGAGGATTGGTCGACGTTAGACACAACAGGAATGGCTACTGATTGGTCAAAAGTGTATAACTCAGATGAGAGTTGGGATGAAGGAGCGTTGAACCAATTACCGACAGGGACATATAGCTATGGTTGGGGGACATATAATACTGTTTCTCATGCCGTTGAGGGAGACCAACTATTTGTGGTAAAATTACCTGACGATTCCTTCAGAAAGCTTTGGATTGTAGGAAAAACAGCGGGAAACTATACATTCAAATTGGCAAATCTTGATCACTCAGGAGAAATTGAACGCACGTTTTCTAATAACGGAGGCATTTCAGATAACGCGCTTTTTGGGTACTACTCAATTTTGGACGATGAATTTGTGAATCGGGAGCCTGATGCAGATACGTGGGATCTTGTGTTTAAGCAGTATAATGCGGTGACGTATGGAGTGGCAGAAAATCAACGTGTGGCAGGAGTGTTACAACATCCAGAAACAGAAGTAGCGAGAATTCATATAGATAATGCTGGAGATAGTTATGATAGTGAATCCGCAAATTATTTGAGTGAAATTAACGCAATCGGTTACGATTGGAAAGAGTTGAACTATGATACGTTTCAGTGGGAAGTTCACGACACTATTGTCTATATAGTAAAAACTCCTGTCGGAGATTATTGGGAAATGATTTTTAGTGGATTTAGTGGTACATCAACGGGAGTGATTGAATTCAACAAACGCAAAATAGGGAGTGTAGGTATCAATGAGTCCTCAATTGTCTTTGCAGAAGTTTATCCAAATCCTTCAACGGGAGTAATTACCTTGACTTATGTTGCAGAAAGCGATCTACACATTGAGGTAATCAATTCGGGAGGACAACGCGTATATCGTGAAAATTTGGAGGGTTATAACGGAGCGATTTCAACTACTCAGTTGGACTTGACAACAGTAGAAAAAGGCCTGTATTTCATTCAGATAACAGATAATGACGGAAGCTTAATCACAAAAAAATTAATACTGAACTAATGACTCGGATAACTCATATTTTCATAATTGTATCTGCATTAGTATTTACTGCCTGTTCCAATAATATGGAGCAGGTAGCTGATGTAGAAGAAATGCGAATTGTTTCATTAAAATCTTCATCAAGTGAGATTATTTGTGCTTTAGGTGCAGACCATCAAATAGTGGGGGTTGATGTAACGTCCGTTTACCCAGAGTTGCCCAAGGAAGTTTCAAATCTTGGACATGTAAGCGGGATTACTGCGCAAGGAATTTTGTCTTTGAAACCTAATTTGGTAATCGGAGATAAAAACGAAGTAGCCGAAAATTTAGTAAAACAACTTCAGGAAGTAGGTGTAAAAGTGCATCTTTTTACCCAAGATTACAGTCCTGAAGGCTCTAAAAAACTCATTCAACAAATTGCCGAATGGATAAAATGTGAGGAGAAAGCTATTCAGGTAATTCAAGAATTTGATAAAGAGCTTGAATTGTTACCTGCCCCGAACGATACGCCAAAAATTGTATTTGTCTACGCTCGGGGAGCAGGAACATTAATGATTTCTGGAAATGGAACACAAATGCATGCGTTAATTGAATTAGCGGGGGCTAAGAATGCATTTGGTGAGATAGAAGGGTTTAAGCCATTGACATCAGAATCGTTGGTTGCCGCAAATCCTGAGATCTTATTCTTGTTTGATTCGGGATTACAAAGTTTAGGTGGAAAAGAAGGGTTGTCACAAATTCCAGGGTTTGACTTGACTGCTGCGGGTCAAAACGGCCACGTCATCAGTATGGACGGTTCACTTGTTTCTTCTTTTGGCCCGAGACTTCCTGAGGCAATACGTCAGTTAATTGAAAAAATTGATCAGTTGCGTGAATAAAGTAAAGTCCAATAAAGTCTGGTATGGGGTTTTGATTCCACTTTGGTGTCTGATTCTTTTGTGGAGTCTTACTTCTGGATCTTTTCCCATTACGACAGGAGAATTGTTCGGTCAACTCTTTTATCGCATTGGAATTTTGGATGCACCGTCATTAGATAAGTTGAGCGAATCAGTATTCCTCCAAATTCGACTTCCCAGGGTTTTTCTTGGGCTAATAGTTGGTGCATCATTGTCTGTTGCCGGTGCGGCGCTGCAAGGACTGTTTAGAAACCCTTTAGCTGATCCAGGATTAATAGGTGTGTCAATGGGAGCCTCATCATTTGCTGCCTTTGCTATTGTACTGGGAGTTCCGTCACTTTTTGCTGTGGGGTGGTTAAATTTATTCGCCCTCAATATTTTTACATTTATTGGTGCACTTTTAGTGATGTTTATTGCAATAATCATTTCACATTCTAAAGGCAATACAGTTCTCACCACGCTATTACTTGCTGGAATTGCATTAAATGCGCTGGGAGGTTCTGTAACAGGACTACTGACTTATTTATCAAAAGACGAACAA
>CAYUQU010000007.1:9928-72208 GCA_964447015.1 uncultured Flavobacteriales bacterium
ACAATTGAGAGATATTTCCTTTTGGATGCTAGGAAGTTTAGGAGGGGCAAATTGGGTAATGATTTTCATTTTATCTATGGTAAACATCCCTGGGATTATTTATTTGACGATGAAAGGAAAAGTGCTGAATGCAATGGCTTTAGGGGAGGAAAATGCGGTGTATATGGGCATCAGAATTCGCAGGGAAAAAATGTGGATTATTGTGCTTACTTCTTTAATTGTCAGTACTTGTGTAAGTTTTACGGGAGTAATTGGTTTTGTAGGACTTGTAGTACCACATATTATTCGATTGATTCGGGGAGGTGATAATCGCCACATATTGGTGAATTCGGTTCTCGTTGGATCAGCATTTTTAGTTTTAGCAGACACAGTTTCACGTACAATTATTATCCCACAAGAATTACCAATAGGGATTATTACATCATTGGCAGGAGCTCCTCTATTCCTTTATATAATAGCAAAAAACCAACGCAAATTTCAGTCATGATTACATTGAATGAAGTGACATATCGTGTAAAACAGAAGGAAATCATACATTCCACATCAGTTGATTTTCACATGAATCAACACACCATAATATTAGGTCCGAATGGAGCTGGAAAATCTACATTATTGCGAATTGCCGCGGGAGGAATTTTACCTACTTCAGGAAATATAAACAGGTTGGGAATCAAGAATCCATACAATGCTAACGAGCTAGCAAGGCAACGCGCGTTTTTGGGTCAGAATGTAGGTGTTTCAGTTGAATTTACCGTGCGGGATTTAATTATGATGGGAAGATATCCGCATTTTCACCGGATTCCATCTGTCGAAGACCTGTTGATAATAGAACGGGTTATAGAAAAATTTAATTTGCAGCAATTTGAGTCGAGAAAATTGACACAACTTTCTGGAGGAGAACTTCAGCGAGCTCATGTAGCGCGGGTGTATGCACAATTGTTCACAAATCAGGATGAAAAATCATTGGCAGGGAAATTCATTTTTATGGATGAGCCAGTCAATAATCTGGATATAAAACATCAACAACAATTGATGGAATTAAGTCAGGAATTAGTGCAAAAGGGAGTTGGTGTTGTAGCAGTTTTACACGACATTAACATGGCATTGACTTATGCAGATCGGATATTATTTGTCAAAAATGGGCAAATTGTAGCAGATTTCCCTGACACTTCAAGAATTTCTACAGAGGTATTAGAAGAAGTATATGAAATTTCCTTTCAACAATTGGGGGAGTACCATTTTTTCCCAAAATCTGCAATGGAAACAACGCTTTATCAGGTTATTTAAAACGAAATAAATACAAATCATGGAAACACAGTTTAAAACGGTTAAAGAAAGATGGTTAGAATTACTAACTGAAAACCCTAACCTCCGCATTCGTAATGCGGCTGTAGAGTTAGGTGTAAGCGAGGTAGAATTATTGGCTACAAAATGTGGTGATGAGGTAACGCGACTTCGTCCAGATTTTAAAGCATTGCTTGGTGAATTAGAATCACTGGGCTTTGCGAATGGGATTACACGCAATGACAGTGTCGTTCACGAAAGAAAGGGAATTTATTTAAATTATTCGTGGTCTCCACACGCAGCGCTATTTGTGGGTGAAGATATTGACCTCCGTTTTTTTCCTTCTTCGTGGAGAAGTGTTTTTGCAGTAACTGAGGGAGAAGGGTCTAAATCCCGATCAAGCGTACAAATTTTTGATAATTTTGGCACAGCTGTGCATAAGATTTATCTCACTGATAAGAGTGATATAACCGCGTTTGATGCAATTATTGAAAAATATCGCGATGAAAACCAAGAATCTTCACAAGAAGTTGAAGCTTTTCATGTAAAACCTCACCCTAAAGAAACTAGAGAAACAACACCAGATTACCACACTTTTCAGAAAGAGTGGATTAACCTTAAGGATACACACCATTTTTTCGGATTGATTAATAAGTACAACTTACATCGAATTGAAGCATTGGAGAATGCACCGTCGACACACTTTGCTGAAAAGATAGGCAATGACGGGCTTCGAAAAGTCTTGCTGGAAGCAAGTCGAGTGGAGTTGCCAATTATGGTTTTTGTGGGAAATCGCGGTGCAATTGGAATTCATACCGGGTTAGTGAAAAAAATTGTGGATCACAACGAGTGGTTGAATGTGCTAGATCCAGACTTTAACTTACATGTTCGGGAGAATGACATTGCCCAAACGTGGATAGTTCGAAAGCCAACAGAAGATGGTGAAGTGACCTCTTTGGAATGTTTTGATTCAAACGGTGAGTTGATCGTTACTTTATTTGGTAAACGCAAACCAGGAATTCCTGAAATGACTGAATGGCGTGATTTAATTGCGAATATTTAGCAAGCAATAGTTAGATGATTAAACGGATTTATATCACATTATATTTTGCGTTTTTAGCGGGGGGCTTATTGGCTCAACAAGTGGAAGTACGTATTCACGGGTTACCTGATTCAACCGAAATTCCAGGTGCCCGTGTACGGATAACTTCACTGAATAGTGATTTTGAAATTCAGGGAGTTACGAATTTTTCTGGTAGTTTATTTGTGAGTATTCCAATTGAACTTAAAGGGAAAGCAATTCTGGAAATTTTAAGCATAGGGTTTATTAATTTCAAAGACACGATAGCATTGCCATATGCAAAGGGTCAATTAACTCACATATATTTAGCAGAGGAGGACAGGTTGTTAAATCAAGTAATTGTCACAGCCTCACATCATGATCAGACACAAAAAGAATCAGTTTACGCATCAAAAATAATTGGTGAAGAAAAGATTCGAGCAATGGGGGCAGTTTCATTAAATGATGTATTGTCCAATGAGCTGAATATTCGATTGGAACAAGACAACGTGTTGGGAGCAGGAGTAAAGTTGCAAGGAACTGGTGGACAAAATGTAAAAATCCTCATTGATGGTGTACCTGTTATAGGAAGGTTGGATGGAAACATAGATTTGAGTCAAATTAACCTCAATAATGTGGAGCGGATTGAAATTATTGAAGGACCGCTGTCTGTTAACTATGGAAGTGATGCGTTGGCAGGAACAATTAATATCATAACCAAAAAGACACTCGATGGAAAATGGCAAGCAAACCTGAATTCTTTTTACGAAAGTGTTGGACAGTATAATATGGATTTAAAGTTGGGTAAACGATTTAACCATCACCTTATTGAAATTCACGGTGGGCGCTATTTTTTTGATGGGTGGTCACCCGGAGACGCTTTTTGGTCTTTTCCCCAAACCACCATAGCAGATACCTTGCGTACACATTTATGGAAACCCAAAGAACAATTTTTCGGAGGGATTAATTACAGATATGTGCGCAATAGCTGGAATTTTCGTTTGAACTACGAAGGTTATTATGAATTAATGACCAATAGAGGAAAACCTCAACAGCCTTATCTTCAACGAGCTTTTGATGATCTGTACCGTACTTCTAGACATACGGCATCTCTTCATTTTGATATGAAAATAGGGAAAGCATGGCGAGGAAATATTTTATTATCAGGAGCAATCTACGAAAGAAATAAAAACACTTATCTGGTCGATCTTACCAACCTAGACAATCAATTGGTGGATAATACAAACATGCACGACACCACAGGCTATACCCAATATATGAGTAGAGGAAATTTTGTGCGCCGAACTGAAACTGGAAAATGGAGTGTTGAATTGGGGTATGAAGTGAGTAGAGAATCAATGAAAGGAAGACGGATTGAATCAGGTGAACAGCAAATGATTTATGCGGACTTATTTGCCACTACGGAATGGAAACCAATTACACATTTTGTGATAAAACCCGGAATTCGATATGGCTACAATTCTGTGTATTCACAACAGCCTGTTCCATCTCTTCATTTGCGTTATAGTTTAAAGAGTTGGATTCTTCGTGCGTCATTTGCCCGAGGTTTCCGTGCTCCCTCTATCAAGGAATTGTATTTTGAATTCATCGACATCAATCATTTTATTACAGGAAATCCTGATTTAAAAGCAGAAAGTTCATCTAATTATCAATTGAACATCAATAGGGATTATACACTTGGAAAACACCGTCTGGGGTTTGAGTTGAAATCATTTTATAATGACATCTACGATCAGATAACATTGCAGGTTCAGCAGGGAACAATGGAATATTCGTATTTCAATCTTTCACGGGTTCAAACCACGGGAGCTAATCTTACAGTCGAATATGCATTCAGTGGAATTCAACTTTCTGCAGGTACAGCGATGTTGGCTTATAAAATGGAAAGCCCCACGATTAATTACCCTAATTTTCTGTATTCTCCTGAACTTCGTGTTTCAGCCATGTATAACTGGAAAAAAGCCAGATTATCATTCGGAATGTTTTATAAATACAACGGACGTCAGCCAAACTACTTGTTGGATACAGAAGGGAATTCGTTTTTGGGGGAATTGCAGGCTTTTCACATGATGGATCTTTCTGTTACAAAATCATTTTTGGGTGATAGAATTGTGTGGGGAATGGGAATGAAGAATCTTTTTGGTGTCGAACAAATAGTAAGTTCAGGATCAACAGGTGGGGCACATTCTTCGGGTGGAGGGTTAAATAATGTTGCTCGGGGAAGGTCAGTATTTGTTTCGTTAAAATTTAATTTTGTTTCTCATGAAAAGAAGAAGAAATAACCAAACATTCGCCAGTTTAATATTCGCTATTTTGTTGAGCTCATGCTTGAAAGAGCGACCTGTTCCAGTGCAAGAAAGTGGAGGCACGCAAACAGTGCAAATAGAAGTCGGGGAGTTTTATCGCAATCAAGTTTTTTATGATTTGGAACAGTCAAAAGTAGTAGAAATTAAAGATAAAGATGTATGGGATGTCGCACTTAATTGCTCGGACACATCCAATCATCTAATTCTAAACAGTGCAAAAATAATGGGAGTAGTTTTTTTAGCGAATGAAGATTTAAGCACTCCAATTTCCACAAGTGGAATTAATTGGACATACGAATCTTCTCAGGGATTCTACACACATTCTCCATTATATGACTGGCATACAAAACAGGGCATTTTTGTAATTAATGCCGGAATGAATTATTTAGGCCAGCATCAAGGTTATTTTAAAATTAAACCTGAATTAATTCCAGAAGGAGTGCGGATTTTGTGGGTAAAGAACGGACAAACGACGATTAACGAAATTGTACTCAATAAGGATGATGCTTACAACTACATTGCATTTAGTTTTCTAACCAATAATGTAGTTAAATCCGAGCCAGAAAAATCAACATGGGACTTAAAGTTCAGTGTGTACACACATGTTTTTGAAGATCATACACCCTATTCAGTTGTAGGGGTATTGTTAAACACTCATCTTGTAAAAGGAGTAGACGCATCGAGTCACACTTACGAGGCCATTTCCTTAGTAAGTGCTGAAAGTGAAAATCTAAGTGAAGAATTGGACGTTATCGGTTATGATTGGAAAGAATATAGCTTTGATCAAAGTCTTTACATCGTAAATTCAACAATGTCTTATATTATTCAATCCCGAAATGCGTATTATTTTAAAATGCGATTCATAGATTTTTACAATGAAATGGGCATAAAAGGTTATCCCACTTTTGAGATGGAAGGTTTATGATTTAAAGGTGAATTACTCCACTTTCTTCATCCAAAACACATACATAACTTCATTGTTTGTTGAGTTCATCTCATAAAACTGTGCCGCGACAATTTCGCCGTAATTGTTGTAGTTTTCAGGAACATTACCCGATACATCTCCAAATTTTGTTCCGTATAAGGTTAGTTTTTTTGCATTCAACACATCGGTTAGAAGGTAGGTTTGCTCCAAACCATTATACGAATATTTATTTTCTGACAGAAAAACCAAAGTGTCACTCAGCGGCGCAGGGTTATCCGAAGTAGACTCTCTATATTGCCAAATTTCCCAAGTTGTACCCTTAAAACTGGGTTGATCTATAGGGTCTTTGGAGCAGGAACTGAGGATAGCGCCAATTGTGAGTATGAGTAGAATTGCTTTCATAATAGAGATTTAATTTTAATAGATAAGTCAATAATCATGCCCTTAAAATGTTGTTTACTAAAGATCTTCATAGGGAGTGTGTCAATCGAGTATTTTAAGATTTAATTTATTTTTATCTGTATATAATATTTTTTAGTAGGTTTGTTGGGTTACAATACGTTTTCAAAGAAAGAAAAAACAACTAATTTAAATTTACTATTATGTTATTTGGTGGAATGATTTTAATTATACTCGTAGCATTGGCTATTGGATTGACAATTGCTATTTTATACCTGCTAACACTACAAAACACGTTGAAAGAAGTTTCGCCAGGAAATCGATTAATTCCTGACAGTAATGTTTGGTTAATGCTGATCCCTCTTTTTAATATATTCTATGCATTTTATCTTTATCCTAAACTTTGTGATTCAATCAAAAATGAGTTTGAGTCGCGCAATATTACAGAAAGAGGAGATTATGGAAAAACGCTTGGGCTTGTCATGGCTGCTTTGGGAATTATTTCTGCGATCCCGCAAATCCCTGAAATTCTATCATTAGCAAATTTGGTGATATTTATTGTTTTTTGGGTCAAAATTCATGGTTATAAGACGAAACTTATTAATGCTCCAAAATCAATTGATTTGATAGGGGAAGAAGTAGATTAATTCAACTTTTTTCGAATATCACTCCAGTTTTCCTAATTTTTCCCCAATTTAGTGGCATGGGAGAGAAAAAAAACGAACATTTAAGTATACTTGCTGACTTGGTGAGATTGGCAAACGCAGACAATGAAATCAAAGAAATTGAATTTCAGTTTATTATGTCAATTGCAGCGCAACTTGGAGTTACACCTGAGGAGTTCCGTTCGATATTTGACACTTACATTGAGCAGAAACCACCAAAAATGGAAGGCGATCGAATTGTTCAGTTTCATCGTTTGGTTCTCTTAATGAATGTAGACGCTGAAGCTTCAGATGTAGAAATGGCTAAAGTGCGCAAACTTGGCGTGAAGATGGGGTTGAACGCTCAAGCAATTGAAACAGTGCTCAAGGAAATGCACGATTATCCAAATAAGGTTGTTCCACCAGATAGATTGATTGAAATTTTTACGCTTTATCATAACTAAACGTTATGGATATTGAGGTAATCCGTACGCATTGCGTATCTAAACAGCAGGTGTCAGAATCATTTCCTTTTGACGATGATACCCTCGTTTTTAAAGTTGCTGGTAAAATGTTTGCGTTAATCTCGCTTAAAAAAAATTCGTTCGTTAACCTGAAATGTGATCCCGAACGGGCAGTAGAACTTCGGGAGCAATTTCACGCGGTACAACCAGGCTATCACATGAGTAAAACTCATTGGAATTCAGTGTATTTTAACGAAGACTTAGACGACAAAACTATTTTGGAATTAGTAGATCATTCGTATGAGTTGGTGGTGAAATCTTTACCAAAAAAAACACAAGCGACATTCATTATCGATTAATGAGATGATAACTTTGAAATCCAATTTTCAATATGTGATTATACCGCAATCAAACATCACTTTTCTTTCTTACTTTTACAAACCATGTGTGGCATAGCAGGATATATCGATTTTAACAAACAGTCCAACCAGAATATTCTGGAGAAGATGACCAACACACTTGTGCATCGCGGTCCAGATGGATATGGGACAGAGTTGATCCAAACGGATTCTGCTCAAATAGGATTAGGTCACCGCCGATTGGCAATTATCGATTTGTCAGAACACGGAAAACAGCCCATGCAGTTTGAACATTGGTGGATTTGTTTTAATGGTGAAATTTACAATTACAGCGAAATAAAAACTGAATTGAGTGTCTTGGGGCATTCTTTTCATGGGAATTCGGACACGGAGATGGTACTTCATGCATTTGCACAATGGGGTAAAAAGTGTTTGGATAAGTTCATAGGAATGTTTGCTTTTGTACTGGTCAATACGCAAGATCAAACGGTGTTTTGCGCAAGAGATCGGGCAGGAGTAAAGCCATTTTTCTATTACTTTAAAGATGGATTGTTCTTGTTCGCTTCGGAATTAAAAGCATTTCACGCACATCCTCAATTCGAGAAAAAAATTAATGCATCAGCCGTGAGTGCATTTTTGCAATACGGAAATGTGCCGACACCTCATTGTATTTTTGAGTGGTCACACAAACTTTCTCCAGGGCATCATTTGACGTTTAGTTTATCTGATAGAATCTTGCAACTCCCCGAACCAGTACAATACTGGAATGTGTACGATGCATATAACCAACCCAAACAAACCATTTCATTTGAAGAGGCAAAAGCGAAAACAGAGGAAATCCTGCAATCGGCATGTAACTACCGTATGGTGGCTGATGTGCCTGTGGGCATTTTTCTTAGTGGAGGTTATGACAGCTCGTGCGTTACGGCGCTGTTGCAAAAAGATCGAACAGAGAAATTAAAGACCTTTACGATAGGTGTTCCCGATATCGGACTGAATGAAGCACCTTATGCAAAGGATATTGCAGCGCATTTAGGTACAGATCATACAGAAATAAACTGCACACAAAAAGAGGCGCTAGAGCTAATCACCGATTTGCCTTATTACTATGATGAACCTTATGCTGATAGCAGTGCAATTCCCACGATGTTGGTCAGCAAAATGGCGCGTAAACAAGTGACTGTAGCATTGAGTGCTGATGCAGGTGATGAGGTGTTTGCTGGTTATAACCGCTACGATTATTTAATGCGTTACGGCAAAAAACTCGAGAAAATTCCCTCATTTGCGCGAAAAACAATTGCAGGATTGATGGAGGTTGTTCCTTCAAATGCACTGCCTGTGCTGCGAAACAAATACAATTTCCACAATCGCTACGAAAAGCTTAAAGGCTTGTTGCGTGACCCGTCTTCGGAAAACATTATGTTGAGTTTAAGCCAACAATTTACCGACAAGCAGGTTAAGGACTTGTTTCAACTTGCGCCAGATTCACTGAAAACGCTATACAACAGCAAAGAATTGAAGCCAGAATTTTTCTCGCCACTTTCTTACATGATGGCTATTGATTATCAAACATATTTGTTGGATGACATTCTCCAAAAAGTAGATCGTGCAACGATGTCGGCCAGTCTTGAAGGGCGCGAACCATTTTTGGATCATCGAGTTATTGAGTGGGCTGCTACTTTGCCTGATGAGTATAAGTACCATAACGGCGAGAAAAAATACATTCTCAAAGAAATTGTGCATCAATATGTGCCGAAAACATTGCTAGATAGACCGAAAATGGGGTTTGCAATTCCATTGGCTCATTGGTTGCAAAATGATTTAAAGGAGATAGTTGAGGAGCAAATCAACCAAAAACGCATTGAGCAGGATGGAATTCTAAATTGGAAAGAAATCGAAAAAATAAAAGCAAAATTCTACAACGGAAAAAAGGAATACGATGTGAAATTGTGGTATATTTTGATGTTCCAAATGTGGATGGAGAAGTATTATGACTAAAAATGTGCTCTACATATCGTATGATGGTATGACAGACCCTTTGGGTCAATCTCAAGTGTTACCCTATTTGGTGGGTCTTTCAAAAGAAGAGTATCAGTTTCACTTAATCAGCTTCGAAAAACCAGAAAAATTCGAAAAACACTGGGCACAGATCCAACAAATTTGCGATGAAGCAGGAATTATTTGGTATCCGCAAAAATATACCCGTAAACCGCCAGTACTGTCGACACTACGTGATATGGTTATCATGAGGAGATTGGCGTTTAAACTACATGTAAATCACTATTTTCATATTGTGCACTGTCGTAGTTATATTGCCGCATTGGTTGGGCTGCGAATGAAAAAGAGATTTGACACCAAGTTTGTATTTGATATGCGTGGTTTTTGGGCAGATGAACGTGTAGATGGTGGAATTTGGAGTCTGAAAAACCCGATTTTCAAGAAAATATATAACTTCTTCAAACGAAAAGAAATCGAGTTTTTAGAACAAGCGGATTGCGTAATTTCATTGACTGAGAAAGCAAAAACAGAAATGGAATCGTGGCAAAATATAAAAAGGGAAGATTTGCCCATTACTGTAATTCCCTGTTGTGTAGATTTGAATTTATTTGACCCAGAAAAAATTTCACAAAACGCGTTACACCACTTACGCAACACATTGGGAATTCGCGAAGAGGACTTTGTGCTCGGTTATGTAGGTTCAATAGGCACATGGTATATGTTACCTGAAATGCTTGATTATTTCAAGGCTTTTAGGCAGGAAAATCCCAATGCACGTTTTTTATTCGTCACGGGAGAACCGAAATCTAAATTAGTTGAAGCCGCCACTAAAAAAGGAATTGACCCACAAGACATCATCGTCACATCAACTACGCACGACAAAGTACCGTTACATATTTCATTGTTTGATTTGTCCGTATTTTTTATTCGACCCACTTATTCTAAAAAGGCAAGTTCTCCCACTAAACAAGGAGAGATTATGGCTATGGGAGTACCGCTAGTATGTAATGCGGGAGTTGGTGATACAGATAAAATCGTCAAAGACTATCAAGCCGGAATTGTGATTACTTCATTTACCAAAGAAACATATCAGAAGCACGCGAAATTACCCATTCTATACGACAAGATTGCCACAATGAAGGGCGCAAAAGAATATTTTGGTTTAGAAAAGGGAGTTCAGTTGTATAAGTCTTGTTATGAGAAAATAGTGGATTGAGTAAAGATTGGATAGTGAAAAACGACACCCTTTTAACAAAAAAAGAGTGAATGTTTTCACACTCACTCTCTTTTCTCACTCTGAATTGTTGGCCCACTAGGGCTCGAACCTAGACTCTTCGGTACCAAAAACCGACGTGTTGCCAGTTACACCATGGGCCAATTGCGGCACAAAATTAACACATTATTTTTTAATCGCAAGAAAATAGGTTAATATTTATTGTCCTTTTTGGCTTTGGAAACGGGGAAATGAGACGATTTATGATTTTTTACGACTTTTTGACCCTTGCCCAACGGATATATTTTTAAATTCGCAATACCAATACGTAATCTAGGAAGATGAATTATAGAAAATTAAATTTATTAGGCGGGTGGTTCACATTCGCAATCGCTACCATTGTTTTTTTATTGACAATTGAAGAAACAGTTAGTTTATGGGATTGTGGCGAGTACATTACTGCGGCGTATAAATTAGAAGTAGGTCACCCTCCAGGTGCACCGTTCTTTATGCTTGTGGGAAGATTGTTCTCGTTTTTTGTTGCTCCTGACAACGTGGCGATGATGATAAATACCATGTCGGCATTATCTAGCTCATTTACGATATTGTTTATGTACTGGTCAATCACCATGTTGGCAAAGAAAATAGCTTTTAAGGATAATAATCGTCAACTCACAAATGGTCAAATAATTGCTATTCAAGGAAGTGCATTCATTGGAGGTCTAGCTTACACTTTTTCAGAATCATTTTGGTTTTCTGCCGTTGAGGGAGAGGTTTATGCGATGTCTTCATTATTTACGGCAGTAATTTTCTGGGCAATTCTTAAATGGGACGAAGAATCTGATGCAGTTAAGTTTGGCGAGTTGGTGCATCATAAAAGTGCAACACGTTGGTTAATTCTGATTATGTTCCTATTTGGACTTGCAATCGGGGTTCACTTATTGGGACTCTTGGTTATTCCAGCTATTGCATACGTAATTTACTTTAACAAGTGGGAAATAACAAACCTGCCAAGCTTTTTGATTACAGGGGTAATTGGCGTTGTAGCACTTGGATTTATTCAAGAAGGAATAATTCCAGGAACAATTTCATGGGCTTCAAAAATGGAGATTTTCTTTGTGAATGAACTTGGAATGCCATTTAACTCTGGAGCGATTTTCTTCTTTGCAGCGACCATTCTGATTTTAATCATCGGATTAATAATTACTCAGAAGAAAAAATTACCTATCCTAAACACTGCAGTTTTAGGATTAGTTGTGTTGATGTTAGGCTATGGTTCGTTTGCTATTATTGTTATTCGATCAAACGCAAACCCTCCATTAGATGAAAACGATCCTGAGAACTTGGTAACTCTTCATGCTTATCTAAAGCGTGAGCAGTATGGTTCATGGCCAATTTTGTATGGGGAGTATTGGAATTCAGCTCCAAAGGAGTTGGCTGATAAATCACCTGTGTATCAACGCAAATTTGTGGCAGTAAGAGGAGATAAAGAATTGAAAGGGTTTAAATCAGAGTCTCTAGCAAAAGAATATGCGAAGGAAAATGATGCAAAAATCGTCGAAAAGTACTTTATGGTCAACGATGGAAAGAACCAAAAATATGTGTATGAAGGCTCGCACTTGACCATGTTCCCTCGAATGTTTTGGAGTCAAGATCAGCGTAAAACGGATGCTTATAAAAGCTGGTCGGGATATAACGCAAATGGACCTAATCACACAGCGAAACCAAAAATACCTACAACTGACGGTCAGCGACTTCCTACGTTTGGAGAAAACATGACTTACATGATGCGCTACCAAATTAACTGGATGTATTTCCGTTACTTCATGTGGAATTTTGCTGGAAGACAAAACGACATCCAAGGTCACGGTGATGTGATGCGTGGAAATTGGAAATCAGGGTTAGATTTTGTCGATTCCCATCGTTTGGGAGACCAGTCTAATGCCCCACTTTATACTAAGAACAACCCAAGTAACAACTCCTTTTTCTTCTTGCCATTAATCCTAGGTATTTTAGGACTATTATTCCACTTCTATCGAGCGCCGAAAGATGCTTTTGTTGTGTTCTTGCTATTCCTGTTCACAGGATTTGCAATTGTGGTATATCTGAATCAAAAACCATTTGAACCACGTGAGCGTGATTATGCCTATGCGGCATCCTTCTATGCCTTTGCTATGTGGATAGGGCTTGGTGTTTATGCGCTCTATGATGCATATAAGTCATTGTCAAAAGAGCATTTAAAGCTTACTGGTATTTTTACGGGAGGAATTTTATTCCTGTTTATGATTAGAGATTTAATCACAGGTGAATTCTCAGGTACGATGGGATGGCTTTTCATTGGAGGTATCGGTTTGGGCGCAACAGTGCTTATGTATAGTCTGCGTGAAAAAATCAAAAACGACCTGCATGGCGCATATATAGCAATAGCTTTAACGTTAATTGTCCCTGTTATAATGGGAGTTGAGGGATGGGATGACCACGACAGGGGAGACCGAACGACAGCTTTGGATTTAGCTAAAAACTATTTAAACTCTTGCGAAGAGAATTCGATCATTTTTACTAACGGAGATAACGACACCTTCCCTCTTTGGTATCTTCAAGAAGTTGAAGGAGAAAAAACAAGTGTGCGTGTATGTAATTTGTCGCTTTTGCAAACAGATTGGTACACAGAGCAGATGACAATGAAAATGTATGATTCTGAGCCTTTGCCAATTAAGTTACGCGAAGATCAGTATGCTATGCACACTGGAAAGACAGATGCAGTGTACTTCTTGAATTCATATATGGATATGATTTCATCATATGACAAATCTTTAGTGGATGCAATCTATGAAGAGAAAATCCGTGCAAACAATAAGATATTCAATACTTCATATAGAAATGCAAGTTTGACACTAGCAAATTTGTTGTCTAAAACAGAAATTGGCAGCAAGAACCCTGATGTAATGAATTTCCTTATCGAGCAAAAAGAGGCACCAACATTAGCAGACTTCCATCAAGTGATGAGACTCTCTATTACACTACTTCAAAGTGGTGAAAACAAGGCGGCAGGTCTTACACGTGACGTTCTAGAGAAAGTTGAAACAAATATGACTAATCTTGATTCAGCCATTGACTTTTTGCCAATTGGATTTGCAATGGATTTTGTACGGGATGACAGTAAGTTAATGAAACGCGAGAATAGATCTGGAGATATTGATATTCTCCGCATTTTCCCTTCAAAAGGATTCATTATTCCTATTTCGGAAAAGAGTGAGTTAATTGAGCTGAAGGTAATTCGAGAAAATCAATTGAAGGAGGTTGCTGACGAAGTACGATTTAACATTGGTGTTCAAGCCCTCACAAAAGAACAAGTTGTGATGATGGATATTCTTTCAAACTTTGACTGGAAACGAAACATTTATTTCTCTAGTCCTTACGCTTCTGAAGTAGGTAAGTCACTTTTCCAAGCAGGCTTTGTGACGATGGAGGGAATGGTATACAAGCTTACACCAATAAAAGGTCAGCAAGTTAACCTTGACCAGCTTCACGATAACTTGATGAATGTGTATAATTGGAGTAATATGAATAAGTCTGGAGTGCTTGTCGATTATTATACAAGAAGACATACTTCACAATATCGTCATTACTTTTTCATTTTGGCAGAGCAATATGCGCGCGAATATGAAAATCAGTCAAAAGTTCTTGCTTCACTTGAGCGTTTTGAAGGAGATGAAGCGGCAGGTGTAGAGAACTATACTGAGAAAGTTGCAGATGCAAAAGCAAAACGTGATGCAGCAAAGGATAAAACCATTGAGGTGATCAAATATGCAATGGAAGTGATGCCGTTGAATAATGTAATTGATTATGGTGAACCAAACTCGTCTAAACAACCGCTACCAGAAGGTAGTGGAATTGATTTCATCTATACATATGACGATGGTAAAGCGCATGAATTTGCACGTGTATTGTATATTGTAGGTGCTAATGAAGAAGCAGTTAAAATTGCACTTGATGTAGCAGATGAGCTTGAATCAATTATGAACTTCAGTTTAGATGAAAAACCATCTATAGCTAGCGAAACAGAAGTTGACTTTTTTGCTGCACTTGATTCATACTTGAATATGTATACGGTTGCTGCAGAACTGCAAACACAAGATGCCTTTACACAACGTGCAGAACGTTACTTAAGTGAGCTTAAGGAACGTTATAAAGAAATGATTCACAGAATGGGTGAAGAAGATAAAGGCAGAGATCGTGCAGATCGTGTTTACAACAATACAATTAGAAGCTTCAACGACCGCATTATGAGAATGGGACTTGTGCACGGCGTCGAACTGTAATTTAGAAAAATGAAAATATTTAGGACTCCACGTTTGTTTGAAAAATTGTATTCAGACAAAACGTGGAGTCTTTTTTGTGAAGAGCCCACTATCTTCTTGACTTTTGACGATGGTCCAATTCCAGAACTCACCGAATGGATTTTAGATCTCTTAGATGAGTATAAAGCGAAGGCCACCTTTTTTTGTGTAGGAAATAACGCGTTGAAGTATCCTGAATTAATCGCACGCATTAAAATGGAGGGCCATAGTATTGGTAATCATACAATGAACCATGTGAATGGGTGGAATACAACTATTGATACATACCTCAAAGAAGTCAGTGACGCGAATGAAATCTTATCAACTAAGTTGTTTAGGCCACCGTATGGAAAAATGAAACCACAGCAATATAATGCCCTGAAAAAGGAATACAAAATTATAATGTGGAGTTTCTTGATGTATGATTTTCTACCACAACTAGATATGGATGCTGTGTTTGAAAAATATGTGAAATCTCACAAATCAGGTGATATTATTGTACTGCACGATAACATTAAGTCAGAAAGTCAGGTAAAGCAGCTCTTACCTCAGTTTTTAGAGTGGGGTAAGCACAACGGGGTTTCGTTTAATGCCATTCCTGAAAAAGACTAATTCACTTTCCGTTTCTTCTTATATACGGGTACTGTTGAACATGGTTCGCCATACATCAAGGAAGTCACTACAGGACGAAGCTTTAGTGTAAGTTCCAAAAATAAAGATTCGGGGTTTGGAATTTCAGCACAACCTTTTATCACCACTCGAGAGTCTGCATAATCCAATTCATTCAACTGAGCTATTTTTCGAGAAACATGTTTTGTTCGCGCCTCGTCCATCGTTCCGTAATGAATTTCTGCCGCATGACCACTTAAACTAGACGCAATAAGCATATAAGCCCATGTAGGAACGATTGCATCAGCGGAGCAATGAACGGCAACAATTTTATCTTTATAGCTCGTCCAATCTTCTTCTGCGATGTATGATCGAAAATCTTTTTCCTTTAAAACCAACCCTTGCCAAAGCAATTTTTCTAAATCAACTTCGACAATTTCTTTTTTTGGAAGAAAGTCGGTTAGGTCCAAAGTGACTATTCCGCTATTTTTAACTTTATTCGTAATTTCTTCCATGAATGATATTTTCAAAGTCAAAATTACTTATCTTAGCTCGAAAAATAACAATTTATACAAAATGAAATTATTGAACGTGTTTTTATTTAGCGCTTTGACGATAGTTATGGTTGCTTGTGGTGGTTCTGCAAAGGACAATTTAGTTGGTAAATGGCAAGTTTCTGATATTGATATGTCAGCTATGCTAGAGTCAGTTCCTGAAGATCAAAAGGCTTTTATGGAGTCAATGTTGCCGATGATGGAAGAAGCTATGAAGTCTATGACTATGGAGTTTTCTGCTGATGGTAAAGTGATTACTAAGTCATCTATGATGGGTCAAGAGAATGAAGACGAAGGTACTTGGACATTATCTGACGATGGTAAAACTCTTTCTTTCGATACTGATGGTAAAAAAGAAGAGATGGAAATCACTGAATTAACTGCTACGAAAATGGTAGTTAACGTGAAAGAAGACGATACTGAATTCTCTATGACTTTCGAGAAGAAATAATATTGAAATCAAATTAAGAAAAGCTCATCGTTCTCGGTGAGCTTTTTTTATTTATAAAAATCCGAGTTCTAACTTTGCCTCTTCACTCATCATGTCTTTATCCCATGGTGGATCAAAAATGATGTTTACCTTGCACGACACGACCTCTTCTATAGCAGCGACCTTATCTTCTACCTCCTTAGGCATACTTTCCGCTACAGGGCAGTTTGGCGACGTTAATGTCATGTCAATTTCTACTTGCTTCTGCGAATCTATCTTTACTTCATAAATTAAGCCTAGTTCGTATATATCTACAGGTATTTCAGGGTCGTGAACCGACTTCAAGACCGTTACAATTTTATCTTCCAATTCCTGATTAATATTAGATATCATTCCCTTAATATTTGTGCAAAGTTATTCATAAATCCATGATTTTGCACCTTTTTTTGAATCAATCTAAATAACAAGGGAATAATATTGTAAATACATGAACCTTTAACTCACAAAAAAACCACCTCTGTTAAAGAGGTGGTTTCATTATTATTTACGCGTTATTTCAATTCAACTTAATCGAGAATCAACCGCTACACATTTCGCAGTTTTCTGGATCGTCCAGTGAACATGCTACTTCAGCTTGTTTTTCTTCTATTGACTTTGCCGATATTTTTTGTGTTGCCACCGCTTTGTCAACAGTAAACTTAATCGCATCTGTTGCAGCTTTAGTACGTAAGTAATACATACCAGTTTTCAATCCTTTCTTCCAACCGTAGAAGTGCATTGAAGTCAATTTACCAAAGTTTGCATTCTCCATGAAAATGTTCAACGATTGAGATTGACAAATGTATGCACCGCGATCAGCAGCTTGTTCGATAATTACTTTTTGAGAGATTTCCCAAGCCGTTTTGTACAAGTCTTTAATGTCTTGTGGAACTTCAGGAATGCTTTGAACAGAACCGTTTGTTGACATCAATTTTTGACGCATTTCTGGATTCCAAATACCTTCTTTTACCAAGTCGCGAAGCAAGTGTTTGTTTACGATAATAAACTCACCTGACAACACGCGTCTTGTGTAGATGTTTGATGTATAAGGTTCAAAACATTCGTTGTTTCCAAGAATTTGAGCTGTTGAAGCAGTTGGCATTGGTGCCATCAACAGTGAGTTGCGTACACCATGCGTTTTCACTTCTTCTCTCAACACATCCCACTCCCAACGTGAACTTGGAGTAACACCCCACATGTCAAATTGGAATATACCTTTAGAAACTGGAGATCCTTTCCACGTTTCATAAGGACCTTCAACTTTAGCCAAATCTTTAGAAGCAGTCATTGCTGCATAATAGATTGTTTCAAAGATGTCTTTATTCATTTGCGCAGCCTCAGGCGAGTCAAATGGGTAGCGCATCAAGATATAAGCATCAGCTAAACCTTGTACACCCAAACCGATTGGACGGTGGCGCATATTAGAGTTACGAGCTTCTTCAACAGGGTAGTAATTGTAATCAATTATTCTGTTTAAGTTTATCGTAGCTTGATAAGTCACTTCAAACAATTTGTCGTGATCAAAAACACCCTCTTCAACAAATTTCGGCAATGCCAGTGAAGCAAGGTTACACACAGCAATTTCATCTGGTGCAGTATACTCAATAATTTCTGTACACAAGTTCGACGACTTAATCACACCAAGATTTTGTTGGTTTGATTTGCTGTTCGCAGCATCCTTATACAACATATATGGTGTACCTGTTTCAATTTGAGATTCTAAAATTTTGAACCACAAATCTTGCGCTTTGATAGTCTTACGCCCTTTTCCTTCTTTCTCATATTTCTCGTAAAGAGCTTCAAATTCGTCGCCAAAAGTATCAGAAAGACCTGGACATTCGTGAGGACACATTAACGTCCACTCGCCGTTACTTTCCACTCTTTTCATGAATAAATCTGGAATCCAAAGTGCGTAGAATAAATCGCGCGCACGTTGTTCTTCTTTACCGTGATTTTTCTTCAAGTCTAGGAAATCAAACACATCTGCATGCCAAGGCTCAAGGTAAATAGCGAAAGAACCTTTGCGTTTTCCACCACCTTGATCTACATAACGAGCAGTGTCGTTGTACACACGCAACATTGGTACGATACCATTTGAAGTTCCGTTTGTTCCTTTGATATAAGATCCTTTTGCTCGGATATCATGCATAGATAGTCCAATTCCACCCGCTGATTGTGAAATTTTAGCACAAGATTTTAATGTTTCATAAATCCCTTCAATACTATCTTCTTTCATTGTTAACAAGAAACAAGAAGACATTTGCGGTTTTGGTGTTCCAGCATTAAATAAAGTTGGAGTAGCATGTGTAAACCAACCTTCGGACATAAGGTTGTATGTTTTTATTGCTGACTCTATATCACTTTTATGAATACCAACAGAAACACGCATCAACATGTGTTGAGGGCGCTCTGTAACCTCACCGTGTGTTCTTAGCAAGTAAGAACGCTCTAAGGTTTTAAAACCGAAATAATCATATCGAAAATCACGGTCATATATAATACTTGAATCAAGTACTTCGCTATTCTCTACAATTACTTGATACACGTCATCAGCAATTAGCGATGCGCGTTGACCTGTTTTAGGGTCAACATAATTGTACAAATCCTCGATTACTTCTGAAAAACTCTTTTTCGTGTTTTTGTGCATGTTAGAAACCGCAATACGCGATGCCAACAAAGCATAATCAGGGTGGTCAATAGTTTTTGACGCAGCAACCTCAGCGGCAAGGTTGTCTAGATCAGTGGTTAACACACCGTCATAAAGACCTTCAATAACTTTCATGGCTACAACTTCCGGAGAAACCAGTGGGTCAAGGCCATAACACATTTTTACAATACGCGCAGTGATTTTGTCAAATTTCACTGCCTCTTTGCGTCCATCTCTTTTTACAACATACATAAGCGTCCGATATAAGGGTTAATTGATTTTATTAAAATTCGTCATCTAAACTGAAGTCTTTTCCTTCACTTCCGGACATCACGCCGGCTTTTTGATATTCTGCCACTCTTTTTTCAAAGAAGTTAGTTTTTCCCTGAATTGAAATCATATCCATGAAATCAAATGGGTTTGTCGAACCATAGTGCTTTTCACAACCTAATTCGCCCAACAATCTATCCGCTACAAATTCGATATATTGCGACATCAGGTCACTGTTCATTCCAATCAATTTAACAGGAAGCGCATCAAGAATAAATTCTTTCTCAATTTCAACTGCGTCAAGAATGATTTTCTTCACATCTTCTTTTGGCAATTTGTTTACTACGTGGTTATTGTATAGCAAACAAGCAAAATCACAATGTAATCCTTCATCGCGCGAAATCAATTCATTCGAGAATGACAATCCAGGCATCAAACCACGTTTTTTCAACCAGAAAATTGAACAAAATGAACCAGAGAAGAAGATCCCTTCAACTGCTGCAAACGCCACAAGACGTTCTGCAAAAGATCCTTCGTCAATCCAACGGAGTGCCCAGTCTGCTTTTTTGCGTACACAGTCAAGTGTGTCAATAGCATTAAACAAATAGTTCTTATCCTTAGTGTCTTGGATATATGTATCGATAAGAAGCGAATACGTTTCCGAGTGAATGTTTTCTATAGCGATTTGAAAGCCGTAGAAAAACTTCGCTTCAGTGTACTGCACCTCTGAAAGGAAATTTTCTGCTAAATTTTCATTAACAATACCATCTGAAGCAGCAAAAAACGCCAAAATGTGTTTAATAAAGTGCTTTTCGTCGTCGTTCAATTTGTTTGCCCAGTCAACAAGGTCAACAGAAAGGTCGATTTCCTCCGCAGTCCAAAAACTTGCTTCAGCTCTCTTGTAAAACGCCCAAATGTCGTCGTGTTGAATTGGAAACAGGACAAATCTTCCTGTGTTTTCTTCCAAAATTGGTTCTTTTTCCTTTGCCATTTCTTAAATATTATAGTAAAAATTACCAGCGAACCCCATATTGGGCTTCGAAATAATTGATTATTAATTACAACCTTTCTTTTTCCTCTTTATCGATGAAACTGTCCAAATCATCAAGCCAGAATCCGTTCTTTGAGGCAGTACAAAAATTGTCAAAAAAAAGCCGTCTACCAACTAAAGAAATTCACAATTATCTCTACTTATTAACATCTCTCTCCTCAACCCCCTATTGTACAAAGCCTTCATGTTTTATTAACACTAAATTAAAGATATTCACAGTCCAAACTATTCTATTTATCGAAGGAATGAACGTTTTAATCCCAAACATCTAGTCTACCGCCACTTCAATGAAGTTTCTATAAATTTACATCAAAAGGAGGGGTTTTCAATAAATAATTGTTTATATTTTGCACATTAAATTGTGAATTACTTGTGTATGTGGGGAGGCATTAAAAAAGAAGTAAAAAAATATGCTCACGGGATACTTCATTATGTCTACCCTGAGTATTGTTCTTCGTGCAAAACTATTTTGCCAGATGGTATGGAAAAAATTTGTTTGCCGTGCGAAGAAAACTTTCGATATACGTATTTCGAAAATTTTGATGAGGTAAGCATATTGGACGAAATGTTTTATGGTCGGGTGCCGCTTAAATCGACCTACAGTATGTTGTATTTCACAAAAAACTCAAATACCCAACATGTTGTCCATGAAATAAAGTATCTAAATAACAAACCATTGGCACAGGTAATGGGTGAAAAAATGGGCAAAAGACTTTTAGTCAAGTGGGAGAATAACGCGCCGGACTTATTGATTCCAGTGCCTCTTCATCCGAAAAAACTTCACCTCAGAGGCTACAATCAAAGTGAGTTACTGTCTAGGGGAATTAGTAATATAACAGATATTCCTACTCATTCCAAGCTTTTGGAGCGAAGGGTTCATACCGCCACTCAAACTAAAAAAGGAAAGTATGATAGATGGGACAATGTGGAGGATATTTTTAAGGTAAATCAACCAAGCAGGTGGAAAAATAAGCACCTTTGTATTGTTGATGATGTAATTACCACTGGATCAACCATAGAATCTTGTGTGCGAATTCTACAAAACTCTATTGAAGGTGTTGAAGTAAGTGTAATTAGTCTCGCAATAGCAAAAAAATAACACAATGCATTACTTAATTGTTGGTCAGGGACTTGCGGGCTCTTTACTTGCCCATAGGTTAGAAGAGCAGGGAATCTCATTTAAGATAATTGATTCGGGAGTCAATGAGAGTTCTAGGGTTGCTGCTGGAATTATAAACCCAATTGTGTTTAGGAGAGTGACAACAAGTTGGATGGTTAATGAAGCAATGGATGAGGCGTTGAGTTATTATTCCCATTTGGAAAGTAAGCTTGGTGTAAAGTTTTTGTTTTCTCGCACTATTCGAAGAGCGTTCTCAAGTCAGCAAGAAATTGATTTCTGGAAGAAAAAGTCTCAAACTCCAGAATTCGCAGAGTATCTTTCGCACCCCGACGAGACTAAAGACATTCCTGATTACCTTAATGCTCCTTTTGGAAATGGGTTAGTAAACTCGGTTTATTATGTAGAAACAAAAGCGTTTGTAGATGCAAACACGGCTTATTTTAAAGAAAAAGAGGTGTTAATTCAACGCGATTTTGATTACGCCTTAATAAGTGAGAACGGCTGTGATATTGATGGTGAGCATTTTGATAAAGTGGTTTTTTGTGAAGGCTATCGAGGAATTCACAATCCATTTTTTAAGGAGCTGCCATTGACAGCTACTAAGGGTCAACTTTTGGATTTAAAAATCGAGGGATTGATTAACAAACAAGAGATTCTGAACAGAAAGTGTTTTTTACTTCAAATGGAAGACGGGTCGTTTAAGTCTGGCGCAACTTATGAGTGGGATTCACCAAATACAATTACCACCGAAGAAGCGAGAATAGACCTTTCAGAAAAAATTGGGCAACTCATAAATTTGGATTTTGAAATTACAGGTCAGGAAGCGGGAGTTAGGCCAACAACTTTAGACCGCAGACCGTTAATGGGTGAGCATAAAGAGCATAAAGGAATTTACATTTTTAACGGATTAGGAGCTAAAGGATATCTACTTGCCCCATTATTGTCAAAAATAATGGCTAACTCACTAGTTTTTAGTAATCCAATAAGTGAGGAGATGAATATTACTAGATTGGGATAAATTCAGTACATTTATCCCAGAATCAACTCGTAGCTATTTGGGAGTACTATGTCTAATTATTCAATAGAGAGAATAGAAGAGCTTCGGCGCAAGAAAACGTCAAATTTATATGCTGTTTTCGCTGCGTTTTCGATTCTTGTTTCGGGGACTTTTGGGTTGTTTTTCCCAGAGTGGATTTACGGATTGGTGTTGTTGTGTCTCATGCCTCTACTAATCTTAGTTCCGGTCTTTAACAAATTAGATAAGAGTGTTGTTGCGGTAGCAATATTGGTTCATGTAAGCAATTTTTGTATTATTATTTATGATTTGGCATATAGCCACAGCACGGGTTCACACGCATTTATCTTTCCACTTATTGCAGGCGTGTCGATTATTAATCCGTTACCTAAACACCGCATTGAGCTTTGGGTACACTTAGGTCTTTCAGTCTTTTTACACATGTTTATTTTTATTGCCGATAAATCAATTAGTGATAGGCCATTTATTACTTATGAGGGATACTCAACTTTAGAAATGGTTAATTATTCGCTGAGTATTATGGTGACTATTGGTATTTTATATCAGAGTAATATAAAAACGGCAGATAACAAGCTCCAACTTGGAGACCAGCTAGCTCAAAACAATCAGATGCTTGAAAAGTTAAGATCTACTGTGAAGGAGAAAGAAGTGTTGTTGGCAGAAGTACATCACAGGGTGAAAAACAATCTTGCTATTATTTCAGGAATGTTGAATTTACGTCGAAATTTAGGGAAGAAAACGGATGTGGATGCTGTACTGCTCGAATGTTCCAATAGAGTTGTGTCAATGGCTTTGGTGCATGAAAAGCTCTACAAGACAGGCGATTTGAATAACATTCCCTTTCATGATTATGTCAATGATTTGTGTCTAGACATTCATCGAACAATTGTTGGTGATAAACAGATTGAGTTGGTTTTAGAGCTCGATAATTTGTACTTGAATATAGATAAGGCTATTCCAGTTGGGCTGATTATCAACGAAGTGGTGACAAATAGCATTAAACATGCTTTTATTGACAAGGAGAAAGGAGAAATAAAAGTTCAACTTAAAAAGCAGGCGGAATCCACCTACCTTATGATTAGAGATAATGGCAAGGGAATTACAGAAGAGTTTAATCCAGAAAAAGAGGAAAGTCTAGGTTTTATGTTAATAGAATCATTGGTTCAGCAAATTGACGGTACATTTGAGTTTGCAAATAACAATGGAGCGTGCTTTGTTTTGAGATTTCCCACCAAATAATATTAACTTTGTAAAAAACAATAGATATGTACCCACCAGAATTAGTGGCTCCAATGAAAATGGACCTCGTAAATAACGGTTTTACCGAATTGATTAGTGCTGAAGAAGTTGATTCTGCATTGAAGGATAATAATGAACTCACTCTTGTTGTTGTAAATTCAGTTTGTGGTTGTGCTGCAGGTAGCATGAGACCTGGAGTAAAGCTTTCGTTAAAACACACAAAGACACCACAAAAATTATTGACTGTTTTTGCAGGAGTTGATAAAGAGGCTGTAGAGCAAGCTCGAAAATATTTCTTGCCTTACCCCCCGTCATCACCGTCAATAGCTTTGTTTAAAGATGGTAAACTTGTTCATTTCATCGAGCGTCACCACATTGAAGGACGCACAGCTGAAATGATAGGAGAGCACTTGGCAATGGCTTATGATCAATTTGGATAGAAAATAATTGCACAAAAAAAAAGAGGACTTTTAACAATCCTCTTTTTTTATGCATATTAAATTCTTTATTACGGCTGAAGGAAAACAGTTTCTTCAGAAGTTGTTTCTTCTTCGATTTTAACAATTCCAGACCCAGTCATACCATCTTTTTTGGCTTGGATGTTTAGCACCGCTACACCAGCTTGCCCCAATTGATATACATCGTTGTAATCAAAAATTGCTACTCCAGATGAGTTAGTGTACGCTGTGTCATTACGAACAATTGCACCTGGTGGTTGCTCCATAGTTGATTCGCCATACAAACGTACCATGGCATTTGCAACAGGTGTATTAGAGACGTCTTTCACCGTAATTCTTACAGTTGTGTCTCCCTTTTTGCGACAACCCATAGATGGCGCCACAATAATAGCCGCTAAAGCTATAAACAATATTGATTTGAAGAAATGTCTTTTCATAATTTACAAGTATTGCAAGTAGCGAAGTTACAAAACAAATTAACTCCGTACAACCCTTTAACCATTTAGACGCAAAAAAGTTACAATGGTTGGTGTTTTTTTAGGAAAAAAGTTGCAAATCCCTTCCCAATAAGCGTTATATTTATTAGCATATCACAAGATAATCTCCGACATTTTTGTAATTTCGTAGACTGAATTTAAGGTTGATAGCAACGAGGTACCATTATGAAAGAAAAAATTGAAACGCTTCAAGAAGAAGTTCAACAGTTTGAAGTGAAAGACGCTCAGGCGCTTGAAGCATACAGAATTAAATTTTTGGGTGCCAAAGGAGCAATAAAAGACCTGTACGGTTTTCTCAAAACTGTTCCCAACGAACAAAAAAGAGAAGTCGGTCAACAAATTAATGAACTTCGTGAACTTGCTGAAGAAAAATTCAATTCAGCTAAAGAAAAACTGGAAGATTCAGCTCAATCTACACAGGAAAAAATTGATTTTTCAAGACCGGGTCAGCCGTTTGAAATAGGCGCAAGACACCCGCTTTCTCTGGTGCGATCTGAAATTATTGACATATTTAACCGAATTGGGTACACCATATCAGAAGGGCCTGAAATTGAAGATGATTGGCACAACTTCTCTGCGCTAAACTTCCCGCCAGAACATCCTGCACGTGATATGCAGGATACGTTTTTTGTGGAAAAAGGTGAGAAAGAGTGGGCATTGCGTACGCATACATCTTCGGTGCAAGTTCGCGTTATGGAAAATCAAAAACCGCCAATTCGCACCATTTCGCCAGGTCGAGTTTATCGAAATGAAGCAATTTCTGCTCGTGCTCACTGTTTCTTTCATCAAGTGGAAGGTCTGTACATTGACAAAGATGTCTCCTTCGCTGATTTGAAACAAACACTGATGTATTTTGCCAAAGAAATGTTTGGTGAGAAAGCAGAAATCAGATTAAGACCTTCATACTTCCCGTTTACTGAACCTAGTGCAGAGGTTGATGTGTCGTGTTCTATTTGTAGCGGAAAAGGCTGTAACGTGTGTAAATACACAGGATGGCTTGAAATTTTAGGTTGTGGAATGATAGACCCGAATGTGTTGGAGGCTTGTGGAATTGACTCGACAGTATATTCTGGTTTTGCATTCGGAATGGGGATAGAAAGAATTACACAATTGAAATATCGCGTGAATGATTTGCGTTTATACAGCGAGAATGATTTGCGATTTTTAGAACAATTTACTTCAGCATAACATGGGACTTTTTTCTTTTGGTAAAAAATCAGGTGGACAGAAAATCAATTGGGTCAATATTGACTCGCTTGAGAAATTGGATGAGGTATTGTCTACAAGTAGCGAGAAGCCTGTTCTCTTCTTTAAACATAGCACGCGTTGTTCAATTTCGGCGATGGCGTTGCATGGACTTGAAGGTTCTTGGGACTTGAAAGAGGAGGATGTCACACCATGTTTTGTTGATTTAATCCAGCACAGAGATGTGTCCAATAAAATTGAAGAGGTTACAGGAGTTTTACACCAATCTCCACAAGCAATTGTCTTGAAAAATGGCGAAGTCGTTCATCAATCTTCTCATAACGGCATTAAGGCACTGCAAATTCGAAAAGCGGTATTATCATAGTTTGTATTAAAAAGAAAAATGACAAAAAGGATTCTATTTTTTTCACTCTTTCTCTTGATCTTCTCAGCTTGTACTGATGATGAGAAGAAAGTTGATTCGGACAACACGAAAAAGTTACCTTACACTAACTTGTTTCCAACAAATAACACAAAAATAGTTTGTGGTGACCTGCTTCCAATAAAATTTGAGTTAGTTGATGGAGAGACAATAAAATCAATGAAAATTCTCTTAAATGACTCGTTGATAACTGAAAAGACTGACGTTACTGGAAAAATCAACACACCTGTTGATACAAAAAACTTGCCCGTAGGTTATCATAAAGTTCAAATTACCTTGACAGACAGCGAAGGTAAAGAGCATCTTGAAAATCGCACAGTCATCTTATTTTCGGATGTATTTCCAGATATTATGGTGGCGAAAATAGTCAGAGAATTTCCGCACCTTACTACAAATTACACGCAAGGACTGGAGTTCTATAAAGGAAAGCTTTATGAAGGAACTGGACAAACAGGAAAAAGCATGTTGGCAGAAATTCATATGCAAACTGGAGCACTTGTGCGCAAAGTGGATCTACCCAACTACATGTTCGGAGAGGGAATAACCATTCTCAACGACGAAGTATATCAAATTACGTGGGAAGACAGGAAATGCTTTGTGTATGACGTAAATACATTCGAGAAAAAGCGCGAATATCAATATTTTGGAGAGGGTTGGGGAATTGCCAACGACGGCAAAAACTTGATTATGTCAAACGGATCTTCTGAAATTACCTTCCGCAATCCTGCCACATTTGAAAAAATCAGGTCAATATATGTGTTTGGCTCTAGTCAGGAATATGTATCGATAAATGAGTTGGAATATCACCAAGGGTATATTTATGCCAATGTGTACCAAGAGAATTTTATCCTGAAAATTGACCCAACAACTGGAAAAGTATTAGCCAAAATAGATTGTATCGAAGCCGTACAACGCGGAAAAGGAATGGGTGATGTATTAAACGGAATCGCGTTTAACGAAAACACAGGAAACTTTATCATTACAGGAAAAAACTGGCCAAAGATGTTTGAGGTTCAGTTTGTGGAACCTTAGTTGTTCAGTATAATGGTATGCAGGAATTATTATTCTCCTAAATCAGTAACTTCTGATCGAATAGTACTTGTGATTTCATAATCAACATGAATTTGAAAAAAATCATTTTCCGTTAGCATGGTCATTTCCAAGTTGATTATTTGCTCATCCAGATAACGATTTCGAATATTATAAGTAAGGTTGCCTCTGCCAGAAGCTTTACCACTAATAAATTCTAGATCTATTGAATCTTTTTCTTGAGATTTGTTGGATGCTTTTTTTCTTAGTATTATATCATGGTTAGTTTGGAAAAAAGCTTTTCCCTTTTTTATTTCTAAGAGTGTATAGCTATTTGTTGCATCGAAAACAATAGTATGTCCCATTAACTCTAGTTCATATGAATTATTTACTTTGTATGTATCACCAACTTTCATATCTTTTCCAGAAGGCATATGATATTTTCCAAATGAATTTGAAAATATTGAAATCAATTCTTGTTTTTGCTGTGGATTAAAATTTCCTGCAGACATTGAGTCTATTATATATACTCCCTTTTCAACACTTAGCCCGTAAAAAATCGAATTTTCAGGAAGAATATTTCTTCCAACTCCAGGATCAAAATAGATACAGTTTATTTCTATCGGAAAGAAATTTTGATTGTCGGTTTTTCTTTTCTTGGTTATAATTTCAGTAAGAAATTCATTCTTTGTATACTCTGATTTTGTTTTAGGAATTCCTATGCTTTCAAGGTCTATGTCTTCACTTTTAGGGGAAACAACTAATTCCATTGTGTTTTCTATTAATGTACTTTCCAGATATTTTTTTTCAGGATTTAAAGAAATATTGAAATAAATCTGTTCTTGTGTATAGCCTAACAGGATAAAGCAGTTGAAAAAAATAGCAAGTGCAATTTTCATTATAATTAAATTTGATTTACGAAACTAAATAAAATCATTCAGTTAATTAATGTATGCAAGAAAAGTCTAAAATAAATTTTAATGGACTATTAACTCAACCCAAAACAAAATAAACACCCCATTTGTTGGTTATTAGGGTACAATTAGGTTAATTTTGTACTCGGTAATCATTTTTAGTTGATGTCAGAATTTAAAACAGGTGAATATTTAGCTCAAATCGAGTTTCCCCATGACTTGCGGGAAAAGTTCACCATTGATGATTTACCCCACGTTTCAGACGATGTTCGCCAATACATAATCGATGTGATTTCCGAAATTGGTAACTCACATTTCAGCGCAAGTTTGGGTGTGGTTGAAATGACAGTAGCGCTGCATTATGTGTTTAACACGCCTTATGACCAATTGGTTTGGGATGTTGGACATCAAGCATACGGACACAAAATTTTGACGGGTCGCAAGGATCGTTTTTCTTCAAATCGAAAAAAAGGTGGAATCAGCGGTTTTCCTAAACGTTCTGAAAGTGAATACGATACGTTTGGTGTAGGACATTCCTCTACATCTGTTTCAGGTGCCTTGGGAATGGCGGTGGCAAGTCGCTATAAAGGCGAAAAAGACCGTCAACATGTGGCAATTATCGGAGATGGCGCAATGACTGCGGGAATGGCTTTTGAAGGCTTAAACCATGCAGGAATGGAGAAAGACGCTAATTTTTTAGTGATTCTGAACGACAACTGCATGTCCATCGACCCGAATGTAGGGGCTTTACGCGATTATTTAACTGATATTACTACCTCACATACGTATAACAAAGTAAAGGATGAGGTGTGGCAATTGCTTGGTAAAATTTCAAAATTTGGCCCGAATGCACAGGCAATTGTGTCGAAAATTTCATCCGCACTTAAGGGTTCGCTATTGAAGCAAAGTAATTTGTTTGAGTCGCTTAACTTCAGATATTTTGGTCCTGTAGATGGTCATGATTCTATTGCGCTTGCCAAAATTCTACAAGATTTAAAAGACATTCCCGGACCCAAAATTTTGCATTGTATCACAATGAAAGGGAAGGGTTACAAGTTTTCTGAAGAAGGAAACCCCACACAATGGCATGCACCTGGGATTTTTAATAAGGAAACGGGAGAGATCACAAAGGTTCTACCGAAATCCCCTCAACCGCCAAGATATCAAGATGTATTTGGTCATACCATTGTAGAATTAGCAGAGAATAATCCCAAAGTTATGGGTGTAACTCCTGCAATGCCTACAGGTTGTTCGTTGAATATCATGATGGACGCGATGCCTGACCGTGCATTTGATGTAGGAATCGCTGAACAGCACGCAGTGACGTTTTCGGCAGGACTTGCTACTCAAGGGTTAATTCCATTTTGCAATATTTATTCGTCATTTATGCAGCGTGCTTATGATCAGGTGTTGCACGATGTGGCTCTTCAGAATTTGAACGTTGTATTTTGCTTAGACAGAGGGGGATTGGTTGGAGCAGATGGCGCAACTCACCATGGAGCGTATGACATTGCCTATATGCGCAGCATTCCCAACATGATTGTTTCCGCTCCAATGGATGAACTCGAATTGCGCAACTTGATGCTAACTGCGCAACAAGACGATATGGGACCTTTTTCAATTCGCTATCCACGTGGAAACGGGATGCACACCAATTGGAAATCGGCGATGAAAGCCATTCCTGTAGGTCGTGGGCGAAAAGTTAGTTCAGGGGATGATATCGCCCTACTTTCTATCGGTCACGTGGGGAATTTCTGTCAAGAAGTAGTTACGCGATTTAAAAGTCACGATGTATCAGTTGCACATTACGATATGCGCTTTGCAAAACCACTGGACGAGACATTGTTGCACGAAGTATTTTCAAAATTCGACAAAATCATTACGGTTGAGGATGGTTGTGTGATTGGCGGAATGGGTACTGCTGTGGTAGAATTTATGGCTGATAATAACTACAAATCGCGCGTAGTGAGAATGGGAATTCCCGATCGATACATACACCACGGCACACAAGAAGAATTGTGGGCAGAATGTGGCTTTGATGCAGATGGAATTTTTGCAAAAACTGTTGAAATTCTCGGTGTAAAATTGCAATCAGAATCAGACGAAAAGTCAAAAGTCGGTTAAACTTCCCTACTCATCAAGTACTGCGACAATTCTAGCAGAGGCTTTATTTTTTCTTTAGGCAAATCCAATGAATTAATTGCGTTAGTAGCAATCGCATAATGTCTATCCATTTCAGCTTTAGCCACATTTCGGATTTCCAATTCATCAAAAAGTTGGCGTGTTTCAGCAACTTTCTGTGCGTGATTTTCTAAAACAGCCAATTTTTCCAGTTTCTCGCGTTGTGTTGAAGAGCTTAATTCGAATGCTTTTAGTTGTAAATAGGTTTTCTTATTCGCGATGATATCTCCACCAATTTGTTTCCCAAATTTATCGGGATCAGCATATAAATCCAGAATATCATCTTGAAGCTGGAAGGCAATTCCCACGTGTTGTCCGAATGTATAAATTTTCTTTCTATCTTCAAGTGAAGCACCTGCAACAATAGCTCCCATTTCAAGAGCCGAACCTAACAACACAGACGTTTTGAGTCGAATCATTTCGATATATTCTTCTATCGAAACATCATTACGTTCTTCAAAATCCATGTCCATTTGCTGTCCTTCACAAACTTCCATAACTGTTACACTGAAGTTGCGCAACAAGTCTGTTAAATATTTAGATTCGTTTCGAGCAAGGTATTGATATGCGACAACAAAAAGGGCATCACCAGAGATAATAGCTGTTTTTTCAGACCATTTTTCGTGCACAGTAATTTTTCCTCTACGCAAAGGCGCATTGTCCATTATGTCATCGTGAATAAGGCTGAAATTGTGAAAAAGTTCGATTGACAAACCTGCATGAAGTGCTTTTTCAGGACGCTCACCAAAAAGCTCGGCACTTAACATGCTCAACATCGGTCTCATTCGTTTTCCGCCTAAACCAAGAAGGTACTTGATAGGATCGTACAAGTTTTTGGGCTCGTCTTTGATTTTAAGTGCTGCTATTTCTTTTTCAATCAGCTCTTTATATTCTTTAATGCCGTGCATTAGTCTTTAATTAAATTCATAAGGTAATCTCCATATCCACTTTTAACAAGGGGCAGAGCTAATTGTTTCAATTGGGCTTTGGAAATAAATCCATTACGATAAGCCACCTCTTCTATACAGCCTATTTTTAGTCCTTGTCGCTCTTCAATTACCTGAACAAACTGTCCTGCTTGCATCAGTGAGGCAAAAGTGCCTGTATCAAGCCACGCAGTACCACGGTTTAACATCGCAACTTTCAATTTTCCTTGACGTAAATAATGTGCATTAACGTCAGTAATTTCAAATTCACCGCGTGCAGAAGGCTTTAAATTTTTCGCTATTTCGATAACTGAATTGTCGTAAAAATACAGTCCTGGCACCGCATAATTTGATTTGGGTTGAGCAGGTTTTTCTTCTATTGAAATGGCGTTCATTTCAGCATCAAACTCCACCACACCATATCTTCTTGGGTCTGACACGTGGTAAGCGTAGACAACTCCACCATCAGGGTTGTTGTGATCTTTGAGTAGCTCATCCATTCCTACACCGTAGAAGATGTTGTCACCTAAAACCAATGCCACTTTATCGGAACCAATAAACTCTTCTCCAATTACAAATGCTTGTGCAAGACCTTTAGGTTCGGGTTGTTCGGCATAGTGAAACTCACAACCGAGTTGACTGCCATCACCTAACAATTTTTTAAAATGAGGCAAGTCATGAGGTGTTGAAATAATGAGGATTTCGCGAATCCCTGCACTCATCAAAATAGATAAAGGGTAGTAAATCATCGGTTTGTCATACACTGGCATCAACTGCTTGCTGATTGCAAGTGTAAGTGGGTGTAGTCTGGTTCCCGATCCTCCGGCTAAGATGATTCCTTTCATGAGCAAATCGTTTTATTTTCAACGGTGTCTTGTATCTAGACGTGTGATTATTCTTTTTAGATTCTACTATTCTTTATTTTCTTCAACCGGATTCAGTTTCACTTGTAGGTCGTCCAATTCAATATCTTCTTCTTCATCAAGTAGTTCGAAATAAGGTTCGCGGAATGATTTTGTGCTGAGTTTTCTTTGTAGAGAAAGTAGCAGAGAAGGCAACAACACTAAGTTGGTAATCATTGCCACAAACAGGGTCAAACTTACCAAAAGACCTAGAGCTTGCGTTCCGCCGAACTGAGACAAAGAGAACATGTTGAATCCGAAAAACAAAACAATAGAGGTATAGAACATACTCAAACCTGTTTCACGCAACGCATTAAGCACACATCCGTTGATATCCCATGCGCGACTTTTCAGTTCTTGTCGATATTTCGCAAGGAAGTGAATCGTATCATCGACCGAAATACCAAATGCGATACTGAACACCAATATAGTCGAAGGTTTTATAGGAATGTGGAAGTATCCCATAATTCCTGCCGTTACAAGAAGCGGAATAAAGTTAGGAATCAGCGAGACAATCACCATTCTCCACGATCTGAACAAAATTGCCATCAGAATTGCAATAATCAGAATTGCGATGAACAAACTCGTCAGCAGGTTTTTCACTAAATATTGTGTCCCTTCAGCAGCAACAACGGAAGTTCCTGTAATCGTAAAATCGAGATACTGATGGTCTATTGCCTGTCTGAGATAGTCTCCGAAATTTGCCGTTTTGTAATATTCACTAATCAACATTGGATCCATGTCGAATGCGAGTTGAAGTGAGTCGTTATCGCCTGCTATAAGTGAGCTTGTTTTGGCAAGAATGGCGTTGTAATTAAAGAGAATAGAGTCGGCATAGTGAGACTTACCTTTTTCAAAATGAGCAAAATATATCTCAACTTGTGCTTTGTCAGGATTTAAAATACTGTCTAGAATAGGCTTCATACTATCTACTTTAGCAGCGATTTCATATGATCCAATATCTCTCATTTGCATTCTTACACGCAATGTTGTTTGGGCGGTATCAACCAATTCTTTCAGGCTAAAGTTGCCCATTTCATCAGCAGATTCGCGGAAATTATCAAAATAGGGTTTGATAAAACGCCTATCCTTGTTTGCAATTAGTTGATATTGACTGATGTCATTATTGTAATAAGACATGTTGATGAGCTTCACAAAATCAACAAGAGAAAGGGATTTACTAAATAAGGTGTCGGCTCTAAAAAACGATTGAAGTTCTTCAACTTTTAGGAGCGTATTGCGTGAAAACAGCCTACCTTGCTCCTTATAGTCGACCATTATTTCGAACGGAATAGCTCCGTGGAAATGAGTTTGAATGAAATTTACATCTTCCAAAATAGGATCTCCTTCTGGTAAATCACCAGTTAAGTTACCAGTGGCTTTAATTTGGGATAAACCAATCGCGCTAAGTACAACGACGCTAATCGTAATGATGTATACAACCCTTCTTTTCTTAGAGACAATGTGAACGAATTTATCAACTAAAGTTCCAGTATAGCGATTTTCTAAATGACGTAGATGGCGCTCTTTTGGGTTTTTAGAGAATGAGAAAACGATTGGAATAATCGTGATTGAAAGCACAAACACCATCAAGATATTCAGAGAGGCAACGATACCAAACTCAATTAGTTTTTCTGAATTGGTGAAGATAAATGTAGAAAAACCAAGTGCTGTAGTAAGATTTGTCATAAAGGTTGCGTTACCTATTTTGACAATAACTCGTGTGAGAGCCTTTACTTTGTTTCCATGATCTGCAACCTCTCGATGGAATTTTGTGAGCAAGAAAATACAGTTTGGAATTCCGATTACAATCATCAAAGGCGGAATTAATGCCATAAGGATTGAAAGATGGAAGCCCATGAGACCAATTGAACCTAAAGACCAGATTACGGCGATTACTACAACCAAATTACAAATAAGCACCACTCGCATTGAGCGGAAAAATATGAACAGGAGTAATGAGGTAACCAAAATTGCAAGTGCAATAAAGATGTACATTTCACTAATTACCCTTTTCCCAATAACTACTCGAATATGAGGTAAACCTGCGAAGTGAATTTTTCCGAAATACGACTCATATTCCAACGCTATTTTTTCAATATCCAATACTACATTAGCCTTTTTTTGATCAGATAGAAAACTCTCATCTACAGATATTAACATTAATGAAACATCAGACGTATCATTAAACAAAATATGTTCGTAGAGGGGATTGGTACGAATGATTTTTTTTATTTCTTCGATACTTTTTTCGTTGAAATTTGTGTCAATAAAAATCGTCTCTGCTTCAAAACTCTTAGTTTCACTGTTGTTTTTGAGTTGTACAAGATTTGCTTCAGAAATAACAGATTCAACGCCATCAATTTTTGCAACGTTATCACCTAATTCTTTCCATTTCACGAAATTCTTTTCAGAATAAAGTTTTTCGGACTGAATAGCAAAAACAAGTGTACCCCCATCTTCGCCAAACATACTCTTAAATTTCAAGTAGTTGCGTTGTGCAGGCGAGTCTTTGGGAAGCATGTTCCCGTATTTATTATCCAGTTTCAGTTTGGTAGATGCAAAATAGGCAAAGCCAACTGTAATCAATATTACAACTGATAGAATTAAAATTCTATATCTAAGTATTATCTGAGAAATTCCTTGCCACATAGTTTACCTGAGTTCAAACCTCCAAAGGTAAACAAAATGACCGAGTTTCGTCCTGAAGAAATTTATATTTTAAAATTCAAACATTTGGATTGAAAGGAAAATTTAACTAAATTGTGTTTTGTCGATATTGATAGATGTTTCCTTGAGATAAACTACTCAGTTGGTTTTTAAAATAGTAGGGCAACATTTGAGGCACCAAAACGTTATTACATAACAAGTAAAATTAAAGATATGAGAAAATTAATTCTATTTACAAGTGTTTTGTTTGTATTGCTTTTAACCGCATGCTCAAAAAAGTATACTTGCGCCTGTACAGATGGTACACCTCATAATATTGTATATACTATGGAAATCGAAGCAGAGAATAAATCGGAAGCAAAAGAGGAATGTAATTCAAGAGGAATTGAATGTGGTTTGTACTCTAAACATACTGGTAAGTGGCTGTAAAGCTACCAAATAAAGCCTAATTATGTCATTTAACTAAAAGATTGGATTCGAATAAAGTCGATGATGTCGCTTGCAATTACACCTTTTTCACCAAAATGTTTCGTTGCAGTATCTCCAGCTAGACCATGGAAGTAGACCGCGATTAGTGCGCTGTCTTCTATGGAATACTCTTGAGAAAGAAGACCCAGTATAATTCCGGTTAACACGTCACCTGATCCACCAGTTGCCATTCCTGGGTTTCCTGTGATATTAAAATATAATCTACCATCAGGAAAACAAACAACAGTGATAGCATCTTTCAATATCGTTATCACGGCATACTTTGAACTAAACTCCTTGAGCAATCTCAGCCTTTCGATTGAATTTTTTGAAGGACCAGCCATACGCTCAAATTCTTTGGGGTGAGGAGTTAGAATTGAGTTTGGTGGAAGATGTACGAGAAGCTCAGGGTGAGAAGCAATTGTGTTTAACGCATCGGCATCCAAAACTAAGGGAACATTAATTTTCTTAAAAAGCGAAGACAACAAATTGAAAGTATGTTCGCCTTGCCCTAACCCAGGCCCAATTCCTATTGCGTTGTAGTCTGTCAATAGAGGAAGTGTAGTTATTTTATCCAAATTTTCATCTAAAGTGCACATTGCTTCAGGGACAGATATTTGGATAATGTCATTTCCGCTTTTCGGAACATGAACAGTTATTTTTCCTATTCCACTTCGAAGGGCTCCCTTTGCTGATAAAATAGCAGCGCCCATTTTCCCAAGACTTCCCGCAATCAATAACCCATGACCATAAGTCCCTTTATGTGAAAAGCGCAGACGAGGCTTAATTTTGCAATGGAAAAGATGTTCTGAAATATAATAATTCTTACAGGGTAAACTTTTTATAAACTCTTGATTTAACCCAATCGAAATCACTTTCCACTCATGTATAAATGAAGCAGATTCAGGGAGAAAGAAGGCAAGCTTTGGGCGTTCAAAAGTAGCTGTAAAATGTGCTCTCACAACAGCACCTTTCTCGAAGGGAACGTCATCGCAAGGTAGTCCTGAAGGAATGTCGATGGACAACGTACGTGCCATTGAGTTATTCATAACATTAATAACATCAGCAGCAAGTCCTTCAATAGGTCGAGACAAACCAGTGCCAAAAATTGCGTCAATTATCACATGATCGGAGTGAATGGCAGGAATCTCTTTAGCATCAGTAATTTCTTTCACATCACTCAATTTTGCCAAATTCATTCGACAATCTGCGGATAAATCTTTGGAGTAGCGAATTAAATAAATGTGTGTAGCACAGCCTTTTTCGCGCAACAACCTTGCAACAGCTAATCCATCTCCACCATTATTTCCCGTTCCACAAAAAACATGTATGGTTTGTTTGCCATGAATATATGGAATAATCGACTTGACAAATTCTACTGAAGCTCTCTCCATAAGGTCAATAGACGAGATGGGCTCATTTAAAATTGTATATCCGTCTGCTTTTCTTTGCTGATCTGATGTGAGGACTTCATTCATATTAACACACTAATTTGAAAGCAAAAGGTACAAATTTTTCGTCAATTTTCAATGGGATTAAGATTATCTTTGTAAAGATGTCAATGAAATCAAAGAATACACAATGGGTTAAACAAAAAGCACATGAGCTTGGTTTTTTCTATTGTGGAATTTCAAATGCTACATTTTTGGAACAGGAGGCGCCGCGACTAGAGCGCTGGCTCAAATCCAATATGCACGGTACGATGAATTACATGGAAAATTATTTTGACAAACGACTTGACCCACGCTTATTGGTTGAAGGAGCAAAAACAGTCGTATCGTTGGCGTTGAATTATTTTCCTGAGAAAGACCTATCTTGTTCCAATTCTCCAAAAATTTCAAAATATGCATATGGTGAGGATTATCATTTTGTGATTAAAGACAAACTCACCCTTTTCATGGAAGCGATTCAGGATGAAATTGGAGAAGTCAACGGAAGAATGTTTGTCGATTCAGCTCCCGTTCTTGACAAGGCGTGGGCTGTTAAAAGTGGTATGGGATGGATGGGGAAACACACCAATGTAATTAGCAAAGAAAGTGGTTCGTTTTTCTTTATTGCTGAATTGATTTTAGACCTTGACCTGGATGTAGACGGACCAATCAAAGATTATTGTGGTACATGTACAAAATGTATAGAAGCTTGCCCTACAGACGCCATTGTAGCTCCCTATGTGGTGGATGGTTCAAAGTGTATTTCCTATTTAACAATCGAGCTGAAAGAAGAGATTATTCCTAAGGAATTTAAAGGGAAAATGGACGACTGGGCATTTGGCTGCGACATTTGTCAGGATGTATGTCCTTGGAATCGTTTTTCAAAACCGACTCAAGAGATGCGGTTTTCACCTTCAGAAAATTTGAAGAATATGGGGGCTAAAGAATGGAAAGAATTAACTCAAGATGTTTTTTCAGAACTTTTCAAGCGCAGTGCAGTTAAGCGAACAAAGTTTAAAGGGTTTAAGCGAAATCTAGATTTTTTGCAATAAAAAAACCGCCTCCCGAAGGAAGCGGTTAGCGCGTTTAAGTTATTTAGGCTAATGCTACGTTAAAAGTTTTCTGGATAATCCCATGGTATTTACTTCCAAATTCAGCTAGACACCATTCTCTTAATTGTGTCAGCTCAGTTGGGCTTTTTATCCATTTTATCGCTTTTTTAAGTTCCTTTTGGAACAGGTAGCGATCAAAACTAACCTTTGTTAAAATCTCCTTGCACAGTTCTAACATCTTACTTTAGTTTTTGAGTTCTGTTAAAGATAACAATAAAATTTGACAAATATTGTCCCAAAACTTAAAAACCTATAAAATTTAACATGATTAACAAAATTTAAAAATTTATTTAATCTATTGATAATGTGCGGTATAGCGATTTGTGTTCACGAATATAGTTTATAAGAGGCTCACTAGGCCCATGCACCATCCCGTAAAGTGTAACAAGTTTATTTGTATTTGGATTCACAAATGAATAACTGATAAAAGGTCCCCCCATGAAAACATCATCACGACCATTCATTCGGTATTGACCTTTAATTTCTACAGTGTACAAATTGTTAAATTCAAATACGCGGGCAATAGGGTAAACTAAGCTATCGTATTCTGTCGCCATATATGCACCCTCTTTTTGATGAGGAGCGTAAACTTTTAAAGTGCTATCTTGAAATGCAAGTAAAGACTCCTTTGTCAACTGAGACGTATCAGTATAATCTTGTTGCCAGATAAGGAGTGAAGAGATAATAAAGTTTGCTCGTTGCGTTTCATAATTTGCTCCACCATCCAATTTCATTTCTCTAGAACGATCTGGAATCTCAATTCGCATAAACCCGTCTTTATCAGAAATAACTTCACAACCTGTTGGAAATGAAAGTCTAAATCCGTACTTGTCAAAGATTCGATTTCCTAAGGGCTTCATTTTAGCCGAACGATAAGACTCGACATTTCGAGTAATTTCGCGTTCTTCAAACTCTGCAGTGATTTTTGCCGCATCATATTTTACAACGGCCATTAAGTCTTCAAGATCTTTATAGGTAATTTCAACTACAACCTGTCCTTTCACCCATTTATCCTTCAGAATATTAATTTTTGCGGGAGAGAACTGTGCGTTATTTTGTTGTTGAACAATGATAATATTTCGCACTTTCTTGTGCAAATGATTGAAACCCCCAGCATTTTTGTGATAAAAATGGAAAGCATACTCCATTGGGTAATACGGTTCTTCTTCTTTTGCTAATGCGTAGATTAGTGAATCAATTTCAGGGCTGTCCCACAATTTGTCTGTACAAACCATTAGAATTTCACCAGGTTTTCCAGTTGCTAGATCACCTCCTTTTTTTCCTCTTGTAAAATCATCACACGAAGTGGTAAAGGCCAAAAGCCCTATCAGTAAAAAAATAATTGCTCTCATATCGTTTATTGTACTCGAATTTTTTGTCCAATTTTCAAATCCGAAGATTTTGCACTAGGATTTAACCGTTGAATTGCATCAACAGTCGTGCCATGTTTTTGGGCAATTTTCCAAAAAGTGTCACCTGATTCAACAACATGGTGCTTTGTTCCTGTTGAGGAGTTTGTTGAGGTTTGTGTTTCGCTTTTTGTTTGAGTAGAGCTGGATGGAGCGGAACCTCCTTGGATTTTTAGTGTTTGCCCAATTTGTATTTTCGTTGATCGTAAACCATTCCATCTCATAATGTTGTTCACAGATGTGCCGTATTTTTGTGCAATAGCACCAAGTGTTTCTCCACTTCTTACTTTATGGTATTTTGTGTTGACTGAAGAAGATTGAACCGAAGAACTTGTGTTTGACGTAGCAACGTCCATTTGCGGTGTATGGAACATTACGCTGTCTGCAAAATATAAGCTGTCTTCTAAATCAATAAATAACGGAACTTTGTCCAATGGTATCGTGATGCATTGCTTGGGCTCAGTTTCAGGAATAAAATCGCGCTTGTATATTGGGTTTAGAAAATGGATCTCTTCTAAAGGCCATGAAAGATGCGATTCAAGTGTACGCATTTGAATTCCTTTTTTCAGACAAACGGTATCAACCTCACTTGGTAATGCTGGAGCTGGAGCAGGAACAATGTTGTGCAAGGTGTGATTGGACATCATGTAGGCCACAGTAATGAAGTTGGGTACATAACCCTGAGTCTCTCTCGGTAAAAATGGTCTAATTTCCCAATAGGTCATCTTTCCTCCCGAGCGTCGAATGGCTTTATTCACATTTCCTGGACCTGCATTGTATGCGGCTAAGGCCATGTTCCAATCGTCGTACATTTCGTGAAGGCGTTTTAAATAGCGACAGGCTGCATCAGTAGATTTTACAGGATCCATGCGCTCATCGATGTAAGAATTTTCAGTTAAACCGTACATTTTACCTGTAGCGTACATGAATTGCCAAAGCCCCATAGCTCCTGCACGTGAACGTACTTGAGGGCGTAAACCACTCTCAATTACAGCAAGGTATTTTAACTCCAGCGGCATATTGTAACTGTCAAGTGTCGATTCAAAAAGATCAAAATATAGCTTGGAGCGACCTAGGGTAATTTTTATAAAACTTCTTCGCTTCTCATTAAAGAAATGAATGTTTTGAAGAACTGAAGGATGGCAATCGAAAGGGTATGGAGACTGTTTCTTAAGTTCATTCAGACGTTCACAATAAACTGAATCCGAAAAAACAGGAACGTGACCGGTTTCATAACCCAAGGCTTTTACGATTGAATCATAATCTTCATCTTGATCCCATTCTTCTCGATACAAACGGAGGCTTTCTTCCATTGTTTCCATAAAGCGTTGAAACACCAAAGTGTCTTCATTTTCAATGGAAGGGCCGGCTTTATTTTCTTGTGAGATGGCTGCGTTGAGCAGAAAAAGTGACGATATGATGGTAATCCATTTCAAATTAAGAAAGGTTCATCAGATAGTTACTGAAATTAAAAAGTTCTTTTTCTTCAAAATGATTTGCCATAACCTGAATTCCAAAAGGCATTCCGTCTGTTTTCTTACCCAAAGGCAACGATACAGCAGGATTTCCTGTGTGATTGGCATGAACAGTAAAAATGTCTTGCAAGTACATTTGGATAGGATCCTTCACTGCGTTCAATTCAAATGCTGCATCTGGAGTTGTTGGCGTAAGTACAAAATCGAAGTTTGAAAGAATCTCATTCGTTTTATCTTGCAACACACGTCTTACCTTTTGTGCTTTTGTATAATACGCATCATAGAATCCTTGAGAAAGCACGAAAGTTCCCGCCATAATTCGGCGTTTTACTTCAGGACCAAATCCTTCAGTTCGTGATTTTGTATAGGTTTGCTCCACACCTTGTGCATTTTCACTTCGGTGACCGTAATGAACACCATCAAAACGCGAAAGGTTTGATGAAGCTTCTGCTGTGGTGAGTACATAATAAGTTGGAACCATTTGTTCCATATAAGGAAAACTAACTTCTTCGACCTTGTGACCAGCCGACGTAAGTTGATTTACCAATTTATCAAAAGCTGCTTTTACCTCAGGATTTACTCCAGGGTGACTTACTGCTTCTTTAATTAATGCAATTCGTTTTGGTTCGTTAACAGGTTCGATTTCTGAATACAAACTAACTTCTTTAGAAGAAGCTGTCGTATCAAATTCGTCTTTCCCTGCCATAATCTCCATCACAAGCGCCGCATCTTCTACCGTATTTGTGAACGGACCGATTTGGTCAAATGAAGAAGCATAGGCAATTAATCCGTGGCGGCTCACACGACCATAAGTTGGTTTAAATCCAACAGTTCCTGTAAATGAAGCAGGCTGACGAATGGATCCACCTGTATCGCTACCCAAAGCAACGGTACACATTCCAGCCGCAACAGCCACTGCAGAACCTCCTGAAGAACCTCCAGGAACGCAATTTTTGTTGACAGGGTTTTTTACAGAACCAAAAGCGGAGTTTTCATTGGAACTCCCCATTGCAAATTCATCACAATTAAGGCGACCGATGATAATGGCATCCTGAGCCAATAGACGTTCGACCACCGTTGCACTGAACAGCGATTCGAAACCAGAAAGAATTTTAGAAGAAGCTGAAACTTTATGTCCTTTGTAGCAGATATTGTCTTTTAATCCAATAACCATTCCCGCCAAACGACCCTGCGAGCCCGCTTTGATTTTTTCGTCTACTCTTTTTGCACGTTCTAGAGCAGTATCTGCAAAAACTTCAAGAAAAGCATTCAAATCTTGTTGACGCTCAATTTCGCTCAGGTAATGATTAACGATATTCAATACCGTTTTACCCGAAGCAAGGGCTTGTTTTACTTCAGCAAAATTCTTGTACATGAAATCGATTATTTTTTCTCGGTTTCTTTTTCCTCTTCAGAACCTTCTTTTTTCTCGGCTCCACTCGAGGCATCTTTAAATTCCTTGACACCTTTTCCAAGGCCTTTCATCAATTCTGGAATTTTTTTTCCACCAAACATCAATAGCACAACTGCTACGATTAATATTACTTGCCAGGGTCCAAATACACCTAAAATCATTGTATCAAATTTGATATATAAAACAAAGTTACTCAAAAATGAAGAACAAGTGATAAAAGTGAATAGAAAATCAAATGTCGCTGTTGTTTTTCAAATAGGTTGGTGAGTGATTCACATAGCGGATGTTGATTTATTTCTGCTATTGAAATAACGAAGAAAGCTTGAGCAATAACTTAAATCGTCAAACTCGTCAGGGTAATTCTTTTGTAGCTTCTTTAGATATTTATTGTTCGTCTCAAGATAGGTGTAATAATCTGGTTGCTTACCATAAGGAATTTTGTTGTATTCATTCTCCAAGCGTAAGCGTTCACAACGTGTAGCCATTCTTAAACAAAGGACCTTAAACTCCTTGCTTTTGGCATATTTCATGGCATTCAAATAAAATTCTCTAGCTAAATAGTTGCCGTGATATTCCTTTTCATCTGGCAAATTGCTTGTATGTTCAACACTTGACCAATAGTAACGACGCATGTACCAAGAGTTTCCGTGTTGGTTCATGTTGAGGTAACATGTTGCGACTAAAAAACTATAATAGTCACGATCCTTTTCAGCAGGATTATTTGCCTTTTGAATGTATTTAATCAAGTGTTTGGTTATGTCGGCTTTTGTTAGAGCAATACTATCTCGTCGTTCTATAAAATCTTGGGTGTGCTTAACTTCATAGAATGGGTTTTCATCCAACCACCTTGACTTGCGCTTATTTTTATCCATTTTCTCATAATAAACTAACGCTTGGTCTAATTTATTGAGACGTAAATATTTTGTGCCGATTAGATCATAGTAGGTTGATAGGGTGTCAATATGATTACCAAGAAGCCATGTGTCAAAAGCGGACGTTTTCTTTCGAGTTTTGATTGACTCTACAAATTGGATAGTTTGATCGATAGAATAAGTGCCATCAATGTAATCGAAATAATCAGCATAATAATCGCTATAGTAGTAATTCTTAACTGGTTTAGGATTTTTGCTTTTCCATTGCACAGAATAATCACACTTTGCATAAAGTAAGGCGGCATCTGTTGTGTTGCCAAGGTATTCTAATTCCCTTCCTAATGCGAAGATGAACTTGTGATTTTCTTTTTTGTATTCAGCTAACAAAAGGGGTTGGATTTCTTCGTGCAAGACTGCCTTTCCCTTTTGTTGATTTGCTGTGAGGGCAAGGGCTTTGGTTCGTTCAAGTTGATTCAATTCAAATTCTTTCGTGAAAAAGGGCGTTGACTTCTCAATCTCAGCTAAACATTTTGCATAATCTTGGCTTAAAAAGAGTAGGTAGATTCTTGCAGCACGAAACAAGTTAGGACTTTTCACTTTCTCCAAATCAACTGATTCTACAAACTGCAAAACCTGTTTTGCATAAAGACGGTCTTTTTTTGATCTGTTCAATACCACGTTGATATTGTCCTCTACATTATAATTATTTTCAACCGAAGGGCGAAAGTAGGAGTAATAGGGTGTCAAAATCCAGTCTTCCATTTTGTTGATTTCGCGAAGCAATAAAAAACCGAGTGTGGAATTCGAGGGACTTAAAGCATAAAGCTGTTTGAGGTCGGGAAGGGCTTTATCTAATTTGCGGAGTAATTGTAAGGCGATCACATCTGCTGCTTCATCGTCGTTGTGTACAATTCGAAGGACGTCTGCCGTGCTCGCTTTTTTGCTAAGTTCATTCATCGCCTGAAAGCTTTTGTCTGGCACATTCGCAATGACTTGACTCATTTGATAGTTTTTCAATGCTGGGTCTTGTTCTCCAAGAGCCTTGAAGTACAAACTCCAATAATATAAAAGATCTTTTTTGGGCGAATTTTTAAAGTGCTCGTCAAAAAGTGTGTTTGTCTTTTCACTGTCTGCGTTGTAATAAGTCATTCGAATTGCCAAAAAATAAAATCTCGATTTCAGTTGAGGATTTGAAGTGAGTTCTGCAAAATGAATTGCTTCTTGAATTCGCTGATCTCTGTACGCACCGATGTTGCCGTTATTTTTTTCCCACGGGTCTGCTAAATAGGAATTGAATAATTCAGAATTTTTAGCAAATATCAAATAGGTAATTGCTTGGTAATCTTTTTGTTGAAAAAGATATCGAATCATTTTATTTTCGGAGGAAAAAACCCTGTAAAACTTAAGTTTATAGACTGCTTCATAAACTGACTCTTCATCAACAGCTCCGTTGCAGTAGTCAACCCACAATAAACAATTCGGACAGCCAAGTCCACTCTCGTTTGGTTTATGTTCAAATTCATCGTGGTAGTACTTTGCGGAGTAATTAAATCGACCTAATCCAGGAAATTCAGATTGATAATTTGTAAAAAAAGCATACCGCAAATCGTCCCCGAAAGGATAATAACTGCAAGCTCTCAACTCAAGTTGCGCACAGCTAATGACTAAACCGAGCAAAAATATCAGACAATTCTTCATAATTATATCGTTTGAGTTGATTCTCGTCTAAATGAAAAAGTGATACGGTAAACTCTTTTTCAAACACCACATTTTTTTTAATGATATCAATTGCTTGGGTCAGTAATTCAGCCTCAATTTGTTCATATTTAACCATGTCTCCCTCCCTAAAATAGACATCTTGAATAACAGTATCCACTAACACTTCATACCATAATGACTCACGCTGAACGAGAATATCGTCGTAATTCATTTTATTGGGATAAATGTAATCGGTGAATTTATTGTTGTTGTACACAAGCATCCATGAATAGACTGGCAGTGCCACATCGATTGGCACAGGGTATTTTTTTGCTGGGTACAAATATTTTTCAAGCTCAGTGAGGTCGAGAATGGAGTTTTTATTTCGATTGCCTAAAGGACTCATCAAATTGTAGCACATGAGCATGACTCTGTCAACGGGAGGAACACCCATTTTATCTGGGAATTTGTATGGGTATAAACGCAAGGTACAACTGATTTTCCTTTTTGAAATTTGCTTCACTTGCTTTAAAAAATAAAAATAATTGTCCTTCGTTGTCGGTGTCCAATCACAATCCATTTGATATTCTATCGGTGGAGAGACTGTGTGTTTCTCAGTATATTTTTCAATCAAATAGCACACATTTTCTGCCAATTCATCAATCGCCAGCTTATCCATGGAATAAAACACATTGTTTTGAATATAGACTGTCGGAATGATTTCCAGTTTGTGGAAGGCAGTGTCGTATTGCCTGATTTCCATATTTTGTTTGGTGATAGGAATCGCTCCCAATACCGGATCATTCTCAATTTCAAAGTACTTTAAATAGAGTTTCTCTAATTCACAATTTTGTACGATATCAGCTTTTTCATGATATATGTAGCTGGAGTACGTTTTCCAGTAATACATCGCCTTATTCACTTTCGCAGGAGTTTTGTTACATGAAAAACCCAGCACCATTAGCACAGCACAAATGGTCAATAACCTAAACAACGTTTTTGTATTGAAAAATAGCATAAATAAGAGCAGATGAATTTCTTTTTTAAAGGTACATTTTATAGTTGGAAAATGAAAGTAAGTGGTAGGTCATATTTTTTATTGAATATTCTTATTTGATATAGAGAAATAACCTCAAGAAATTTTTAATTTTTCACTACCTTTCACCAAATCAAAGCAATATTTAACCTAATTTCGAGTTTTTCTCTCATTCCCGATTTATATGAAAAGAGCCTACATCACATTTCTATTGCTCAGCTGTTGGGTTTTACAAATTGAAGCCCAGCAACGAATTGCATTGGATGTAAGTTACCGTAATACTAGACTAAGTTATTCATCTACATATCACCATGTGGTCAAAAGCAATTGGCTACTTTCTGCAGGGGTTTTTGGAGGGAGAAAAGGGTCTGTGTATATTGTCAATTCTATAGATGAAATCAATTCAGAGAATCCTCCGCAGTCTCCTTGGGCTAAAGCGAATCAACCCGTAATTACAGATAGTGGGCGGTATGAACTTCTAGATTATGTTGTCGAATCAAAGTCTTTTGGTGTACATTTTGGCGTGGGATATTTTCATTCTTTCGGTATAATCCACGGAATAAGAGGACACATTTTTTCTCAATTTGGTTATGGGTACAATAAAATTTTAGCGCATCATTATTCTGCTGAACTTCAGAGGGGTACAGCGCAGAGGTTTCAAGAAAATCACTTCATAGCAGCAATCACCCCTGAAATATACCACACCATTAATCTAAGAAGCAGATTCACTTTGTATTATGGATTTAAATTCCCCTATTATTTCACAATTGACAAGCAAAATTTCAACCCGCAAAACAAAAAAGACCCATTTTATCGTTGGGGACCTGAACTGACTTTGGGGCTTACTGTGTTGGTTGGGAAATGTGATTAGGTTTTTTAGGACAAAAAAACACGCCAAAACTAACTTCTTCGTGACTTCTGTGTGGCGGATCATTATCAGCCACTACGAGTTTTTGGGGAATTGTGTCTACTGTCTAATCGCCTGTCCCGATATTGTCGGGATCTTTTGTCTCACCTTTGTCTCAAAATAAACCCCAAAAAAAACCTATCTTTGCCCTCATCATTTTTCACGAAAAAAACACGGCGTAATCGATGGAATACAATTTCAAGCAAATCGAAGCAGACTGGCGCAAGTATTGGGCCGAAAACAAGACGTTTAAAGCGGAAGACAATTCGGAAAAACCGAAATATTATGTCTTAGATATGTTCCCTTATCCATCAGGAGCAGGGCTGCATGTAGGTCACCCGTTAGGTTATATTGCTTCGGACATCTATGCGCGCTACAAACGCCATAGCGGTTTCAACGTGTTGCACCCGATGGGGTACGATTCGTTCGGTTTGCCGGCAGAACAGTACGCGATTCAGACAGGTCAACATCCTGCGATTACGACGGAAGAAAATGTGACACGCTATCGCCAGCAATTGGATCTAATCGGTTTTTCATTCGATTGGGATAGAGAGGTGCGCACGTCAAACCCAGATTATTACAAATGGACCCAGTGGATTTTTAAACAATTATTCGACTGTTGGTACAATAAAGATACAGACAAAGCCGAGCGGATTTCGACATTGGTTGAACGCTTTGGAAAAGAAGGAAATGGTTCAGTAAACGCAGTAGACGATTGTGAAATCACTTTTTCTGCTTCAGAATGGAACGCTTTTTCGGAAGCTCGCCAACGTGAATTGCTGATGCACTATCGCCTTACGTATTTAGCGGACTCGTGGGTAAACTGGTGTCCCGCTCTTGGAACAGTTTTAGCTAATGATGAGGTGGTAAACGGCGTTTCCGAACGTGGAGGTCACCCTGTCGAGCAAAAACTCATGCGCCAATGGTCTATGCGTATCAAAGCGTATGCAGAACGTCTGCTAAAAGGTCTCGAAGAGATCGATTGGTCGGATTCGATTAAAGAACAACAACGGAATTGGATAGGGAAATCGGTAGGGTGCTCAGTGAAATTTCAAATTTCAAATCTCGAATCTTCAATAGAAGTATTCACCACTCGACCTGACACGATTTTCGGTGTAAACTTTATGGTTCTTGCACCGGAACATCCATTGGTAAATGAAATAACAACGGACGAATTCAAATTAGAAGTCGAAGCATACAAAAAAGCAGCGTCTTTAAAAACAGAGCGCGACCGTCAATCGGATGTGAAAAATATTTCAGGACAGTTTACAGGAGCGTATGCGGAGCATCCGTTTACAGGTGAGAAAGTCGCTATTTGGATAGGAGATTATGTGCTTGCTTCGTACGGAACGGGTGCGGTAATGGCAGTTCCATGCGGTGATCAACGCGATTGGGATTTTGCGACGCATTTCAACATTCCGATTATAAATATTTTCAAAGACATTGATATTTCAGAAGCGGCTTATACCGAAAAAGAAGGTGTAATTGCCAACTCGGACTTCTTAACGGGGTTAGAGGTGAAAAAAGCAATGGCGAAAGCGATAGAAGAAATTGAAATACGCCAAATCGGTAAAGGAAAAACCAATTACCGACTTCGCGATGCGGTTTTCTCTCGTCAGCGTTTTTGGGGAGAACCTTTCCCGGTATTCTACCAAAACGATACGCCCTACATGGTAGACGACGCGAAATTGCCTGTTGAATTGCCAAATGTAGATGCGTATTTACCAACTGAAGATGGCGAACCACCTCTTGCGCGTGCTAAACGCGAAGACTGGAACGTTTTTGAAGGCGACCGTATGGAATTCAACACCATGCCAGGTTGGGCAGGATCGAGCTGGTACTTTTTGCGCTACATGGATCCGAAAAACGACGGTGAATTTGTAGCCAAATCCAAAGCAGATTATTGGCAAAATGTCGATTTGTACATCGGTGGTTCAGAACACGCTACGGGGCACTTGCTCTACGCGCGATTTTGGACGAAATTCCTATACGACATGGGCTACATTTCCTTTGATGAACCGTTTAAGAAATTGATTAATCAGGGAATGATTTTGGGGAGGAGTAGTTTTAAATATAGAGTTCATCATGGAATTTTGACATCTAAATCAACTGGACAGCAAATCAAAAAAAATCCTCCTATTGTCTATGTTTCTTTTGACCTTCTAGAACAGTTCTCTGAACAAGAGTATTTAGATATTTTGTCAAAAATAAATCCTGATTACACATCAATTCCCTTTGAGAAATTCGAAAAAAGTGAAATAACATATATACCTTATCATGTTGATATTAAATTCGTTGATAATGATTTTTTGAACATAGATAGATATCAAACAGAATGGAGTTTTCGTAATATGAATCCATTCTTTGTTAAAAACAAAAATGATCAGTTTCTCTGCGGAAGCGAAGTAGAAAAAATGTCCAAATCGAAATTCAACGTGCAAACGCCAGACGAGTTAGTCGAGAAATTCGGCGCAGACACCTTGCGTATGTACGAGATGTTCTTAGGTCCGTTGGAGCAGGCAAAACCGTGGGATACGAAAGGGATTAATGGCGTGCACAACTTCTTGCGCAAACTGTGGCGTTTGTTCCACAACGAGCAAGGCGAATGGGTAGTGACAGAAGGTCAAGCCGAAGCTGCATCGATGAAGACCTTGCACAAAACCATCAAGAAAATCACCGAAGATTTGGAGCGTTATTCGTTTAACACACCTGTTTCGGCATTTATGATAGCCGTAAACGAGTTGTCGGAGCAAAAATGCAACAACAAAGCAGTGTTGGGCGATTTATTAATCTTGTTATCGCCTTTCGCACCGCATATTTCGGAAGAATTGTGGCGTAAATTGGGACATAGAGAGTCGATTGCTTATGCAAATTGGCCAAAGTTCAACGAGGAGTTTTTAGTTGAAAATTCGTTCGAATATCCAGTGTCGTTTAACGGTAAAATGCGCTTCAAGATTGCTTTGCCAACCAATATGAGCAAAGAAGATGTGGAGAAAGCCGTGTTGGAATACGAGCAATCCCACAAATATTTGGAAGGCAACGTACCGAAGAAAATTATTGTGGTGCCGAATAGGATTGTGAATATTGTGGTTTAAACAAAAGAAACATATATTTTGAACCATTAAGATTCTGTGTTGATTTCCAAATTATTTTCTTAAATTATTTCTCTATACGCTGAAGAAAATTATTGTGGTGCCGAATAGGATTGTGATATAGAAATTAAAAAACCTCGGCTTATTGTTACAAAGAATAAAGTCGTTATATTCACGATTAGGAATCCGTGACAAGAAAATGAAAATCAATATATTAACAATACTTCTTTTCTATTCAATAGCTTCCCATTCACAATATATAAAGGAAGGTAGTATAGATCGTTCACAGTTGGACATTACCGTTATTGATATTTTACAAAACAAAGGGATAGATACTTTTACAGTACATATTTCTTCTATTTACGGCGATAAAACTTTTGAGATTACAGGAAAGAATCATCAGTATTTTTATTTGGATTCAAATGCTCATTACAAAGTAACAATTATAGTTTCAGGTTTTAAACAAAAGTATTATGAATGGGAATACAATGAAAAGAAACGTAATTTCAAAATGCTTAAGATTCATTGTTACCCCGATCATTTTACAGAAAAACAAAGGTCTAGAGTATGGAAGAAATACCTAAAAACACGTAAAAAAGAGAATAAAGGTAAACCTAAAACAATTGGCAAAGGAGGGCTCTATTGGGAGCATGAAGAATATGTTTATTGATTCAGGAAATAATAACAATTTCTATTTTTCAGAATTAAATTTTCAGCTTTGTCACCCGATAAGCAAAAAATTTGTCGACCATCTTAATAGCTACACTTGATGGCATGGCTTTGAAGGCGAAGTTTCTTAGTTTTCCTAGAAGTGGATTTGAAATTTGTCCCATTTTCCCGATTTTCAGGCTATCCTTTACAATCATTTTTGCTCTGGGGTAATGTAAATCTTCGTAGCGCTGAAAAGCTTGCGGAGTTATTCCATAATTGTTTAACGCAGTAGCTAGAATATACGCACCTTCCATTGCCATACAGCCCCCTTGTCCTAAGTTGGGTGTGGTTGGATGTGCGGCATCACCGAGTAGAGTTGCGTTTCCTTTTGTCCAGCCTTTTACCGGAACTCTATCGCACAAGCTATTTTTGAGAATGACCTCAGTGTGTTGAATTAAGTCCGCAATAGGCTCGTGCCATTCTCCAAAAAGGCGGAGCAATTTTTCCTTGGTATTTTCTGGTTCGTCGCTTTGAAGAAAGTCTTCGTTGCAGGCAGCCCACCAACCGTAATATCCATCTTTAATGGGAACGATTCCCACACGTTTTCCAAGTCCAAACGTTTCACTTCCATACCCTTCCGCAAAATTGGATTTCACTACTCCTCGCCAAATATTGTATCCTCTAAAAATCGGTTCTCCATCGTTGATGATATGCTTTCGGACTATAGAATGGATTCCATCAGCGCCAATGACCGCGTCGAAGGTTTTTTTCTCCCCATTTTCGAAAGTCAATTCTACAGTATTGTTTGCTAAATGCTCCAAACTTTGTAGAGCGTAGTCATTATAAAGTGTTGCGGGAATATTTTCCAGTAAAATTTGGTGCAAATCTGCTCGGTGCATGCAGACAGTTGGGTATTCATATTTGGGCTCAGATTTACTAAGAATAGTCCCCTTATTGGTTTTTAAATAAATTCGTTTCAACACTCCACCCGCAGAAGTAATGCTATCCAAAAGACCCAAATGATCCATTACGCATAATGCATTTGGAAAAACACTAATTGCTGCTCCAACTTCACCAAACGCAGCATTCTTTTCAAAAATATGACAATCAAATTTTTCAGAATCAAGACAACGCGCAAAAGTTAAACCTGCGATACCACCGCCAATTATTGCAATTTGTTTTCTTTCATTTTCCATAATCAAAAAATAGTTAGCTCAATTGAGCTAGAAGACAAAAGTAAACTTAAATTTCATAACTTTGCTCAATCGAGCTAAAAAATAATGAGGGAAAAAATTCTAGATAAAGCGATTGAATTGCTCAATGTGCAAAGTATTCATAAAACTAGTTTTAGAGATATTGCCACTGGACTTGGTTTAAGTGACGGTCATGTGCGCTATTATTTCAAGACGAAAGAAATTCTTTTGTTGGAAATATTCAAGCAGCTTGATCAAGAAGTATTAGCATTAGCACACAAAATTGAACCCCATCCAGATTTAAAAGAAATGATAAAGACCCAATTGAAGGTTGCATTTACAACTATGGTTCGTTATCGATTCCTCTTTTACGAACCCCCCGTTTCATTTGGTCAATTTCCAAAACTTCAAGCAGCTTACAAACAACTTCTACAAGATCGAAAAACGCTTTTTTTATCCGTCTTTCAAGAATTGATACGCATCGGATTTTTCAGAAAAGATTTCACTGCTGATAAACAAGAGAAAGTCTTTTATGCGCTATTTGTTTTCTCCGATTCTTGGATTCGGTACTACACCATCATGAACAACAAAGCTCCAGATGAACAAGCTATAATTTTTCATAGCGAAGTGGCTTTTGGCTTTTTGGAGGAGTATATAAACTAGATTTGTGCAAATTGAAAGTCAGCGTTTCAATTTACACCATTTCCTCCTAAAACTCCCACCCAAAGCGATCTAACAACATTTTATCAATGTGCGCACGAACTTCGTCTGTAGAGATTTTGTTTAACACGTCACCGATAAATGCGGATACCAATAATTTTCGTGCGTTTTTCTCGCTTAAGCCACGAGCACGAAGGTAAAATACCGCTTCATCATCGAGTTGTCCTGTAGTTGACCCGTGCGAACATTTTACGTCATCAGCGTAAATTTCCAATTCCGGTTTTGAATTTACAGTTGCATTTCCAGAAAGCAATACGTTTCCATTTGACTGAAACGCGTTGATTTTCTGCGCATCTTTACGTACAAATACTTTTCCGTTGAACACCGCAGTTGAGTCGTCGTCCATTACACCTTTGTACAGCTCGTTCGATTCGCAATGCGCTACTTGATGATCCACAACCGTATGATTGTCTACATGTTGCTTCCCTTTTGTCAAATACGCGCCATTTAAGTTTGTATTGCAATTATGCCCTAACACATCAATGTTAAGGTTATTGCGAACTAATTCTCCGTTAAGAGTAATCGTATTTATGGTGAAAGTAGAATCTTTATCTTGCTTTACTTGTTCAGTTGCTACGGTGTAATTCTCGTTGCTTTCGTACTGAATTTTGTCAATTGTAAGTTGTGCATTTGCACCAACCGTTATTTCAGAAATTACATTTGAAAAACACTGATGTGCATCTTTGCTGTAATAACCTATGATGATGTGCGCTGAAGAACTTCCTTCGGCAATTAGCACATTTCTTGTATTCGAAATAACCGATTCACCCGTTTGGATATTGATTACCTCCAATGGTTTTGACAAGGTTTTTCCCGCCGCAATTCTAACCGCAATTCCGTCAGTTGAATAAGCAGTATTCAAAGCTGAAAACACATCATCAGTTGAAATTTCAATAGAATTTGGTTTTACTTCTTCCGTTTGAGAAAGAGGCGAAATGAGAATTCCTTCTTCAGCTGAAAATTCAGATAAATCCTTCTGGTAGAAACCGTTGACAAAAACAATTACATGACTTTCTAGATTATTTACTTTAAAAGGTGAAATATCAGAAACGTGTTGTTTTTGAATTGAGAAATCCTTTTTGCTGATTTTTGTTACACGAGTGTACTTCCATGCTTCAACGCGAGTTGTAGGGAAGTCCAAGGTGTTAAGTTTTGAAAGAGCTTCTTGACTTGAAACCTCATCAATTATCCCTTTTTCAAAACCAGTTTGTATAGACTCAGTAAAGCGTTTTACGGCACTTTCTGTAATTGCGTTCATAGTTCAAGTTTTTAGGCTAATTCACCCAATTCTTTTTTAATCCAATCGTATCCTTTTTCTTCTAGTTCCAAAGCCAATTCTTTTGGACCTGTTTTCACGATTTTTCCGTTGTACAACACATGTACAAAATCAGGAACGATATAATCCAACAAGCGTTGGTAGTGTGTAATTATAATTGTCGCCGTATCTTTTGATTTCAGCTGGTTTACTCCATTTGCTACGATACGTAATGCATCAATATCCAATCCCGAATCTGTTTCGTCAAGAATAGCTAATTTTGGTTCGAGCATAGCCATTTGGAAAATCTCATTGCGTTTTTTTTCACCGCCTGAAAAACCTTCATTCACCGCGCGAGAAGCTAATTTCGCATCCAACTCCACCAATTTTGATTTTTCGCGCACCATCGCCATAAAATCTTTAGCAGAAATTTGCTCCAGACCTTTATGTTCACGAATCTCGTTCATCGCTGTTCTCAAAAAGTTGATGTTCGATACTCCAGGAATTTCAACTGGATACTGAAACGCAAGAAACAAACCTTCGCGAGCGCGAATTTCTGTGTCCATTTCCAACAAGTCTTTACCGTCAAAGTCAACCGATCCTTCCGTAACTTCAAATTCTTCACGACCAGCTAGAACAGATGCAAGTGTACTTTTCCCTGCACCATTTGGCCCCATTATAGCGTGCACCTCTCCCGGTTTTACCTCGAGGTTTAGTCCTTTTAATATTTCTTTGCCGTCTATTGAGGCGTGTAAATTCTCTATCTTAATCATATCTTTTGGATTGCAGATTACAGATTACAAATTACAGATTGACTGTAGATTTGGAATCGTAACCCTAGTATCTTATTTTTTCTAATTTTCTCAAACGTTTAAAATCTTTCAACTTATTCTTTCTTTGTGCTCTTCGTGTCTTCTTTGTGTACTCTGTGGTTAAAAAAGAAACCACAAAGAACACGGAGATTTCACAAAGTTTTCAAATCACACTTTTATCCTACCGAACCTTCCAAACTAATCGCCAACAACTTTTGCGCTTCCACGGCAAACTCCATCGGTAATTGATTCAAGACTTCTTTGCAATAGCCATTTACAATAAGCGAAATCGCTTTTTCTTCGTCAATTCCGCGTTGTAAGCAATAGAAAATTTGATCCTCACCAATTTTTGAAGTTGTCGCTTCGTGTTCTATTTTGGCGCTACTGTTTTTGCATTCGATATATGGGAATGTATGTGCTCCACATTCGTCAGTCATTAACAACGAGTCGCACTGAGAGAAGTTGCGGGCATTGTCTGCGTTTTTGTGAATTTGCACTAAGCCTCGGTACGAATTCTGCGATTTACCGGCAGAAATTCCTTTTGAAATAATGGTCGACTTGGTGTTTTTACCAAGGTGAATCATTTTCGTTCCTGTATCTGCTTGTTGGTAATTGTTTGTCACCGCTACACTATAAAATTCTCCAACCGAATTATCTCCTTTAAGAATACACGAAGGATATTTCCATGTCACAGCAGAACCAGTCTCCACTTGCGTCCATGAGATTTTTGAATTTCGGTGGCAAATTCCACGTTTCGTCACGAAGTTAAACACTCCACCTTTACCTTCTTTATCTCCAGGATACCAGTTTTGTACTGTTGAGTATTTAATCTCAGCATCATCTAAAGCGATGAGCTCTACTACCGCTGCGTGTAATTGATTCTCGTCACGCTGAGGCGCTGTACAACCTTCAAGGTATGAAACATAAGAGCCTTCATCAGCAACCACCAACGTTCTTTCGAACTGACCTGTTCCACCTTCGTTAATTCTAAAATAAGTCGACAATTCCATTGGACAACGTGTCCCTTTTGGAATGTAGCAGAATGAACCATCTGTAAAAACGGCTGAATTCAGTGCTGCGTAAAAATTATCCGTCTTTGGAACGACAGTTCCGATGTATTTTCTAACCAAATCAGGATATTCTTGCACTGCTTCTGAGAATGAGCAGAAGATTATTCCCAATTCTTTTAATTTCTCTTTAAACGAAGTAGCCACCGAAACCGAGTCCATTACAAAATCTACGGCAACACCTGTGAGACGTTTTTGCTCCTCCATAGAAATCCCCAATTTTTTCATGGTTTCTTTCATTTCAGGATCGACATCGTCCCACGATTCGTATTTTTTGGTTTGTTTTGGAGCTGAATAATACGTGATTTCTTGAAAATCTGGTTTGTTGTATTTCACGTGTGCCCAATCAGGTTCAGTCATTTTTTGCCAGACTTTGAAAGCTTCTAAACGAAACTCCAGCATCCATTCTGGCTCATTTTTCTTAGCTGAAATTACGCGAATGACATCTTCATTAAGTCCTTTTGGAACTTTATCCGACTCGATATTGCTGACGAAACCATATTTGTATTCCTTCCCCTCAAGATCTTTCGCTAGTTCATGTTCTGTGTATTCTGCCATTTTCGTCTTTTTTGGGATGATTAGATTGAAAAACTCTCACCACACCCGCATGTTCTGTCTGCATTCGGATTAACAAATACAAACCCTTTTCCATTTAATCCACCTGAAAAATCAAGTGTTGTCCCAATGAGGTAAAGGTAACTCTTCTTGTCCACAACGATTTTAAGTCCGTTGTCTTCAAATGCTTTGTCTCCTTCTTTATCCTCACTGTCAAATTCAAGCTGATACATCAACCCTGAACAGCCACCGCCCTGCACTCCAACACGAATAAAACTGTTGCCTTTACCGTCTTCAGCCATTAACTTGACCGCTTGATCTCTTGCTGTGTCTGTTATCTTAATCATGTTCTGTCAATTTTAGCGAACTAACTTATTTAGATTAAATATAAATTAAGTCTAATTCTGGTGCAAAAATACCTAATTTATGGTATTGTGCCAAACTTATCCAACCTAATTTAACAGAAATGGGATTTTATTCGACGTAAAACCGATGAAGGTCTAGGTAGGCGAAGATGAAATGTAATTATTTATGTTAATATATATAGCACTATGCAACTCAAAGTATATCTTTATCGTCTGTAATTCATTAATTTGAAAACTTATGGCTGCTACTACTAGTTTTAAAGGACTTTGTCTATTGACTTTGCCCTTTGTTTGTTTATCCATTTTTGCACAAAACAATACTGAAACAAAGTTGATTGGACAACAATCAAATGGAGTGAAGGTTTATGAACAGACTGGTGTTCAGTCCACATCTTCTACTCTAGAGATTGAGCAATCAAGAGAAGTAAGAACACTTAGCGATTGGACAATTGACGAGTGTGAGTTAGCAATTGATCAAATCAATCAAAAAATTACTCAGCTCACTGAAGCGGAAGAAAATCCGATTCAATTGACCGCTTACAGAGAAGAAATTGAGCGAATCAAGAAGCATTTGTCAACCATCACTAAGTAATTTACAATGAAAAAAATAATTCTACTGCTAATTGGAGTTTGTTCAATTCAAACTTCTCTCTTTTCACAGATTACACCAAACGGTAATTCTGGATCAACTGTAACAGCTTACACGAATGGAGCACCCAATGATCAAATTTATATTTGGTGTGCAGAGGGTTTGGCTACAACTTCTGCGAGTTTAACTGCTACTGCTCCTTCAGGGACAGGGCCTTGGACATTTGAATGGTTTTATCACAACCAAGCAACTTCATCATGGTCTCCGTATACGTCGCAATCGGGAGCTAGTTCCACCATATCAAATTTACCTAGTGATGGTTATAGGGTTGAGATTTATGATGCTGGCAGTAATCTTGTAGGGTGTTATATTGCTTGGGTTTGGAACATGAATGGTGATGTCAGTGTCAATCAGAGTATAGTGAACTGCGATGCGACAAATCTATCAGGGGCTATTAGTGCAAACAGTTCTTTCACTTATTATAACCCACCACCACCTGAATCAATCATTACTTCAAGTACAAATATAACGGTTTGCTTTTCAGCTACTCACACTTGGGTTTCTGATTTAGCTTTTTACTTAGTCGGTCCCGCATCATGTGGAAGTCCTACGATTTTACTTTCTCCAAATCCAGGAGCAAACGGACAAGGTACTGTGTGTAATAGTGGGGACAATGTGAATAATTTATGCTTTACAACCACTTCAACTAGCATCTTGAATGTGTGTAATCCTGCTCCAGCTACTTTATCGGGAACATACGGTGGATATGGTGCTGGTGCAGGCACATTGATAAATTGGAATCCTCTTGTTGGTTGTAATGCAGCTCAGGGGGGATGGCGAGTTCAAATATATGATTGTATTAGTTCCGATGTAGGTTCATTGACAAATGCCACAATTACATTTTCTAATTTGGCTTCTGTTTGTGGTTCTCCTACAAGTATTTCATATACTTCAGGAGCCATTAACTCGGCCATCAATGATAACTCGTGCAGTGCTGGAACAGCATCAATATTTCAAGTGCCTGTTTCTACATCATTTTCTACACCTATTACCATCAATGCAAGCACATCCTATTTATGGACATCAAATCCTTCGGTGACGATTCCAAACTCATCTACAAGTTTAACTCCTTCGGTAACTTCTATCCCAACTGGAGCTACATGGTTTTACCTTACGGCAACAGTTAGTTATTCAGGTATCAGTTGTACATATATAGATTCAGTTGAATTTATAAACACATGTTGTACACCTATAATTGATGCTGGTAGTGATGTAAATTTCTGTACTGGAAGTTCTGCTCAAATCGGAACTCCTGCTGAACCAGGAATGAGTTATTCATGGAGTCCGCAAACAGGGCTAGATGATCCTTTCATTGCTCAACCGACTGTGACACTAACTAATGGAGGAGGAAGTCCTATAAACAATAACTACACGTTAACTGTAACAAACACTGTAGATGGTGGATGTACAGATACCGATGATGTAATAGTCACTGTCAACCCCCTTCCAACTGTTTCGGCAGGTAGCTACGGACCTTTTTGTTCAACAGAACCTTCTGTTGCATTATCTGGAACACCAGCAGGTGGAACTTTTAGTGGTACGGGTGTTACAGGAAACAACTTTGATCCTTCTGCTGGAACTCAAACTATAACTTATTCTTATACCGATGCAAATGGTTGTTCAAATTCTGCCAACACGACTATCACAATAAACAATAGTGTAGTTGTAGACGCAGGAACGTATGGTCCGGTTTGCGTAGATGCCGCTCAAATAGCTCTCGCTGGCAATCCTTCAGGTGGAACCTTTAGTGGCACTGGAGTCACTGGGAATAGTTTTGATCCAGCTTCTGGAACCCAAACCATAACATATACTTACACTAATGCAGAGGGTTGTACAGGAACTGAAAACACTACAATTACCGTTAATAATTTACCTGTGGTGGATGCGGGTTCTTACGGACCATTATGCGAAGATAATCCTTCCATTACGCTTGCTGGCTCACCTGTGGGAGGGACTTTCAGTGGTACGGGTGTTACAGGTAATTCATTTGACCCATCGGCTGGAACCCAAGAAATAACGTATAACTATATAGATGGAAATGCTTGCTCCGCATCTTCTGCAACTACAATTACCGTAAATGCAGTTCCACTCGTTAGTGCAGGTTCTTACAGTACTGTTTGTGAAAATGCTGCAAATATCGAACTAATAGGATCTCCTGTTGGGGGGATTTTTACTGGAACAGGTGTAACAGGAACAAGTTTCAATCCTTCTGTTGGATCACAATCTGTTTCTTATGACTATACTGACGCAAATGGATGTAGTAATAGTGCAAATACATTAATTACGGTTACACCGCAAGTTACAATTGAAGTGACAAGCGACAATATGATGTGTGATACTACGCTGATCTGGGCAGAGTGGAGTTCATTTATTCCAAACCCAGTGACAGGAACTGTAAATGGGACAAATGGAGTAACTGTTACACATTCCAATGGTGATTTAACGGCTACTGCACAGATGTATAATGGTGGGCTTTTTCCAACGGAGTACAACGTACCAACAAACTCAACAGCAATTAGAAATGATTTAGCAGGCTTAGTGACTTTTTGTTTTGACACTCCAGTGACAAACCCACAAATTGCGTTGTCAAGTATTGGAAATCCAGGGAATCCAATTGAAATTAATACTTCAGATCCTTACAATGTAGTTTGGGTTGGTATAGACATGACCTATTTGAACAATCAGGCAATGGTTGGAGAAGAAGGTTTTTCAATCATCTCTTTTCCTGGAACTCACACTTGTATTTCACTTGACTTTTTACAAAGTGAAACGTATATGAATCTTGCTATTGGAATTGAAGATATTCAATGTCAAACCGAACCGCTGTGTGAAGGCGAATCTGTGGATTTAACTGCAAGCGGAGCTTCGGCTTATACTTGGAGTCCTTCTGAGGGTCTTAGTTCAACATCAGGCTCAACAGTTACTGCAACACCAGAAATCACGACAACTTATACTGTTGTAGATGCCAATGATGTTGGATGTTCAACAGTTGGTTCAATTACTGTTGTGGTAAATCCTATTCCAGTTGCAGATGCAGGAAGCTACGCTGCGGTTTGTCAAGATGCAGCAGATATAAATTTGGTCGGTTCTCCAGCTGGAGGTATTTTCAGTGGTAACGGTGTGACTGGCAACACATTCGACCCATCTGTGGGTGGCAGTCAAACAATCACTTATACATATACGGATATGAATGGATGTTCTGATTCAGACCAAACGGTGATTCAAGTAAATGCACTGCCAAGTGTGTCTGCTGGATCAGACCAAACAATTTGTGAAGGCAATCAAATAACACTTTCAGCAAGTGGAACGACAAATTATCAATGGAGCAATGGTGTGGCTAATGGTACTTCATTTACCCCGCCTCTTGGCAATTCGTATTATGTGGTTACAGGAACTAACGCGGAAGGCTGCCAGCAAACAGACACGCTTTGGATAGATGTTTTGTCTCAACCCATAGCAAGCGCGTGGTCAAGTACAACTACTGGGTATCCAACGTTAATTGTGGATATTGAAAACAACTCTCAATTTGCCAACACATATTATTGGAATTTTGGAAATGGAGCTAGTAATACAACGTACAATCTTAATAGTCAAACTGGAATCTATACTTTGCCAGGTACATATTACATGACACTTGTTGCGGATAACGGATATTGCACGGATCTTGATTCAATTCAAATTATTGTAATTCCATTCCCTGACCCGATTCTCCATGTTCCAAATGTCTTCACTCCTAATGGCGATGGTAACAATGACGTATTTTTCATAGATACCGAATTTGTGGAAGAATTGGATTTACTTATTCTTAACCGATGGGGAAATGTACTTTATCAATCTGCAACTATTGATCATGGTTGGGATGGACTGCTCAACGGAAACGAAGCAACAGAAGGAGTTTATTTCTTCCGATACAAAGCCGTTGGGATAAACGGAACTATCGTTGAGGGTCATGGTCATTTGACTTTGGTTCGATAAAACTGAATTACAAATAGAGAGAATGCCTTCATAGGTTTGATTTTTCGTAACTTTGAGAAACAAAACAAACCAATTATGAAGGCATTCTTTTTTTGTTCAACTCTTCTGTTAACAGGTTTAAGCCTTTTTTACTCGTGTTCAAGTAATGATGCCAAACAAGACATGGAAGAATATTGTGACTGCATTCGAAAATACAAACACGACCCTGAAGGCAGAGAGAGTTGTTATGAGCTAATGGAAAACATTATTCAGAAATACGAATACGACCCTGAAGGGATGACTGAGATAGTTGATGAAGCTTCGAAGTGTTATTAAACAATGAACTCCTCATCCTGAGCAAAATAGTCTAAAATAGCTTCTTTCATTAAATGTTCCTGATCGCGTTGATTTAATTCTGGAAGTGGTTTTTTAAGTTCAAAATGCGGCCAACCTTCCTCATCCCTACCAATAAACTCATAATGACCCGCAGGCATCAACACAGTGCAAACTGCAATGTGCATCAAGTCCAATTTCTCGTCTTTTTTAAACGTGCGAAAGCCTTGTCCAAGTTCTTGTACACCAATCAAAAACAAAATTGATTGCACATCTAATCCTCCGCCAAATTTCTCGTCTAATATCTTTACTAATTTCTGAAAGCGTAATTCTATCTCAAAATCCATGGTGCAAAGATACTTCGGTTCTTACACTTATTACTTAACAAGAAGAAAAATTATCGATTTGACTCACCAACAAAATCAATTTTGTAATTTTACCCACCGATAATAAATAGATTAGAAATGGGAAGAGCATTTGAATACCGTAGAGCAGCAAAAGAGAAACGTTGGGACAAGATGTCAAAATTGTTTCCTAAACTGGCAAAAGCAATTACGTTAGCCGCAAAAGAAGCTGGAGTAGATCCAGAAACAAATGCGCG
>CAYUQU010000008.1:0-69238 GCA_964447015.1 uncultured Flavobacteriales bacterium
TAAAACGGGCAAAATTCTTTAAAAACTCTGCCTCCTCCGCACTCACACGAGTTAAGTCATCACCTACATAATTGTTCAAGATACTTTGGCGGAACATGTGTAGCGCGTATTTCAAAAAATTCTTTTGACTCTCTTTCGTCTGTGCAGCCATTTTTTCTGCCCACTGAATCATGGAAACAACATCCTTTTTGTAGCATACACGCATACAATTGACAAACAACTCGCGATTGATGTCCTTTTGCTGCATGTTGCCGTTTAACTCCAGCGCATCAACCCAATCGCCATTGGCAAGTGACGCTTGGCTTGCGGCAGTTGATTTATCTAGTCCAAAACGTGTTTGTAGTTCTTGCTGAATTAAACCGTCAGGAAGTTTAAGCATTTTAAGGAGCTGCGTACGAGAAATAATGGTCGGTAAAATGCTGTCTCCGTTTTCTACAATCAATAAAAACAAGGTCTTAGCTGGTGGCTCTTCAAGAATTTTAAGCAGTTTATTTGAACAGGTTGTGTTCATTTCTTCCGCCATCCAAATCATCATGATTTTATAACCCCCTTCATACGACTTGAGACTTAGTTTTTTGATAATTTCCTGACTCTCATCTGTTCCGATTACAGGTTTTCTCCCCTTTTCATCAATAGTAAGTGTCCATTGATTGAGGTTGAAATACGGGTTTTCCTTAATCTTGCTTCTCCAATCAGATAAAAACATGTCCGATTTATTACCCAAAGTCAATACAGTCGGAAAAGAAAAATGGAGATCGGGATGTTGAAGTTGCTTTACTTTTTGACATGACGGACACACACCACAGCTGTCATCATCTGTTCTCTCCTGACACAAAATGTACTGCGAAAAAGCAAGTGCCAGTGGCAAACCGCCATATCCAGAATTACCCAAAAACAATTGTGCATGGCTTACGCGGTTTCGCTTAACCTCATCAATTAAGTGCTTTTTAGCACTTTCCTGCCCGATAACATCCTTGAATTGCACGGAGCGAATTTAGTGAATAATGAGCAACTTTTGCTGGTTGAAACCTTTCAAGTTTAATTTAATTTTCAAAATGGATGACACCCCTTTTTCACCTGGAGTTTATTTTATAACTTGGATAAAAGACAGCGAGCTCAAACATATAATGAAGATGGTAGTACACTAATTCAAACACGCTTCAAAAGTCTTTTGTCTATCTTCTAGTAGTCTTTAATCTAAAAGACTACCTCACCACCACAATACGATTTATCGGCACTTTCACCCGCATCATCCCAAAGGCGACTAACACTTCAGTTCCTGAAATCTCAATAACCGTCCCTACCTCTTTATTGGATTCGATTTTCACGCGCGACCCCACAAGTAGGGGAATCTCTTGCGCTTTTGCCTTGGCTTTAGTGGGTTTTTTAAATGTTTTTGAAGCGAGCTCTGCTTGTGCTTTCATTCTCTCGGCTTCGATTGCTTCAACAATCTTTGTTTTCTCAACCGCTAAGAACCGAACAACGTCTTCTATCAATTCTCGATTGACATTTTTTGCATTTTTTCCCACTTTGAATTTGTCGACAAATCCGGCCATTTTCTTTCCGTTCGACAGAAATTTATTGTTCTTCTCGATTAGTTCTTGCTGTGATTTCAAGCGCTCTTCGAACTTGGCTTTGCTCTCTTCAAATTTCTGCTTGGCTAAATTCGCTTCTTTTTTGGCTTGGACACTATCACTATTCAACCGCTCAAACTGTCCTTTTTCTTTTTGAAGTGCGGAAATCATTTTGTCCATCTGCACTTTCTTGTCGTCGAGGCGCGACTTGGCATCTTCAATTAATTCGGCTGGAATGCCGTTAATTTGAGCTACTTCAAACGTAAAAGAGCTTCCAGGCTGCCCTGTCGAAAGTTGAAAAAGGGGTTCGAGTGTTTCTGTGTCGAACAACATGCAGCCATTAACCGCATTTTTAAGCTGTGCCGCCTTGAGTTTGATGTTGTTGTAGTGTGTAGTGATCACCCCAAAGCTTTTCTTGTTGTACAGCGTCTCAAAAAAGACTTCTGATAATGCACCACCAAGTTCGGGGTCGGAACCTGTTCCAAACTCATCTAATAATAAAAGTGATTTGCGGTTAGAAACTTCCAGAAACAGCTTCATCCGTTTAAGTCGATAACTATACGTACTGAGTTGATTTACTATCGACTGATTGTCGCCAATATCCGTCAGGATTTCCTGAAAAAACGACATTTTCGAATTTGGGTTCACAGGAACCAATAAACCCGATTGGAACATAACCTGAAGCAAACCAACCGTTTTAAGCGTAATACTTTTCCCACCCGCATTTGGTCCTGAAATTACGAGCATTCGGCTAAACTTATCCATCACTATAGACTGAGGATGTGTTTTTAATCCCGCCGCAGTGTTTGACTGCCAAAGGAGAGGGTGAAAAGCGTTGACTAATTCAATGCGTTGATCTTCGGAAAAGCCAGGGAGTTCTGCATTTATCGCTCGCGCAAACCGCGCTTTTGCGTTGATAAAATCAAATCGAACCAATACTTTTTGGTAATTCTCAACCAGTTCAACATGCACTGAAATTTCAGCCGTCAGCACTTTGAGAATACGGAAAATCTCCTTGCGCTCATCGTCGATAAGCAGTTCTAACTCATTGTTTAAAGGCACATTTATCTGCGGTTCGATGTACGTCAACCCTCCTGTTTTGGACGATCCCATTACCATTCCGGGAATTTCGCGTTTGTGTGAACTGATAATGGCCAACACCCTTCGCTCATTCAGAAAGCCTTCTTTGGTGTCGCTCAGAATTCCCATTTTCGTCAAACGCTTTACTTCACGCTCAAAGTTTTTGTTGATCTTCGTCCGCACAGCACTTATTTCTGAACGAATTTTGGCTAATTCAGGTGAGGCGTCATCTTTTACTTTTCCGCGCTTGTCAAACACTTTGTCGATGGCGTTTGTGATGTCGCGAGTGAAATGCACAATTTTTAATAAGTGGCTTAAGTAGGGATAATCCTCTTCGCGCTTATTGAAAAAATAAATCAAGTCATTTACGAGCATCGAAGCTCGGTAAAGGCGCATAAACCCTTCTTGCTGAATAACCGAATTTTTGATTTTAAGGAGTTTGATTTCCGCCTGAAGTTCTTCAAACTCAATATGTGGAAATGTTTCGCCAAGTTTTTTGATTTCAAGTAATTCGTTGGCACAAAAAAGTTCTTGTTTACAGTGCTTTTCACTATCGATGGGCGCAAGAGCTGACATGCGCTTTTTTGCCGTTTCACTCGTACAAAACTCAGTGAGTTGTGCTCGAATTAGATTGAATTCAAGGTCTTGGATTGTTTGATTATCGAAATAATTCATTCTAGGTTATTCGATGACAATGGTTCGCTCAAGAATTTTTTGTTCACAAGCACCACTTACCGTCTGTCTCACCACATATTTTCCTTTTTTGAGATAGCGGATTTCAGGATTCTGTTCGCGAGAAACAACACCGTTTCCAAAGTCCCATTCTATCGTAACCGCATTTTCCGAACGATTCTCAAAACGCACCTTGTCTCCTTTGATAATGATATCAAACCCTGCTCTCAACGGACTTGTGTTATAGATAATTCGCCATGTATTCGGGTTGTTCAACACTACTTGCGAAGCAATCAACTGCACAATTTCTGCGCTATACACATCTGTTTTTCCTGTGTAAGTGGCTCCATAAGGAGATTCGCCAAAAATCGTTGCAAAGAACGTTGATGCGGCCAAGTATGAACCTAGTTTATTTGGATGGTAATTGTCTGCATCATAAAGGTCTAAACCAGGATAGTTTTTGCGGACTTGCTTCCATACCTCGCCCACAGGTGCAATTTGCGCATTGAGCACATCAGAGAAGCGGAAATAGGTGCTGTGAATTTTGTCTTGCATTTGGTCGTAAGTACCAATCTCCTTCCACTGGCTATTGCCGTTTTTATAGCCCCAAGTCATGTATAAAAGCACTTTGGTACACTCATAATTTTTCCGAATACTGTCCGAAAGTTGTTTTGCATAAGGCAAGGTAATTCTGTCAACCTTACTGTCAGGTTGTGCAGGGTTATTGCTCAACTCTTGTAAAATAATATAATCCCACTTTCTCTTTTTAATTGCCTGATACGTTTCTGGATTTGCCGAGTGAAATTCGAGCGATTTACCTCCATAAGCCACTTTTTCCACAATCATTTGCTTCTTTTTTGACTGGGCAATTCCCTTCAACATCTCGGGCATGTCATTCATAAAAGTAAAGCTATTGCCAATAAACAAAACCCGCAGCGTATCATTACTATAACCCGTAACAGACACAAGATTCAAAAGCAATATAAACACAACTAAACGCATAATTCTAAAAATTTTCAGTACAAAGGTAAAGTACATTTTATCATTGTAACAATTCTAGGCGAATTTTGCTCAAATATTACGCCAAAAATTGGGATGCTTTTGTTTTAGGCGGTGCTTTTATTTAGGGATAGAACTTGACAGAATGTGGAGAAGATGGGACTCGAACCCACGACCTCTTGACTGCCAGTCAAACGCTCTAGCCAACTGAGCTACATCCCCATTTATTCAGCGAAGATAGTGATATATCCAAAAAAAACAGCTTCCAATATTAAATTAGAAACTGTTTTCTATGTAGTGTAAGTTAGTTGACAGGTTATACTTTTTCCAATGCCTGTGCAATATCCGCAATCAAATCTTCGTGATTCTCCACTCCAATTGACAAGCGAACCAGTTTTTCTGAAATATTGAATCGTACTTTATCTTCAGGAGCTACGCCGATGTGTGTCATCGTTGCAGGGTGCTCTGCCAAAGATTCTGTACCTCCCAAACTTACTGCGAGTTTAATCAATCGCAATTCGTTGATGAATTTGAACGCTTCTTTTTCGCCCCCTCTGATGTCGAAAGAAATCATTGCGCCAAAAGAAAGACATTGTTTTTCAATAATTGCTCTTTGACGCTCATTTGCGGGATATCCCAAATAATAAATCTTTTCTACCTTAGGGTGATTGTTAAGAAAAGCCGCTACTTCAACCGCATTTCTCGCCTGCTCATCCATGCGCACTTTTAGCGTTTCCAAACTGCGCATCAAAAGCCAACCCGTGTGAGGTGCAGCCATATTACCCAAGAAAGTACGGTATTCTTTAATGACCTTCATAAGGTTTGCACTGCCCAAACAGGCCCCCGCAATCAAATCACTGTGACCACCTATATATTTAGTTGCAGAGTATAAAACCAAGTCCGCCCCATGTTTTATAGGGTGTTGCCACACGGGACCCATGTAGGTGTTGTCGGTTGCGAGAATTACGCGCTCATCTCCTGAAAAATGATCTGCAATTTCACGACACATTCCGATGTCTGTTAACTTATTGTTTGGGTTTGCCGGTGTTTCCAAATAAAGCATTTTCATTTTTTCTGCATGTCCCGACGCTTCGACCATTTTGATAATTTCTTCTTTACTATCAGAAGGGTTGAAAGCCAGTACATTTACTCCAAAACGAGGTAACACAAAACGTATAAAATGATCTGTACCACCGTAAACAGGGTTTGAAAACAACAACAAATCTCCTGGGTTTAAAAACGCCAAAAATGCAGTTGAAATAGCGGCCATTCCACTTTCAAATACCGCACACTCTTCTGCTTCATCCCAAAGGCAAAGTCTGTTTTCGAGCACCTCAAGATCTGGGTTGTTAATTCTAGAATAAATTAATCCCATTTCTTCATCCTCTCCTTTTTCACGTAACCCGTATGCTACCTCAAAAAAAGCTTTTCCTTCTTCAGCTGATTTAAATACAAACGTTGATGTTTGAAATATCGGGCATTTAATGGCACCCTCTGATAACTCTGGTTTGTACCCATAAGACATCATTAAACTTTCTGGCTTCATCTTTTTCATACAACAAAGATCGGAAAACAGTACATATTATCCAATATATCAACTTGTTTTAGAAATTATATCTTTATATTTACACATTACAATTACTTTTATCTAATTTAAGTACTATAGAATGAAAAACAAAGATGATTTATCTGTTTCTATTGATGAATTGGACTTAAAAATCCTCAAACTGCTGCAGCAAAATGCCAAAATGGGCACAAAAGAAGTTGCGCGTGAATTGAATCTAACCTATACGCCTACATATGAACGCATTCGAAAACTCGAGCAAAGTGGATTTATAAAAGGCTATCACGCGGACATTGATTTGAGAAAGTTGGGGAAGAAATTAACTGTGTTCACTCAAGTATCTATCAAAGTGCATGCACGCGAGCTTGTTGACGACTTTGAGGCTTCTGTTACTGCGTTTCCTGAAGTACAGTTCTGTGCACACATATCAGGAGATTTTGATTACCTGTTGCAAGTAACAGTAAACGATGTGGAAGATTACCGCGAATTTGTCGTTTCAAAGCTCTCAAGAATCGAACACATTTCGAAGCTTCACAGTAATTTTGTATTGAAATTGATAAAAGACAGCAATCATACACTCTAAAAAGAAAATCTTTCTGCTGTTTTTTCATTTTTTTATCCCAAAATTTAGATAAATTGTGAATTGCCTACACATCTGTCCTTCATTCATTGCGTTTATTTTATATTTTTACGTCATTATTCAGGTTTATGAGCAAGCAAAAACAAGAAAAGAAAGAATTTACACGTAAAACGAGACGGATTTTGTTAATTCTCCTTTGGTTGGGGGGACTGGGTCCGTTCTTAGTTGTATATATTATGCTGGCTCAAGCCAGACCTTCGCTTCCTTCTTATGAAACATTAGAAAACCCGCCAGATATGCAGGCATCTATCGTGTTTGCAGATAATGGAGAGGAATTAGGTCGCTACTGGCGTGTAAACAGAAAAAATGTGTCCTACAATGAGATTTCGCAAAACGCATTTTCTGCACTGATTGCTACAGAAGATGAACGTTTTTATCAACACACAGGAATTGATGCTAGAGCACTTGGAAGAGCGATTTCAGCTTTTGCGGTGGGTCAAAATAAAGGTGGAGCGAGTACCGTTTCTCAACAATTAGCCAAATTACTTTTCACCGATCCTGCTCAAACGAAGTGGCAGCGAATGAAACAAAAATTTGGTGAAAACATTCTTGCAACACGCCTCGAACGGGCTTATACAAAAGAAGAAATCATCACGATGTATTTGAATCGTTTTGACTTTTTGTATAATGCGGTAGGAATTGCAACCGCCTCTCGCGTATATTTTAACAAGAATGCAAGTGAAATCAACATTCAAGAAGCAGCGCTTTTAATTGGAATGTGTAAAAACCCCGGTGTTTACAATCCAAAGAAGAATCCTGAAAACGCATTAAACAGAAGAAACACCGTTTTAAGTCAATGGTATAAAAACAGTGACAGCGAGGGCGTAACAGTAAAATTGACAAAAGAAATGTACGACTCAATTCGGGAACTACCAATTGAGTTAGACTACCAAGTTGCCGATCACAAAAGAGGTCCTGCTCCTTATTTCCGTGAGGTTCTACGTAGAGATGTGCAAGAGCTTCTTTCTCAGAAAAATGAAGACGGTAGCTTGAAATATAAAAACCGTAATGGTGAAGAATACGACATCTACGAAGATGGACTAAAGATATATACAACCATCAACATCAGAATGCAACAACATGCTGAAGATGCGATGGAGCTTCACTTGAAAGAAACACTACAGCCCGAATTTGACAAAAACAACAAGCGAACGAAAAACTTTCCCTTTGCAAACAGCATCAAAGAAGAACAGATTAATGCAATCTTAAACAGTGCGATTAAACGCTCTGAACGCTATCGCTCAGCAAAACAAGCCGGCCTTTCAGAAAAAGAAATTAGAAAATCGTTTGACAAACCTGTAGAAATGACCATCTTCTCATGGAAAGGAGATATTGATACCGTAATGACTCCGATGGACTCGATTCGCTATTACAAAGGTATTCTGCGTGCAGGACTTCTTTCTATTGAGCCACAAACAGGGTTTGTGAAAGCGTGGGTTGGTGGAATCAACTTTGACCATTTTGCCTATGACCAAGTAAAACTCGGTAAACGACAAGTGGGTTCTACAATTAAACCGTTTGTGTATAGTGCTGGAATTAGATTTGGAGTAATCACACCGTGTACCAAATTTGCCGATATTGCGTACTGCATGGACGTGCCTGTAAGCCCTACAAAAATGAAATCATGGTGTCCGAAACCAGGCACTAAAGTAACAGGGCAAATGAATACCATCAAAAAAGCACTTGCTCTGTCAATGAATAATGTGACTGTTAAAATAATGTCCGAAATGGGTGCTACACAAGGCCCACAAGCAGTAGCTCAGTTGATGCGTGACCTAGGAATCGAAATCCGCGATGAAGATATTGTTCCTGCAATGTGTTTAGGAATTATGGATCTTTCTTTATTTGAAATGGTGGGTGCACAAGCCGCGATTGCGAACAAAGGAATTTACAACAAGCCATTGGTGATAATGCGGATTGAAGACAGAAATGGTAAAGTAATTTATGAGGGTATTCCAGAATCAAAAGAATCCATGAACGAGCATCTTGCCTATACAACTGTGGCCATGATGAAAGGAACAATAGATGGGGGTACAGGAGGAAGTTTGCGCGCAGCTTGGCGCCCTTGGGGTGGAATTACGGCGCCTATGGCAGGTAAAACGGGAACGACTCAAAACAACTCTGACGGTTGGTTCATGGGACTTACACCTGATCTGGTTACGGGAGTTTGGGTTGGTGCGGAAGACAGAGCCGTGCGCTTTACGTCAATGGAATGGGGACAAGGTGCACGAATGGCACTTCCGATTTTTGGTCATTACATGAAAAGCATTTACAAAGACTCGAAAATCAAAATCTCCACAAGTGATTTTGAAGTGCCGGCAAATTACGATCATTCGATTATGAATTGTAATGATGCTTCAAATCAAGGTGAAATTAACCTTTTTGGTGGTAGGTTTTAAAAAAACAGATAATGAACAAAGTTGTAGATAACGTAGAAAAGGCACTAGAAGGAATTGAAGACAACATGACACTTATGGTCGGCGGATTCGGCTTATGTGGCATTCCTGAAAACTCAATTGCACAGTTAGTTAAGTTAAACGTAAAGGGCTTGACTTGTATCTCAAACAACGCCGGAGTGGATGACTTTGGTTTGGGTTTGTTGCTGCAAAATCGTCAAATTAAAAAGATGGTTTCTTCTTACGTTGGAGAAAATGATGAATTTGAACGTCAGATGTTGTCGGGTGAGTTGGAAGTGGATTTGATTCCACAAGGTTCGTTAGCTGAGCGTTGTCGCGCTGGTGGGGCTGGAATTCCTGCTTTTTTCACTCCAGCTGGATTTGGAACTGAAGTAGCAGAAGGAAAAGAAGTACGCATTTTCAACGGCAAACCTCATATTCTTGAGTCTGCGTTAACTGCTGATTTCGCCATTGTAAAAGCATGGAAAGGTGATACAGAAGGAAATCTGATTTTTAAGGGCACAGCACGCAATTTTAATCCCATGATGGCAATGGCGGGTACAATTACAATAGCTGAAGTTGAAGAATTGGTTCCAGCTGGAGAGTTAGATCCAAATCACATTCATACGCCAGGCATCTTTGTACAGCGCATTTTCAAAGGGAATTCTTTTGAAAAGAGAATAGAACGCAGAACTGTTCGGAAAAAATAACACCAAATTATGCACCTTTCATCAAGGGAAAGATTTCTCATTTTTGGGTGTTTTTTATTACTGATGGTGCTACTTATTGTCCGAGCGGTTGACGTTCCACTAACTCCTGATGAAGCATTTTCCTATTTTCTTTACGCAGAACCTGGCTATTTCACTGAACCTCATGCTCAAGTCGATGCAAACAACCATCTTTTAAACTCCTTTTTGTCGTGGTGGGCTACCCAACTATTCGGTCACGACACCTTGTTGCTTCGATTGGCAAATGTCCTCGCCTTTCCCATTTTCTTCTTTTCAAATTTGGGAATAGCACGTCAAAAAACAAACAAACTTCATTTTTGGATTGCGTTTATTGTGTTAAATAGCGTGTATGCCATCTTCGAATTCTTCTCGCTTTCCAGAGGATACGGATTGTCTTTCGCTTTTTTGAGTTTAGCAATCTATCAACTTTTTCTCTTTCAAAAAGACTTTAAATCTATTCGCTATCTCTGGATTTTACTGGCTTTGGTCTTAGGCTTACTGAGTCAGCTCGGGTTGTTCTTTGCGTTCTCTTCAATCATAGTCGCCTCGTTTTTAATCTACACTCAATATAAAACTAAAAATTTAGTTTCAAATATTGTTTTTGGGGCATATGCTAGTCTCTCTGTTCTAATTATAGTAGGATTTCTCAATCATCTATTGTATTTAAACAAGCTTGGAATGCTTTACTACGGGGACTCGACTGACTTTCCGCTGTACAACATATCTACGGTAATGGATTTAGTTTTTCATTCAAGTTCTGCAGTATTTTCCTGGTTGTTTTTAGGCATTCTTGTGCTTACCATTCTTGCTTTTACATATAGCCTGTTAAAGCGTAGGGCACAACTATTTATTACTCCAGAATTTGTCTTTCCATTTATCTTTGCCGCGTGTATAATAGGAACCTTGAGTGGAATTTTATTCTTTGCCACACCTGGTCCAATTGACAGAACAGCATTATATCTTCTGTATCTTCTGGCTGGAAGCCTATTGTTTTTTCCAATTCCTGCTTTTCGAATCCACAAAATTGCGCTATTTACTACACTTATTTTACCCATTAGCTTTCTGATACATATCCGAATTCAAAGTGTTTACTACTGGGAACACAATGCAATTGATCAGCAAATTTATACCCTAATCGGCGCGGAAGGTCAAAATAACTATTCCATTGCTGGATCGCGCTATTTAGATCGGGTTTTTCATGCTGAACATCATATTTTCCGAGAGAATTCAACAAAAATGTATCATATTTCCGATGGTCGTCCAGTACCTTCCAACTTCTTACTGCTCTCGCCCGCTGATTTTGAAAAATTTGCACACTTAGATGAATACACCGTTTTGTGGAAAGGGCGAAAAAAAGGAGTTGTATTATTGGAAAAAACAAAGAAAAGTTTGTTGGTTCCCATAGTGTCCTCAAGTCATACAGAAGACTCAGGAAACAACGAGTTCATAGGCATCACCACAATTTCAATGGATGGTATGAATCACAAACACCTTCATTTACAATTAGCTCTTAACTTCAGCTTTCAAAACAGCGGCGTCGACTTTCTTTGGACGACATCATTTGTCGATTCTACAGGTCAGGGAATTGACACGCGCTACACTTCACTAAATCAAATTAAACGAGATTGGAGTAAGAACGAAGTGTTTCACCTTGATTTTCCGATCTTTGAAATTCCTGAAAGAACGGCAGAAATTCGACTCTATATTTATAATCCCAAAAGGATTAATTGTGGTAAATTGCACGCAGAATCTTCGTTGAGTTATTATGATGAGTGATAAAACCAATTCTAAACTAGAAAAAAGAATGATGTTCCTAATTGGGATGTCACTATTCGTTTACCTCATCCTTCGTTCAATATACTCACCTATTTTACATGATGAAATTGCCACGTTTTATCATTATATCCAGCCTGGCATATATTTCCCGCCCGAAGCCCACTGGGACGCTAACAATCATATTCTCAATTCTCTTTTAACCGATTGGTCCTATCAGTTGTTTGGAAGTCAGCCTTGGGCGCTTCGTTTGCCTAATGTGCTCTCGTTTCTCCTTTTCTTTTGGGCTACTTGTAAAATAGCGTGTAAACTACAAAATGTGTTTCTCCGCTGGGGCCTTCTTTTAGCGTTGACCATGTCTCACTATATGTTTGAATACTTTGGTGAAACCAGGGGGTACGGACTGTCAATGGCTTTTTTGCTTTGGGGAGTATTTTTATTGATTCGATACCTTAAGAATTCACATTATTGGTATTTGGCAGGAGCACTTACGGGTTTACTACTAGCAACTTCAGCCAACCTCACACTCATAAACTCCTGTTTATTGATAAGTGTAGTGATTGTTTTTTCAATTCTAACGAACAAAAAACTCGTCATTCAGCTCAAATTCGCTCATCTTATCACAGTATTTGTTTGGTTTGCTTTACTCTATCCGCTAATCAATTTTGCTTTTGAACTAAAAGAACGTGGGGCTTTATACTACGGAGGAAAGTCGGGGTTTTGGGACTATACTGGTGGAACTTTAGCCCAGCTTTATCTCGGACATTTCTCCAGTTTGATTGCGGTATTGTTAAGCCTCATCTTTCTTGCTATTCTTGCTCTTTTCTTTTGGACTTGGAAGAAAAACAAGCTAAATGTCAAAGAGTTAATCCAAGAACACCACTTTATTTGGGTTTATTTATTTGTAGGTTCAATTGCGGGGATTTTTGCTACGCGTTACATTCTCGATGTAAACTTTCCCGAAGACAGGGCGGCAATGTATTTGTTTCCCTATTTCATCGCTTCTTTCGCCTTTACTGCTGATGTAATTGGTAAAGATTATTCGAAAATTCGCCTTCTTTTATCCTTACCACTTTTCTTTTTTCCAATACAGTTCTTGACTAAGGTTAATTTAAAAACTGCTTCGTTTTCTATGGAAGAAAGGGCTCCACAAGAATTTTACGAAACTATACGCAACACACCTCGTCTCGATCAATACCCATTAACTGTTGGAGGATACATTACACAAGTACTCTGCTGGCATTACATGAATCATCAAGATGGTGGAAATGAAGGCAGAATGTTATACTCAAACCACGTCGATACTTTATCAGACTTTCAAATCGTAAATAAAATACGAACTTTAGATTCTGGATTTTTAAATCAATATGAAAAGATTAATTCTGCGCCAGTAAACGACTTAAACCTCTATAAACGAAAAAACCCACTAACTAAGCACTTAGTTTTACTGCGTGATTCAATTACCAACTGGACACACAACAACGAAGAGTACTTTGGTTTTCTGGAAATTGAAATACCAGACTCACTTATAGGTAAACCCGTTTTCATAGGGATAGAAGCCACTTTGCATTCAAATTCAAAACCCTTTATTGCATCCATCGTTGTATCACAAAAAAAGGAGAATTACGAAGAGGTTCATCAAGAGACACTAAAGTTAGATTGGCTAAAAAAAGAATGGGACAATTCACCTAGCAACATGATTCAGGGCCTTGTAATCCCTCCGTTACATTCTGAAACCAAATATTTAATCGTTTACTTATGGAATCAGAAAAAGGTTGATTTTTTGATTCATGGTGGAGCGTGTAAATTGTTTTTATTGAAATAGCTCTTCAAAAAAGATTGACCTTTTACAGCTAAGACACGAAAAATTGGTTTATTTTGTAGTGTCTGTTTAAACAAACAAATTATGGCACTGGATAAAAATCAAATCGCTCAGCGTATTGCACAAGAACTTAGAGATGGATGGTATGTAAACTTGGGAATTGGAATTCCTACATTAGTTGCAAACTACATTCCTGAAGGAATTGAAGTAGAATTTCAATCCGAGAATGGAATTCTCGGCATGGGTGCTTATCCTTTTGAAGGAGAAGAAGACGCTGATTTGATTAATGCTGGTAAAGAAACCATTACTGCCCGAAAAGGTGCTGCCTATTTTGATTCAGCCACTTCTTTTGCTATGATTCGCGGACAACACGTACAACTCACGGTGCTTGGCGCCATGGAAGTTGCTCAAAACGGTGACATCGCAAACTGGAAAATCCCTGGCAAAATGGTTAAAGGTATGGGGGGAGCAATGGATTTAGTCGCTTCAGCAGAAAACATTATTGTGGCCATGATGCACACCAATAAAGCAGGAGAAACAAAAATCCTTAAGTCATGTACACTTCCACTAACGGGAGTTGGATGTGTTAAAAAAGTTGTTACCGATTTGGCTGTACTTGAAATTAAAGGTGGCAAATTTCACCTTGTCGAGCGAGCTCCTGGAGTTAGTGTAGAGGAAATAATTTCCAAAACAGAAGGAGATTTGGTGGTGCCTGATATAGTGCCAGAAATGGTGTTTTAACACAATAGAATCTGTCAAACCGTAGTAAAAACTATAAACTGGGTAAATGAGTTCGTTTCAATATTGTCGGAGGGAAAATCAAAAATGAATAATTATTCACGCCAATTACAATCGTTTTCGCTACCGAGTTTGATCGTGGACTATAGTTCTCTTCTTGTGGCAGTTGTTGTGTTGGTTTGGATGAACATTCACAATACCGTTCCTGTTGATTCGGGCGATGGTCTCGCTCATTTTTTTATCGCACAACATGTGTGGGACAATCCAACTGAACTACTCAATCATTGGGGAAAACCACTTTTCACACTTTTTTCTTCACCTTTCGCGTATGTTGGATTCAAGACCTACATCGGGTTTAACATACTTGTTTTTACCTTGACTTCATGGCTTGGAATCAAGATTGCATCTCATTTTAATGCTTCTGCATTCGTAAAACTACTCTTCCCTTTTGCTCTGCTTTCCGTTCCAGATTACACATCCAATATTTTAGGTGGACTTACAGAACCTTTCTTTGGGTTGTTACTCATGTCAATACTCTATTTTCTGGTAAAAAAGAATTGGATTTGGGTCGCTTTAATTGCTTCAGCAATTCCATTTAGCCGCAGTGAAGGACAGTTTGTCGTCTTGTTTATCGCATTGATTTTACTGTACCATAGACAGTGGAAAGCAATCCCGTTGCTTTTGACCGCCTCGTTTCTTTATGCCATATTTGGGGGGGTTGTTTTTGGGGATTTTCTTTGGTATTTTACACACAATCCCTATGGCGGAGAGCCGCTTTATGGTAATGGAAGCTGGACGCACTACATTGAGTTGTGGCGCGGACACTTTGGTCGAATGGGAATAATATTAATGGGGCTGTTTATCCTTAGTTTACCTTTTCGTTTTAATCAGGCCGAAAGGAATCAGGACTTGAAGTTAATCGTGTTCTTTTCGTTTGTAACCTATTTGAGTATCGTATTTGTTCACTCTTACTTATGGGCAAATGGGAAAAACGGGGCGTTTGGTCTTAGTCGACTTGCAACGCATGGACTTCCCGTGTTTTTTCTGGCTTCTTTACTGTGGGTTGGGACTTATTTTAGGTCTTCTCTCCTTAGCAAAATATGGCGTTTATCCCTCTGTTTATTTCTGTTTATTTCTATAAACTCGTTTAAAAAACAAGACTATCCAAATAAACCAAACGAGTTTGAACAAGAATTGATAACTGCTTGCGAATATTTAAATGAAGTGGGGGGAAATGTACCAAATGTGTTTTACTATCATCCTATGATCGCCTTGAAAACAGGTGTAAACCTGAAAGCAACTACAGGTGTTTTTCAGCAATACACTTTTGCAAATTTTGAAGAAAAAATAAAACGTTTGAAGGGTGGAGAAATTATTGTACGCGATAGTCACTTTGGCCCAATGGAAATGGGCCTAACAAAGAATGTGCTGGATACGTTTGTACGTATACGATCTTTTTATGCTTTCGTTTCTGCCACAACTCACTTAGGAGAGCGCTACGGTGTAGACATTTATCAATATCAACCAAACCCACATTCTGAATCCACATCAACGATACTTAGCGAGCATACTCAAACACTTTCACTAAATAGTGTAGACACCTTTCTTACACTAGAAGAATTGCCCAAATATACGATTCAAGAAAATGAAGAAATCATTTTAGAAATTGAGTTGACACTAAATACAAACGCTGTAGAGCCCGTGTATCTGGTTTTACAGAAGAAAAACGGCACTGAAAGTCAAACTTATCAACTCAATGAGTTAAACCAGATAGAGATCCCAATTTCGTCAAATCACGTGGATGAAATGCAATTGTATGTACATAACCCAAATGCGGTTTCAATTCAAAAACTTGGGGTTCGCACAAGAGTTTCTTTAATCAAATTACCCCCTATTATTGTTACAAAATCGCAATAACGGTGTCTATTCATACTCATTGGTTGACATAGAGTATACAATAATGTGCTCCAACTCAAAGCTAAATTCAACCTCCTTATTTACATCACAAATTCTTTGATGTTCAGTTTCGTACCCAACTTTCTCCAATCGCTGATTCAAGAAAATATAATAATCAGCCGCATCGTTATACGCATGCTTGTTAAGTGGAGAATTAACTAAATCAATAAATTCATAATTGTTTTTTGCTGTGTAATATAGAATTGCGCTTTCAAACGGCCATGAATAATCAATCTTGATCGGTTTGCCTTTTGCTTTACCCTTTTCATTTATTGATTCTAAAATTTCTGAAGTATGTGCATCAAAAAACCACGTAGCAGTTTTATAAGTATTTGCATGATAAGTAAAGTTTACGAGTGCAAATAGTGCCACTATTCCAGCCATCACTGTGAAAAACCAATAGTTGTGCAATTCATGGAACGCAAAGTACAACAGAAAAACAAAGAGCGGGTAAAAAAACAATGCAGACCGATCAATTACAAAAGGAGTTCCAAATAGATAAAACTGACTAATTATAGCAAGTGCACACAAAATCAACACCAACAAAAACAGATTCTTTGGAGCAACTATATTTTTACGCTGAAAGAGAGAGAAAATGACCGACAAACACAACAGTAAAAGAAATGCAATTAAAACACCCCAAACAAAAGGACTTTCATTTGGGGTATACATGGAGTATTTTGTCAAAGACACAAGAGTGTCACTAAAAAAGCCCCTATCTCCACCATAATAAAAATTACCGTTTATCAGCATTTTTCTAATTGGCTCATAAATCAACGCGATTAAAAGCAAACTGGTTAAAAACACAGCGATGAGGACTTGTTTTAAATTAACTTTAGCTTTAAAAACAATCGCATAAAACACGATTAAAAAAGCAATAACAAGCCAATAATTCAAAAATGAAAAACTGCTCAACACCGCAAAAACACCAGCAAAAAGGGTCAAAAGGACATGCTTAGTTTTGAAAGAGTTGAAAAAAGAAACAAAATAATAAATTGACATCATTTGAAAGCCCAACGCCAAACCATACCCTCTTGCCAAACTGAAAAAATCCAACACAAAAGGATTGCATAGCAAGATTAGAAAAGCAATTATACCAAAACGAAAACGCAAGTATTGACTACAAATTCTAAAGGCAAAATACCCATAAAGTAAAAACGCAAGTATGTTTGGAATTCGAGCTACAAATAACGAATCATTGCCACATACAAACATTAGTTTTATCAGCAAGGTGTTTAAAAGATGGTTATTTGCATCACAAGGTGAGCAATTGAGTGCTTGCATAAAAGGCAAATCGACAAACCACCTTAAAGTCCACGATTCATCATAGGTAATTCCAACAGAATAAGCTCTATAAACAACGTAAACCAATAAGGGGATGAATACAATTGTATACCAAGCTTTTGACTGTAGTTGTAATGGCTTCATAAAACATTCGATAAAAATCTATCTACTTATCAATGCCTTAAAAACGCGCACAATTTGCTTTCTGAATAACAAGAATAGAATAATATATGGAATGGTCATTAAAATCATAATTCCCACATTGATGTTGCGACCAAATTCTATATCATTCTCTTGCCCTGCCTCAGCTGTAGCCTTACACATAGCACATTGACCAAAGGATGTGTCACTTAACACAACTGCTACAACCAATAAAAAAAGACCCCACTTTTTCATGGTACAAATGTACGGAAAAAAGTGTTTGGTGCTTTTAATGCGAGTAGCAACTTTATGTTTCTCCAATCTTTTCACGATATTTGCAAAAATAAATCATTTTCAAGATGCAAGGAGTTACCACATTAAATGAGTTTATCCTCGAAAGACAAGCTGAATTTCCATTTGCTACGGGAGAATTATCACGAATTTTGAATGATATTTCATTGGCCTCAAAAATTGTAAACCGTGAAGTGAATCGAGCTGGATTGGTTGACGTTCTTGGCGCACAAGGCAATGTAAACATTCAAGGAGAGCAACAACAAAAATTGGATGTGATTGCCGATGAACGCTTTATTCAAGCTTTCAAATCTGGTGGTGAAATTTGTGGTATTGCCTCAGAAGAAAATGATGATTTTGTAGCATTTGAAAGTGAAATGTCGAAAAAAGGAAAGTATGTGGTCCTTTTCGACCCACTCGACGGTTCATCCAACATTGACGTAAACGTATCAATTGGGACTATTTTCTCTATTTTTCGTCGTATCTCGCCTGTGGGTGAATTAGCTACAATCGACGACATGCTTCAAAAAGGTACTGAGCAAGTTGCGGCAGGATATGTACTCTACGGTTCTTCAACAATGTTGGTGTATACAACTGGATGCGGTGTAAATGGATTTACATTAGACCCTTCAATTGGTGAATTTTGCCTTTCACATCCCGACATGAAAATACCAGAAATGAGTCGACTTTATTCAATGAACGAAGGAAACTTATTGATTTGTGAAGAGGGAATTCGTCAATATATCAAATTCTGTCAACAAGTAGACCCGCCAACTGGACGTCCGTACTCAGGTCGTTACATAGGCTCTCTAGTCGCAGATTTCCACAGAAGTTTAATCAAAGGTGGTATTTATATCTACCCTGATACCACATTAAACCCTGAAGGTAAACTTCGTTTGATCTACGAATGCAACCCTTTAGCCTTTATTGCTGAACAAGCAGGAGGATTAGCCACAACAGGCCGTAAACGAATTCTGGACTTACAACCAAAACGTCTCCATCAGCGCGCTCCATTCTTTATTGGCTCTAAAAAAATGGTAGAACAAGTTATGGCATTGATAGAGGAATTTTCCAACAAAAAAGTAAATGCTTAGTAATTGAATCTTATTAGGCACCAATATAATTCATCACGGATTTTCTATGTGCCTATGTGGTTATTCGTATCATGAACACATCTGACCTCATAAAGCGTTTCAGTACGCTGACACAAATAGACGAAACAGCTCAACAATTGCAGTTTGCAGGAGCCAAAGTCAAGTGGGACGGACTTATCGGTGCGTCGGGTGCGCTGTGTGCCGCTAGCTTAGCAAAACAAGTTCCTGGCAACCACATCTTCATACTCGAAGACAAAGAATTAGCCGCTTATTTTTATAACGATCTAGAAAGCCTTTTTCCAGAAGACAAGCATATCCTATTTTATCCCGCATCATATCGCACTCCATACGAACTTGAAGCAACTGACAACGCCAATGTTGTGGCACGAGCTGAAGTGCTTGATCGAATCAATTCTGCAAAAAACACATGGGTTATCACTTATCCCAAAGCGCTGTTTGAAAAAGTGCCCACTAAACAACATTTAACAAAAAACACATTCCGCATAGAAAAGGGAAAGAAGTACGGACTTGATTTTCTCAACGAAGTGCTCATGGAATACGGTTTTGAGCGCGTAGACTTTGTATATGAACCCGGTCAATATTCCATTCGTGGAGGAATTTTAGACGTATTTTCTTATTCCAATGACAATCCTTTCCGCATCGAGTTTTTTGGTGATGAGGTAGATTCCATTCGCAATTTTGACCCTGTCAATCAATTGAGCTTTAAATCACACGAGTTTTTCTCTATCGTGCCGAATGTACAGGGAAAAATCGTGCAGGAAGTAAACGCCTCTTTCTTACAATTCGTGGGCAATCAATCTACTATTTGGCTTAAATCCAACGATTTGATGGAGGGACGTTTGGAAAAGGATTATGAAAAAGCCTTAAAAATTTACGATCAGCTTGCCGAAAGTCCTGTCAAACATCGAATTCCGAGTGAATTGTACTACCACAAGTCCGACTGGAAAAAAGAAATAGAAAGCTTTTCTGTAATTGAGTTTGGGGGAGAAAAAAGTTTCAAATCAGATTTGATTGCGCAATTTGATTTCAAAATTCAACCCTCTTTCAACAAGAATTTTGAAATGCTTCGCGATGATTTAATCGCTCGGAAGCAGATGGGAATGGACAACCTGATTTTCTCCAATCAGCCTAAGCAAATAGAACGACTTTACGATATTTTTGAAGACATCGGAGCAGAGGTCGAGTTTTCACCCATGCCCATTGCCATTCACGAAGGGTTTATTTCAGAACAGTTGAAATTGGTCTGTTACACCGATCACCAGATCTTTGAGCGTTACCATCGCTTTAAACTCAAAGAAGGTTTCCGACAAGCAAAACAAGCACTGACCTTAAAAGAAATTTACAACCTGCAAAAAGGCGATTACGTAACCCACATCGACCACGGTGTAGGGCGTTTTTCAGGTTTGGAAATGATAGATGTTAACGGAAAGCCTCAAGAAGCTATTCGGTTGATTTACAAAGACAATGACGTCTTGTATGTATCAATTCACTCACTTCATCGCATCTCTAAGTTTACCGGAAAAGAAGGTACCGTTCCTAAAATGAACAAACTTGGCTCACAAGCTTGGTCAATTCTCAAGAACAAAACGAAGAAAAAAATCAAGGAAATAGCCTTTGATTTAATTCAATTATACGCAAAGCGAAAAAGCAATCCTGGTTTCGCCTTTTCTCCTGATACATACTTACAAAATGAGCTAGAAGCTTCATTTATGTACGAAGACACGCCCGATCAGTTGAAATCGACAATTGCGGTGAAAGAAGACATGGAATCGCCTACGCCTATGGATCGCTTGGTTTGTGGTGATGTAGGTTTTGGCAAAACAGAGATTGCAATACGTGCTGCGTTTAAAGCCGTGGCGGACAGCAAACAAGTTGCTATTCTGGTTCCAACAACTATTCTGTCGCTTCAACATTACAGAACGTTTAAGGAGCGTTTAAAAGACTTTCCATGTACCGTCGAATATCTCAATCGTTTTAAATCAGCTAAAGACGTTACAACCACATTAAAGAAACTTGCGGCTGGGGAAATTGACATCTTGATTGGTACACACAAAATAGTTGGAGCCAACGTCAAGTTCAAGGATTTAGGATTGATGATTATTGATGAAGAGCAAAAATTTGGCGTAGCGGTAAAAGACAAACTGAAACTTATGAAAGCGACAGTTGATACGCTGACACTGACCGCCACACCCATTCCACGAACGCTACAATTTTCATTGATGGGCGCACGTGACTTGAGTATCATCAACACGCCACCGCCAAACCGTCAGCCTGTATTGACACAACATATTTCATTTGATGAGGAGGCCATCCGTGATGCTATATCCTACGAAATCTCACGGGGTGGACAAGTGTATTTTGTAAACAATCGTTTGCAGAACATTCAGGAAATTTCAGGAATGATTACTCGTTTAGTTCCAGGAACTCGAGTAGGGATCGGTCATGGGCAAATGGACGGAAAGCAACTTGAAAAAGTCATGATGGACTTTATTGAGGGAGAATACGACGTGTTACTCGCTACAACCATTATCGAGTCAGGAATAGATATTTCAAACGCCAACACCATTATTATCAATGATGCACAAAACTTCGGATTGAGCGACTTGCACCAACTTCGAGGGCGTGTAGGACGTTCGAACAAAAAAGGATTCTGCTACCTCATCGCGCCAAGTGCGCAGAATTTGACTTCTGAAGCGCGTAAGCGATTAGAAGCCTTGATTCAATTCAGTGATTTGGGTTCTGGCTTCAACATCGCCATGAAAGATTTGGACATTCGCGGAGCGGGAAATATGCTTGGAGGTGAACAAAGTGGTTTCATGGCCGACATCGGTTTTGAAATGTATCAGAAAATTCTCAATGAGGCCATTGAAGAATTGCGCGAGAATGAATTTAAAGAGCTTTTCAAAGACAACAAGCACGATAAAATGCCAGGTCAGGAGTATTATACTTCAGATTGTATTTTAGAAACTGATTTGGAAGTTCGAATACCAGAAGATTATGTAAACAACGTAGCTGAACGCTTGAGTTTATATCAAGATTTGGACAATCTAGCTGATAAAACGGAACTAGAGGAATTTCGAAAAAACTTAATCGACCGTTTTGGTCCTATTCCACATCAAGTGGAAGATTTGTTCCTGTCAATGGAATTGCGTTGGTTGGCTCGCGAAATTGGCTTTGAAAAACTCGTGTTTAAATCAGGAAAAATGTTGGGTTATTTTATCGCTAACCAAGATTCAATGTATTATCAATCTCCTCGATTTACACAAGTGTTGAAATACATTCAAAGTAATCCGCGCGGAGTAAACATGAGCGAAAAGAACAACAAACTCCGTTTGATTTATGACAATGTACAAAACATGCCAGAAGCGATTGGACATTTGGAAAGCGTGTTGATGGTAAGGGAGTGATACAATTCGAGTTTTCCAAAATAATCGTATTTTCACCAGCATATAAACATGATTGCTATGAAAACCCCGGTATATATATTTAGTTTAATCATAATTCTTCTTTCTTGTCAAACAGAAGTCGAAAACACACACACTGATGACAACATTGAAACAGAAGAAACCAATCAGATAGCGATTGTTCTTCATGGTGGCGCTGGTACCATTCTACCCAAAAACATGACTCCAGAATTGGAAAAAGAATACACCCACATGTTAGACTCTGCGCTTACGGTTGGTTACCAAATTTTGGAAAATGGTGGAGAAGCTGTAGATGCTGTGACCTCCGTGATCATTATTTTGGAGAATTCACCGCTTTTCAACGCAGGCAAAGGAGCTGTTTTTACACACGATGAAAAAAATGAGCTCGATGCGTCTATTATGGATGGATCTACATTAAACGCGGGAGCGATTGCAGGAGTAACCACAGTCAAAAATCCGATATTGTTGGCAAAAGAAGTAATGACAAACTCTCCACATGTCATGATGGCAAGAGAAGGTGCAGAGCAATTTGCGAAAGAACGCGGTTTGGAAATTGTGGAACCGTCGTATTTTTTCGTTCAAAGTCGTTTGGATGGATTGAATCGCGTAAAGCAAAAAGAATTGGAAGAGATGAAAAAACTTGAAGAAAACAACGACTCAAAATTCGGAACCGTTGGTTGTGTCGCTCTAGATAAAAGCGGAAACATTGTAGCAGGAACATCTACAGGAGGGATGACCAATAAACGTTGGGGAAGAATCGGTGATTCACCTATTATAGGAGCTGGAACGTATGCAAATAACAAAACCTGTGGAGTTTCATCTACTGGATGGGGCGAGTTCTTTATTCGCGGTGTGTTTGCATATGACATTTCAGCAATGATGGAATACAAAGGTTTAAGTTTAGCTGAAGCTGCTCGCGTAGTTATTCAAGAAAAACTGCCTGAATTAGGCGGAGATGGAGGGATAATTGCGCTAGATGGAAAGGGAAATGTAACCATGGAATTTAATACAACGGGAATGTATCGTGGCGCGATTGATGGTGCAGGAAAGAAAATCGTGGCAATGTATAAAAATTGACAACACCAAAATGACAGTAAGAATAGACAAATTTATCTGGTGTGTACGCCTAACCAAGACCCGATCGCAAGCCACTGATCAGGTGAAGCGAGGGAAAATTAAAGTCAACGACGAGGGGATTAAACCTTCGCGTGAAGTAAAAGTAAAAGACGTTATTTCGCTTTCGAGAAACGGAGCAATCTTTCGTTATCGCATCATCGCTTTATTGGATAAACGTGTAGGCGCAAAACTTGTTGCGGATTACATCACAGATGAAACCACAGAAGAAGAGTTGGAAAAATTCAAGCTTTATCAAGAAGCACAAAGCACTTATCGCGATTATGGAACTGGAAAACCTACGAAAAAAGACCGTCGTGACATGAGCGATTTTTGGGAAGATTGGGAAGAATAAGCTCATTCTTGTAGAGTTCAATCTTCTGAAGCACTTGTATAAACAGGCGTTACAAACTCTAATTGCCTAAATGTTTGGAGTTTATGGATTTTTTACTATATTTGAGTAAATCAAGTTTTTGTTAGAAAATCAATTTGTTGTTAAATTTAATGTGACAACAAATTAAATACCAAACTAACATGATTAAAGCATTTGCTACTACAATATTTGTTTGTCTATGTCATGCAATACCTGCGCAGATTGTTTATTCTGAAGATTTCGGGACAGGCTGTTCAACAGGTACTTTAGCGACCACTTTTGGGTGGACACTTACAAATACAGGCACGAATGAACCCATGGCAAACACATGGTATGTAAGTGCTGCAGAAAGAGGAATGGGATCGGGAAATTGTGGTGATGGGTGTAACGGAACTAATAGTAGAACACTTCACGTCGGAACGACACTTTTTGGTGATCTTGGAGCATCATATTTTGAATCTGATGCTTTTAGTTGTGCATTTTTTGCGTGGTGTGCTATAACAGATAGAAGAATAGAATCTCCTGTAATCAATTGCACGGGTGTTTCATCTATTCCATTTACATTTGATTATATTGAAAACGGCGAAGGAACGAATGATGACGCAACTGTTTGGTATTCTGCTAATGGCGGTGGGACATGGGCCTTGTTAGACAACCCACCGAAAACAGTAATCTGTGGCAGTGGACAAGGGTTATGGACAACAAGAAATTTAGTTCTCCCAGCATCTGCTAATAATAATCCTAACGTAAAGATTGGATTCAGATGGGTAAATAACGGAAATGGGGTTGGCACCGATCCTTCTTTTGCGGTAGACAATATTATTGTGGGAAGCCCTATCATTTTAGGTGTTGAAATGATCGACATGCGTGTTTCTTGCCTGTCCTTAAATCAACGTTTAGTTTCTTGGGAAACTAAAAACGAAAGGGATTCTGATTTGTTTAATGTATATAAAAGTATTGATGGAATTAATTGGAGCGTACTAGGATCAGTCAAGTCAGTAAATGAAACAGAAGGAGTTCACTATTATTCACTAACTGATTATGACGTAGATAAAGTAATAGAATATTATTATATCGAACAAGTTGATTTTGATGGTAAAAGCACCTCATATAAAATCTTAACAGGAGAAAACTGTATTAACAGCAACGAATTAATCTTATACCCAAATCCTTCTGATGGTAATGAGTTTTTTATCAGTTATACAGAAACAATTGACTATATCGAAATAGTTACAATGGACGGCAAATTAGTTAACCAGTACCAAAACACGCTAGATAGCAGACCATTTAAGGTTCAGCCAGATTTAACTACGGGACGATATTTTGTGCATGTCTATTCAAACAACACTGTGAGCGTTGCTAATTTAATAGTAAATAGATAAACCGTTTTCAAAGAAAAAGAATAGGAACCCCTTGCTCTACATAACAGTCTAATCGGGTTTGGTTTCTCACCATTTTCTACATACCCTAATCCTTCATTTTCACTTTAAAAAAACGTTCACATCATAACAATTTTATACTTTTGAACTTAGAATGAAAGACACGAAAGAAATACGGGTTGAATTTGCCTCGTTAATTCGCTGGATAAACGACAGGGGTTGGTCTCCAGGGACATCTACAAATTACTCGTTTTTGCACCCTTCAGGAGACGGGCGAATTGTGATTTCCAAGTCGGGGGTGGACAAAACATACTTTTCTGAGAACGATTTTTTGGAAGTAGATTCTGGGGGCAATCCAACAACAGAATTTTCGAAAACGAAACCCTCGGCAGAAACCCTGATTCACTGTGAATTGTATCAGCTATTTCCCTCAACTCGTTATATCCTTCACACACACTCCATGGCAGGTACAATTCTTTCCGATCAAAAAGAGTGGGATGGCAGAATTTCTTTCGAAGGTTACGAAGTTTTAAAAGGGCTTCCAGAAATAAACACACACGAAGCACAGTTAGAACTTCCTGTATTCGCAAACGATCAAGACATGGAACGCTTTCGTTTAGTGTTGCGGGAAAATAAAGAAAAATTGCGTGTAAATGGCTTTCTTATGGCTAAGCACGGTCTTTATGCATGGGGAGATTCGCTTTTTGAAGCAAAAAGACACCTCGAGATTTATGAGTTTTTATTAACTTGTGAACTAAATTTGTTGCAAATCAAGTAAAATGGCAGTTTTAACTATTCCGTCTTTAGGTAAAATCTTGGAAAAACCCTCAGATATCAAACAATATCTGAACGAAAGAGGTGTTTTCTTTGCGCAATGGGAGGCAAGTGTTGTTTTTGACGATTCAGCTTCTTCTGAGGAAATTTTGGATGCATACAAACACGAACTAGAGCCCTACATGCAGGCAAATGGCTACCATACTGCCGATGTGATATCAATAAATAAACTAACCGAAAATTACGAAGCAATTCGCGCAAAATTCCTTTCTGAGCACACACACAGTGAAGATGAGGTGCGCTTTTTTGTTGATGGACAGGGTTTATTCTGGTTCAACCTTGACGGACACGATGTGTTTAATGTATTATGTCAGTCTGGAGATCTAATTTCTGTTCCTGCAGGGACAAAACATTGGTTTGATGCAGGAGAATCAAATCCATTTGTAAAAGCAATTCGTATCTTTATAGACATGTCGGGTTGGGTGCCAGAGTACACCCATTCCGGAATTGAGAAAAAGTATATTTAATCAACCATGAGTTATATCAAGTGTATTTTAACTGACATTGAGGGAACTACAACTTCTGTTTCCTTTGTCTATGATGTGTTATTTCCCTACTTTAGAGAGCACATTCATGAAGCCAATGAACTTTCCCCAACGCTTATCAATCCAATCATCAAAGCGACGATGGATCAGGCAAAGCAAGAGGGAAAAAACCTTACAACCACTGAAGAGTGTTTGGAGCAACTCCGCGAATGGAGTCTGGAAGACCGTAAATTTACTCCTCTGAAAACCCTTCAAGGGTATATTTGGAAAAAGGGTTACGAAGAAGGTCGAATCAAAGGACATGTTTTTCCAGATGTCGTTCCAGCATTAGAAGAATGGAAAGAAGAAGGTATTTCGCTCGCGGTATACAGTTCGGGTTCCGTTCAGGCACAAAAATTAATTTTTGGCTACAGTGAAGAAGGCGATTTAACTCCACTGTTTTCTCATTTTTTCGACACTAAAATGGGTGGGAAAAAAGAAACTCGCTCGTATGAAAATATTGCGGCGGAACTTGAATTAGAGTCGGATGAAATATTGTTTCTTTCGGATGTACCAGAGGAACTTAAAGCGGCTCGAGAGGCTGGATTTGAAGTTATTCAAATTGTTCGTCCTGGCACAGAACCCTCAAAGCATTTTGACAACGTAGACGATTTTTCGCAAATTACTTTTTAAATGACACAAGAACGATTCAGAACAATTTGGCTAAAAAATTCAACAACAGTTGAAGTTATAGATCAACGAATTTTACCTCATCAGTTTGCTACAGTAGAATTGAACACATGTGATGATGCTGTAGACGCAATCAGAAAAATGATTGTTCGCGGAGCTCCTTTGATTGGGGCAACAGCTTCTTATGGAGTCTATTTGGCTTTATTGGAAATAAAATCTGGGGCAAAACCTCAAAATTATATTCACAGAGCGTTTGAAGATTTAGCCAACTCACGCCCAACTGCAGTGAATTTATTTTGGGCACTGGATCGTATGAAAAAAGCTGTTTTTGCTTCAATCGAATTGGATGAGCAAATTCAACTCGCTCTTGAAGAAGCCAACCAAATCGTAGAAGACGATGTAGAAACATGTCGCATGATAGGTGTACATGGATTGACTATTATAGAAAAAATTTGGGAAGACAACGGACATAAAACAGTTAATATTCTTACGCACTGTAACGCTGGAATGCTAGGATGCATAGAGTGGGGAACTGTAACTTCTCCAATTTATCAAGCCAAACAAAAAGGAATTGATCTTCACGTCTGGGTTGATGAGACAAGACCAAGAAATCAGGGGTCTAACCTCACCGCTTTTGAATTGACTAAGCACGGCATTCCTCACACATTGATTGTAGACAACACAGGAGGCCATCTAATGCAACACAATATGGTTGACATGGTAATTGTAGGAACAGACCGTACAACGCGCCAGGGAGACGTTGCAAACAAAATAGGAACGTATTTGAAAGCTCTTGCCGCAAACGATAATAAAATTCCGTTCTATGTAGCGCTTCCATCCACAACAATAGATTGGACAATTAACGATGGTTTGAAAGAAATTCCAATTGAAGAGCGTGATGAAAATGAAGTGAGAACCGTGTTTGGAAAATTAGAATCCGGTGAATTAGCCTCTGTACTCATTTGCCCAGAAACAACACGTGCAGCAAACTATGGATTTGATGTTACTCCAGCAAGATTGGTAACCGCTTTAATTACCGACCGAGGAGTTTGCTCTGCATCAGAAGAAGGATTAACAAGTTTATTCCCCGAGCACAAGTAAAGATAAAATGATGAAAACGTGCGCTGTTATTGGTTCTGGAATTGCAGGAATGGCTTCGGCTCTTCGTGCAAAAAAGAAGGGTTATAACGTTACTGTCTATGAGCGAAATAATACTCCTGGAGGAAAAATAAGCGAGTGGAATAAAAACGGTTATCGCTTTGACTTAGGCCCATCAGTGTTCACGCTTCCAGAATTGATTGACGAATTATTCACGTTATTTGATAAAAACCCTCGCGACTATTTTGAATATACACAGCTCAACCCCACTTTTAGCTACTTCTACGAAGACGGAACCATCATTCGAGCACACGCTGATGTCAACTTATTTGCAAAAGAAATAGAGAACAAAACCACCGATAGCGCAGAGCAAGTTCACCGCTATTTGAAAGATGTGGCACGTATTTACGACATTACCAATGAAGTATTCATTGAACAGTCCCTTCATATTGCCACAAATTTCTTGAAAAAGAAAGTAGTTTCAGGGGTGTTGCAATTTCGTCACATTCACGCTTTTCATACAATGGATAAGGGGAATAAGCGTTTTTTCAAAGACCCAAAAAACATCCAACTGTTTAATTATTATGCGACTTATGTAGGGTCCAACCCTTTAGTTGCTCCAGCCACATTAAATGTAATACAACACCTAGAATTAAACTTGGGTACATACATGTGTACTTCTGGAATGTACGGTGTGGTGAGCGCTTTGTACCAACTATCTCTAGACGTAGGAATTACGTTTGAATTTAATACTGTGGTTGAGCGAATTGTTGTGCACGATAAAAAAGCTGTTGGGATATTAGTAAAACAACGAGAAATTCCCTTTGATGCGATTATTTCCAATATGGACATTCACCATACCTATGAGAACTTACTGCCTGAAATCAAACAGCCCAAGCGCATTTTAAATCAAGAACGATCAAACTCTGTTATTGTATTAAACTGGGCGGTTAAAAAAGAATTCGCTGACCTAGGAGTTCACAACATTTTCTTTTCAGTCAATCGAGATGAGGAATATCAGGCCATTTCTGACCGAAACAGTATGAGTGACGACCCTTCTGTCTATCTGTACATTTCTTCGAAAATAGCTAAAAGCGATGCTCCTTCAGATTGCGAAAATTGGTTTCTATTAGTTAGTGTGCCGCACGACTCAGGACAAGATTGGGAAAGTATTGTAAAACGAGCATCAGAAAATTGCAAATCGAAAATCAATCGAATGTTGAATGTGGATATTGAAAATCACATTGAATTTGAACATTCCCTTTCACCAAAAGAAATCGCTGTTCACTATCTAGCCTATAAAGGTGCTGTCTTTGGGAACAGTGCAAATGGTCGTTTTGCTGCCTTTCTCCGTCATCCAAACTTTAAGCGATCTATCAAAAACCTTTATTTTGCTGGAGGAACAGTACACCCAGGAGCTGGAATTCCGATGTGTTTAAACTCAGCTAAAATTGTGGAAGGCTTATTATAGTCAGCCAATTGGCGCTATTTCTGTTATACCGTTTTTTAATTAAACCTCATTACCATCCCCAATCCAGATGGAGAGATTGTGACATTCTTCCACATCAGATCTAGCTTTTTGCCTGTTTTCTTAAGTAATGCAAACATAATCATGTCATATACAAACAAGTACCCTCCTTGTAAAACAAGTGACTGACCATAACCTCTAAAACGATTGCGCAGTGTACCTGTTTGGGTATTTCCATAATTAAAAAGCGCCCAACCTGTTACCATATAGCTCACATCAAGCCCAGCATTAAACAAGTAAATTGTTTGGAGTTTTTGTTGGTTTTTGTAGACACTTTCAAAGGTCAATTCTTTGGTCTTTTTGCGATACGTTCCTATCAATCCCGGCACTGCAATTCCCACATTCACCACATTCCAAAAAGCATTCATTTGGTGAAAATATCTGGCGTCTCCTGTGCTTTGAAAGTAACCTATTCCGCCCACGACGAGATTTGCACCTGCCCATGCATTTAGTGAGATCATTCCATTTCGGGTCAGTTGCGTTTGTCGAGCGTCAATTTCTTTTAACAAGAGAGACGTTTCATTGTTTTTGTCTTGGCTAAATGAGGCAATAGCAACACACATTGTACAGAATATTATAAATGTTAGTTTTTTCATCCTTTTCATTTTATTTATAACAAGCCTGATGCTCGATTGTTGACTTTGAATTTATTCAAGTTCAGCAATTGCTCGATCCAAAATTTCATCTTTTGTCAAATCAGTCCAATCAAACGACTCAAAAATATCGGGAGGCACGCCTTCCTCTGCATAATTATTTCCTTGTAAATCGAGCAACTGGCTTATGCTAAACCGATATGTCCAACCATTTGGAAGTTGACCTCCATTAGGCAGTCCACCTCCACCTCCAGTTGTATCCCCCAACAACACAATATTTGGGATCGCTTTTGTGGCAAGAGCAAACATAGTTGTTGCGCTGTAAGACCCCTTGTCTATCAACACAACAACAGGTTTAGTGAAGACCGTGCCACCATATGTATTAATCATAAAGTTGGACGGTTCGGTAAAATCATTGTGATTGGGTCCATTGCGCGTTCGGAAATAACCCACAACTCTACTTTGGTCATTAAATCTTTCAAGTAAAAGAGGCACATTAAATATGCTTCCCCCTCCATTTGACCTTAGATCCAACACCAAACCATTTGTACTTTGATAACGATCAAGCACAAAACTTAACTGATTTGGAAAAAAAGACTCCATAAAACTCCCATATCGAACATAACCTACATTGGCTCCATCTATAAAACCATGACTAAAAGGGCCTGTGTAATAGCGTTCGGAAACATAATTTTCCCAAACCGTGGTAGAATGATAGTTTAAGTTGGCCTGTTGGGGTTGTGAATAGACTGACACGTTGAATGGTGAAACTAAATTCGTATGATCATCTCTCAGTTCTTTTAACATATTCGCCAGCACATTAAACAATTGTTCTTCGCTCATCTCTGGTGACAACTGTGCCAAATATGTTGATTTAACTTGTTCCCAATTTACTTGTTTTAGCTCAAAATAGCTGTACTTAATATCTACTTGATTCCACAAATACTCAAAATTCTCATAAGGGTCTGATGTACCTTGATCAGGTCCGTATAGAATTTTCTCGCATGAAAGTAAAGCACCCACAAGAAAACTTAACGCTATAATTCCTTTTTTCATAACTTCTTATTTTCTGTGAAACATTAACGAAAACCCCAGTCGGTGGTTTGCCCACTGAAAGGCTTCAAATCTACCCGGTGAATGAGCGGCCTCCCACATATAAAAAAACTTAATTCCATTTCCATTAGGGCGAAACTTTGTAAATTCAAGTCTTGTGCCCAAGCGCCATCCATTAACAGACCACTTATAATCTGCAAAATAATACCCAAACACACCTGTATCACTACCATTAAATTCTGCATCAAAAGAATATGCATACCCTGGTCTGTAGTTCATATTCAATACGCCTATATTGAGCAAAAGGGCTATCCTCCGTTTAACAGGTTGTAGTTTTCTTTTTATAAACCAAAATGAAAATTCTTTTGCCTGCTTTCTAGAAATATCTAGGCTAATTTTGCTCGACAACATAAGGTTAAACATTGGATCGACTCCTATTCCGCTATTTCCTAAGCTCGGATTACCTCGTACGGGAAGAGTAATATACATCGAGCCACCTACAAGCCAATCAATCCGCGGAGAAGATACCAGCCTAATTCTCCTCAAATAATGGTGATAAATCTCAGCACGAACAACATACGATCGACTTGATGATTGGAAAAAATCACTTTTCGGTGATTTAGAACGAGTAAATGCCCCTAGAAGATCTGCTTCAATAACAGATTCATACTTCTGTTTGTTCCAAATCCAGTCCAATTTTATATGAGCTCCTGCTCCCTGATAAAACAAAGGCGATGTAGCAAAATCACGAAATGTAACATAGCTAAGCCCGACAGAAGTAGCAAAATATGAAATCCCATTTTTTCGTTTCGGAGTCGTGTCGCTAATTTCTTGTGAAAAAGCTAGTTGAGGTCTACCAAACAAAAAGACACTCACAATTATAAGCTGAATTACACTAAAACAAAAACCGATCAGTTTGTACATATCCTTTCACTATTCCCCAAACGTAAACCTTTTATACAAATATATTACTAAAACTGGAAGTAAATAAACGGTTGTAGGTCGCTGGAAATAAATTGGATTATCATAAAAACAGTACCCACTACAATAGCCGCTTTTACTGGTAAAGGACTTTTTATAAATGCATTTTTATAGCCCTCTTTAAACGTCGTAGGTAACCAATGTACAACAAAACCAAACAGCATCGCAAGGAAAACCCATTTATAGCTAACAAGTATCTGCCAAGCCAAGTCAATTTTAAAATTGGTACTCATGCTATGAATCATTTGCTCTACAGTTTCGAGGTCATCGGCACGGAAGAAAATTCGAGTAGCCGTTATAAACAAAAAGGTGACTCCTATGGCATAAATTTTAACCAACCTGCTATTTGAGTTTTTAAACGGGCTAATGCGGCTCCAGTACTTATACCAAACGACACCAAGACCATTTAACCCTCCCCAGATTACAAAATTCCACGAAGCACCGTGCCATAGCCCGCCAAACAACATAGTGATCATTAAATTAATATCTCTTATTATTGCCTTTTTAAGCCCTGGAAAAAGAGCGGCCAATCCAACTATCATTGCTGCGACACCAGCAAAAATCAAAAAGAACCACATGTTGCCGCTAAGCAAAACAATTACCGAAAGAATAAGTGTCAATGAGATCCACGTTCCCCATGTAGAGTTTCGATTTCCTCCTAACGGAATGTACAAATAGTCTTTAAGCCAAGTGGAAAGAGAGATGTGCCAACGCCCCCAAAACTCTGCTGTACTCTGTGCTTTGTATGGCGAATTAAAATTGAGTGGAAGATAGAATCCCATTAACATCGCTACCCCAATAGCAATATCAGTATATCCTGAAAAATCACAGTATACCTGAAGCGAATAGCCAATTAAAGCCATCATGCTTTCAAAACCGGTGTACATACCGGGGTTGTCGAACACACGATCGATAAAATTGACGGCTATATAGTCACCAAGCACCATCTTCTTAACAAGCCCGTTCAATATTAGAAAAACCGCTGTGCCAAAAACTTGTTTTGAGATGTTATAAGGCTTGTAAATCTGTGGTACAAACTCGTTTGCACGAACAATTGGTCCAGCAACAAGTTGAGGAAAAAACGATACATAAAAACCAAAATCCACTAAGTTTTTTACGGGTTCAATCCGCTTTCTATAGATATCTACGGTATAACTAATTGTTTGGAAAGTAAAGAAGGAAATCCCTACTGGAAGAATAATTTTATTGACATTAAAATGTGTCCCTAGCCACTCATTTGACCAGTGAGACAAGTGGTTAAACACTTCGTAATCTGTGTGAAAAACATCGTTATAACTCTCAGTAAAAAAGTACGCGTATTTGAAGTACATCAACACACCGAGGTTTATCGTTATACTCAACGCTACCAGCCACAGCCTTGCTCGCTGAGAAACGCTCCGATATACAGCTTCTCCTATATAAAAATCGGTGACCGTGCTGAACAAGAGCAATATAAAAAACAGGTGACTTGTTTTATAGTAAAAGAACAAGCTGATAAGGAACAGATAACCATTTCTTAGCGCAATTTTCTTGTAAACAATAGCGTAAATAGAGTATGCGATAATAAAATACCCCCAAAATGAAAATTTTGTAAAAATCATCGGAGACGCAGAATTGAAGCTCATAATCTGAACCAAATAATTCCAGCTATTTTCCAACCAATCCATTAATTCTGTCCTATTAAATAGTTGTCGTATGCTTCCATAAGTGCATTAAATAACAAATCACCAATCAAATTATACCCCTCTGTTGTAAAGTGGATTCGGTCATTTTTGAGTAATCCTCTTGCGTTCCAGATATTAGCACTTTTAAGCCCCCCCATCACTTCAAACATATCCCAAACAGCTCCATTGTGTTTTTCTGCTAGGCTATACATTGCTTTTTGGGCAATTAATCCGTTTGTATTTAACTTTTTGTTGTATCCATAACTATCGTTGTTCGTAAGGAAGACAAAAAACGTATTAGGATTTACCGATTTTATTTTTTTAATAATTTCATCATAATTTCGCTCAAAACCCTGTTGATTGAAATTTGATCCGTGTGCGTCATTAATTCCAATTCCAAAAAACACAATATCTGGGCTTAAAACCTTCATGTGTTCTGTAAACAACTCACACTTCAAAAACGAAAGTGTACTTGCGCCGTTTACCCCTATTGAATTGTACGTAATTCCTGGTTCATCATTTTCAAGATACAAGCCATACAAAATGAATTGCTTTTGCAGACTATCTGTTTTTTGAACACTAAATTCGAGTGTGTCTGTAGGATAAATAAGTTCAATTACAGAAAACCCTGAATCAGGGTAATTGTGAATACAAGCAGAATCTCGACCTAACCAACGAAGGCTATAAGCGAGGCTGTCGACTTCATGTAGAACCTTGATACGTTTAAAATTGTGTTCAAGGTTTTTCTTCTTATCAAAGATGATTTGTATGCTTGAATTTGTGTCAGAGGTGTATACGCTTATGCCTGAAACACCAAGTTTTGTGTCGAGATTTTTACTCACATTGCGCACAGAAGACCAATTTCCTGTGTAGCTAACACTGTAATCATAAGGGCCGTTTGTTTTTGCAATTTTAAAAGGAAAAACCAATCCTCTTGATCCTTGTTGATTGGGGATATAGTTCCCTAGTAACTGCCGCATTCTATTGGAGTATATATCTGCTTGAATATGAGACCCGCCAAAATGAACCACGTTAATTTTGCCCTCACCAAAAAGCATCAGATTTGCTATTTTTTGGAAAAAACTATTGCTAAATTCCTTTGACGCAGGAAACACAAGTGAACTATGGTTTTCGTGAATATAATCTGCATCAGGGATTTCCGCACGAATGGGCTGCCCAAAAAGAAAAGGAGATGAGAGCATCAACACAAATACTATGTTCAATAGGTTTTTCATTCCTCTTTCTTCTTGGTTTTCATACGTTGTAAATATTGCTCATAATCTAGCATAAGCGACTCATAAAACACTTCTGCAACTTTTTGAGCCCCTCTGGGAGAGAAATGAATATAATCCTTAGCGGCAAGCGGTGGATTACTATCTACCCAGCTCGGCATTGAATTTTTTCCCCCCATCACCTCATACAAATCAAAATAAGCCCCACCCATCTCAAAAGTCGCGTCGCGTAAAGCATCGCGTACATCAGGCAAATTTGGGTAAGTTTGCATTTTCCCACCGATGTTTTTAGACATATCCGAGGGTCCGATAACAAGAAATGATGCGCCTGGACAAAGTTGTTTGATGCGCTTCATATTTCTCAAAAATTCTTTCCCAAAATTTTCCGCTTTCTTTTTAGAATCAACATAAGGCATTACGTTTCCGCCAAACTGTAGAATAATTAGTTTAGGATTTAATTCAGCATACATCTGCTTTGCTATGTCACTGTTCAGCTTATAAAAAATCGTTCCCGACCCCCCGCGCATTGAGACATTGTCCATCTGAATTCCTGTTGGTGTTTCGAGTGAAATTCCATAAACCTCAGGACTAGCAGCTCCACTAAAAGTAACCGTAAGTTTACTTGGTTGTTTCTCAAGATCAAATGTTACAGTGTGTAGTTCAGTGTTGGCTTCAATTTGTTTTGACGCGACAATACCATCATAAGAAATTTGAACAGTCACCGCAGCAGTATTGTGCCCCATAAAAATGCGCACACGATTAAAGTTTTTAACTGTTTCAGGAGCTCCCTTTCTTTGACTTATCGTCACAAAACCGCTAGAAAATGTTTTTTCAACAAGCACACTATCTAAGCTGTCTGCCATGTAATTATTGTACTTACACATAATTCCTGTCGAACCATAACGTCCATCTATGGCTTTTGCGCCACCAGAACCAAATGCAGTATATCGAGTCCAGTTTTCAGAAGAAAATAAATTAATGCTCAAGCTGTGTGTAATGGCTAAAGGCGCTATCATTCCTACTCCACCACCACCAAATCGCGCCTGTAAACGCTTACGCACATACGAGGTAATTCTATCTTCCTCAATTTGTGAATCGCCATAGTGAATAATGCGAATTGCATCAGATTTACCAGAAACCCCACTTAAGGCTTTAAAAAAAAGATCTAAACCATCTCGATTATCGTTTCCATATTGCAAACGAGTCGGGTCTGCCTTTGCCATCTCAATTGCCGCATCAATACTATCTTGAACAGATTGATAATGTGCATTCCGCAATTCATCCAATCGCGCTTGAAGGCTATCTCTTCTTGATTGCATTAATTCTTCTACATCAATCTTCTCGTCTTTGGAAACAGAAAGCACATCATCTAGAGAAACAAAATAAAAGTCCTTTCCACCCACCTTCACTCCCTCTTCAGGCATAAAATACGAGATAAGAGCAAGAATAGAAAACACCGCCACAATAAAGGCAGCGATATTCTTAGGAGACATTATTTTATTCTTCTCTTCTTCCATTAGGGCAAATATATTATCAACTTTTGACCGGGCTTTATATTCGTCCCGATATTATTCCATCTCATTATATCTTGGTCACTTACTTTGTGCTTTTGTCCGATTGCCCAAAGCGAATCTCCAGATTTAACCGTATAAGTTATTTTCGTGCCCGACGGCTTTTCGTTTACTTCTGTCTTTGGCTTATCCTCTGTAGTTGTAGTGTTTTGTGGAGGAGGGCTTCCTTTTGCTATAGCATCTTTTTGTGCTCTAGAAAGATTATCAAAAGAGGCAAAAAACACACTGTCCACACAGGGGACTTTAAAAAACACATCCCAATTTCTTTTCAATGTGTTACTAGCAAATCGATTAAGGCTTTTTATTTCCTCGAGTCCTGGTCCAAACCAAAATGTTAAATCTCTGAAATAGTCCCCTGGTTTAGTTCGATAAAAAACATAACAACTGTCATTCTTTTTTGGAAAAAACTCATCTCTTCTAAAATTATAGATACTGTCTTTCATTTCCAGAAAATCATCCGCCTTTTCTTTAGGCAAGTAAATTTTATTTTTTGGGAAAACGATTTGTTTTATAAATTTCGGATTGAGCGCGAACAACTCTTTTTCATCGATCTCTAACACCGTTGAAATTTGTGAAAAATGTAAAGAGTCTTCAACTGTTATCTGACGTGTTTTTATTTTGTTCACAAACTCAAAGCCTTCCATTTTCCACTCCTTTCGCTTACCCCACACAAAAGAAGCCGCCAACATAGCTGGATAAAAATCGCGATTTTCGCTTTTTAAGAATGGATAAAGTTCCCAATATGTTTGTGCTAATTCGCCTGTAACCTTAGCCTTATTTACGGTGCTTGCACCTAACATAAATGCAGCTAAAGATTGTGGTTTTGCAGCAAATTTCTTTCCCAACTGCTTCAAATAAAGATCTGCCGCATGGATGTTTTTCTCCACAATCACTCGCTCGTCTACATTCTCAGTAACCAAACAGTCAAAATATAGCGCAATCGGAGCTTTAAGATGCAATAGTCCTCTATTTTCTTTTTCGGAAGTATAAGGTAAAAACATTGATTGCGAAAAAGCTAGAGCGCTTAATACAGCTCTGCTTTCGTCTGAAACCTTAATTAAACGGGGTGCAAAAAAATCGTATAAACCAAACCAAATTCGAATGTGCTGATGAGGTTGAGAAGTATAAAAACTTATGTATTCCGAGATTAGTGGGTCATAACCATCATACCATTTTCCAAATTTTTCTTTTAGAAACAAATCTATTTCCGCTTGTTTGTATTCGGGAAAACTCTTTGCTGGTGCTGGTTTTACTGATTCTTCAACCAAATCATAGACAATAAAAACTTCCTGCGCTTGAATGGACAAGCGTTTCTTTAGTTTTTGTTGGTATTCATGGTCGCCCGCACTCAGAGGAAAAACGGTAAAACCACAGATAAAGACAACAAAAAATATGGAGAGTTTTTGCTTCATCCGATAAAAGTAACGTGTTGAAGCGAGCAAATGGTGTGCCGAGACCATATTTTTTAACGTGTTAGTGTGGAAAGAATAATTCTTGCTCCTAATAGAACCACTTTTTCCTCTATCTCACAATAAACGTAAGTATCTAAAAAATCCCTTATCTTTACGGGCACTCAGGGTTATGAAAAAATATTGCCAAAGTATCACTTGCTATTCCCGCTTCAAAACAAATGAAGTGAGGGTTGGTGACGTTATAATTGGCGGCAATAATGCTGTTGTTCTTCAATCAATGACCACAGCAGACACAATGGATACTGAAAAGGTTGTTGAAGAATGTATCCGAATAATTGATGCTGGAGGCGAATTGGTTCGATTGACAACTCCATCTATCAAAGAGGCTGAGCACTTAGAAATCATAAAACAAGAGCTTGCAGAACGCGGATATTACACTCCTCTAGTTGCTGATGTTCATTTCACTCCTAATGCCGCAGAAATTGCAGCGCTTAAAGTAGAAAAAGTTCGAATAAACCCCGGAAACTATGCGGAGAAGAAAATTAAATCCGGGGGTGAATATTCTGAAATAGAATATGATGAAGCTCTTGAAAAATTAACTTCTCGTTTCCTCCCTCTTCTAGAACTTTGCAAAAAGCATAAGCGAGCAATTCGTATAGGAACCAATCACGGGTCGTTGTCGGATAGAATTTTGAGTAAATACGGGGATACCCCTCAAGGAATGGTAGAGTCCGCAATGGAGTTTATCAGAATTTGTGCAGCACAAAACTTTCATGATATTGTTGTTTCTATGAAGGCAAGTAACCCTATTGTCATGGTACAAGCATATCGACTCTTGGTTGCTACAATGACTGAAGAAGGTTTTAATTATCCTTTGCATTTGGGTGTAACCGAAGCTGGAGACGGTGAAGATGGTAGAATAAAGTCTGCAATCGGTATTGGTGCATTACTTGAAGATGGACTTGGGGATACAATTCGCGTTTCGTTGACCGAACCTGCGGAGCATGAAATACCTGTAGCAAAGAAAATAATTCAACGATATGAAAAGTCGCAAACAAATACGTATTCTGATTACGACCTTTTTTATTCTCCATATGAATATAACAAGCGAAAAAGTATAAATATCAGCAATATCGGATCCAATCATGTACCTATTGTCATACACAATTTATCTTCTAGAGACCACATAAAAGAAGCTTCTTTGTTTCCATTTGGATATCGTTATTTAACCAATGAAGACAAGTGGAATGTTACTGATTCTGCATGCGATTATATTTATATCGGTTCTCACGCTCTTTCGTTTGAGCTACCTGGAACCCTAGGTTTGATTCAAGATTTTACATTCTGGAAAACAAACAGTATCAACAAAACTCAACACTTCCCTTTAATTGAAGTTCGACAAATTGACTTGTTATCCAATGACACCCCTTCAAGACTGATTTTTGTTGTTGTTAAGCACAGAGAATTGAGTTTACTTCACACAATTTCAGCGCACCCTTTATCTGATTCATTCGTGGTTGTTTTTAAGCCCGATGAGGTTTCTGCTGTATATTCAACACGCGTTTTATTTGCAGAAATGCACACATTAAATATTCATAACCCCGTAATTCTTTTCAACAATCAACAGGCATCAGACTCTGAGGTTTTTCAAATTAATTCTGCTATAGAAACGGGAACTTTATTGTTAGATGGTTTTGGTGACGGCATCATGTTAGAGGCTGAAAATATTCCTAGCCAACAGCTGAATTCAACAGCATTTGGAATATTGCAAGCAACACGCACGCGGATTTCAAAAACAGAATACATTTCTTGTCCCTCTTGTGGGCGTACTTTATTTGACTTGCAAGAAACAACTGCTCGAATTAAGGCACAAACCCAACACCTTAAAGGAATTAAAATCGGAATTATGGGTTGTATTGTAAACGGTCCGGGCGAAATGGCTGATGCAGATTACGGTTATGTCGGTTCGGGTGTTGGGAAAATCAATTTATATAAAGCAAAAGAAATAATTAAGCGCAATATACCGACAGAAAAAGCAGTTGACGAGTTGATTGAATTGATAAAAGCTGGTGGAGATTGGGTTGACCCTGATTTATAGCCTGATATAAATAAATTATATTTGAAGTATGAAATACATTATTCTCGGTTTTGTTGCTTTACTTAACACTCTTGATGCATATTCAATTGTAGAAGACACCGTTTATATTAACCGAGGAAGTATCGAAGTTACATCACAAACAATACACAGAATTGCCATAAACTCCGAGTCTGTTTTCAACCCAGAAAACACGGTGGTTGATGTTCCTTTAGATGAAACACTGAATCTTGTTGTTATAAACAACGATAATATTCTACACAGGCCCTTCATTGATGGGTACACAACACCTTTTGATTTAGCACCTGAAGACACCCTTGTATTAAACATAACTGCTGATCAACTTGGTACGTTTTCACTTTTATCAGATGTTGCTACAGCTCAACTTTTAGGTGCATCAGCAATGATACGAATTGGAATAGACACCCCTCGTTTTCACTGGGATTTATGGGAACAAGAAGCTGAATCGACACAAGACATCATAGATGGGGTTCAGAACAGCATTCCTTTTAACTACAGACCAAATACATTTACTATAAACGGAGCGCCTTTTTCAGATGATATGATGTCATCGGGTAACGTAACAGGAATGGTGAATCAAGAGATTTATATTTCAATTACGAATAGTGGAAACATGACTCAAAACATTCATTTTCACGGATATCACGTCGAAATTATTCAAGCTGTTAAACGCCCTGAGGTTGTTGGATGGAATAAAGATTCATTCCCTCTTTTAGTTAAAGAATCAATGACCGTCAAGCTTGTTCCTCACCAAGCAGGTGAATTCCCTGTACACAACCACAACTTAGTTACCAACCTTACTGGTAATGGTTATCCTGGAGGGATGATGACAATGTTAATGATTATGGAATAATGAGAAAGATCCTATTTATACTCGTCACTTTAGCCGTTAGTTCTGCGTTTTCACAGACACAGGAAGTTTGGTTACAATCAAGAATGGATGGTACATATACACTTCTTGATGATACTGAAGTAACTTTTTGGGGATATGGATACAACAACCCAGGCCAAAATGAAACCAGAATTTTTCTACCAGCGCCAATACTTCGGTTTAATCTTGGTGACACGGTGGTCATCCATTTGCAGAACAACTCTCCTGAAGACCACACTATTCACTGGCATGGTTTAGATGTAGATCAAGAAAATGATGGTGTTGGGCACACATCTACCGATGTTCATTCTGGAGAAGAATTCACTTACACATTTGTTTGTGACAATTCTGGCACGTACTTATACCACTGTCATGTACTTACAACACTTCATCTCGCAATGGGAATGTATGGCTTATTCATTGTAAATGGTGAAAATGAATATTATTTGTATGGGGCTGATACTAAGTTTACTAAAGAGTTTTCTTTCTTGTTTTCTGAAATGAACACCTCATGGAATTCGACCCCAACATCTCCCGGTCCTTTTCATCTCTACGAAGCGGATTATTTACTTGTGAACGGTGTTTCTGGCGTTGAGCTAGAAGACCCAGATCACATCGTACATGGAGATATAAACGACACGCTTGCCTTTCGCTTTGCCAACATAGGTTATGGTTCAGTAGATGTTATATTTCCTGAGGAGTTAGGTGTTACTGTTTATGCTTCTGATGGAAGACCAATTCTTGCTTTTGAAACCGATACACTGAAATTATTTCCTGGTGAACGATATGATGTAATTGCCCTTCCTACAGGCGCTTTTACAGGAATAATAACTGCAAATTATTTTGATTTAAGAAACAACCATTTATTGGGAAGCAATACTGTTCCTGTTATAATTGACGGCGCGCTATCGATAGATGATGTGGTAAATAGTGAATCAGGAATTACTATTTACCCAAATCCATTTGACCATTCATTCGTTTTAAACCAAACTCATCAAAATGAACAAGAAATTGTGCTTTACGATTTAAGCGGAAAAGTTGTTCATCGACAAATGGTAAATTTTGGAAAAAATATCATTTCGCCAAACTTGAATCCAGGAATCTATTTTATTGAAAGTGGACAGTCAAGAAAAAAATTAATCCGAAATTGATTTGAGTTCTTTTGACGCCTGTTGTATAAAAACAAATCTGTACTGATTTTTCCTCTTTTTGTTAAAAAAACAACCAAATTTACTTGTGCAAAAATCAAATATTAGAAATCAAGAATACATTTCCCTTCCAGAACACATAAAACAGGCTCAGAAGACCTTAAAATACGTTTTTTGGCGCTTGTAATATTTGAATACAAGTTCAATTATCAGTCATTCTAAACGCAAAAAAACGCGTATATTATTGTTTTTCAGGGGTTTAAACTATTTTTTACGCAAAATATATATTTGACTGGAGTACTCTCCTTCTTTTGCTTTCATATTTGACTTTAGTCCGGTCCAAAATGCACTCAAAAGATTTCCCTTCATATATTTTTCACTGAGCATAGAAACATAAAATGAGTCGTACTTCATTGGCAAGATCTTGTCAAGCGTCAAACCAAACTCCTTCGCAAGATATTCGATATCTTGCGGAACAAAATGATAAAGGTGTCTTGGCACATCATACGCTGCCCAATGCTCACCATATTTTTTTGCGTCTGCAGATTTTCTATTGGGAACAGCAATAACTAAATATCCTCCAGATTTAATTTTATCAACCAGCTGACCAAAATCACGTTTCAAGTGATACACATGCTCCAACACATGCCACATTGTTATTACATCTATAGTTGCGTTTTCTAATTCAGAAAACTCCTCAAGTGGCTTTGTTTCTATATTAAAATTCTCTTTCGTAAAAGCTCTAGCATCAATATCAGGCTCAAAACCCAACACATCATATTCTGCATCTTTAAGACATTTCAAAAAATGTCCCGTTCCACAACCATAATCTATTACCCGTCCTTTTGGAACTAAGGATTTAATTAAACTTCTTTTTCCTTTAAGCGTACGATTACGAACTAAATTATACACACCATTTATGAATCCCTTTTTTGAAGAAGAATGAGAGACATAGGTTTCGTGCTTATAATAATCTCCAATTGAATTCTCGGCTGGAATAGGATTTGTAAACCAAAAACCACAACCCGCACATTCAGAAATTTGAAACTCTTCCTGCGTAATCATCAGGTCACGGGTCTTAAGTGCAACGTGCAATTCAACACCCTCACACATGGGACAGCTTTCGATTTTGTTTAATTGTTTCACGTGAAACTACCTCCCTAAATAAATTAATAATACGCTAATATCTGCTGGTGAAACACCACTAACTCGTTTTGCTTGACCAATAGTTGTAGGTCGAATTGCCGATAACTTTTGTTTTGCCTCGCTAGACAATGATGACAGCTTCATGTAATCCAAATCTTCAGGGATTTTCATTCCCTCTAATCTATTTGACTTCGCCGCCGTGTCTTCTTCTCGAGCTATATAACCTTCATACTTCATTTGAATTTCTGCTTGCTCAACAATAGTTTCATCAACTAGTGACAGCTCTGCAGCTATAGCCTTTGATTTATCGGAAAGCAAAAGAATGTCATTAATTGTAATGTTTGGGCGAGTCACTAAAGCAGACAGTTTAACCTGTTGACTAATTGCTGCACTTTCCTTTTCCTCTAATAAAGGATTCACCACTTCTGGGCGAATACCTTCCTTGACAAAACTATCGATAAGCTTTTTTGTGCCATCTTTCTTAAACTCTACTTTACGAAGTTGTTCGTCTGATATCATTCCAATAGAATGACCCAACGGAGTTAGACGTAAATCTGCATTGTCCTGTCTCAAGAGAATTCTATATTCTGCACGAGAAGTAAACATACGATATGGCTCCTCAGTTCCTTTAGTAATTAAGTCATCTATTAACACACCTATGTACGCTTCTGATCTTGACAAAACAAAATCACCTTGTTCATGAACTCTCCTGTGCGCATTAATTCCGGCCATCAATCCTTGACATGCCGCTTCCTCATACCCTGTGGTCCCATTGATTTGACCAGCAAAATAAAGATTCTTCACAAGCTTCGTTTCAAGCGTGTGCTTTAATTGTGTCGGCGGAAAATAATCGTACTCAATTGCATACCCCGGTCTAAACATTTTAACATTTTCAAAACCAAGAATGGTTTTCATTGCAGCATACTGCACATCCTCTGGAAGAGAAGTAGAAAACCCATTCACATAAATCTCAACTGTATTCCAACCCTCAGGCTCTACAAAAATTTGATGTCTATCTCTCTCGGCAAAACGATTAATCTTATCTTCAATAGATGGACAATATCTAGGCCCAGCAGACTGGATAGCTCCATTAAACATAGGACTACGGTCAAAACCTGTTCGTAATACTTCGTGCGTTGTTGTATTAGTGTATGTAATATGACAGGGCACCTGAGTGCTTAGTGGTTTTGTATCCCAATACGAAAACTTAGATGGATTTACATCTCCATCTTGAATTTCCATTTTTGAATAGTCAAGTGAACGACCATCAACACGCGGTGGAGTTCCTGTTTTCATTCTTCCAGACTCAAACCCCAACGCAATTAATTCTTCTGTAATTCCATAAGATGCTTTCTCGCCAGCACGACCACCACCAAATTGCTTCTCTCCTAAGTGAATCAAGCCATTCAAAAAAGTGCCGTTTGTTAGCACAACAGACTTTGCTTTAATAGTAACACCAATAGATGTTCTTACTCCAACTATACTGTCGTTTTCAACTACAACTCCTGTAGCCATGTCTTGCCAAAAATCGACGTTTGGATTCTGTTCTAATAAATATCGCCACTCAGCGGCAAACATCATTCGATCGTTCTGAGTTCTCGGAGACCACATAGCTGGCCCTTTACTAAGATTTAGCATTCGAAACTGGATAGCACTTTTGTCAGAAACAATTCCTGACCCACCACCCAAGGCGTCAATTTCACGAACAATTTGTCCTTTAGCTACTCCACCCATAGCTGGGTTACAGCTCATCTGAGCTATAGTATTCATATTCATTGTCACCAACAACACAGAACTCCCCATCTTAGCAGCAGCATTTGCGGCTTCACAGCCCGCATGCCCACCACCCACAACAACTACATCATACTCTTTTAACATAACTCATGTTTCACGTGGAACAAAATTACAACATTTTAAAGACAGTTTCACGTGAAACATTATCTCAAATTAAGAGCAGCATCCTCTTTCTCTCTCATTTGGTTTTCTTCGTCTGGAGTTTTATCGCCATAACCCAATAAATGTAAAAGACCGTGAACAGAAACCCGATGCAGCTCTTGTAAAGAATCAATCGAAAGCTGCTCAGCATTCTCCTGAACTCTATCCCAACTAACAAATAAGTCACCAGACACAGAACTACCATCAGTGTAGTCAAACGTAATGATATCTGTATAGTAGTCATGATCCAAATGTTCTCGATTCATTTCTAACAAATACTCGTCAGAACAAAAAATCAAGTTAACACAACCTAAAGATTTTCCTTCCGCTTCACATACTTTATGAAACCATAAAATAAAAAATTCCGAGTCTAAACCCGGAACTTCAACGTCCTCAAAAAATATATTTACTTCCATTCTATTTTGTAAAAACAATGTTTACCTTGCTCCCAGCTTCTTCAAACACCACATCATCGGCAAGTGACTTCATAAGAAAAATACCTCTACCATTTGGCTTTTCAATATTTTCGGGCGCTGTTGGGTCAGGAAGATTATTAAAATCAAAGCCATTTCCTTCATCCTTTATAGAAAAACAGATAGAGCTACCTGTGTCAGACACCTCGAGTATCACGCTCTTTTCAGCATCGTGTTTGTTTCCATGAATAATTGCATTATTCAGTGCCTCAGTAACAGCAATCAACACGTTCCCAAAGCTATCCTCTGGCAACTTCTGTTCTTCTGAGACCTTTTCAATAATCTCCTCCACTATACGTAAACTATCAAAGTTTGTTTTCAACACAACTCTTTCGATAGTGCCTGAATCTTCATTAATCATTGCTCCGCACCTTATTAAAATATTGCACCGCCATCTGACGATAATAACTATTTAATCCAGGAGTTTTCGATCGTAATAACTCAATTTCCATCTCCTTCCGTTTCTTATACTCAGAGAATTCGATAAGGTTACGATTTTCTTGATTTTTTGCGGTTTCACTCTGACGCTTATCATCCCACTCTCTTTCCTGCATCGCTTTTTCACTTTCAAGCAAACGAGTAAGAATTTCTTGTTGGCGTTGAATCAGGAATCTTTCGTTTCTATTAACCAAATCCTTTTCCTGTTTCTCTAACTCCTCAATTAAAGGGTTTAATGAGTTTCCAGAGCCTTTGCCATCCTTATTAAGTTCCTGACGAAGCTTTTCAAGCATTTTTCTCATAGCCCCTTGCTCAGCAGCCATTTTTGAGATTTCCTTTGAAGACATTCCGGGTAAACCCATCCCTCCGCTTCCCCCTGGCTCAGTTCCACCAGGACTGTCGCCACCTTCTCCCTCGCCAGGCTTAGGCCCCTTTCCTTTCATTTTCTCTAATTGCTTCTTGAGTTGATCCTTCATGTCGCCCATACTCATACCCTCACTTGGCTTCGCACCGCTTCCACCAGGTTTATCACATGCTCCCGAACCACTCATCATGCTTTTCATTTGCTGCTGCATTTGTTCAAGAGCCTCATTCAACATCAAGGCAAGATTATTATAGGATGTCATTATGAACTGTTGATTAATGGCAAGTTTTCTTAATTGGCGATCGTGCATGTTTGGTGTAACCTCAGCAAAGTTTCTATCAATAATTCTGAGCTCATTATCTACCATAGCGCTTATCTGAGGAACCCGTTTTGCTAGTTCAATTAGACTATCCCTCACAACAACATGGTCGTCTATCAACTTACGTTGTTTTCTATTAAGAGTTGTTAAAACAGGATCGTCTTCTGCCTTATCCGCCATTGCATGCATTAACTCCTCTTGCCCGAAAGAAAGACGCATGAGGTTCTCTAAAAGACTTCGGAGAGACTCCATATCCTCTCCTGCTTGCTTCTTCTTTTGCTCGTCCATTTGAGTTTTGATGCTCTCCTTCATTTCAGACATCTTCTCAGAAGCACTCTTTTGTGGCTCGTTCGCCTTACTGTCCTTACCCTTCTCGAGCTTGTCTTTAGCGTCATTCATTTCATCAGAAATTTCTTTCTGCAGGTCTTCCTCGGAGTCTAATTCAAAAGGGCGTTTCAAATCTTGATTCTTCTCTTCCGCCTTCTTTAGCTCTTCCTTAAGTTTATCAAACTCTTTATTCAATTCTTCCTGCTCTTTTGACTCTTTAGAATCTTCACGTTTTGACAATTCTTCTTGCTTCTTCTGCAGATCCTCTAGCTTATTAATAACATCATTAAGCTTTTCTTCAACCTCCATCTTTTTTAACATCTCCAATGTGCGATCCATCTCGCGGCTCATCTCTTCCTTAGAGAGCTCCATTTCTTTCATCTTCTCTTCGAAACCGGAATCATCATTCTTCTCCATGAGCTCTTGAAGTTCTTTCAAAAGCTCCTTCATTTCATCATCAAGAAGTTGATTCAATAGTTCCTCAAGCAACTCTTGCTTTTCCAACAACTCTTCATCGACCTCATCAAACAAATCCTTCTCGTCCATTGTCTTATTCAGGTCATCTCTCGAATCTTTGATCTTCTCTTGAAGAGATTTCTGTTGCTCAAAAAGATTATCCAACAGATCTTTCTTCTTCCAAGTTTCCATACGCTTATTCAAATTAGCTTTACGAAACTCGTCTAAACTTTTCTCAAAACGCTCTAGCTCTTTTTGGAGGTCACTCATTCCAGACTGTGCGTTCGCGAGTGCTTCTTGTCTATTCTCCTTTAATTCTTCATTCGTAGGAACAACATAATAGAACTTCTTACTAACCGTTCTTTTTGACCCATTGACAGCATCATTGTCATACGCTTCAAAGTAATATGTCAATTCTTCTCCAGCTTTTAAATCCAATGCACGCATATCAAGCATGTGGTAGAAACGACCACCTGAAAGACCAATTCCTGGAATTGGCATCCGAACAAGATTTGATTTTTTGTCAGATTTAGTTCGTTCTGCAACAAACATAACTTTAGACAAACCATAATCATCCCGCGCTGCCCCTTCAAAAAATCGAAGTAAATAATTACTTGTATCAACCACCTCTTTAACATCTATAAATGGATACTCATCTTTTATGACATCCACTTGCTTTTCGAAATTAGATTCGCTATTGTCAAACGTGTTTTTAAGGTTGATTGCGTAAGCTTGAGAAGTATAAAATGCAATACTAAAGTCAAAGCCCTGTTCAACAGCTATACTTGTATCAGAAAACAAAAACAGTCCTTCATTTACATTTTGAAGCTGACCAGAAAATCGTGCCTTTGTTCCCTCTGGCACCGACATGTTTACTGGATTGCTTACATATTCATCCTCACGGCCTGTGTAATTTGGATAATCTAAAAACACCTTGAAATTGGATAGTTTTGAGCTTCCGTGAACATTTATTTCAAAGTTGGTGGACTTATAGCCATTCGCATCAAAATAGAAACGCACATCTTCCTTAACTTTTGGTAAAACATAAGTAAATGTATTCTTAGAGTCACGTGTCATTAAAAAGCGACCATAGTTTGATTGAATAAACACCTTGTCTGGCAGTTCTTCGCCTTCTAGTTGTACTTTAACTGTATAGTCTGTTCCCTCTTCCACACTTTCAGATTCTGACACCAAATTAAAATTAAACGGGGCTGGAATTAAAAATTCTTGTTGATAGTTAACAATCCGCGTTGAACCCTGCTCGATAATCTGAGGATTAAACAATAAAATTGAAAAAAACACAAGTAACACAGGCACGACAAACTTCAAATATCTGCGGTTTTCCTTAAAATCAATCGCAGCTCCAAAGGAAAAAGAAGACAGTTTTTGAGCCTTTTGCTCAATTGCCGCCTTAAGTAGTCCTGAATTTGATGTGTTAGTACTTAGGTTTTGTAATTGTATAGTATTTAAAACTTTATCATCAACCTCTGGTAACAGCTTGCCAATTAGAACCGCTGCTTCAACAGGACTCATACGTCTCCCTAAACTTGTGATTTTCAAAATCGGGTCAACGATGTAAAACCAAAGAAGAACAAGAATAGTCACCAATAAAGAGAAAAACAAAAACCCTCTAACAAGACTGTTAAAAGCGCCAAAGTATTCTATGTTGACAAAAATCAAGAAAACAAGAACTGTAACCCCAACAAAAACAAAAGCACCTCGAATTAAGCGATTGATATAAAACCGCTTAATAAACCCCTCAACTTGGCTCAACAGCCCCTCATATGCTTCCATTTCACCTATTTCTATAAGAATAACTTACTAAGGTAAGAAATATTGTTCAATCAAAACACAGACACAAAGCCCTCTGTAAGTGACAATGTTTTATCTTTGCACAAAACTTTCAGATTATGTCAGATATTCCAGTTCGCGTTCGATTTGCACCGTCTCCAACAGGCCCGTTACATATGGGTGGTGTGAGAACGGCATTATACAATTATTTACTTGCAAAAAAAACAGGTGGAGTGTTTATTCTTCGTATAGAAGACACAGACCAGACCCGATTTGTTGAGGGTGCACAGGAATACATTATCGACGCATTAAATTGGTGTGGAATTTCTCCTGATGAAGGTCCTGGGTTTGGAGGAGATTATGGTCCTTATGTACAATCAGAAAGAAAATCAATGTATAAGTCATATGCGGAAGAACTAATCGCAAAAGACATGGCATATTATGCATTTGATACAGCGGAAGAGCTTGATAATATGCGAGAGCAGGCAAAGAAAATGGGGGTTCCAAACTTTCAATACAATTGTGTTACCCGCAACAATTTGAAAAACTCAATTACCTTATCTTCAGATGAAGTAAAGAAAAAAATTGAAGATGGTGACCCTTATGTCATTCGCATGAAAATGCCTCGTAATCAAGATATTCGTTTTGAAGACCAAATACGCGGTTGGGTTGTGGTAAACACAAACAATCTCGACGACAAGGTTTTATTTAAAAGTGATGGAATGCCAACATATCATCTTGCAAATATTGTAGATGATCACACAATGAAAATAACGCATGTTATACGCGGTGAGGAATGGTTGCCGTCTGCACCGCTTCACGTATATATGTATGAGGCTTTTGGCTGGGAGGCGCCAAAATTTGCTCACCTTCCTCTTCTTTTAAAGCCTGATGGAAATGGGAAGCTATCAAAGCGCGATGGAGACAGACTAGGGTTTCCTGTATTTCCAACAAATTGGATTACCGCTGAAGGAGAGCTTTACACTGGCTATAGAGAACAAGGTTATTTTCCTGGAGCATTTGTAAACATGCTTGCTTTCTTGGGCTGGAACCCAGGAACACAACAAGAGATTTTTTCATTAGAAGAACTTGTTGAGTCATTTAGCTTAGAGCGTGTAGGTAAAGCAGGAGCTAAATTTGATCCAGACAAAACCAAGTGGTTTCAACAACAATATTTAAGAGCTACTGATAATACTGTTTTGGCAGAAATGCTTCAAAAAGAAGTAGATACAAAAGGTCTTTCTACGGTGTATTTATCGCAAGTTTGTGAGCTAATGAAAGAGCGAGCAACCTTTGTGAAAGACATATATGAAGAGGGTGTTTACTTTTTCGACGCACCTATAACGTATGATGAACAAACCATTCAAAAAAAGTGGAAAGAAGGAACTCATGCCCTTATGACTGAATGGAAAAACGTTCTATCAAATATCAATTCGTTTAATGCAACAGAAATAGAAACTTCATTTAAGTCGTTTTTAGAAGCAAAAGGAATGGGAATTGGTGCTGTTCTTCCAAATTTCCGCGTACTTGTAACTGGAAAAGGAATGGGGCCAAGCATGTTCGCAATTTGTGAGTTATTAGGCAAAGAAGAGTGTTTAAACAGAATTGAAAATGGTTTAAATTTATTGCCAAAAAACTAAATATGAAGCACGTCATTGAGGTTAACGGAATAAAATTATACGCACATCATGGCTGTCTGAAAGAAGAGGCGGCCATCGGTGGACACTACTCTGTTGATGTTTCTTTGACTACAGACTTTAGTCTTGCTGCCAATGAGGACGTCCTTTCACTTACAATTGATTATGTCGTTGTAAACAAAATTGTTCAAGAAGAAATGGCTATCCGCTCAAAACTTATCGAACATGTTGGACAAAGAATCGTAAACCGCATCAAAAAAGAACTTCAAAACGTTCTTGAAGTGCGTATAAAATTGACTAAAATCTCGCCTCCAATCAACGGAGATGTAGATAATGTGGCGATAATTATAGAAGAATAGGTTTTCTTGCCAATTTTTTATTAATTTTGTTTCCCATTGAAAAAATGGTCCTGTGGCCGAGCGGCTAGGCAGAGGTCTGCAAAACCTCGTACAGCGGTTCGAATCCGCTCGGGACCTCAAAAGCCCTCAACTGTTTGTTGGGGGTTTTTTTTATTCCTTACACAACCCCTCTGCTATCCTTCATTCTTTAAAAATTGCTATTTTTAGAAAAAAAACAAATGAAAACTCTTCACTCAATCGTATTTGCTAGCGCGCTATTCTTTTTTGTTCAAAAACCAAACGCACAATTGAATTACGAAATTGGTGCTGAAATTACAGCTGCAAGTTTTTCTACATTTGGTGGAACTGCTGGTGGTGGACTTAAATTTTCAATTACAACACCAGAAGGCTTAGCTTTTGGACCATCATTTCGCTACCAATACTTTTGGAGCAAAAATAACTTTACTGGACAAGGTGGTTCCGGATCAATATATGGAGGGGGGGTTTTTCTTCACTACAGATTTATGGAATGGTTTTTCGTAGGAACGGAAATTGAAATGCTAAAAAACCCTTTCGGTGGAGCAAATCTAAGTGTAAAGCGTGAAAACTGGACACCAACAATGTTTGTCGGTTTAGGAATGTCTAAGGAGTTTTTAATCAATGACTTTCCTATACGATTAAACCTAGGTGTGCTCTACGATGTATATGATGGGGTGCGTGATGACATACACTCTCAGCCCTCACCATTGCGTAATGATTATTTTTTCAAAATTGTTGATCCTGTTGATCCTACGAAAGCAAGATATCTCCCAATAATATATCGAATAGCTGTCTTTTTTCCTCTAACGAGAAAATCAAAAGATAAACAAGAAGATGATGAATGGGACGATTAATTGATTCCGTCTATTCCCTCTTCCTATCTAATCTTTAATAAAGCTTGTTTCAAAGATTCTACAGCACTTGTTACGTCATCCATTGTTGTTGTTCCAACTGAGAGTCTAAACCAATTTGACTCCTTAGACGCACCAAAAGCATAGAAAGGAACAATAGCAATTTTTGCCTCATCAAGAATGTATTTTGTAACATCCGTCATAGATTCAAGAACATCACCACTATTTGTTGTTCTTCCTTGCAAATCAATCTGTATAGTTAAATAAATTGCTGCTTGAGGCGCGATAGCATCTACAGGTAAACCATCATTTTTCAACGATTGAATGCCATTATAAAACCCATTTAGTCTGTCGCTAACCTCCTCTTTAAACGACGTAAGAAAAGAGTTGCATGCGTTTACATTATTCAAATATCGACCTGTAGCAACCTGCTCTGCTTTAGGTGCCCATGCACCAACATGGCTAAGAATTGACTTCATTTTAGCCACAATTTTTTCTGGGCCAAAAGTCCAACCCACTCTCACTCCTGTAGCAGAAAAAGCTTTTGAAATTCCATCAACATAAATAGTATAATTACGTAATTCAGGATACAAACTAACAGGGTCTATATGCTCAATATCACCATAAGTTAAAGCAGAATAAATCTGGTCGTACATTATATAAACCGGCTTTTGTCTGTCTCCCCTTCTTTTGTTTTCTTCTATAACCAATTCACAAATTTCACCTAGCGCTTCTTTTGTAAAAGTCGTCCCTGTTGGGTTTAAAGGCGAACAAAGTGCAAGCAGGACTGTATCTTGTATAAACGGCTTTATATCGGCCGCTGTGGGCATAAAATTAGATTCTGGTTGAGTTTCTATACAAAGTGGTTTCGCACCAGAAAGATGACAATAGTGGTTATTATTCCAAGATGGAACAGGAAACAACACACCATCTCCTGGATCAATAATTGCTTTATAAATAGCATAAATTACTGGGCGAGCCCCCCCGGCAATCAACACCTCGTTTGCTTTGTAATCTAAGTGCTGCATTCGTGAAATATAGCCCACAACTGACTCACGCAACTCCAACATCCCATCACCAGCAGGATAGTTTGTTTCATCAGAAGTATAAGCGTTGACAATTTCTTGCTTTAATTCACTTGGAATGGGAAATATTTTCGGATTAAAATCACCAATAGTAAAATTATAAATTTTCTCTCCGTTTTTGATTTTAGCATTTACTTCACCCGCAAGCTTAATAATTTCAGAACCTATAAGGTTTTCTGCCATTTGCGACACTGGCTGGTGCGCGTTTACTATTGTTTCGCTCATTATATCAAAAAATATGTGTTGTTTATCTGAGGTAAAATTACAAAAAGTATAATCGCAATTATCACTTGATGATAACTTGTGAATAAAATGTAACTAAATAGTTGAATGACGTTATTTTAATGGATTAACACTTACAACTAGAAGTTTTGAATTGATTGATAAACAACCTAAATCATCAATAAAAAAAGGCGGACACTGTTTACATGTATCCGCCTTTGATTTTTGTTTTTATAGTAGTAGCTTAAGCTAGCGTATTATTTCGACTAACCTAACTATCGGTTTTAAGGTCTGTCCATTAAGGTCTTTTGTTTCTATTTGATACACGTATTTTCCTGATGAAACTGGTGAACCATTAAGGTGGTTACCATCCCATCTGAAATTCACGTTTTCAGAAGAATAAACTAACTCTCCTTTTGTAGTGAACACGTCTATTCTAAAAAATGACAATTCTTCTTCAACTTTAATTTCCAAGAAATCATTTACACCATCATTATTTGGAGTAAATGTATTTGGAAACAAACCTTTCAGTTGATTATCTGTGTTTAATGCTGTATCCTCTTCTGAAGTTGGTGCCTCGTAATTCGTTGAATTATTATCCTCTTCAAGCGGTGTTTTTTCAATCGGTTCTTTTTTGGTTACCTGCTTTGGATTTTCTGTAACTGGCTCTTTATGGGCAGTGTTTAATTTTGGGCTTTCATCTGAATCGCGATTAGTTTCTTTCTCCTGTATAGGTGGAGTCAAAACCTCAGGTTCATTCATTTCAACCAATAAATCTCTATCAACATTTTCTGCTGAAACCTTATCGGATTCAATTTCTGTTTCAACTGTTTCCTCTGAATTTATGTCTTCAAATGAAGAGTCTCTTGTCTCGAGAGAGTTGTTAAGATTACTCGTCTCTGTATTATCATTCTCAACTACAATTGGTGTAGTATTCTCAACTACAGTTGAATTGCTCTCTTTTTGGTCGTCTACAAGTCCAAAATACGAAACAACACCTATAGTTCCAACAATACTAGCCGCAACAATAAATTTTGTGATTATTCCGAATCCAGCCGCAGAACCAGTGCTTCCTGCTGCAGAAATTCCTTGAGAAATTCCACTCCACAATTCAGGATTCACTGGAGCCTCAAAGCTTTCGAAGCTATCAGAAAATAATTTTTCTATGTCTTTAATGTCTTTCACTATTCTTCTCACTATTTTCTATTCTCTCTAAACAGTCGCGTAGATATGCTCTCGCTCTTGAATATTGTGACTTAGATGTGTTTTCTGTCACTCCAAGATGCTCAGCAATTTCTTTATGACTAAACCCCTCTATCGCAAACATGTTGAATACTATTCTGTATCCATCAGGCAGTGTGTTTAGCAACTTCAAGAGCTCTTGCGCAGCAAGATCACCTGTTATCGTTTCGTTATCTGGCAATAAAAAGGACACTTCGTCAACATCCGCGTGAAACGCATGTTTTTTGTCTTTTCTCAGGATATCTAAAGAAGTATTAACCATAATTCTTCTAATCCACCCTTCAAAAGAGCCGTCCATTTTAAATTCGCTCAGCTTTGAATACACTTTCACAAAACCTTCTTGAAGTGCGTCTTGAGCAACTTCTTCAGATTTGCAATAACGCAAACAAACACCCATCATTTTGCCAGAGAACTTGTCATACAATTGCTTTTGAGCACGCGGATCTCCGGACACACATCCATTAATCAGTTCTGCTTCATTCATAACAATTTGTACTATGCATAGACATCAAATATCGAAAATAAGTTGCATGACTGCTAAAAAATTACATTAATCTAGTTATTTTCACGCCCAGAAAAAGTTTAGCATTGATGAAAACCACTATTACCGTTCTGTTTTTTTTTCTTTTTGTTACTAACACGACTGAAGCACAAGTAAAACCAAAAAACGGTGACTGGAGGGGAAAACTACAACTTGAAAAAGACGTATTCTTGCCTTTTGATTTTTGTGTTTCCAATAATGCTTTGACGATTAAAAACGGTGAAGAAAAAATTTTCCTTATCACTAAGTCGACTACTTCTGACTCTATCGACTATATTTTTCCTGATTTCGATTCTTTTCTTCGTGTTAAAATAAGCAACAAAAAAACGATTACAGGTTTTTGGTATAATAGACTCAAGGGATCAAAATATAAAATTCCATTTAATGGAAAACTTGGTTCGGCAGAAAAAGGCGACTCACCACACGATATCACTGGAAATTGGGAAACTGCTTTTTCGATAGAAACTAACGACCCTTATCCTGCCTTAGGTATATTTAACCAAATAAAATCAACTGTTTCGGGTACGTTCTTAACCGAGACAGGTGATTATCGTTATTTATCAGGTTCTGTAATTGGAAACAATTTAACATTAAGCGCCTTTGATGGTTCACACGCATTTTTGTTTACAGCCAACGTTAGTGACACTTTATCAGGCATTTTTTACAGTGGAAATCATTGGAAAACCAATTGGTGTGCGTTTAAAAACCCCGACTTCAAGCTTCGAGATGCTGACTCAATTACTTATTTACGTGAAGAAACAAAAGGTGTGTCATTTACCTTCCCCGACTTAAACGGTCAAGAATTTACTTTTCCCAACTCTCAATACGAAAACAAGGTTGTAATTATCCAGCTGATGGGTAGTTGGTGCCCAAACTGTTTAGATGAAGCTATTTTTTATAAAGAGTTATTGGAAACATATCAATCCCAAGGGCTAGAAATCATAACCGTGTGCTACGAGATACCAAAAAGTCTTGAACAAAAAATAGAGTATGTGAAGCGAATGGCCGAAAGAAATACGCTTGGGTTTCATTTTTTAATTGGTGGTGACGCTCAAAAAAATCAAGCTTCTACTCATTTTCCAATGCTAAACAAAATAATTTCTTTTCCAACATCCTTGTTCCTTGATAAAACAGGAGCAGTAAGAAGAATTCACACTGGTTTTTCAGGTCCTGGAACAGGAAATCATTTTGAAATATATAAGACAAAAACCTATTCCTTAATAGAAGAGCTTTTAGCTGAATAAAAATCTACGGAGCTTTATTTACAACAGGTCTGTTTTCTGCATTAGCTAACTTCCATGCAGAAAGAAAAACAAGTTTTGTAACCTTTTCAATTTTATTAAAATTAATCTTGTCAACCGTATCTGTTGGTTGATGATAATCCTCGTGAACACCTGAGAAATAAAAAATACTAGGCACTCCATTTAGCACAAAATTATAGTGATCTGAACGGAAATAAAATCGGTTTGGATCCTCTTTAGAATTATAACGATAATCTAATTCAACAAGCCCAAGTTCTTCAGCCGCTTCTTTGTTTGTTTCGTGCAAATCATCACTTAACATATCAGACCCAATAATGTACACATAATTAGGGTTTTTATGGTGGTTATCTGTACGTCCAATCATGTCAATATTTAGGTTAGCTATTGTGTTTTCCATTGGGTAAACAGGGTTCATAGAATAATATTTAGAGCCTAACAACCCCTTTTCTTCAGCAGTTACTGGCATTATTAACACCGTTCGTTTTGGCCCCTCGCCGTTTTGGTGCGCATACGCAAACGATTGTGCAATTTCTAACAAGGCAACGGTTCCTGAACCATCATCATCAGCTCCATTATATATTACTCCATTTTCTATTCCTAAATGATCATAATGTGCTGTTAGAACCAACACTTCATTTTTCAACAAGGAATCAGACCCTGGAATAACAGCAAGAACATTTTCTGTTTTTATTACATCAACTTGCTTTATTAAGGTCACATCTAGTTTCTCAAGTGGTTTTGGTTTGTTTGTTGAACTTAAACCCACCCACTTCTTCCAGTCTTTTGATTTTGCAAGATTAGATGTAAATGCCTTTTTATCAATAAAGAGTATGAAAAACTGTTCTTTTTTGTTTGATTCGGGAATAAAGAGCTTCGACTCTCCAAAATAATGACTGTACTGTTCTTTAAACTGTGCCCAATCATCCATTAAAAAAGCAACACCACCAAAGCCCTGCTCCTTAATTTTTGTTATTTTTTCGAACAAATCACGAACAGTTTCTTTGCTCTTTTGAACAATAATCGCCGCCTCTTCTTGGTTGCCTTTTGTATTATCATCATTTATTGGAACAAAAGAAATATCCGCTTTGAAAATTGTATCAACTCCTGTGTATAGAAAATCTTTGGGGAATTCTAGCTTCTCTTTTCCATAAGCAATATGTCCTCCTGGGGTTGTTTTATATAAATTAAATTCTTGATAGTAAGAATCTAAACCTTTCGCCTTCTCTAGACCATACTTTTGAAACTCATTACTTAGATATTCTGCTGTCATTTTCTGACCTTTTTCTCCTGTTTCTCTCCCTTCATATTCATCTGAAGCTATTATTTCTAGATGCTTTTGTAGTTCCGTGGAAGAAATAGAGTCTATATACCTATTAGCGCTTTGCGTAAAACAGTAGCTAACAGATAAAAAACAAAAGAATAAAATTTTACTCATGATTAAACTGCTGTTAACAAGATATTTTATTCACTCTATTCGCGTGACGGCCTCCTTCAAATTCAGTATTAAGAAACTTTTCTACCATCTCTAAAGCAATTTCTTCACTTACAAATCGAGCAGGTAGAGAAATAATATTCGCATCATTGTGTTGCCTTGCAAGCTCTGCTAATTCTGGCAACCAACATAAAGCACATCTGATTCCTTGATGCTTGTTGGCGGTCATACTAATTCCATTTCCACTACCACAAATTAAAACTCCAAGCACATCTTTTTCATTTTCCACATGATTAGCTACAGCGTGTGCATAATCTGGATAATCAGTACTATCGATACTATGTGTTCCATAATCCTTAACTTCGTATCCTTTTTCAACTAGAAAAGCTTTTACACGTTCTTTTAATTCATAACCCGCATGATCACATCCGATTGGAATAATTCTTGAAACAGCCATTTTATTCTTTTTGTTTTAATAAGTACTTGATTTTTTCTCTTTTTGCAAAACTACACCTTATTCACAATACAGGCAATTTATAAACAATAAAGAAATTTACCGTTTTTTACACTACTAATTATCAATTCTTTAATAAAATAAAAATACACAAATTATTAGTTTATTTGTTTAAAGAATGTGTGAAGAAAATAATAAGTAAAACTTGCTTTTAATTAAAATCAAAAAGTATATATCAATAGTTGAAATATACAATCAAAGTTTGAGTGATTTTATCTTTATTTATTAACTACATGTTACGCTTTATTAAAACGATATTATCCAATATTATATAAACATTTCGGTTATCAACACTTCTGTTAATAAGTGTAGTTTTGTGACTAAAATATGGTATAAATCAAAAAAGAAAGTGTGCATAAGTGTCTATTAAAGTCTCATAACTTATATTTACAAGAAATTTGACATTATATTTTACACAGTATCAACAGCCTTAATAAAGAATAATAAATTTCTTTTTATAAAAATAAACTACTTATATGATTATAAACATGCTGAAGAAAAAAGGTTTGTGTGTTGTCATTTTTTTGGCTACCTTCTCTTCAGCACAAGTTTCTGATTCAAAAAAACCAACAACATTTTTTTATCCTGATAGCTCTGTAAGTAGTGTGGGAGTGATGGACGGGAACAACCCAGATGGCGTTTGGAAAAGTTATTTTAATTCAGGTGTAATTAAAAGTGTTGTTCATTGGAATAAAGGAAAACTACATGGTTTGTCTTCATTTTTTTCGGAAGACAGTTTATTGAAAAAAACTATTGATTATATAGATAATTTAAAAAATGGTTATGTAGTTATATATGATTCAATTGGAAATATTGAAGTAAAACTACCTTATGAAAAAGATACGCTTCATGGTGTTGCTTATAAATACTATCCAAACGGTAAGATTAATGAGGAGTGGATTTATGAAAAAGGAGTTATTCAAGGATTAAAGCGAATTTATGATCAAACTGATGGTAGACTTACTGAAATAAAGAGATTTGATAAAGACAGTTTGATTAGCGTTAATTTATTTAATCAGATTAATAGTAAGGGAGAAAAAGAGGGTTATTGGGAAGACCACGATCAAAATGGTGTTTTAATTCGCGAAGGAAACTATGTTAATGGAAAGGAAAATGGAGTGTTCCGAGTTTATGATAAATATGGGAGAGTTGTATCACTTGAAAATTATGAATTAGGGAAGCAAATAGATAAAAAACAATTTTCTAATCTTTATATAAACAGAACACTGCATTATAATGGTGAAACCTCCTCACAAGGTCCTGTAAAAGACGGAATGAAAACAGGTGTTCATAATTATTATGATACTCTTGGAAACTACATTCATTCTGAAGTATATAACAACGATACTTTGGTAGCTAAAGGTAAAATGGATTTGTATGGTATTTATGATAGTACTTGGATTTTTTTTCACTCTAATGGAACCACTAAAAGTACAGGAGGTTATACAAAAGGTTATAAATCGGGAAAATGGACATATTTTTATGACAACAATAAATTAGCTCAAAAAGGTAATTTCAGAGAAGATAAACCTCACGGATATTGGATTTGGTATTACAAAAATGGACAAATCAGAGCTGAAGAAAACTACTATCGAGGAAAATTGCAGGGAGAAAATGTAGAATATGATTCTTTAGGTAATATAATTACAAGAGGTAGTTATATTGATAATTATAGAGATGGTGACTGGTTTTATTATGTTGGAGATCATAAAGAGACAGGAATATATGTGATGGGAATGAGAGAGGGATTGTGGATTTATTATTTTGAGGAAACCACAGTTGTTTTTAAAGGTGAGTATAAAAATGATTTACCTATTGGCAAACACAAAGAATGGTATGGAAATGGTAGAATTAAAGAGATTAGACGATATAAGCCACATGGTAAACCGCATGGAAGATGGAGAAAATATAAAGCAGATGGGGAATTGGAATATAGATTATATTATAAAAAAGGTAATTTAGTCAATATTGACGGAGATGCAGTAGGTAAAAATTGAAAAAAGTAAGTGAAAAAGGAAAAGCATTTTTATAGATATACGGAAAAAGAGGCTGATTATAAGCGTCTAAACTTGTTATTTGGTACTGTTGCTGTACTTATTTTACCCGTTTTTGTTTTTTTTGCTTTTTTTTCTACATTACCTAATATATATGCTGATATAACACTTCTTTCTTCAATTTACATATTGTGTACTATAGGTATAACACAGCTGTTCAAAAATTTAAGAAAATATATCTTCCCAATCTATTTTGTTCTGTTCTGCGGAATAACGTTATATGTATGGGGTGATTTAATAAAGAGCGATTTTGAAACAAACCACATGGTTGGTTTTATATTCCTTTATTCGGTAATTATTATTGCTATACAACGGTTTTATTATGCCGTAATTTATAATATACTAGCTTTTGTAATTATAGTAATATCATATTTAATAATTCAGGGATTCAAGGATGATTTTATAATATTATCTGCCTTGGTCTTTATTGCGGGTTCTATTTCTGTTCTTGTTTTACATTCAAGAAATAAAATGGTTAAAAGGATACAGGATTATTCCTCGTATTTATCAGAAATAATAAATCAACCAGGTATTGGGGTTGCTCTATTAAGTGGTGAAAGTCCTAATAGAATATTAGATTATAACAACTGTTTTTTGCGATTATTAGGGAGTGAACAAGAAAAAATACCTAAAAATATAGATATAATAATCAGTAATGTATTAGGCGAAAAATTAAGTGATTTAAAGGAAAGTAGATTTGATTATGAAATTAAAAAACATAACCAATGGGTAGAAATTTTTGTAGATAAAATAATACTCAATGAAGGAGAGTTTTATTTACTAAAAATTGTAGATATTACTGAAAGTAAGAAACAAAGCATTCAGTCAGAAAGAAATGAAACAAAATTCAGATTATTATTTGAAGAAGGTAATGATGCAATATTTCTAACGAAAGAAGGAATTATTCAGAATGCAAACCACAACACCGAAAAACTCTTAGGTATTCCTATTGAGAAAATTATAGGGTCAACACTTTGGGACTATAGTTCTCCAAATCTTGATTTTAATTTTTTAAAAGAAAAAATAGAGAGTATAAATGATGAAAAGAATAGAAAAGTAATAGAGTGGGATATTTTAAGAAGTGACGGAACAATTATTAATGTTGAAATTGTAATTTTATTAATGAATGCTCATGGTGAACGAATTGAACAATGTGTAGTTCGAGATATTACAGAGCAAAAAAACTATGAGTCCAAATTAAAAAACACACAACAATCTTTTAAAAGCATCATTGAAAATATTCCAGAAGCGATTTTATTGTTTGTAAATAACACGATAATATTTGCAAATTCTGAAGCATATAGAATGTTAAATTTTTCTGAAAAATCTCAATTTTCGATAGAGTTAGATGACTTGTTTAGGGGTGAAAACAAAGATATTTTTATTAAAGCCAAAAACAGTCATGGAGAACACAAAAAATTGATAAATGACCAAGTTGAAGTTTGTAGATTTAATAGCGAAGAGAAATTAGAAGTTGAGTTTACTTTAACACCAACACTATATAATGGAGAAAAAGTTTCCATGCTTATATTAAAAGATATTTCGCTTATTAATAAATTAGCAGGAGAACGATCTAGGTTGGGAGTTGCTGAAAAAATGAATGAGCAATTAATGCATGAAATAACAGAGAGGAGAAGAACAGAAAAACTTTTGCAAGAACAATCACTGAAACTTTCTGCTATAATAGAAAACTCATCTAATACACTTATTTGGACCGTTGATGAGAAGTTTCGTCTCCTGATGTATAATGGTTATTTTTATAAAACTGTCCAGCAATTATTTAAGAAGGAACTTGTTATTGGTATGAATATGCTTAATTTTTTCTCAGATAAAATGGATAAGGCGGGTTCTGAGAACTCGCTTAGAAGTCTTTTTAAGGTTTTATCTGGAGATTCAAATCAAATTGAAAGCAGATTAAAGATATACGACAAAACGTATTGGTTTGAAACCTTTCTTAATCCAATTTTTGATACAGAGGGTCGGGTTATTGAGGTGTCGTGTGTTTCACACAACATAACAGATAAGAAAGAAGGAGAACAAGAATTAAGAAGTTCATTGCGCGAAAAGGAAATTTTATTGAAAGAGGTTCATCACAGGGTGAAAAACAATCTTCAGGTTATTTCTAGCATTTTAAACCTACAATCGTCTTATGTGTCTGACGAATCAACAAAAACGATACTGAAAGAATCTCAGAACAGGATAAAATCCATGTCTTTTATTCACGAGAATTTATATCAAACAGATAAATTTTCTTCACTTGATTTTTCCGAGTATATTTTTAATTTATCGAATAATTTAGTACATTCATATCAAATTTTTGATAATTTAGTAGAAATTAAATACAACATGGATCAGGTTAATCTGAGTTTAGATCAAGCCATTCCTTGTGGGTTAATTGTAAATGAGCTTGTTTCAAACGCACTGAAATATGCTTTTCCTGATAGAACAAAAGGTGAATTGTTAATTCAACTTAAAAAACGAAAGAATAAAATAGAACTGGTAATTGGAGATAACGGAATCGGCCTCCCAAAAGACTTGGATATTAAGAATACAGACACACTAGGACTCCAACTGGTGCTTACACTAGTTGACCAATTAGATGCTGTTGTTGATGTTCAACGAGAGGATGGAACGAAATATTTGATTACTTTTGAACTTTTAAAAGCGTAAGATTATGCCAAAGACAAATGTATTAGTTGTAGAAGATGAGTCAATTGTATCAAAAGATATTCAACATAGCCTGAAGAAACTTGGATATAATGTAGTAGGAGCTGCAGCGACAGGAGACCGTGCGCTTGAAATAGGAAGAGCAGAAAAGCCAGACATCGTATTGATGGACATCATGTTAAAAGGAGATATGAATGGGATAGAGGCTGCTGAAATTATGAAATCAGAGCTTGGAATTCCAGTTATTTTTCTAACAGCTTATGCTGACGACTCTACCCTTTCGAAAGCAAAAGTAACAGAGCCTTATGGTTACATAATCAAGCCATTTAAAGAAGTTGACTTACACACAACCATTGAAATGGCTCTTTATAAGCACAATAAAAACAAAGAGGTAGAAAAAGAGCGCGACCTTTTATACTCTTTAGTGGAAAATAAAGATAGCAAAGAGTTTATTTTTGTAAAAGCAAATAGCAGACTTGTTAAACTGAACACAAAGGATATTTACTACGTTGAGGCGCTAAAGGATTATGTTGTTATCAACACACTTGATAGTAGGTATACCATTCACTCTACAATGAAGGATATTGAAAAGAAACTTCCTTCAGAACAGTTTACAAGGGTTCACCGATCATATATTGTGCGCTTAGATAAAATTGCGTCAATCGAATATCCGAATCTTCATTTAGAAAAAGACAAGAAAATAATTCCAATTGGAGGCTCTTATAGAGATGAGCTAGTGAATAAAATAAATCTAGTGTAAAGTAAGGTTTACACAAACAATTTGTTAAAGATTAAGCCGTTCTTAAAAACTAGGAACGGCTTATGTGTTTTAAATCACACAATAATTAACATTTTTCCGTAATTTTGCATAAAATTTATAAAACAAGAATAAAAGATGGCTGAAACACTAACAGACACTGGAATCAAAGACATTCTAAATAAATTAGGAATTAACGAAGTAAACAAAGGAGCCTCAACAGGGTCTTATTGGTTCAATACAAGAGACGAAAAAATTAATTCATACTCTCCAGTTGATGGTCAATTGATTGCTACAGTTAACGGCGCATCAGAAAGTGATTATGAGGCGACAATAATGAAAGCACAAGAAGCTTTTTTAGAGTGGCGTATGGTGCCAGCACCAAGAAGAGGCGAGGTTGTTCGACAATTAGCAGAGAAATTAAGAGAATATAAAGAACCTTTAGGAAAACTGGTTTCTTATGAAATGGGAAAATCACTTCAAGAAGGTCTTGGTGAGGTGCAAGAAATGATCGATATCTGTGATTTTGCAGTAGGTCTTTCAAGACAACTTCACGGTTTAACAATGCACTCGGAGCGTTTTGGACACAGAATGTATGAGCAATATCACCCACTTGGAATTGTAGGAATTATTTCTGCATTTAATTTCCCTGTGGCAGTTTGGAATTGGAATACAGCATTAGCGTGGGTTTGTGGTGATGTGTGTGTGTGGAAACCATCAGAAAAAACACCATTGACTGCAATTGCATGTCAAAAAATTACCGCTGAAGTTTTTGCGGCAAACAATGTCCCTGAAGGTGTTTCATGTGTAGTAATTGGCGGTCCTGAAATAGGAAAACTAATGGCGGCAGACAAGCGCGTTCCTCTTGTTTCAGCTACAGGATCTACTCGTATGGGTAAATCAGTTGGCGCAACAGTTGGAGAAAGGTTAGGTCGTTCGCTTTTGGAGCTTGGTGGAAACAATGCAATCATTATTGCTCCAGATGCTGACTTGAAAATAGTTGTTCCAGGAGCTGTATTTGGTGCAGTTGGAACAGCAGGTCAACGCTGTACGTCGACACGTAGATTAATTATTCACGAAAGTGTTTATGATAAAGTGCGTGATGCGTTGGTTAGCGCCTATAAGCAATTGAAAATAGGTAATCCATTGGATCAAAACAATCACGTTGGGCCACTTATTGACAAAGACGCTGTAAAAATGTATTTGGAAGCACTAGACAGAGTTGTTCAAGAGGGTGGTAACATTCTTGTTCCTGGTGAAGTTCTTACAGGTGAGGGTTACGAATCGGGTTGTTATGTGCGCCCTGCAATTGCGGAGGCTCAAAACGATTATAAAATTGTACAACACGAAACGTTTGCACCAATTTTGTATCTGATGAAATACTCAGGCAGCATAGAAAATGCAATATCTGTTCAAAACGGTGTTCCACAAGGACTTTCTTCAGCGATTATGACAAATAACCTGAAAGACGCAGAAAAATTCTTGTCTGTTGCAGGATCTGATTGTGGTATCGCAAACGTTAACATCGGTACTTCGGGAGCTGAAATCGGTGGTGCGTTTGGAGGAGAGAAAGAAACTGGAGGCGGACGCGAATCAGGTTCTGACGCATGGAAAATATATATGAGAAGACAAACAAATACCATCAACTATACAGATGAATTGCCTTTAGCGCAAGGAATTAAGTTTGATTTGTAGGGAGTTTTAAATAATGCATATTAAAGGGCTGAATTGTAAAATTCAGCCCTTTTTGTATTTATAAAGCCTTGAAAACAGAACACTGTAGCTTATTAACATCGGATAACTTAAAACTCGTTTACAATAGAGATTAAAAAATATGTACCTTTACAATCAGAATATAATTTGAAACTATGGGATGTGCGAGTTGCTCTAATTCAGGTGGAGTTCCGCGCGGTTGCAAAAGCAACGGTACTTGTAGTTCAGGTGGATGTAATAAACTTGGCGTGTTTGACTGGTTGGCCAATATGGCGTTACCAGAAGGGCAGAGTCAGTTCGATATAGTTGAAGTTCGCTTCAAGAATAGCCGTAAGGCCTTTTTTAGAAATACACACAATCTTTCTCTTCAAGCGGGAGATGTGGTAGTAGTCGAGGGAAGTCCGGGGCATGATGTCGGGGTTGTATCAATCGTTGGTGAGTTGGTACGCATTCAGTTGAAGAAAAAAGCGCCGGGTTTTAAGCCGCACGAAGCAAGAAAAATATACCGTAAGGCTACGGAAGAAGATATTGAGCTCTGGAAAGAGTCTCGTGACATGGAATTTGACACCATGCACAACGCGCGAAAAATTGCTGGAAAACTTAAGTTGGATATGAAAATTTCTGACGTAGAATTTCAAGGCGATAAATCAAAAGCTACATTTTTTTATACTGCAGAACAGCGCGTAGACTTTAGACAGTTGATAAAAGATCTTGCTGAAACATGCAAGGTGCGAATTGAAATGAGACAGATTGGAGCGCGTCAAGAGGCTGCTAGATTGGGAGGGATAGGATCATGTGGGCGAGAACTTTGTTGTTCTACTTGGCTTACAGATTTCAGATCTGTATCCACAAGCGCAGCACGATATCAACAACTGTCGTTAAATCCACAGAAATTAGCTGGACAATGTGGTAAACTTAAGTGTTGTTTGAATTATGAACTCGACATGTACCTAGAGGCTATAAAAGGCTTCCCTTCTACGGAGGTTAAACTTCACACAGAAAAGGGAACGGCTTTTCACATCAAAACAGATGTGTTTAAACAAGTTCTTTGGTACATTCACGATACAGACGAACCAGGAGGATCATCAGGGTTAATTCCTCTTTCTCCCGAGCGAGTAAGTGAAGTAATCGAAATGAACAAAAACGGAAAAAAACCTCTTGACTTGAAAGAGTTTAAGGAAGCTGTTGTCGTTGTTCCAGACTACACAAATGTGGTAGGACAGGATAGTTTAGATCGATTTGATGGTACGTTTAAGAAAAAGAAGAAAAAGAAGAAAAAACCATCAAGAGGAAACGAGCCAAATCAACCACAAAATCAAGGTGGCGCACCAGCAAAAAAGATTACGGTAAATAAAAACCCAAATCAAGGAAGTGGCGCAACTGATAGTGCTCAGAAAACTAATACACCAAAACCAAAGGCACCAGGAAAATTAACGGTTCAAAAGTCGAGTGAAAGCGCAAGTCCACCTGTAGAGGGTGATACAACGCGACCACCAAACAAAAACCGTCGAAATAACCGAAATAGGAATAGAAAACCAAATACAGGTGAAAGCAATAGTTAGCAGTGTCATAATATCTTTATTTCTCTTGGCGTCTTGTGGGCCAACACCTTTTTATGAGGGTACTTATGACTTTAAAGACCATTCTTGGGGTTCGGGAGAATCACCCGCGTTTGATTTTGTGAGTAATGACACTGCTGTTGCTTATAATTTTGTTGTTACACTTCGAACCACACCAGAGTACGAATACAGCAACTTGTGGGTCTTTATGTATGTTAAAAACCCAAATGGAGAACAACGGAAGGACACGTTGAATTTTCCTTTAGCTGACCCAAGTGGGAAGTGGATAGGAAAAAAGACGGGTTCAGTAATTGAGCACGAAATGCTAATTGGGTGGAATAAAAAATTTCCAACAAAGGGAGAATATAAAATTCGATTTGAGCAAGCAATACCAGATCCAGAAGTAAATCATGTGATGGACTTGAGTTTGCGTATTGTGGCATCAGAAGACATGAAAAATTAAACATTGACATCATGACAGAACAAGAAATGTTAACAAAAATGGCAGAGCTTAAAACAAAGCTCACAGGAAACATCTTTGAGGATGGTGAGATTATGCAAGAAATTTACGAGCTGAAGAAAACGTTAAGGCCAGAAATTGAAACAAATCCTGAGCTTGATGATTTTGATGATGAAGGGTGTTTGTACTGTGGAAGTTAGTCCCACAGGTTATGCCACATATTCATCCAGTTCAATAAAAAAGGAGCTTCCTTCTTCTGAACTTTCAAAATAAATAGTCCCCTTGTGCGACTCTACAATCTGTTTTACCATTGCTAATCCAAGCCCCATTCCAGTCGATTTAGTGGTGAAGTTTGGAGCAAAAATCTTCTCCCTCATTTCTTCAGGGATTCCCGAACCGTTGTCCTGAACAGACATAATTACCTTGTGTTCCACAACCTCAACACGAATCAAAATATGGCCCTTTCTGTCTTCAGGAATAGCTTGAACGGCATTTTTAACTAAATTATTAAAAGCCCTAATCATAAGGTCTTTATCAGCTAAAATATAAACCTCTTTTTGAGCAAATTCCGTTTCTATCGATGTATTAGCCGCATCGTGAAAAGTATCAGCTACGTGGTTGATTATCGCGATAATGTTTATTTTTTCCTCCTTTGGCTTAGGAAGTTTGGCGAAATTAGAAAACTCATTTGCAATTACCGTAAGCGCATCAATTTGTTCAATAATAGACTGTGCAACATGGTTCAAACGCTCTTGAGCATCAGGGTCTTTTGGATCGAAAGAGCGCTGTAAATGTTGAAGGCGAAGCTTCATCGGTGTGAGTGGGTTTTTTATTTCGTGTGCCACCTGTTTTGCCATTTCTCTCCACGCCACCTCTCGCTCAGTTTTTGCCAATAGAATTGTATTTTCCTGCAACTCTTTCAACTTTGCATTATATTCTTCTACAAGCGCCCCGATTTCATCATTTCCTCGATAAGAAATAGGAGTGTTTGCCTTGCCAAGTTTTAGCTCAGCTAAACTCGTTTGAATAAGCTTTAGTGGCTCAGTAATTCTATTTGTAACAAATACCGCCACTACGATACTTAGCGCGAGCAAAAGGACGAAAATATTGATGATGGCAGATAAGAATCCCGCGATTTCATTTTCGAATTCATTCTGCTTCGCAAAATACGGAAGATTAATATAAGCAATAACTTCATCATAATTGTTTTGAAGTGGAATGTATGCAGACAAATAGTTTAAAGAACCAATCATTTCTTCGTGGATATACACACTTTTTTTCTTAAAACCGATATTCCT
>CAYUQU010000009.1:0-24308 GCA_964447015.1 uncultured Flavobacteriales bacterium
AAAGACAATAGAAATGTTTTAAAACTATATAAAGTTAGAGGGTTTTAATTGTCATACGGCACAAATTTTTTAAAATATGAAATACGATAGAATTCCATCCGAGCTGTTTGTAAAAAACAGAAAGAAGTTTATAAAACAAATGACTTCAGGTGCTTTGGCAGTGTTTAATTCAAATGATATTTTTCCGATTAGTGCGGACAGTACGATGCCTTTTCAGCAACACAGAGATATTTTGTATTTATCTGGTGTAGATCAGGAGGAAAGTATTCTGGTGCTTTTTCCTGATGCTAAAGATGAAAAGCATAGAGAGGTTCTGTTCCTTAAAGAAACCAATGATCATATTGCTGTATGGGAGGGAGAAAAATTGACTAAAGAGGCAGCATTTGAGGTTTCCGGAATTAAGACAGTATACTGGCTATCTCAGTTCGACACCATTTTTAAAACACTGATGGCTGAGGCTGAATCTGTTTATTTGAATACAAATGAACATTTGAGAGCAAGTACCGAAGTTCAAACACGTGAAGACCGCTTTATCATTGATTGCAAACAAAAATATCCTGCGCATATTTACCGCAAAAGCGCTCCGATTATGCACAGCATACGCTCGATAAAGGAAGATATTGAAATCCAATTGATGTCGCATGCGTGTTCGATTACTGAAAAGGGTGTTAGAAGACTATTGAACTTTATTAAACCTGGGGTTTATGAGTATGAAATAGAAGCTGAGTTAGCTCATGAGTTCTTAAGAAACAAATCGAAGGGATTTGCCTATACACCAATTATCGCTTCTGGAAAGAGTGCGTGTGTGTTGCACTATATTGAGAACAACCAAGTGTGTAATGATGGCGATGTGATTTTGATGGACTTTGGAGCGGAATACGCAAATTATGCTTCTGATTTAACGCGTTGTTTTCCTGTAAACGGTAGGTTTACTGAGCGCCAAAAAGCGGTTTACAACGCGGTTTTGAAAGTCAAAAAATTTGCTGAAGCAATGTTGGTTCCTGGAACTATGCTTGCGGATTACCACAAAGAAGTTGGTCGCTACATGGAGAATGAATTGGTTCAATTGGGATTGATTAATTCTAATGACATTAAAACCCAAAATCCTGATTGGCCAGCGTATAAAAAATACTTCATGCACGGCACTTCACATTATATTGGTTTAGACACACATGACGTAGGTCCGTGGAATGAACCGATTCAAGCTGGAATGGTTTTCACTTGCGAACCTGGAATTTACATTCCGGAAGAATCTATTGGAATTCGCTTGGAAGATGATTTGGTCGTACAAGATGGTGGAGCTCCGTTGAATCTAATGGCGAATATTCCAATCGAAGCAGATGAGATTGAAGAGTTGATGAACGCTTAATTTACTTTTGACTTCATGAGAATTATTGGAGAAGGTAAAGTTGTGGTGTTTTTGCATGGCTTTTTATTGGATTCTACCAATTGGATAGATTTTCATTTGGATCCAACTCAATTTCAGTCTGTTTTTATTGATTTTCCTGGACATGGTGAAAATAAAGAAGTTTTTCTCGAAGAAGAAACCATTGGAGCTTACGCAAAATGGGTGCACGAGCAATTGACGAAAGCAAATATCCTTGAGTACGATCTCATCGGCCACAGCATGGGGGGTTATATCGGTTTGGAGTTGATTGAAATGAACCCAAAAATTGGTAAACTCATACTTTTTCATTCCAACCACTGGGAGGACAGCGAAGAACGAAAGAAAAACAGAGATAGAATAGGGCAAGTTGTGCGTAAGAACAGGTCTATTTTCTTAAATGAGTCCATTCCACTTCTTTTTCACGAACCCGATAAACACGAAAATTCAATAAAGGAGATTGTTGAGCGAGCAAAACAAATGTCGCCATCGCAAATTGTACATGCGGCTCAATCGATGAAAAATAGAGTTGATTTGGCCAGTCGAGTTAAGCAATATGCTCACAAATGCTATTTTATTCAAGGAGAAAATGACAAGTTGATAGATGCGAAAGAGGCAAAAGCAACATGGGCTGGAGATAAAAACAAATTTATTGAAATCAAAAACTGCGGACACATGAGCCATATTGAACAGCGCACACAATCCGCAGAATGCATTCTTAAAATATTGGGGGAAATCTAATTCCCGTTATCTCCAAATACCCAGATTAATGAGATGTGATTAACAGGCGAAGAGTAATGTAAATGTGTTTTCATAAACTAAAATTTAAATTCTTAAAGCAACAATGTTAACCCTAAGTTACGGAGTCATCTTGGGATTTTTAGACTTACTATTCGAACAGACGAGATTATTGATTGAATGGTTAGAATTTTCGATTAAACCGTTTTTTTAGTTGTTGATTTTTTAATCTTGAGTTAATAGTTCAATGAAAATCACTAATTTTAGTCAAAATCCAAAAAATGAATTTAAGAGCTGTAATAGTTGATGATGAAGAATTAGCAAGAAAGAACTTAATTATGCTTCTCGAAGAATTTTGTCCAGAAGTAGAAGTAATCGGAGAAGCAGGCAATATTGATGATGCAGAGAGTATCATCGAGTCTAGCAGTCCTGACGTGGTGTTTCTCGATATTCGAATGCCCTCTGGAGCAGAAGGATTTGATTTACTTGAGCGAATTCCCAAGAAAGATTTTTTTGTAATTTTCGTTACTGCATTTAAAGATTTTGCTGTACGTGCTTTTAATGCAAACGCGGCATATTACATTTTGAAACCCGTAGATATTGAGGAGTTACAAAGTGCAGTTCAAAAAGTTGTTGAAACGAAAGAATCATTTAAATCAGCTCCTGAAAACTTTTCTACTTATTTTGAGTCAATCAGAAATTTATCAGACAGTTTAGTGCATAATAAACCGTCAAACAGAATTGCGATATCACACACCAAAGGTCTTAAAATCATTGAGGATAACACTATTGTACGTCTTGAGGCAAGCGGAAATTGTACCATGATTTATTTTGAAGATGGGACTCGATATTTGGATACAAGAACACTTAAAATATACGAGAACTTATTAAACCCTACCAAGTTTTTTAGAGTACACAAGTCGCATATCGTTAATTTGAATTACTTAACTGAATACTTGAATGAAGACGGACATTTTGCGGTACTTAATAAGACGCAACACGTCCCTGTCGCTAGAAATAGAGTGGCTGAATTCGTCAAAATGCTTAAAACAATTTGATGCGTGTTTTAATTTTAACCTTGTTTTTATTTTTGTTTACTCTCAGCTATGGGCAAGAATATACATTTCGCTCCTATTCTGTTGCAGAGGGACTCCCCCAATCTCAAGTGACTTGTATTACACAAGATTCAAAAGGATTTCTTTGGGTGGGGACACTCGGTGGACTTGCTCGATTTTCTGGGCGTGAGTTTGAAACATTTTCGGTGGACAATGGACTTCTCAATAATCGAATCTCTTTTGTGGGACACATCAATGATACACTTTGGATTGGTCATGAGAATGGTGTGTCACGAAAATCTGGGAAGAAATTTATAGCATATGATGCCAAGCATTTGCAAGAGGGCATTAAATTTTCTGCTATTATTGAATTTAAGGGGCGAAAGTTAATGGCCTCTAATGGTGGAGGGTTATTTGAACTGAATGGTAATGATTTAGTTAAATCAATAGTCAGAGTTCACGGGATAGATGAAATAGATGAATTTAACAGAATTCGCGACTTGCTAGTGGTGAATGATACGCTTTATGTCGCTACTCGAATGGGGGTGTTTTATTCAATAGATGGGACAAAGTATAACCTCCTTCTCAATACAGATGATTATAGTTTTAGTTCGCTAAAGTGGGACACTAACTACGGGTTGGTAATGGCTACTTATGGAGATGGAGTATTGTACATCAAGAAAGGTCGTCTCAAGGTGTTTAAAAATTCAAATGAGATCGCAGAAGGGCATTTCAAACATCTTTACTTGGACCACAATCATCGCGTGTGGCTTTCAACAAAGTTTGATGGTGCTTTTAGAATTGGACAGAGTGAAACAATGCAACTCTCAACCAACAATGGTTTTCCCTTGGACAATATTTCTTGTGTATTTGAAGACAATTCGCGTACAATATGGATAGGTACGGAAGGAAAGGGTTTAGTGCGTTTTGCTGGTGAAGCTTTTACTCACTACACTTCGAGTTCAGGGTTGGTAAGTGATTTAATTGTTTCAGTTGTCCAAGATGCAGAGGGAGCGCTATGGTTTGGATCTTATGTCAATGGTATCAGTAGGTTCTATAAAGGAGCGTGGCAGACAATTGATATTAGTAATTCAAGACTAAGTAATAACACTGTTTGGTGTTCATTGGTAGATCATGAAAATAATTTGTGGTTTGGAACAGGAAATGGGATAAACATCTTTCGAGACGGAAAAATTGAAGTTTGGGATTCGAGGTATCATCCAGAACTGCTTGATAATAAGATTTCCGCTTTGTTTCAAGACTCTAAAAACAGAATTTGGATAGGTGGAAAAGATGGAATTTCTATTTATGATAATGGTAAAATTGCTGCCCTTAAAAATATAAATAGTGATGCTAAGAAACTATTTAATGTCCGAAATTTCACAGAATATCAGGGTGTTATATATTTTGCGTCTCAAAATGGCTTTCATGTATTTACAAAAGATGAAAAACTAACATCATTCGAATTATCTTCATCAAAACCCACAGTCTATTCAGTAGAATCTGACATTACAGGGTCAATATGGATAGGCACAGAGGAGGGTATTTATATCTTTAGAAACGGGAAGATAGAACACTTACAGTATGCAGAGTTTAGTGGGTCAAATTTTGTAAATTTCATAGTTGCTCAGCATAATTCAATGTGGGTGGGGACAAATAACGGACTCTTTAGATTTAGCAATATTGAAAGAGGACTTGATAAAATGACGGTTGATCAATTTGGAATTTCAGAAGGATTAGTAAGTCTGGAAACCAATATTAACTCGGCTTATATCGATAAAGATGAAAATCTGTGGTTTGGAAGCTCCGAAGGATTGATTAAATTCAATAAGGACAAAGAGAATCAACGTGTATCAACGATTGCTCCAGTACTGACCTTTAACAGTATTTCGGTTAATTATCAAAAGCTAAGTTTGGATGAATGGGAACTTAATTCAGAGGGAATCCCAGCAGATTTACTTTTGTCCTTTAATCAAAATCGATTGGTGTTCAACTTCACAGGTGTTACAATGTCTAACCCCGAGAGTTTAATGTATCAGTTTTTCCTAGATGGGGTAAATGATGACTGGTCACCTCCTACACCAAATTCAGAAGTTACATTTTCCAATCTTTCTCCAGGAAATTATACGCTGAAAGCTCGCGCAGTAAGTAAATATGGAGTGCTTTCTAATGAAATTGAATTTCCATTTGTTATTAAATCACCTTTTTATGCTACTTGGTGGTTTATTTCATTGTGTGTGATTTTTGTTGCTTCAATTGTTTATGGCGTGTTCAGATTTCAAATACAACAAGAAAGAAATCGCAGAAAAAGTGAGAGTCTAGAGTTCACGAGCAAACTTAGAGGACTGGAGCAACAATCTTTGAACGCATCAATGAACAGACACTTTATCTTTAACGCGTTGAATTCCATTCAGTATTTTATTAATACCCAAGATAAATTATCTGCAAATAAATACCTGAGTCAATTTGCAAAGCTGATTCGAAAAAATTTGGATAGTTCAACTACAGAGAGTAATAATGTTGCGTTAAGTGAAGAAATTGAGCGATTGGAGCTATACTTGTCACTTGAGTCTATGCGATTTAAAGATAGATTTGATTACGTTTTTGATATAGACCCATCAATTGACACTGAAGAATTGAAAATTCCTTCAATGATTTTTCAGCCATTTATGGAGAATAGTATTATCCACGGAATTTTGCCTCGCCAAGATGTGAAAGGATTGATTAAGTTCACTGCAACGCGCGAGGGAGACATAATTAATTTCATTATTGAAGACAATGGAATTGGTTATGAGAAGAGCATGAGACATAAAGTTGAAACTGGCGATCATCAATCAAGAGGAATGAGTATCACAAGCTCGAGAATTGAGCTTTTACGCAAGATTTCAGGTAAAACTTTTCAACTTATTGGCCCCGTTGACATTATAAATGATACAGGTGAATCAATAGGTACACGTGTTCACATAAAAATTCATGATGAATCCTTGGTAGATTCGAATTAATGTTATATATTTGTTTGTAGTGAATTCTAATATTTACAAATTATGAAGAAGTTAATTATACCAATAGTACTGTTTTCAGCGGTTTTATTCTCTTGTAAGAAGGAGATAATTACGTTGGATAGTTCTGATGGAGTTTCTTCAGAAGTTGAATATTTTGGCACAAAAGCATCAGGGCCTAATCCTTCTTGTAATAATCCAGGAGATGGAAATGATGGTGATGTGATTACTGACCCGAACAACGATTCGGATGAAGACAAAAGACGAAAAGGAAAGTAACGTATACGATACTTCTAAATACTAAGAAAGACGCATTTATGCGTCTTTTTTGTTTTATATCATTTATGTTAGATTGGCACAATTAATATACAAGTCAGTTTAGTCAATGTTTTATACACTTTAAACATTTTCAAGTAACTTAATTGTGTGAACATGCTATATTGTGGTTAAATTCAAATTTAATTACAATGGCTGCAACTCCTTCACCCTCATTATTTGATCTAATCAAAAGTTTATCAAAATCTGAGAAGCGTTACTTCAAAGTTTTCTCTTCTAAACATACCATTGGTGAAGAGAATAATTATATCATTCTATTCGACTATTTAGATTCGATGAATGTATATGATGAAGAACAAATACACGAAGAATTCAAAGGACAAGCACTACTCAACAAATTCTCTATAACAAAGAAAAGACTCCAAGAGAACATCATGCGTGCACTCGATGCATATCATGCGAATTCGTCAGTTGAATCACAGTTGTATCGTATGTTGCACTATGCAGAGATTTTATATGATAAATCGCTTTACGCTCAATGTAAAAAATACCTTGCTAGCGCAGAAAAATTAGCTCGTAAGCACGGAAAACACCATGTTTTATTGGAAATCAATACGAAAATTAAAAAACTTTTAGAAAACACAGGATATTCAGGCGTGCAGGATCATCACCTTGAAGAAATGATGAAAGAAGATTTATTGATTTTAAATCATACGCGTGATTTTAACTTGCTGTGGAATATTAAAAGCAAGTTGATTTTGCGTCTAAACACAAAAGGAATAGCCCGAAGCGAAGAAGATCAACAGAGTTTTGAAACTATTTTTAAAGAGCTAGACAGCGCTCAATTTACAGAGAATTTTGATAATCGATATTTGATTAACCATATTCATGCAGCCTATTATTTTGCTATAAGCGACTTTGATAACTCATTAACCTACATATTACGCAACAAGGAGTTATTTGAAGAAAATGATGATCGCTTGAATGAAGAGATAAATGTGTACTTCAGTTTAATTACAAATGCAATCTATATCAACAATCAATTAGGTAGATATTCAAGTGTCGATGTGTTGTTGACCGAGTTAAAATCCATTGCCCTTAAATTGGGAGATTCTGCCACTGATGACATGAACATTAAATTGTTTAGTAGTATCAATAGCACAGAATTAATGCTGTTAAATGAAAGAGGTGAGTTTGAAAAAGCACTGTTGTTAGTCCCAATAATTGAAGAAGGTTATCGACTGTATGGTGAGAAAATCAATAAGTCGAGACGAGCATACTTAAACTACAATATCGCTGTAGCTTATTTTGGAGTTCAAGATTTTTCTGGAGCACTGAAATGGATCAACACCATTTTAAACGACAAAGATTTTGATGAAAAACAAGACTTGTACTGCTTTGCGCAATTACTAAATTTGATTATTCATTTTGAGTTGAATCATCATCAACTGTTGCCATACGCTATCAAGAGTACACAGCGTTACTTGAAATCAAGAAACAGGGTTTACAAGTTTGAAGAAATCTTCTTGAAATACCTCAACAAATTAAGTCGTACTGAGCAACCACTCGATCAACTCGATTTACTTGAAGAGGTGTTGCACCAAATAAGACCACTAGCAAATGATCCATTTGAGAGCAACGTTTTTGATTCATTCAAATTTATTCTTTGGGCTGAATCTAAAATCAAGAAAGTACCTTTTTCTGAGCTAGTTGAATCAGCGTATTACGAACGGTCAAAGTGATTCCACCCTTGAGCTTGAATCGGAATTAGCGATCCTGCTTTATCAACAAGGTAAATACCTGCATTTTCTTCCACAATATGCCCGATTACAGTCATGTGCGGACTTCCTTTTATTTTTTCGTAATCAGATTGTTTGATAGTGAAAAGTAATTCGTAATCCTCTCCACCATTCAATGCACATGTACTTGGATCCAAATTAAAATCACGGGCAGTTGAATAAGTTACAGGGTCAATAGGAAGCTTTTCGTCATAAACATGACAACCCACTTCACTCGCTCTGCAAAGATGCAACACTTCAGAAGCCAATCCATCTGAAATATCGATCATCGAAGTTGGTTTTACGCCTAATTCGTCCAGAAAATTAATTACATCCTTGCGTGCTTCAGGTTTTAGTTGGCGCTCAAGGATGTAGTCGTGTCCTTCCAAATCAGGTTGTGCATTCGGGTTTGATCTGTACACTTCTTTTTCTCGTTCAAGAACTTGAAGTCCTACAAATGCTCCGCCTAAATCACCAGATACCACAAGTAAATCTCCTTCTTTTGCTCCCGAGCGATATACTACGTCAGCATGCTGTACACGACCGATAGCCGTCACACTAATCATCAATCCCGCTAAAGATGAGGTTGTGTCTCCACCTACTAAATCCACTCCATACACATCGCAAGCAGCGCGAACTCCTTCGTACAATTCTTCAATTGCTTCAACGGTGAAGCGACTCGAAATAGCGAGAGAAACAGTTACTTGTTCAGGTTTTCCATTCATTGCATAAATATCAGACAGATTTACCGCCACAGATTTATAACCTAAATGTTTAAGAGGCGCATACATTAAGTTGAAGTGAATTCCCTCAACCAACATATCCGTAGACACAAGCATGTGCTCTTCGTCATTGATGCGAATTACCGCTGCATCATCACCGACACCTTTGACTGTTGTTGCATTGTAGTGAGAAAATGGTTTTGTTATGCGGTCAATCAATCCAAATTCACCTAACTTATCTAAAGAGGTATGCTTTTCTGTACTCATGTTGCAAAATTATGAAATATTTAGCTTTAATTTTCGACAAGGTTCTGTAATGCATAAAACAAACACTTTCATTAGAAAATTCTACCGCTTTTTACATCTAAAAAACACCTATATTTGTCCTTCAAATAATTGAACATGGAATTTTGGATTAAAGCCGGACAGCTAGTATTGTCACTCTCTATATTAATTGTATTACACGAATTTGGACATTTTTTACCTGCGCGATGGTTTAAAACTCGTGTGGAGAAATTTTATTTGTTCTTCAATCCTGGATTCTCACTTTTCAAAAAGAAAATTGGTGAAACAGAGTGGGGAATCGGTTGGTTGCCACTCGGAGGATATGTGAAAATTTCAGGTATGATTGACGAGTCAATGGATACCGCTCAACTGGAAAAACCTGCAGAACCTTGGGAATTCCGTTCCAAACCAGCTTGGCAACGTTTGATAATCATGACTGGAGGGGTAATTGTAAACCTCATAGTAGGATTTATGATTTACATGATGGTGCTTTGGGTGTGGGGCAGAGAATATGTTTCAATGGATGTTGCTCCTCATGGTGTGCATGTGCACGAGATGATGGAAAAGTATGGTTTTCAAGAAGGAGATAAAATTTTATCTGTAGAAGGTGAACATGTAGACGACATTCGAGAGTTAAACATTGGAATTTTGCTTAGAGGATATCGAAGTATTGAAGTTGAGCACTTAGATGGAGAAGTGGAAATGATTACTTTACCAGAGGATATCGACTATAATCTCTTTAAGAAAGATGCTTATCCTGCTTTTTCAGTTCGAAGCCACTTTTCTGTGGATAGTGTTTTATCAGAAGCCCCTGCAATTATTGCTGGTCTTCAGAAAGGAGATAGCATTATTTCTTTGAATGGAAATGAGGTCGTGTATTTTGGTGATTTTACAAGAGAAATAAGAAAGCTTAAGAACGAAAAAATTGAATTGGGAGTTTGGCGCGAAGGCAAGGAACTCTTATTAACCCCATCGGTTGATTCGCTCGGTAATCTGGGTTTTATTTCAACTCAAAATTATGTTGTCAAAGTTGATTATACTCTTGGCGATGCTATGGTAAAAGGTTTTTCATTCGGCTATTGGACCCTGAGAGATTATGTTTCGCAAATGAAATTTATTTTCACAAGTAAAGGAGCATCTAGTTTGGGTGGTTTTGGTGCAATTGGAAACATGTTTTCGGCAACTTGGAACTGGCAGTCGTTTTGGATGACAACGGCTTTTATATCCATCGTATTAGCGTTTATGAACATTCTCCCTATCCCAGCTCTTGATGGAGGTCACGTGATGTTCTTGCTTTATGAAATGATAACAGGTCGTGAACCGAACAAAAAGGTAATGGAATACGCTCAAATGGCAGGAATTATACTGTTGTTAGGGTTGCTGCTTTATGCCAACGGGAATGACATATTTAAAGCCTTTTTCAAATAACACTATCGCTTTTTAGCAAAGAAATCAAGAATTAAGGCACTGCATTCATCTGCCATTATTCCACCAATCACTTCGGTTTTTGGGTGGTAGATGTTTGGCTGAATTCGCCCCGCTCCTCTTTTAGGGTCAGCTGCGCCAAAAACAATTCGCGAAATCTGCGACCAATACAACGCACCACCACACATGACGCAAGGCTCTAACGTGACATACAATGTGCATTGCATCAGATACTTTCCGCCAATAAAATCAGCTGCTGCGGTGATTGCCTGCATTTCAGCGTGAGCGGTAACATCATTTAGTTTCTCCGTAAAATTGTGCGCACGAGCGATAATTTGGTTGTTTGCAACGATAACAGCTCCTACAGGGATTTCATCTAATTCAAAGGCTTTTTGTGCTTCGTTTAGTGCTTGTTTCATAAAATATTTGTCGTCAAAAGGCTCTATCATAACCGAAAATGCAATAAATTAGCTGCAAATTACGTATTCTACTTAAGAAACGTGTAAACTATTACTATGAAAAAGACGAAGTTTTTGTTAGCGATTGCTGTTATAGCACTCGCAGCGTGTAAGAAAGAAGATCCTGTTACTCCACCAGTTGATGATTCAGGTCCGAAGTTGGTATTCAAATTTAAATTTGACCCTGATCAAGAAAGATTAAACGGTTTTGGTCAACCAACGACTGTACCTGCTGAACACGGTGCTCAAACACCTTCGTTTAATGGAATGTCTGCACATTATATCGAGCTAGCTCCATCCGCATGGACTGCTTTAGGGACTGGTGAAGTAGTGTTTTTCGGTCCAGAAACTACTGTAGGTGGTCAGAATGCAATTGATTTTTCAAAATCAATTATCCGCGGTGATGGACAAGTGTTTTACTCTAAACCATTGAGTCAAATTTCACCAAATACTTACCAATGGGCACGCGTATCATTGGCATATCAAAATTTTGATATCAATTTCCGATGGGACGGTGTTGACTATGTTGGAACAGTAGCCTCTTTTGTAGCTTATCGCACGTACATTCAGAATTACATAATCAAAACGGCTCAAATGTCAATTAACTCCAATAAAGACCAAGGATACTGGGGATTTGAAGCAACTTATCCTGTAGTTGGCGCAGTTACTATTGATGGTCAAGCACCAGGAACTACGGTTCCGAATCCTTTGTTTGATTCATCCCCAATTCCTGCGGGAAGCTGTGTGGTTACAGGGCCATTCGCAAGCGGATTGACAATTACTGGAAATGAAACAGAGGACATCGTTGTAACACTTTCATTCAGCATTAACAACAGTTTTGAATGGTATGATGTAGATCAAGACAATATTTATGAAAGTCAAGCAGGAGATTATCCTGTAGACATGGGAATCCGAGGATTGATTCCGATTGTAGAGTAATAATTCTCAACAAAAAACAAAAAGAGCGAAATTGGTTATCCAATCTCGCTCTTTTTTATTAATATTATTTGAGTTTACAGATTTTTACTTTCTTCACTCTCACTTTCATTCTGCATCTCCTCACTTTCGCTCTCATTCTCACTCTGATTATCCTCGTTCTTCTTTTTCTTGTTACTAGGAAAATACGTACGTTGACGGATTAGCACCATAATAACTCCACATGTAATAGATGCATCAGCGACATTCCAAATTGCGCCAAACACGTCTTCACCACCTAGCCAAGGAACCCACTCGGGCCATCTGGCGTTGAATTGAAACATATCTACTACGTTGGCGAAGAGGAAGCCTTGTTTGCGCAAAACGTATGTACCATCACTTGTTTGCACCCAATTGAAAGGAGATGTTTCATCAAATTCAAAAACGTAATCATAAACTGCACTGTCTATTAAATTTCCCGTTGCACCAGCTAAAACAAGACTTATTGCCACAATGTATTCTGTACGTACAGCTGGAATTTTTAATTGCTTTATCAGATAATATGTCAACCCAATAATTGCAAAAAGGCGGAAAAGACTAAGTGCTAATTTTGCCCACCAACCCGAGCCAAACGTTGTGCCGAATGCCATGCCTTGGTTTTCAATGTAAAGCAACCTAAACCAGTCGCCAAACACATTCAAGGGTTGGTTGAGCTCAAAGCTTGTTTTTACCCATATTTTGAAAACCTGATCGATAATCAAAATAGTGAAAATCAAGCAAATTGCTATGATAGTTTTTCTGTTCAATGAAATTGTGAATTATCCTTGAGCGTTCTTCGCTTCGATACTTAATGTCGCGTGAGGAACCAATTTTAAACGTTCCTTGCGAATTAATTTACCCGTTTCGCGACAAATTCCATACGTTTTATTCTGAATTCGAATAAGCGCATTTTGTAAACTCTGCACAAATTTTTCTTGACGAGCAGCCAATTGAGCCATTTCTTCACGCGAAAGCGTCTCCGAACCGTCTTCCATCATATTGAAACTACGTCCTGTATCATCAGTTCCGTGGTCATCACTGTGAGAGAGCGATCCTTTTAATAATTCTAGATCAATTTTAGCCTCCTCTAATTTTGCAAGGATTATTTCCTTGAATTCTTCTAATTCAGCATCTGAATATCTTGTCTTTTCTACGTTATCTTCTTTTGCCATAGTCATTAAGTTTGTACCTAAAATAGCGTTATTTTTTGAAAGAGAACAAATATAATAGAAATTCGTTTGATTGTTAGATAAACTTTTATAGTTCTAGAATTATCTTATTCACATATCTTTGTATCAATGAAAGAGAGTACAATTATAGAGGCATTGTCTTGGCGCTATGCTTGTAAAAGGTTTGATTCAACAAAAAAATTGTCGGATGAGAAGCTGGAGAGAATCTTGACCGCGTTGAATTTAACTCCCACGTCTATGGGTATGCAGCTGATGAAGTTCATTGTGATAGAAGACGAAAAACTCAAGGCTGATTTATTGCCCTATGCTTATAATCAACAGCAAGTAGTCGACTGTTCTCATTTGTTGGTGCTTTGTCGTGAAACTTCCGTGACAGATGAATTTATAGATGAATATATAAATCGTTCAGCAGAATTGCGCAATCAAGATCTAGATTCACCCAAAATTTTAGGTTTTCGAAAAATGCTTGAATCTGCAAACTTGTTGAGTGAAACAGATCGTGTAAAATGGCTCACCAATCAGGTTTTTATTGCTCTAGGAGTGTTGCTCACAGCGTGTGCGTTAGAGAAAATAGACGCATGTCCTATGGAAGGTTTTGTTCCGTTTGAATTTGATGAGGTTTTAGGATTGACAGAACGCGGATTAAGTAGCGTAGTCGTTTGTCCCATTGGCTATAGACACGAAGAGGATATTTATCAAAACTTGCCAAAAGTAAGACGGGAGTTAAACACAATTGTAGAATACCTTTAAGGATGTCACTTCCCTCTTTTTTTCGACTTACGGAAGCACCAACCAAAGAAGTAGTTGAATTACTTCAACGGACACAGCTTGGTACAAATGGCGCGCAATATCGTCATCTGGATACGCAAAAGAGAGTAGTAGAACTTGTAAACCCGCTTTTTCTGTTTGTTCAGCGTCATGACAAAGTGCTTGGCAACATCACATTTTGCAGACGACCGATGCCAGATGGAAAGACTACATTCTATATTCGCTATTTTGCCTTTGATTCGAAATGGAGTTCTTCAGGAAAGAGCATGAGTAAATCTAAAGAGAATACCATTCTCAAAAAAGGTCTAAATACATTTTTTTCCGATGCATTTGCTGGTAAATACGGTGAAAAACCTGAGTTGTTTTACGCTTATATCGAACCTCGAAATGCGCGTTCACTGTGGATGGCAGAATCGTTTGAATTTAAGATGCTCGCAGAAATCAATACGTTTTCGTTTAGTCGATTTTTCCCAAAAGGATTAACAGATGTTCGTCAATTAGAGTATCAAGAGCTACTTGAATACGAGAATTTGTTGAATCAAATGTATGGAGAACACAGTCTGTTTTTTCCTCGCCACACGATAAAAGACAAACCGATTTACGGTTATTTTGAGAATGGAAAAATGACAGCTGCATGTAAAGTGCATATTGTCAATTGGGAAATTATTCGATTACCGGGAAAAGCAGGTGCTGTACTGACAAAGATGATTCCATTTATTCCCTTATTAAATAGAATTATCCGACCTAAATCTCACAGATTTGTGGTTATAGAAGGTCTTGTCGCGCCAAAAGCTAAGCAAAATCAGGTTACTGCGCTTTTTGAAAGTATTTTAGCCGATACACAGACCAATTTGATGCTTTTTTGGTATGATAGTAAGGATGAGTACGTAAACCAATTAGTTTCCACTCAAAGCAGAGGGATTTCTAAATATCTCGTGCGAAATCAACGTGTTAAACTGGTGGGGAAACAACAGCCCAACCAAGAAAGTGACATGACAGGCCCTTTTTATGTTTCAGGTTTTGATTTAATCTAAGACTTTTCCGTTAGCGATTTTATTTTTTTTGCATTGCTACCAAATAACAGAAATACTTTACTATCTTGTTAAAAATTTACTACAAATGGCTACTGTATTCGAAACAAGATTAATCGGTAATATCGGCAAAGATGCTGTTGTCCGAAACATGGAGAGGGGAGTTGTTGCAATCAACTTTCCCGTTGCACACAATAAAAATTGGAGAGACAAGCGTTCTGGCGATGCCAAAACCAAAACTACCTGGGTAAACTGCACGATTTGGAAGAAAGAAGGCGCTAATATGCGAATTCTCGATTTTCTAAAGAAAGGAACCTTGGTGGAGCTAGTTGGTACTCCATTCGCAAAAGCGTACTTGCAAGAAGACAACACTATCAAGACAGAAATTAGACTAAACGTCTCAAAAACAAATATTTTACGCCCCGCACGAAGTGAAGGAGGCGATGGCGCTGACTACGACACAGACGATATTGATGACGATTTCAACGATTTCACTGTTTCTGATGACGATTTTTCGTTCGACAGCATATAGTTGATATTCAATCAATTTAAGATATTCAATAAAAAACTTTTGTTGTAAGGCATTCCAAATTATTTTTTTGTCTATATTTGCAACCGCTAAAGAAATTTAGCTCAGGTTTTTCCTCCTTAGCTCAGTTGGTTAGAGCATCTGACTGTTAATCAGAGGGTCCTTGGTTCGAGCCCAAGAGGAGGAGCAGAAACAGTATAGAGTGTGAGTCTTGAGTAAGGCTCACACTTTTTTTATGAAGTTTTCTTGGGCGAGAAGTCTATACCGACGTTAGTCGGTAAGCCCAAGAGGAGGAGCAAACACAGTGTGAGAAAAGAGAGCGAGTTCTGAGGGACTCGCTTTTTTTTGTGGGGTTTCTAGGTGTCGACAATTTGCCGACGTGAACTATAAACCTTTTACTTTAGTTATATTTGAGCACTTAGTTTTTAGACTTAAGTTGAATCAATGCCAAATTATGAAGTTTTTATATAAGTTTTCACCAGTAATTATTTTCTTGATAGGCACTTTTTTATGGATTAATTCAAGATATAATTCTCCAATAATCTTAATTTTAAATGGAATAATTGTTTTAATCGCAATTGGTCTTGTCGCTCTTGTGCCGAGTGTCATATTTTATTTGCTATATAAAAGAAGAACTAAAACTATTGCAAAAGAGGAACTGTACGTGAAAACTACCTTTTATGATTTCTTTTCAAAGTTTCTTTTTTATATCGGCATTGTAATTTGCTTGTTATTTTTGATTTGGAGGGATTTACTGTAGTGACTCAATTTACTTTTTATGAAGGCCTCCTTATTCAATAGCATAGCCAAACAATCGTAAATTTAAACGGGCCTAGACTTTTTTGCTTCTACCTTGTTCCTACGACACTACCGTTTCTTGTCACTCGTCTTCACAAGCTATCGCTTGCTCTTTTTGGCAACCTGTGCCGACATTTATGTCAGTATGAAAAAAAGAAGCACGTGAATGGCGAACGTTACAATCAGTTTTGCCACGATGCTTAATAGAAATAACTACGTTAGTTTAATCTTTCTACTCATGATGATAAGGCTCATTCTTCAAAATCGTCATTGCGCGATAGGTTTGCTCGATGAAAAATAAGCGAATCATTTGGTGAGAGAAGGTCATTTTCGATAGGGAGAGTTTTTCATCTGCTCGGTTATAGACGTCGGTGCTGAAACCATAGGGGCCACCGACAGCGAAAACGATGTTTTTCAGACCTTTGTTGAAGAGGTTTTGGTAATAATTGGCAAATTCAACTGAAGAGTAACTTTTGCCTTTGTCGTCAAGTAAAACTAAATAGTCGCCAGGTAATAATTTCTCCAAAATGCTTTGACCTTCTTTGAGTTTGATTTGGTCTTCGGAGAATTTTTTGGCGTTTTTTAGATCGGGAATTTCTATTTTTTCAAATGGAACGTATTTCTGCAACCGTTTTAAATACTCATTCTCACCTTCCGATAAGAATGCTTTTCCAGTTTTTCCAATACATATTAGTTTGATTTTCATAAATGCAATTTGCCCTAAGCAAAATTAGGGTTTAATTACACTTGACCAAGGTTTAAGAAAGCATTTTGTTTTTTTTGAGTTGCTCAACCCATTCGTAAGCTTGCTCAAATGTGTCGAATCGTGCGAAAGGAATTGTGCGTTTGTTTTGCTTCACGTAATTATCAACAATGATTCGCTGGGCTAAATTGTTGGTGACAAAAGCTTCCGCGCGAAAAGGCTCGTCAGGTCTAGTCATTGAAAACATGCGTGCATCAAGATCAACAGTTGAAAACTCACCAAATTCCATAATCATATAAGCTCCTTCTATATTATATCTTTCACGAAATTCCATAGACCTTTTGATACAATCTAACGTGAGCACTTGGTCGCGTTTTAGCTTTGCGTGATAGATATTGTTTTCAAAATAAGCAATATCCGCCGTTCCTAAATCGTACCAGTGACCAAATTCTATTTTTTCTATTCGCTGTATCATTTTATACCTTCCTTCTATTAGTTGTGGGTTGAGAAATACATCTCGTCTCAAATATATAGACAAATAGTGGTTATTACAAGACTAAGCAATGACATTAACCCATAAATCACTGTTTATGTGTAGGTTGTTATAGGTAATTATACGGACTTTACTCGCTTGTTTTTTAAGAATATGCGTTTTGTTGTGTATTTTCGTGAAAACATATTTGCAATGCGTTATTTTTTACTTTTTCTTTTACTTTGTATTGTCGGGACTTCTTATTCTCAAACCAAAAAGCCCCTTTCTCATGAAAATTTTGACGAATGGAAGACGTTGAAAACATATTCTGTTAGTAAAGATGGTAAATGGCTAGCTTATGAAATCAACCCTTATCGCGGAGATGGGAGACTAGTATTGTTGAATACACAGGATGAAAAAACAAAAGAGTTAATAAGAGGTCACAACTTCACTATTGGATTCAACAACTTGTATTTCGTTGCGCAAATTAAACCCGAGTTTGATACCATTCGCAAACTGGAATTGGATAAGGTGAAGAAAGACAAGCTACCTAAAGATACTCTATGGGTTTGGGTTCCACAGCAAGACACGGCGTATATCATCCCAAAACTTGTTGATGTAAAAGTTAACGAAAATTCTAAATGGATGGCATATCGTATTGATGAGAATAAACTACCAGAACTTGTTGTGAAATCGAAGAAAAAAGCTAAAAAGAAGAAGAAAAAGAAGAAAAATGCAGCAGAGGAAGATAAGTATACCTCAGATGGCAAGCTTCTGACAATTTGGGATCCAATTGAAAATTCAACAAAACATTTTATTGATATCAAAGACTATCAAATTAGTGATAGTGGGAATTTCATAACCTTTGTTACACACCAAAAAAGGGATAAAGAGGAAACTTTTAAATTAGATGTACAACGCTTTTCGGATAATTCTTCTAATCATCTTTTCTCACCTTTCACAGCTATTGGAGACATGGCGTGGAATGAAAGCGAAACCAAATTTGCATTTCTTGCCAGTCGTGATACAGTGAAAAACAACAAGCATTTCGAATTGTATTTTATCGATCTAGTGGGTGACACGCCGCAATTAAAAATTGACAGTTTGTTTATGGGAATGCCAGAAGGGTTTTCAGTAAGTGAACACGGAAAATTGCGTTTTGCTAAAGATGGCAATCGCTTGTTTTTTGGAACAGCACTTCTACCAAAGCGCGAGGAAAAAGATACGCTGACCGAAAGTGAAAAAGCTAAACTCGATATTTGGAGTTGGAAAGACGGTGAGTTGCAACCTCAACAATTGAAAAACCTGAAGAGAAAACAAAAAGAGAGCTTTTTAACGTTTTACGATTGGGATAAAAGCCAACTTAAGGTTTTAGAAAATGATTCTATCAAAGTTAATTTTGGAAGTGATGAACAGACTGTGCGTTTCCTTGCATCGAGTGATAAACCATATGTACAACAAGCGGGATGGAGTTATCCTTGGAAAAGAGATTATTACTTAGTAGATATTGAAAAAGACGAACCTGAGCTTTTGTTGGAAGGATTTGCGGAGCGTGTGAGCATGTCACCCGATGGAAATCAAATCGTGTATTTTCACCCGACAAAGAAGCAATATCAATTAAAGAATTTTGAAACAGGAAAAACACATTGTTTGACATGTGGTTTTGTAGCCAATTGGTTTGACGATATCAACGGTCAACCTCATGAACCAACAGCTATCAATAGAGTATATTGGGAAAAAGGAAAAACGCATGTCTGGCTGCAAGCCGAAGATGATTTATACCGAGTGAGGTATGACGGTTCTTCATTCCGTTGTATTACTGATGGAACAGGAAAAGCATACAAACAAGAATATGCCATTCACAAGTGGGATAAAGACAGTTTGTACATTAATCCACAGCGAATTTGGCTCAGTGCTTTAGATACTAAGTTTAAATCCAAAACAATTTATACAATAGATTCTTTGTGGCATTTAAGCCTGAAACTGGATGTGAATGCGGAGGTTTTTGCTCTTCAAAAAGTGCAGAATACAGATGCTATTCTTTATAGAAAATCTACTGTTAAAGATTACCCTGATTTGTGGATGAGCGACATGAACTTTGAGAATTCTGAGCGAATTACAGAAACTAATCCGCAACAAAGTGAATACAATTGGGCTAATGTGGAGTTGGTAGAATGGAAAACACCAATGGGTAAAGAACTACAAGGAATGTTGTACACTCCTGAAGATCTAGACCCGAACAAATCGTACCCGATGTTAGTGTATTTTTATGAACTAAACAGCGATAATTTGCATCGTCATTCTGCTCCACGTCCTACAGCGTCTATTATTTTTCCTACAGAATATGCCTCGGCGGGATATGTGGTGTTTATTCCGGATGTGCGATATGAACCTGGAAAACCTGCTCAATCTGCTTATGATTGTATTATTTCGGGAACAGATCACATTTTGAAAAACTACCCTTTTGTCGATTCTACACGAATGGGTCTGCAAGGACAAAGCTGGGGAGGTTATCAAACTGCACAGCTAATCACAATGACAACACGTTTTAGAGCTGCTATGGCAGGTGCTCCAGTGAGTAATATGTTTTCGGCTTACGGCGGAATTCGTTGGGGGAGCGGTTTTAGCCGAATGTTCCAGTACGAGCATACGCAAAGTCGAATTGGAGCGACGATTTGGGAAAAGCCAGAATTGTATATAGAGAATTCTCCTTTGTTTGGTCTACCAAAAGTAAATACACCACTTTTAATCATGCACAACGACGAAGACGGAGCAGTTCCATGGTATCAAGGGATAGAATTGTTTATGGGCTTACGACGCTTGGATAAGCCTGTATGGCTCCTTAACTACAATGGCGATGACCACAACTTGATGAAAGAGGCAAACCGTAGAGACTTAAGTATCCGCATGAAACAGTTTTTCGACCATTATTTGATGGGCAAACCCGCACCTAAATGGATTACTGAGGGAATTCCTGCGCTTGATAAGGGAGAAGACTATGGGTATTAATGGTTGGGGCGAATTGCAATTCGCCCCAACCTCTGCACACACGCACGCCAATTCTACACTACTTTAAGAACTCGTTTCAAAAAATAGATATTCTTTTTTTTAAAATCATAATTATTAAAGGCCTGAATACTTAAGTCTTATGGTCTTGAATCTTACCTTCTTGAGCCTAGAAAAAATATTTTCACCAAACTGAATCACGAATCAAAAAAACATATAAATTCGATTGATATTTAGCATAGCTGAGTAAGCCGTAGTCTCCTGAATAAGGGATGAAGCCGAGGGGGCATTGATTATTAAAATTGATGGTTTATGATTCATCCAAACACTGAACTTAGGTTCATTAACGACCATGTGGGATACGGTGTGTTCGCCACAGAGGACATTTCTGAAGGGACAATTACCTATATAAAGGACAGTCTCGAGATTATAATTACACCAACTGATTATTTAATGCATTCTGAAGTGATGAAGGAGGTAATTGAAAAATACTCCTACATCGATCAAGACGGAAACAGGGTAATTAGTTGGGATTTTGCCAAGTACGTTAATCATTGCTGCAATTGCAATACCATTAGCACGGGATATGGTTTCGAAATCGCTATACGGGACATTAAAAAGGGCGAGCAAATTACCGACGAGTACGGAATTTTCAACTTGACGACCGAGATGCATGTTTCCTGTGGTATGGGTCATTGCAGAAAAACGATAAAGCCCGATGATTTTGAGAATCATTATAAAGAATGGGACGAGAAAATTCAACAGTCGATTTCGAAACTATTTGGCGTGGAGCAGCCCCTGATGCCTTTTATTGAGGATGAAACCAGAAAAGAATTGGATCAGTTTTTTCAAAATCCAGAGGATTATAAATCGGTTTATGCGTTGAAGTATAGGGGGTAACACGTTATTTATTCAAATAACGGACAGTTGGTCTCATTAAATTAATGTAGAGGCGCGATTAATCGCGCCTCTACATTTTTTATATCCTTTCGAAACACAATTTCCATCTTTACAACACTTTTCCTTCACTAAAAATTTATCTGAGTTAAAGCTACGAGATTAAAAGTTTTGTATAATATTGTAGTGGACATAAATGAATTAGGTGTAAATGCGTGCTAAAATCACAAAAATAATTGTAAAATGTATTCTGGCATTGTTGTTCATTGCATCCATTCCGTATTACAATGTCGTTTTTTATTCTTTCACTCCGAGTGTCCCTTTTTCTGGGGAACAATTTTATAATCCATACGCCAATACCAAGGGGGATTGGATAAAAGCTAACTTTCACGCACACTCAAGATTGGCTTTAGGTCTTACTAGTGGTCGTAATTCTGTTGAAGAAATGTATGAAACCTATGATTCACTTAATTACGATCTTCCAAGTATGTCTAATTACAACAGCCTAACGGACAATTCTGAACGAGAATTTTATGTAGATGTATATGAACATGGATTAAATGTAGTTGCCACACATCAGTTGGTGATTAATGCTGAAAATGCAACAAAGTTTGACTATCCTTTATTTCAATTTACCAGCCATAAACAGTATATCATCAACAAGTTAAAAACGGATAAAAATCTGATTGCGCTTGCTCATCCGACTTGGAAAAACAGTTATTCATTTTCAGAACTTGAGTTACTGCAAAACTATGATTTGATGGAAATTTTAAGTGTGAATGCTACTTCTGTTCAATCGTGGGATAGAGCACTATCATCTGGACATGTCGTTTGGGCAATTGCAAATGATGATTCGCATGATAATGATAACTCTAATTGCGGGATTGCTTGGACGATGATTGGTGTGAGTAAAAAGGATCCACAAGATGTGGTGAGCAGTTTAAGAGAAGGCCATTCTTATGCAACTCGCGGATGGCATGCGCAAGAGATGAATCGCTTGGAGGAAATATCAGTAACAGATAATATTTACCGAATAAAAATGGAACGTCTTGCAGACTCGATCACATTGATTGGCGACAGAGGAGAAGTGCTTGCGACAGCTACAAATACAGATGTTCTTGAATACGTTATAAAGAAAGAAAACACTTACGTCAGAGCTGAGGTTTTTGAAACGGAAGAATGGAATAAGTACACAAAAATGTATTTTAACCCCGTTATTCGTACTATTGATGGAAAGATTGATACTTCTTTTAGCGAAATTGAAATCAGTTGGTTTAAGACGATTTTGTATTTTATATTTTTGGTGATAATTGATGTCACTTTAATTGGAGTAATTGTTAAATGGTAGAATCAAAAAAATACCGGTTATTCTATTGGATGATTTTCGCATGCTCCATTTTCACATTGCTTATTCATAACAATTCGTTGGGCTTTTGGGATCAAGATGAATCGGCTTATGCTGGTTTTGCCTACAACTTTTTGCAAACAGGAAACTGGTTAATTCCTGATTTTTTATGGTCCGAAGTGCATCGGAAACCTCCTTTACATTTTTGGCATATAGCATTATCCTTTAAAATTTTTGGTGCCAATGAATTTGCAACCAGAGTGCCTAGCGTACTTGCAATTATTGGAACAGTTCTGCTCATCCGATTCATGAGTGCGCCCTTGTTTGGAGTACGTGTGAGCAAAAAGGCCATGCTTATTCTGAGTACAAGCTTATTGTTAATAGTACTTGCTAAAAACTCTGTAACAGACAGCACTCTTTTGTTTTTTGAGACCTTAGCTGTTTTGAGTGTTTTTAATTTTCTCAAATCTAAGCGAAAAGTATATTTGTTGTTTTTCATAATAGGAATAGCAGGCGGAGCATTGACAAAAGGCCCTCCAGTTCTGATTATCACCTACGGAATTTTAGGAATCTTATTTCTGTTTCGCACTTATAGAATTCAAACTATTTATCTTTTTCTAGTCAGTTTGTTAGGTCTTATCCCTTTGTTTATGTGGGGTAAAGCAGTTTGGAGTCTTGACGGAGGTACATTTATTACATGGATGATTGATTGGTACATCCTAAAAAGAGGTGAAGGAGTTTTTGGACAAACTGGTCCTCCAGGCTATTTTCTGATTGTGTTTTTAGTTGGTTTGTTTGCCTTTTCATCTTTCTTTTTGGTGGGACTAAAAGAGCATTTGATTTCTTTTTTTGTGAAAGGAAAGAGAAGTGAAAATAGTATTTTTATTGTAGCTTGGTTAATAGCTGGATGGTTTGTTTATGAATTGATCAATAGTAAGTTACCCGCTTACGCCATAGGTGCTCTTCCAGCAATTAGTCTTGTTATCGCCGATCAAATTGAACATTTCCGTTCGCGTTTAGCTTCCAATAGTCGATGGTATTCAGTGACTGCAGTAATTCAGTTAGTGGTAACACTTGCAATTGGCGGTGCATTCATTTTTATTGCGTTCTATTTTTTAGACGGATTGGCTCAGGTTGCCTCAATAATCACAGGTTTACTGACAATAGGATTCGGTATTTACCTATTTAAAAATGAGAGAAAAGATTTTTTGCTTTTGTGTATGAGTGCCCTAATTCCTTCATTTTTTGCTTGGACTTTTATCGTTGGTAGTTTTGAAGAAGATAGATGTACAACTAAAACAGTAGCCCAAGTCGTAGCTGACAATTATAAGTTATCATCGCAAGTAGTTTTCACCAGAGACTTTAGTTTGCCGAGTCTTCCTTTTTATCTCGCTGTTAAGGGGTTTGATTTTATTGAAAACCAGGATTTCGAAACCTATAACGTTCACTTAAATAATGGTGATGTATTAATTTTTGACCAAGAGGGATTTAATCT
>CAYUQU010000009.1:24318-33974 GCA_964447015.1 uncultured Flavobacteriales bacterium
CTTTTTGAGCAACAACTGAATCTTCACCAAGTTGATGGTTGGATACCAGATAGGGGTAAAAAAATAAGTTACTTTATTGTCTCAAGAGATAAATAGAGCAATTATTGTGTTACTTCTCCTTTTTTTATTGACTCCTCCTTTAAGATGATGTCTTCTCCAAATTAATTCAGATTTTATTTCATTTTTTTCTGCACTAAGTTATTTTTATAATGCATATATAATCAGATATAAAAACATGTAAAAACGACTACAAACGAATAACTTTCGTATGCAATTGTTTAATAACCGATTCTGATTTTGAAGTCGTCGCAACTTTGCATTGTCGATTGAAAACAAACTCAACGACGTGTTATAAATACAAATTATAAATTTTTAAAACTCAACATTATGAGCACGTTAAGAAACAAAGTATCGTTAGTAGGACACACAGGGATGGTTCCTGAAATCAAAAACTTCGAAAATGGAGGTAAGCTCGCAAAACTTACACTTGCGACGAACGAATCGTATAAGAATAAGCAAGGAGAGAGAGTGGATAACACACAATGGCATAACATTGTAGCATGGGGTCCCTTGGCAGGAATTTTTGAAAAACATGTGAAGAAAGGTCAAGAGATCATGATTGAAGGAAAACTAGTCAATCGTTCTTATGACGGAAAAGATGGCGAGAAGCGCTACATCACAGAAATTGAAGCATCAGACATGTTGTTTCTTGGTAAAAAGTCTAACCAATAAATACCTATATATGAACACACCGGTAAATCACGTTCACTTGATTGGCAGTCTCACACAAGAGCCTGCCATCATCACCACTTCGAAGGGAGAAAGAATGGCTCGTTTTGCACTTACTACTAAAGAGTACCGAAAGGGAATCGAAGGCAAAATTGAGACAGAAAACCAATGGCACAAAGTTGTCGCTTGGGGAAAATGGGTCGCTGTACTAGAAGAGTTTGCAGAAAAGGGCGTGCAAATTGCCATTGAAGGCAAACTCCGTTCACGATTCTTTAAGGGAAAAGACGGGCGCAATCAGTATTCAACTGAAATTGAGGTGAAAGACCTTGTTCTACTTGGACATGGTCAAATAGCCAAGACAGCTTAGCTCCAATGTAATTTAACCTATAGCAACTGATTTTAAGCGAAAATCAACCTAACCTAAACAGCAGTTCCTCAGAAATTTTCTGGGGAACTGTTGTTTTATAGCTTTGTTTATTTGTTGTCAGAATCTTGATTTTTATTCTTGTCTTCAATATCATTCAAGATGATATATTTCTTCTGCTTAGCGTTCCAACGATCAAGCGCATACTTTTGCATGTCCTCAATTTTATCTTTTTCATCCAAAATTTCGAAGCCAAGTAAGGTTTCAATAATGTCTTCCAATGTGGCGATACCATCCATGCCACCGTATTTGTCTAGAACCAATGCGATATGCTCACGTTTGTTCAGCAATTCGTCCCAAGCATCAAATAAAGTAGTGTCTGTGGTAAAAGTGGTTATTTTTCGTTTGATGTCCTTTAGTTTTAAATCAAATTGATCTTCTGCTAATTTCTCAAAAACAAGTTCTCTAAATACGTAACCAGTAATGTTATCTCTGTTGCTCTCATAAATCGGAATTCTGGAAAAATGTAAGAAATCCTTATTCTTTAAAAATTCTTGCAAAGTCATTTCCTCATTTGCAACGACAACGACAATTCTGGGCGTCATTATCTCAGTTATTTTAATGCTTTTAAGCTTAATAAGGTTCTGAATGATTTTATTTTCTTTATCTCCAAAGATTCCCTCTTCGGTTCCAATGTTTGCCAGTGCAGATATTTCTTCTCTACTGGTTGTGTTTTCAACGCCTTTTCTCGATAACAGCTTCGTTAACATTACTGAAGCTATAACAAGAGGATACGTTATGAAAATCATCGCATTAATGATTTTTGCAGAGATACTCATCAATTCTTTGCTATAATTTGCTCCGATTGTCTTTGGAATGATTTCGGTTAAAACCAGAATAAGGATAGTAAGAACAGCGGAAATGTATCCAAAATAGGTTTGTCCAAAAATTAGAACCGCTTCTGCTCCAACTCCTGCGGCACCAACAGTGTGAGCGACGGTGTTTAATGTTAATATTGCGGCCAAAGGCTTGTCAATATCTTCTTTTAATTTAATAAACTGTTTAGCAGAGCCATCCCCTGAATTTGCTTTTGCTTTGAGAAAGGATAGAGGTGTGGAAAGTAATACCGCTTCCATTATCGAACACAAAAACGAGGTGAATAAAGCGATAAATAAGTAAACGAATAAAAGTGTCATTTAAATGTTATATATATACCAAATGTATGAATTATATTATTATCCGCATCAAAGAAAAAATAATATGATGAGGCTTAATTACTCAACCAAAAAGAAGGGTTCAGTTTCTCCACAGAATTGGCTTTAACTTCGTGAATTTCGAAATGTGCAGTTGAGATATTGCCTTGTGGGAGTAAGGTGCCTATAATCTGTTTTACATTTACCTTAGACCCTTTGTCTACATAAACGTCTTGGAGGTTAGAGTATACAGTTCTGTAATTACCATGTTTGATAATCACCACTTTACCCGCTCCAGGAATACTTAATACAGAAGTTACTTCTCCCTGAAAAACTGCGCGAATGTTGGCTCCCTTAGCGGTACTAATATCCACACCGTTATTGTAAGTGTATATATGAGGCACTGTTGGATGCGGGTTTTTGCCAAATTTTTCTGTTATCGTCCCGCTTTCGACAGGATACGGTAATTTACCTTTATTTAATGTAAAGTCAGAACCAATTATTTTTGCTTCAGGCGTTAGGCCAAATTTAACTTCGGCACTTGTTACATCTTCTTTTGGGGTAACAACAGCTACACCTTCTTTTGCGGCTTTTTCTTTTGCAGCTTTTTCGCGAGCTACTCTTTCCGCTTCAGCTTTTTTCCGCGCTTCTTCAAGTTCCTTTGCTATAGCTTTTTGAATTTCGGCTTGTAGAGCGGCTTTTTTTCTTTCTGCATCGCGTAGTTGAGCAATCAATTCATTCTCTCTAGATTTAAAGTCGTTGTATAGCTCTTGTTGATTTGCTTTATCCGCTAAAAGTGCTTCTCTTTCCAGTCGCTTAGTTGAAGCTAATTGAAGCGATTTCTCTTTTTGAACTTTTAATTCAACACTTTCTTTTTCCAGCAAATCCTGATTTTGGCGAATTAGCATAACTTGACGCAAACGAATTTCCTTAATCTTCTCCAAATAAACCATGCGTTTATACGCTTGGTTGAAGTTGTCACTAGAAAAAACAAACATAATCCTGTCGTACTTATTTCGCTTTTTGTAGGCATATAAAACCATTGCGCGATATTGTTCTTTTAAGCTTTCGATTTTTAGGTTAAGCGAACTAATTGTCGACTCAATTTCACTAACTCTAATTTCAGTAGCCTTAATTTGTTGGTCGATGTTTGCCAAAAGTTGCTCGCGAAAGCCAATGTTCTGTTCGATAAGTTGCAATTCCTGAAAACTGCTTTGCGTACCTTTTTGAGCGGACTCGAGAAGTGATTTTGTCGCTTTAATTTGCTTTTCTAATTGAGCTTGTTCCTGTTTTAGTTTCTCACTTTTTTGTTGCGAAAAAGCAGTCAAAGCACCAAAGGTGAAGCAAATTATACACGCTATTTTAATTGCACTTCTCATAGTTCTCTGGAATAGTTAAAAAGATAACTTTTTCCTTTTCTATTTCAGGTTTTTGAAATTTCATTTCGACAGAAATAGTGTCACGAGGCGTAAATATATTAATCTCTGTTCTTTGTGGCAAGGGAAATCCACCATCATTATAGCGATCAAAATATTGAATGCGGATACTTGTCGTGTCCTGTGGGCTATCTATGAGAACTTGAGACAGTTCTAAAGTACTTGGAGAAAGAAAATAGCGAATAAGAATTTCGCCTTCACCCTTTGCTTCACGTCTGTTGACAAATCGCCTTTTATGAGAACTTATCACATAATAATAAAAATCATCTAGTTGGTGATAGCGCGATTCTCTGTCCCAAGCTAATGGAAGCCCAAGAACAAGTTCCTCAACTTGAACAAATTCAAAAGGGATTTCAAATTTTCGTTTTAGAAATGTCAAGTCTTCTAGTATAAAGCACTTATCTTTTTTATTTACAACCTTAAGTGAATCTGGTGAAAGAATGGCATTAATGATTGGAATTGCAGCAAAAGTTATTGTAGCATTTAACAAACTGTCACGCTTCATTTTAAGCGTCGTTTTGAAATTTTGCTTGTGTTCTCTTGATAAGAATTTGGTGTTAATTTTAGTTGATAAAAAATCCCATTCAGGACTTGATAAATCGTCCAATTTGTCGACTAATTCAACCGTTCTTTTCTTTTCGGGTTTTTCGTATCCAGGAGGTGTTGTTTTTTTCGAACAAGCTACCATAAACACCAAAACACTAACAAAAAGTAAGGGCAATTTAAGGTTTGCGCTCATGGTACTTTTTCGTTTGAATTTTCTTCTCCAACACTTCATCTGTATTTCCTAAATCGCGCGAAGTTAACCATAATTCCATTGCTTTTGCTTCTTGACCCGATTTAAATAGAATGTCACCGTAATGTTCTGCAATAACAAAACTATTTGGTGAAAGGTTAAAAGCCTGCTCAATTTTACTTAAAGCTTGTTTATAGTCCTTCTGTTGAAACAATACCCAGGCATATGTGTCCAAAAAATTCGGTTGATTTGGAGCAATTTTATCAGCCTTTTCGATAGCTTCTAAGGCATCTGACAAATACACCGCATGCAATGCAAGTTTGTATGCATAATTATTTAAATATAAGGCATTGGATGGGTCAAGACTCAGCGCTTCTCTGTAGTATATTTGCGCATTATCGTAATCTATTGATGCCATATAAGCTTCGGCAAGCTGGAAATTAAATTCAGCACTTAAAAGATTGTCTTTTACTACAAAATCTTTTCCGATTGTAAAATACTCTATTGCTTCATCTGCTCTATTGGTATACAATGACCCTAATCCTGCAAAAAGATAAAGATTGGAAATAGTTGGGAAATACTCTAAGGCTTTTTTGCTGTCTTGATATAACAACTCATACTGACCTGTGGTGTATTCTAAAATTAACGCTTCGTGCCAAATAGGATATTTAGATTTATCAAATTCTAGTGCCTTTCTAAAAGACGCTAAAGCCTTCTCATTTTCTTTGTTTTTGATATAAAAATCACCTTGAATGGAATATGTCTTTGCATCTCCACCGTGTTTTTCAACGAGAATGTCGACTAGTTCAAAAGCTTCCTGATCTATCGGAGTTTGATTGTCGTGAATGTCTATCAGCAATTTTACTTTTGCATCAATTTCAAGTAAATCACTATTGAAAGCTTGCTTAAGATGCAAGTATGTTTTTTCCCTATCTCCCACCACATTGTAATGATCTGCCATTGCCAAATGAAGATGAGGGTTGTTGGGGTCTTTTAAAAGCAATTCATCTAAAAGTAATTTGGCTTCTTCTGTCAAATTGTTTGTTTGATAATAGTCCATCAACATTCCCGTATATTCTGGGATGTCTGGATATTCATTAATCAACGATTTTAATTCCTCAACCACCCGTTCTGTCTCACCTTGATCAATCAGAAGTTCAATTTTTCTATGCAACAGTTCAGGAATAGGTCCCGCTTCTTCTATCAATCGTTCGAAGGTTACAATTGCCTCTTTAAAATTCCCGTTGTATAGTTGTGCTTCAGAATAATAGTACAACCAATCCAAATTGAAAGGCTCAATATCAGTTAATTTTTTAAAGCTGATTTCGGCTTCTTCATAAAGTCCGAGATTTTGCTGCACGTAACCCAAAAGCTCAAGATACCAGATGTTTTTAGGGTCAATCTGATATGCTTTTGAGATGTAGTTATTTGCTTTGGTGAATTGACGATTGCCTGCATAAAATTCTGCCAAAACATACAATACAGCGTCATCATTTTCATTCATTTTCAGACACTCTTCGAATAAAGCAACAGCACTGCTATGATCGCCCACTGTTTTTAATCTAAGAGCTTCATAAAACTTTGCTTTGTATGGTGTATTATCATTCGGCAAAGTAAGAGCATCGTCTTTTGCCTCAGACTTTATTCTTTCTTCTGTCTTGTTTTTCTTCTTTTTTTGCGCAGAAAACTGAGGTGAGTAAAAAACTACACCAATAAAAGTCAATATGAAAAGAAATTTTGTCATTCGTTTACTGTTGAATAATCACCCACACTCAAATCTCGTGCCCTTCCTTCAATTTTACATTCATTTCCTATCATTGAATTTTTTAAATTGGAAGAATTGATGTCTGTTTTGCTCTGTATTAGTGAATTTACAATTAGTGAATTAGTAACTGTTGAATTTGACCCCACACTCACATGCGGTCCAATTACACTATTCGAAATCACTACATTCTCACCAATAAAACACGGTTGAATGATAACAGAGTCCTTGATTTTTGCCGAGTGACTGATGTTATCTACTCCTCGTTCTCTATCAAACTCTAAAACCCGCTGATTCGTGTGTACAGTAACTGGTTTATTTCCGCAATCAAGCCATTCTGAAACTTTACCAGGTTTAAACTTAGTTCCCTTTTCAGTCAAACGGCGCAGTGCATCAGGTAATTGATATTCTCCGCTTTTAATGACTTTGTTATCGATGAGGTAATTCAATTCCTCTCGCAGTTCTTCTCCATTTTTAAAATAGTAAATTCCAATCATGGCCAAATCAGACACGAATGTTTGTGGCTTTTCAACAAAATCTATTATCTCACCACTGTCATTCATTTTTACCACACCAAATGCGCTTGGATCTTCAATTTGCTTTACCCAAAGTACACCGTCGACATTGTCTTCCATTTGGAAATCTGCTTTGAAAAGTGTGTCTGCAAATGCTACGACAACTTTTCCCTTTAACAACGGCTCTGCACAAAGTACAGCGTGAGCTGTTCCAAGCGGTTCAGTTTGGTGAAAAATTCGACCTTTTGCGCCCAGTTTTTCAGCTACTTGAATCAATTCTTTTTCTACTTCCTCGCCAAAATCACCTATTACAAAACCAATTTCGTCAATTGATTCGTTACATACGCTTGCGATGTCTTCAACAAGGCGATGCACAATAGGTTTGCCACCAACCGGAATAAGTGGTTTTGGTATGGTTAAAGTATGTGGTCTTAGGCGGCTACCACGACCCGCCATTGGTACGATTATTTTCATTTTATAAATTCTGCCTTTAAAGATATTGTTACTTGGTTCCTGTGCTTCCAAATCCACCTTCGCCTCTTTCAGTATCAGAGAGTTGATCAACCACATCCCAAGTTGCTTGTTCTACTTTTGCAAAAACAAGTTGTGCAACGCGTTCTCCATCCTCTAATGTAACTATTTCATTTGAAAGATTGACCAAAATAACACCAACTTCACCACGATAATCCGCGTCAATAGTTCCTGGGGAATTTAACACAGTGATGCCTTTTTTCAATGCCAACCCGCTGCGTGGGCGAACCTGAGCTTCGTATCCTGTTGGGATTTCAAGAAAAAGGCCAGTTTTTACTAAAACTCTTTCGAGCGGTTTTAACGTGATGTTTTCTCCGTTGTTTGCACGAATATCAACTCCTGCTGATAGTGGAGTTTCATATCCTGGAAGGTTGTTTTGTGAAGTGTTTTTTATTTTAACAATCATGCTTCTTATTTCTTTGTTCGCAATTTACACAAATATTCTCAAAACTGAGAGAAATGCAAAACTAGGAAATTATGTGCGTTTATATGAATAAATGCATAATTCAAAAGCAATTATTCGAGCTTGTTGCAATTCATTTGTAACTTTGCACAAAACAAATTAATTATGTCTGTTCCATTTAATGTGCACACAGTCCGAAAGGACTTCCCTATTCTCAATGAGAAAGTAAATGGTAAACAGTTGGTTTATTTTGATAATGGAGCTACTTCGCAAAAACCCCAAACAGTAATTGATTCGTTAGATGAATATTACTCGAAATATAATGCAAATATTCACCGAGGTGTTCACCATTTAAGTCAGGTTGCCACGTTAGCTTATGAAGATGCGCGAGCAACAATTTCAAACTATTTAGGAGCAGACCATACTCACGAAATCATTTTCACTAAGGGCACAACAGACGGTATAAATCTGGTTGCATTTTCGTTTGGAGAATTGATGCAAAAGGGAGATGAAATTATCATTTCAGCTATGGAGCATCACTCCAATATTGTTCCTTGGCAAATGCTTTGTGAAAGAAAAGGATGTGTGTTGCGTGTTATTCCAATGTTTGAGAATGGCGAGTTGGATTTAGAGGCTTATGAGAACATGCTTTCAGAAAAAACAAAGCTTGTTTCAGTTACCCATATTTCAAATGCCCTTGGGACGATAAATCCAATCAAAAAAATGATTGCTCAAGCTCACAAAGTTGGAGCAAAATTTTTGGTAGATGGAGCTCAGAGTGTACAACACATGCCAGTGAATGTCAAAGATCTTAATTGCGATTTTTTTGTACTATCTGGTCATAAAATCTTTGCTCCAACTGGTGTGGGGATTTTATACGGAAAAGAAGAAATTCTGAACCAAATGCCTCCTTACCAAGGCGGTGGAGATATGATAGCAACGGTGAGTTTCGAAAAGACAACCTATAATGTATTGCCTCATAAATTTGAAGCAGGTACGCCGCATATTGCTGGTGGAATAGGTTTGGGTGAGGCATTTAGATACCTAGAGAGTCTCGATATGGAAGGGCTACAAAACCACGAGAGTGAATTGTTGTCTTATGCTACAGAGAGGTTAAAAGAAATCGATGGTATTAAATTCTATGGCCAAGCAAAAGAAAAGGCGAGTGTAGTATCTTTCTTAGTTGAAGGCACACATCCCTATGACGTAGGCACCTTGCTTGACAAAATGGGAGTCGCAGTGCGCACAGGACATCATTGTACGCAACCAATTATGGATTTTTATCAAATTCCAGGCACAATTCGCGCTTCGTTTGCATTTTATAACACGAAAGAAGAAGTTGATGTAATGATTGATGCGTTAAAAAGAGCAATAGATATGCTGCGATAGTTTTTTGATTAAACCCCACGATTAATATAATTCAAAAAAATAATCACTCATCATATAATGTGATAGTACAGTTACTTAAATACAACTAATTGAGTTGTGCCAATAAAATTCGAGTTTTTGAAAAAAAGAATTGTATATGTACCTTGATTGAGATCTATAATATTTAGTGTTTTAGTTAATTCTCCTTTTTTGACAACTTGTCCCAAATTATTTAAAATTTGAAAAGATGAGTTTGGTTCAAAATTTTCGATTGTTATAAAGTCATTATTTGTTGGGTTTGGATAAACCATAAATGTCATATCATCTACAGTATTCAAATCTGCTGTGGAGGGTGTTATTCCGCAGCTAATTCCTTGAGCGTTAGTTGAGCTAGTAAATGACCCCACACTTGTCCAATTTAGTCCACCATTTGTAGTTTTAAAGATTTCTTCACCTAAAGTGACAGCATACCCTATATTATCACTGGGAAAGCTAATTCCTTGAACGTTGGTTGAGCTAGTAAATGACCCTACACTTGTCCAATTTAGTCCACCATTTGTAGTTTTAAAGATTTCTTCACCTAAAGTGACAACATATCCTATATTGTCGCTGGGAAAAC
>CAYUQU010000009.1:34074-65976 GCA_964447015.1 uncultured Flavobacteriales bacterium
TAATTCCTTGAGCATTAGTTGAGCTAATAAATGACCCTACACTAGTCCAATTTAGCCCGCCATTTGTAGTTTTAAAGATTTCTTCACCTAAAGTGACAACATATCCTATATTATCACTTGGAAAGCTAATTCCTTGAGCATTAGTTGAGCTAATAAATGACCCTACACTAGTCCAATTTAGTCCACCATCTGTAGTTTTAAAGATTTCTTCACCTAAAGTGACAACATATCCTATATTTTCACTTGGAAAGCTAATTCCTTGAGCGTTAGTTGAGCTAGTAAATGACCCTACACTTGTCCAATTTGAACCACTATTGGTTCCTTTAAACAACTGTTCATTAAGATTAACAATGAAGCCATATTCTGTTTGTGTAAATATAGAAAATGGCAGTAAAATAAGTGCTAATACAATTAATTTCATAGAATATTTTATTTTGAAACAAGATCAATATCAAAGAAGTACTACAAATATATAATTTATTATTATAAAGTTCTATATGTTTGTAAATGTATGAAAAATATAGTTTTCGATGCTTTTCATTAGATTTGCAGTATGAACACAATTCCCGAAATAGAACAAGAAATTATCGAAGAGTTTGAAGCTTTTGATGATTGGATGGATAAATACGAATATATCATCGAGCTTGGCAAAGAATTACCCTTGATAGATGAAAAACTCAAAACGGATGATAGACTTATCAAAGGTTGCCAAAGTCGAGTATGGGTAAATGCAGAGAAAAAAGACGGAAAAATGATTTTTACTGCTGATTCGGATGCGATAATTACCAAGGGGATTATAGGTCTTTTAATTCGTGTACTCTCTAATCAATCTCCAGAAGATATTGCAAAAGCAGACTTAAATTTCATCAAAGTTATTGGCTTGCAAGAGCACCTTTCTCCAACTCGTGCAAACGGTCTTGTTAGCATGGTTCAACAAATGAAGTTGGCTGCCATTTCAAATGTAAATTGATTTCGGAATAATTTTTGACTATATTAGCTTATGAGAACATGGGCTGTATATATCGTTTTGGTTTTTATCATTGTTGCTTGTAGTAACACTAAAAACTCTATTCGTCAAAATGGTGATTCCAAAATTGTCGTGATTGCTGCAGTGCACACGCCATATTGTGGGGGCGCAGCTCCAACACCTGAACAAGAAAGAGGACATGTGTCACCCTTATCTAATGAAAGTTTTGTAATTAAACGTGGGTCTGTTAATACAGAAAGTGAACCTGTTATACTGAAAGTTGTTTCCAATGATGAAGGGCGAATTGAATTCAATTTGCCAGCAGGGGAATATGTGCTTTTAAACAATTCTAAAGGCGAGTCATTTAAGCGATTTTACGAGCAGTTTCAAAAACTTGAAGGCAATTCAGTACAATACGGTGATGAAAAATGTTATCGAGAATGGTATGAAAAGCCTGAATTACAATTTACAGTTGTAGAAAAAAATCACGAATTTGCTTTTACAAGAAACACCCGTTGTTTTGTAGGGGCCAATCCGTGCATGAGGTATACTGGTCCACTTCCTCCTTGATGAATTAAGGTTCAGGAAAATTGCCACATTCTTCACGAAGTTCATATAATTCTTTTGGTCCCATTTCTTTGAATGGCGCGCAAATCTGATCCGCCTCTTCTCTTAGTGAGTGCAATTTATTTTCTTGCTCTACAGTTACCACGTCACTGTGAAGTAGCTCACTTGAGAATTGATTCAATTCATCACCTTTATCCATGCATTCACAAAGCGCGTTTTTTGAAGAACATCCAACGGTTGTCAAAAACACTGCTGCAAAAATCCACACAATTCGATTTTTCATTCTAATTTTATCCTTATGAACACCAAAGATACGAAAGTGAATTTGACATCAAAACTTCCAGAAGTTGGAACGACAATTTTTACGCAAATGAGTGCACTGGCCAATGAAGTTGGTGCAATAAATTTGTCGCAAGGATTTCCGAATTTTCCAGTTTCAGAACAATTTAAGCAGATTTTAAAAGAAACGGTTGACAAGAACGTCCATCAATATGCTCCAATGCAGGGCTTGTTAAGTTTGCGAGAAACTATTGCGAGAATTGCCCAAAATGAGTACAAGCGAAATCTTCATCCCGATGAAGTGCTTATAACAGCAGGAGCCACTCAAGCGATATTTACCGCAATTCAAGCCTTGGTTCATGAAGGTGATGAGGTGATTATCATTGACCCAGCTTATGATTGCTATCGTCCAGCCGTAGACCTCGTAAAAGGGAAGGCAATTCATATTCCATTGGATAAAGAGCTTAACCTAGATCTTGACGTCATAGCGAATAAAATGTCTGAACGTACCCGTATGTTTATCATAAACAACCCGCACAATCCAACAGGGACAGTTTTCGGTAAAAAGCAGATGAATGAGTTAGTTTCAATTTTAGAACGCTTTCCAAATTGTCTAATACTTTCAGATGAGGTTTATGAATTTATCAATTTTACAAATGAAGAAATAAGTTTTAATCATTACCCTCAGCTTTTTGAAAGATTAATTACCGTTTCTTCTTTTGGTAAAACCCTGCATGTAACAGGCTGGAAGATGGGGTATTTGACTGCGGTGGGCTCAGTCATGCAAGAGATTAAGAAAGTACATCAATTTTTAGTTTTTTCGGTGAGTCATTTTGCACAACAAGCCATCGACACCTATTTACAGATTTTTGATGTAAAAAGTTTAGCACCTTTTTATCACGAAAAGCAAATTTTTTTAGAAAGAAAACTGAAACAATCATCATTTAACATTATTCCAAGCTCAGGCACTTATTTTCAGATAGTTGATATTTCAAAAGTAACAGAAATGAAAGATGTGGATTATGCCATTTGGTTGACAAAAGAGAAGGGATTAGCTACAATTCCACTATCTGTTTTTTATAATTTCCAACCGTCTTACAACTATTTGCGTCTTTGTTTTGCAAAGGATGAGGAGACGCTTACTAAAGCAGGAGAAATATTATGTCAGATTTAGTAGTAGCAGGATTACAAGCCCAACAATATTGGGAAGATAAAGAAAAGAATTTGTATCATTTTGATGCACTGCTAAATCAGTATGACTTAAGCGAAGTGGATGTATTGGTTTTCCCAGAAATGTTTCATACAGGTTTTTCGATGAATGCGGAATCGCTGGCGGAGGAGATGAATGACTCATTAGGAATAACTTGGTTGAAACAAAAAAGTATAACACACCAATGTGTATCAATAGCTTCTTTGATAATTCGCGAGAGCAATCAATTTTTCAATCGAATGGTGGCCGTTTTTCCAAATGGAGATCTTGAGTTTTATGACAAACAGCACTTGTTTTCGATGGCTGGTGAAGATAAAGTATTTACATCAGGAGAAAAATCAAAAGTAATTGAATACAAAGGATGGCGCATTAAGTTGCAAGTCTGTTTTGACCTGCGTTTTCCCGAAGGAGCAAGAAACAAAATTGATTCATCTGGTTATCCTGAATACGATTTATTGATTTACAATGCCAACTGGCCAAAGCGCAGAATCGCACATTGGGATCTTCTGCTACCTGCTCGAGCTGTTGAAAATCAATGTTTTGTCTTTGCCATTAATCGAGTGGGAGTAGATGGTAATGATATTGAGTATGATGGCCATTCACAACTCGTTGATGGATGGGGAAAAATCATACAAAGAGTAGAGACCTCAGAAGAACTAGTCGTACAAATCATTAAAAAAGAAGATCTTGAGGGACTTAGAAATACCTTAGTGTTTTTAAAAGACATAAAATGAATTTTTTGTTAAAATCAATATATGAATGTGAATTGTGTTGTGTTAATAATAAATTTTAGTTAATTTCGAAATCTTATAATTTAAAAATCATGAAAAGAAAAGTTACTTTATTATCAATGTTTGTATTAGTAGGTGCTGTTTCCTTCGGGCAAATTCACCAAATTGCTAATCAAAAAAATGCTGCAGCTGATGAGTTAGCTCCAGTTATTACTAAAAGCAATCAATCACCAAGTCAAGCGAAAGCTGGTGGGGATATTGTTTGGGAAAATGATTTCGAAAATGCTGCAGAGTGGACTGCTGCTGGCCCTGGTTCTAACTATATAAACAATGGTTGGTCTATTGGAGCTAGTGTGGGTACTAGTTGGGCTTTCCCAGCTGGAAACATGGGAACTACAGGTAGTTTTGCTAGACTTGTAAACAATGACCCTACAATGGGGACAGAAGTGGAAGGGCAGTTTACATTGGAGTATAATGCTACAATTGATTTAACTGGCGTTCCTGTTCCTCATATTGAGTTTGAACAATATGGTGCAAAATTCTCTGATATGCAAGCTGTTCAAATCAGTCTTGACGGTGTTGCTTGGGTAACAGTTGTTGATAACGAAGACATGCCAATGCTTACTGCAGGTGGTGGTTCTGCTTATCCAAGACCAATGACAAAAAGAGCTAATATTGCAAGCTTTTTAACTGGAGATATATCAACTGTTCACATTCGTCTTTTCTGGGATGGTGGGTTGAATGGTGGTGATATGTCTTACATTACTTACGGTTGGTTCGTAGATAATTTAAGAATTGTTGAAGGTTATGAAAATGACTTGACACTTAATCAACGTTTTAGCGCTATTGGAGATATTGCTTACCAGTACACTAAATTTGCTGCTAGTCAAGTTAATGGACAAACAATTACTTTTGGTGGTGTTGTTACAAACAATGGTTCACTTACTCAAAATGCAGTACTTCACGGTACAAATGCAGCTGGATTTGATCAAGTTGGAGCATCTGTTTCAATTGCAAGTTTAGGTCGTGATTCAGTAACAATCGTTACTGCAGATGGTTGGGAATTGCCAACTACTCCTGGAGTTCATAACTTCACATTAACTGTGGAAGGTGATGCAGCGTTAGAGAACACTGATGATGATGAATTGATGTTTAACTTTGAAGTGACTCAAAACATTATGGCTGTTGATGCATATACAGGTGTAGCTACATCAATGACTGGTTCTTTTATTGGGTGGGCAACTCCTACTGGAGATCCTTCAATTGGTACTTGGTTTGAGATATTTGAGAATACTGGTGTTGACCGTATCCAAGTTGGTATTGCTAACTTAAGTGCTGCTGCTCAAGCAGAGTACCTTGGAAACCCTGTTTTAGCTCAACTTTATTACTATGATCCAGTTGCTGATGACTATATCTTTTTAGGTATTACTTCTGAACATGAGATAGTAAGTGGAGATTTTGGAAAAATTGTTAACCTTTATTTTGACGAAAGAATTGAGTTGACTGCAGGTATGGACGTGATTGCATTAGCTTCTTTTTATGATGGTTCACCTGTTCCTGTTGCAACAGCAGGTACATCTATTGCTGGAACTACTATTGGTAGAGACGGGACTTCATGGGTTTCATTGATTGCTGATGCGCCAGGAAACGTTGTTCGCGCACCTGTTGTGCGTTTGGATTTCGGAACTTACATTGGATTTGATGAGTATGCAATTTCTTCTGAAAATGTATCGTTATATCCAAACCCTGCTTCTGATAATGCAACAATTGCGTATTCATTGAACACTGAGTCTTCTGTGTCTATCGAAGTACGTGACTTAGCTGGTAAGTTAGTGTTTGCTTCTGAGGAAGGAATGCTTTCTGCAGGTTCACACAATATGACTATTTCTACAGCAACTTTAGCTGATGGATTATACACATATACACTTGTAGCTAATGGAGCTCAAGTAACGAATAAATTTGTTGTTAAAAAGTAAGAAGCTAAGTATTTTCATAAAAAAAGGAATCGGATTTATTTCGATTCCTTTTTTTATTACCCAAAATTGTAGTAAATTAGCCAAAAACTTTAAATTATGAAGAAAAATTTAACAATTCTATCAATGGCTTTGTTGTCAGGGATGATAGCTTTTGGTCAAAATGTGACTAATAAATATCCAACTGCTCAACAAGCAAAGCACAGTGGGCAATTGGTTGATGCAAAACCAATCAATGTATTTACTGAAAAAGCAGAAGGAGACTCTATTTGGGGTGATGATTTCAGCGTACCCGCTAACTGGGCTTTTACACATACGAGTACACCTCCTCATGGTTGGGGAATCACGTCGAATTCAGATACCATCCCAGTTGCTGCATTAAGACCCTTTAATGCACCAACGGCCGATAATGGATTTGCGTTCGTTAGCTCTGATGCTGCAGGTACACAACAGAATCCTTCTAGTACAAATGCAAATTTGACTAATGTTAATCCAATTGATTTGACAGGTCAAAATTTTGTTACATTAGAATTCTATAACATTACTAGAAACTATGCGTCACAGTATCGTGTTTACGTTAGTGGAGACAATGGTGTAAACTGGACTGAGTTTGTTGTTAATAGTCATATTACTACTAATGTAAATACTACTAACCCCGAAAAAGTAAGCATTAATATTTCAAACGTAGCAGGAGGTCAAAGTGAAGTATTGATTCGCTTTAATTATATTGCTGATTGGGGATGGTTTTGGGCTATAGATGACGTGAAAATTATTGAATCATTTGCTAATGATATTGCAATGACTCAAATGTATTCTGTTGCTGGTGTACAAGAATTACATTACACTAAGATCCCAACTACTCAAGTAGATGGTGCTACAGCAGTTTCTTTTGGTGCAGAAGTAGTTAATGTTGGAAGTGCATCTCAAGATTTAACTTTGAACGTGTCTAATGCTGCAGGTTATAACCAAGCATCAGCTATTGTAACTGTTGCTCCAACAATGACGGATTCATTGGAAATTCTAAATGCAAATGGATTTATTATTCCTGCTGCAATTGCTAATTATGATTTTGATGTGGAAATTACTTCGAACAATACTTTAGCTAATCCAGAAAATGGTGAAGGTGTAATGCCGTTTGAAGTTACAGACAAAATTATGGCTGTGGATGTTTATGATGGAACTCCAGCATCCCTTACTGGAGGATTCATAGGATGGGCTACACCTGCTGGTGACCCAGGAATTGGTACTCTATTTGAAATTTTCAATGCAACTAATCTTGAGCGTGTACAAATTGGTATTGCTAACGTTGCAACTCCTGCTGATTATGCAGGAAATGAAATTTTCTGTCAATTGTTTAAGTACAATGCTACAACGCAAGAATATGATTTCGTTGCAATTTCTATGTCTTATAATCTTCAAACAGCTGATTTTGGAAATTTAATAAATCTACAGTTTGACCAAACTATTCCTTTAAATGCAGGAGACGTAATCCTTCCAATCGCTTGTTTCTTTGAAAGTGCTGCTGCTCCAGTTGCTTTTGCTGGTTTTTCTCTTGCAAATACAACTATTGGACTAAATGGAGCTACTTTAACAACTCTTGCGTCTGATGATGGAAAAGTAGTTGAAGCTCCAGTTGTTCGTTTGGACTTTGGACAATATTTGAGCATTGAAGAATCAGCAATTGAGGCTTCAAATGTGGTATTATATCCAAACCCTGCGTCAACTAATGCTACAATTGCATACTCGTTGAATACAGAGTCTTCTGTATCTATCGAAGTACGTGACTTAGCTGGTAAATTAGTTTATTCTTCTGAAGAAGGTAAACTTGCTGCAGGTTCGCACAACATGACAATTTCTACAGCAACTTTAGCTGACGGAATTTATACTTATACTCTTGTAGCTAATGGTGCACAAGTAACAAACAAATTTGTGGTTAAGAAATAATTCTTAATTGATATTTTTGAAAGGCTGTCTCATTGCGAGACAGCCTTTTTTTATACTATAATCTGGACTTCACAAATGGATTACCTTGCTCTAGGTTTGCTCGGATTGTTTTTAGTTGCATTTCTTTCAGCAACGCTAATTCCTCTTGCTTCAGAAGGAGTTTTTGTAGGATATCTTGTTCTGGGCTATGATCCCTTACTATGTTTCCTTGTGGCTACTTCAGGAAATACACTTGGGAGCTACTTGAATTATGGAATTGGGCGCCTAGGAAACCCAAAGTGGTTAATTAAGCTTGGAGTTAGTGAAAAGAAAATGGATCGATTTGAATCGACAGTGAAACGCTATGGACACTGGTCAGGTCTTTTGGCTTGGATTCCTTTTATTGGAGACCCCTTGACAGTTGCAATGGGGTTCTTTAGAACTAAGCCTCTCCCTACACTTACACTTATTTTAATCGGAAAGGCATTGCGGTATGCAGTGATATATTGGCTGTGGCTAGTTTGGAGTTAATAATCCAAGTTTGATAATTGAAAATAATAAGCACTGCCTTCACGCTTAAAGGAGCCTTCTAATTGTTGCGTAAGGAGCTCTATTAACTCCAATCCAAATCCACGTTGATTATCCTCATTCCACTTTCCACTGTCTTCATATGTCAATTTTAGTTTGGACGGTTCAAACTCGAGAAACTTAATAGAAATTGCTCCCTCTTTTTGACCTGAAAAGGCGTGTTTATATGAATTTGTAAGCAGCTCATTAAGTAATAAACCTAAGGGGACGATAGTTTTTAACCCAACGTGTTCTAATTCACTGCTGATGTTTACATCTATGCTTTGTTCCTTATTGCTTGATAATCGTGATATGTCAAGAACGAGCTCGTTAAGATACTCTACAAGATCAATGTCTGTGAACTCATTTTCCGCATATAACTTGTCATGTACTAACGAAATTGTCATTATTCGGTTTATCGCATCTGAGAAGTGTTTTTTACTCTCTTCAGACTTCAATTCTTCTCGTTGCATTTTAAGTAAACTCACGATGATTTGAAGATTGTTTTTTACTCGATGATGTACTTCTTTCACCAAGTAGATATTTTCATTGTTTTGCTTTTCAAGTTGACTATTGACTATGGTTAATTCACTTTCTGCATAGCGCTGAAAAGTTAAATACCGATGGATTAAGTAACTGAAAATTATAAAAGCAAAACCAACTTCAATGGCAACAACCCAAAGTTCATTAGAGTCACGTGCTACTAAAAGCTCAAAATGATAATTAAGTTCAAATAAAATGAAATAAATTGCAACTGATAGATGTAATACTAAGAACAATAAGCCATAATTTCTTCCTAAGCCAATGAATGCAAACGTAATAATACAAATCATCCAAAGAAAATCGGAGTAGTGCAAGGTATGCTGTACAGTGAACATTGATAATACAACAATTGTAGATGCTGATATCGTGAAAGTCCAGTATATAAACGTATGTTTTTTGGTTGTTTTTAGAATGATAAAAGTGGCAAGTGAAACGACAAATATGATAAGGTAGTAAGTCAATACTAATTTATCTCCCCCAAGGTATAAAGTAGATAAAACTCCAAATATTAAGGTAAAAAGAAGAGATAACCTCCAGGCCAAAACGTATTTCCCACGTTCGTAATAATCGGAAAACTGCGATATATCTGGACTAAAAAATTTCACGTTATGAAGTTGCTGTTTCTTGATGGTAATTAGAATAAAATATACTTTTTGCGTACAGCTGAAACTCTATAATCATCTAATATTTCACTGAAATTTTTAGCTTCAAATTTTTGTACTAACTTAAACATACCACGAGCAGTTTTATATTCAAATTCATCTTTGAAAAGCGGCACAACGGCTAAAAAATGAATAATATCCTCACCTATTTGAAGAGGAGATAATTCCTCCTCCAGAGCAATAGGATTTGAAAACATAAAAAAAGTTTGCTTCATCGTTGGTGATAATTGTTCAGGTGGATTTCCAGCAGGAATCGTGTGCCCGTGTGCAAACCATGTGTTTTTTTCAACAACATATTTTGTTAGTCGTTGTAACCAACTAAGTACCCAATTAAAATTTGGGTTGTTGATATCGCTTATATCCCAATAGGAGGGGAGACAAAAATAAAGTTCTATACGTGATTTATCTGAGTGTTTTTGATCTACTGGCATCAAATAGTCAGACAAGCCAACTGTCATGAGAATTTTTGCTTTTCTATCAGATCCAGTATTTATTAGAACCAATGGGTATAGGTCTCCATTAATTTGTTCTATTTTCTGAATATTATCGATCCCAAAACGATTCGTTAATTGTGTTAAAAGCTCATTCATTCTTGTATGATATTCTGAATTTTTTGATAAAATTCTTTTGATGAAACAATACAACCCCGCTCAACCATATTGAAAATTTCAACTTCACGTTCTCCATTGTATTTTTTTGATTGCTGAAAGTACGTGATTTTTTTAGCATGGTTAACTAAACTTTCATGAATTAACTCAGGAGTTGAAAAATTAACATCTTTTGAATCAGATTTTAAAACTATTAAGTCAATTTCATCTTTTTTGCAGTTAAATAAAAAGAGTTAACTCTCAGTCTGAAATTCTAAATACTCAATTTTCTCATATACCCTTTGCCAAATCATGTCTGAAAATAGACCTACTAATTCAACCGCTTTTTGCGGATTATTTGTATTCAAATTTATCCATTCCTCATTTGAAACACCATTGATTATTAAAAAATGCTTTAGGTCTTCATCAAAATGAAGCAATTCTTGAGGATTTAAAATGCGAAATTTCATACTGCAAAGGTATAAATAGAATGAAATTGGAAAATTAATATTTTATTTGCACAGAAATTAAATTATATGAAGAGCACCGATATTCTTATTAGTATTCGAAAAATTGTACGTACAATCCATTTGGAAAGTAAGCGAATAGATAAGGAATTCGGTGTCAGTATTCCGCAGTTGTTGTGTTTAGGTTATCTTCAGGGTCAAGATGATTTTAGGGCTACACCAAAGCAATTGAAACTCTTTTTGCAGCTTAATGCAAGTACAGTTACTGGAATAATTCAACGACTTTATGCAAAGGGACTTGTGCTTAAAGTGGATAACCCTAAGGATAAACGAGCTCCATTTATCGCACTTTCAGTGGCGGGTGAGCGACTGCTGAACAATTCACCAGAACTTGTTCACGAAAAGTTGGCTCGTAAGCTAGAGATGATGACTATCGAAAAACGCGAAAACCTCAAAAAGGCACTTCAATCACTGGAAGATCTTATGGAGATTAAAGATGAAATGTCAGACGAAAGTCAAGACATCCCCTTGCTTTAATTCCTTATTATGCGCTTTTTGATTCTTGTTTTTCTAGAATAAAAACTACTCTTTTTCACGGTTTAGCTTGCGAACGATTTTGAATTATGAGATATTCTTTGTACATTTGTACGTACAGAAACAAAAATTATGTCAAATACAAAAGTCAAACCTCGAAAGAAAACAACTCAAAACGCACGTATAGGTAAGTCAAGAAAAACCACTGACTTCTCTGAAAAAACAAAAAAACACCACGATAAATTGTGGAGATTGACCAAGTCTGGTTGTATATAAAATGCCATAAACATTTATCATGAGTACAGACCTTAGTCTTAAAAGTCTGGAAATAGAATATCAAGTGCTTCATCAATTGAGCGCCCCAACCTTGTTGGAGATGGTCGAAATCACAAGATTTTTACATGAAAATCTAGGGGAATACAGGGACGAAAAACCTGCGATTCAAGCGAGTCTTGAATATGCATTTAACAAAAGTGCAGGAACAGGTGGTTTTGCAATTCTCGCAATTCAGGAAAATAAAATTGTCGGCGCATGTGTGATTAACACAACTGCAATGAAAGGTTATATTCCATCTAATACGCTTGTGTATATTGCAACTGCAGAATCATCTAGAGGAAAGGGTATCGCAACGGAGTTGCTGCAAAAATCAATTCGTTTGTGCAAAGGCGGTTTAGCTCTTCATGTTGAACCTGATAATCCAGCTCGAAAATTATATGAAAAAGTTGGTTTTAAATATAAATATCTCGAAATGAGATTAGAAACCTAAACCCATAATCGTGGCACAGTTTACACTTAATAGAACCGCATTAAAACACAATTATCTTTATCTTGAAGAGCTGTTTAAAGAGAATGATATTCAATTTGCAGTAGTAAGTAAGTTGTTGTGTGGAACCAAAATGTTTATTCGCGAATTAATTGATCTCGGCGTGTCTGAGGTGGCTGACTCACGTGTTACAAATTTAGAACGCGTCAAGAAATTCGATGAATCTATTCGTACTATTTATATAAAACCCCCAGCCAAAAGATCGATTCGAAAAATTGTGCAATATGCCGATGTGAGTTGCAATTCTGAATTGCAGACCATTCTTTGGTTGAACGAAGAAGCAAAGCGGCAAAGCAAAATTCACAATGTGCTTATCATGATCGAGATGGGCGACTTGCGTGAAGGAGTGATGGGCGAAGACCTTATGAGTTTTTATGCTTCAATATTTGAATTGGAGAATATTAATGTAATTGGCCTAGGAACAAATCTTAATTGTCTGCACGGCGTTATGCCTTCAAGCGATAAGCTCGTTCAGTTAGGGCTTTATAAGCAATTGATTGAATCAAGATTTGGACAAAAAATTGAATGGGTGTCTGGAGGAACTTCCGTTGTTTTACCTCTTTTATTTCGTCAGCAAATTCCACGTTCAAATAATCATTTCCGAATTGGGGAAACACTGTATTTTGGGAATAATTTGTTTACAAATGGATCTGTGCCTGAAATGCGCCAAGATGTGTTTAGACTTAAGGCGGAAATTATTGAAATTACAGACAAACCAAAAGTTCCATTTGGCGAAATGGCCACAAACCCCAGTGGTGAACAATTTTTCTTTGAAGAAGAAGACTACGGTCAAACACTACATCGCGCAATTATCGATATAGGAATTCTAGACGTAAACCCAGATTTCATTTTTCCAATTGACGATAGAATAAAAATCGGTGCCGCAAGCTCTGACATGTTGGTCGTTGAAATTCCAGCTGATTCTGAATATGAAGTAGGTAAAATTATTGAGTTTCGAGTTGAATATATGGCCGCTTTGCGTTTATTGAATTCTATTTATATTGAAAAAATTGTGGTCGAGGATTAAATTCGTATTCACTTTTCTGAATTTGAGATTCCTTGAATTTGCAACTTCTTATTTTTGTACCTTTACAGGTGTCTTAAAATAATTCTATACTGATGAAAAATGTGTTTTCTTTTGGGTTGGTTCTTATGAGTACAACTTTATTCTTGAGTTCATGTGGAAATGTGTATAAATGTGGTGAAGAAAAACCAGAACGTTTTTCTGCTGGTACTCGACTTATGGCCGTTGTAGAAGAACGTGATGATCTTTGTGGTCGAATTGATGCTTACGAAGAAGAAAATATACGATTAAAAGATTCCGTTACTGTTCTTAATGATGATTTAATTTCATTGTGGACTGTGAATACGGACTTAAAAAATCAAATAGCAGTACTGGAAGATACAAATGCGAAACTTTTTAAAGAGAATCAATTTCTTACTAAAGAACAAATTGAACTTCAAAAGAAATATTCAAACCTTTTCACTGATAGTTATACGCAAGCTCACTTGTACAATGAACGTTTGAAAGTGAAAGAAGAGGAGTTAGCAAAGAAAGAGAGATTGTTACTTGAAAGAGAAGCTGCAATTCGAAACTTAGAGCGTGAGATTGCACGACAGGATTCAATAGCGCGTCGTATGGATGAGCTTTTGAGAAAAGCTCTTCTTGGTTTCAATTCTGATGAACTAACGGTTGAAATAAAGAATGGAAAAGTTTACGTATCGATGTCTGATAAACTCCTTTTCAAATCTGGAAGCGCTGAAGTGGAAAGTAAAGGAAAAGAGGCAATTGCCATATTAGCAAAAGTTTTGGTTAAAAACCCCGATTTCGACATTCTTGTTGAAGGCCATACGGATAACGTGCCAATTAAAACAGATAAGTATAAAGACAATTGGGATTTAAGTGTTGGTCGTGCAACTACGATTGTTCGAATTTTGACTGGAGAACATAATATGGAACCTACACGCCTTACTGCATCAGGTAAAGGTGAGTTTGCCCCACGTGCATCAAATGATGACGCTAAAGGCAGAGCATCAAATAGAAGAACTGAAATTGTATTATCTCCACGTCTTGAAGAGCTGATGGAGTTGTTGAATAAAAACTAAAAAAACCAGCAGGGGTGGTGAAAATCCACCTCTATTTAGTTACTTAAACATTGTCTTCTAAGTCACCTATTGCGTCATAGATTAAATCTTGTTCGTACCCTTTTTGTTGGAGAAAGCGAATGATTTTAGCCTTTTTATTCCATGGATTTTTCTCGCGATACAAGTCGCTTGATTTACGCTCAGCTAATGATTTCAAGCGCTCAAAATATTCATCTGGATCAATTTCCTGCATTCCATAGCTGATACACTTCTCATTCACCTGCTTCTGTTTCAAATGTTGGCGAATTTTGATTCTTCCCCAGCCTTTAATTCGGAACTTTCCTGAGCAGTATGCTCTGGCAAAACGTTCTTCGTTTAAGAAATTTGATTTTATGAGCTCGCCTACTAAGCGTTCGATATCTTCAGAATCTAATCCGTAGCTGCGAAGTTTGGTTGAAACCTCTGTAAATGATCTTTCACGGTAAGCGCACCAAGCTTCAATCTTTGCCTTGGCTTCGAGGAGAGAGTATTTACGCTCCGACGTCATGTCAGAGCGTAATCTCGTTTCTATCTTTATCTACAAATGTATACTGCAATAAATTGTGCGCAGTTACACCACGAACTGGAATCCACTTTTTGTATTTGAAGAACCACTTCATTTGTCGAGAAATTAATCCGCGTTTGAAATGTGATTCTAAATAAGGGTGAACCCAAACCGCCACATCTTTCAATTTTCTGTCTTCAATTAAGAAATTCAAGTTGTTCTCGATTTCCTCAGCAAACAAAATTGATGCTTGAACTTCGCCTGTTCCATTACATGTAGGGCAAGATTCATTTGTTTTAATATCGGTTTCAGGGCGTACACGTTGACGTGTAATTTCGATTACCCCAAATTTTGAAGGAGGAAGAATATTGTGTTTTGCACGATCTGATTTCATGAATTCTTTCATGTGTTCGTACAAAGCTTTGTTATTCTCTTTGTCGTGCATGTCGATAAAATCGATGGCAATAATTCCACCCATATCTCTCAAACGCAATACACGAGCTATTTCTTCTGCTGCCTCAATGTTTGTTGCAAGCGCATTGTCTTCTTGACCTTCAGCACCTTTTCTATTTCCACTATTTACGTCGATGACGTGCATAGCTTCGGTGTGTTCGATAATTAGGTACCCACCAGTTGGCATAGGTACTTTTTTACCAAACAACGATTTGATTTGACGACTGATGCCAAAACGCTCAAAAATATTCACTTTACCATCATGGTACTTAAGAATCTTTTCGCGCCCAGGAGCAATAGAAGAAATATAATCCTTCATTTCCTCCATTAAAGCAAGGTCGTTAATATGAATGTTGGTAAAATCAGCATTGAGCAAATCTCTCAATAACGAAGATGCCTTGTTTAATTCACCTAAAACACGTGTTGGAGGGGTAGCTGTTTTTAACGCAGCATACATTTTTTTCCATTTCTCAATCAAGTCTTTTAAATCCTGATCGAGTTGCTCAACTTTCTTGTTTTCTGCAACTGTGCGAATGATTACACCAAAGTTTTTTGGTTTGATACTTTCCAACACGCTGCGTAAACGATCTCTTTCTTCAGGGTCTTTAATCTTCTGAGAAATAGAAATTTTATTTGAAAAAGGTACTAATACGATATATCGACCTGCCAAAGTAATCTCTGAACAAAGTCGAGGACCTTTACTGGATATCGGTTCTTTAGCAACTTGAACCAAAATAGGTTGCGATGAAGATACTACTTCATCAATTTTCCCATCTTTTGGTATGTCACCTTCTGACTTAAAGTATAATAAATCGGGAACATTTTGTTTCCCATCAAGTGTTTGACGAACGAACTTGTTAAGGGAATTGTACTGAGGACCTAAATCTAGGTAATGTAGAAAAGCGTCTTTTTCATATCCAACATCCACAAAAGATGCATTTAAAGAAGGAACGACTTTTCGCACTTTTCCAAGGTAAATATCACCGACCATAAAGTCGTTATTACCTTTTTCCTCATGTAGTTCAATTAGCTTTCCCTCACGTAGTAACGCTAACCAAATCCCTTGAGGACGGGCGTCTACAACTAATTCAAAACTCACGGAAGCCTTTTTTAGTTAAACTAACAACGCTCATTGAAAAATGAGCGCCATCGCGCGTTTCTTAACATTAGAAACACTACGCAATGAAAAAAGAAAAACTTAGCAGAACTTTCTACTAAGTATTTTCTAAGAAAATTCACTCAAAGAATTATTTCTTCTTCTTGTGACGGTTTTTTCTTAGTCTTTTCTTGCGCTTGTGCGTCGCCATCTTATGTCTTTTTCTCTTTTTACCGCTTGGCATAATATATAATTTTTAAATTTTAAACTTCTATTTATCAATGGTTTTGTATGAAACAAAACACTCCTGCTTGTAAAAACAGGAGTGCAAAGATAATAGAATACGAATTAATTCACAAACTAATGTGGAAAAAAGTCAAATTACTTAACTTTCACTTTACTCTTAACGTCTTCAACGAAAGTTTTCGCAGGCTTAAATGCCGGGATATTGTGAGCTGGAATAATGATAGTTGTGTTTTTTGAAATGTTTCTTCCTGTTTTCTCAGCTCTTTCCTTCACTATAAAACTTCCAAAACCACGTAAATATACGTTTTCACCCTTAGCAAGAGAATTTTTGATAGATTCCATAAAAGATTCAACAACCTTTTGCGTTTCCATTTTCTCTAAACCAGTTCCTTCTGCAATTTCAGCAACGATATCTGCCTTTGTCATAATTTTTAATATTTTTAATTGTCTAAAAACGAATTGTTTATCGGTACAAAGTTAAGTCACATATTCGTTGTAAATTTGTTTTTTAGACAGACATATCAAAATCATGGTTCAAACTAGTAGTTTTTCTCTATTAATTCAAAAATGGTACGCTGAAAATCACCGAAAATTACCTTGGCGGAGCACAAAATCCCCTTATAATATTTGGCTTTCTGAGATTATCCTTCAACAAACTAGGGTTGATCAAGGCATGAGTTATTTTCATAAATTTTGCTCTCTTTTTCCTACAATTGATAAACTAGCTGATGCCTCAGAACAAGAAATTTTAACTGCTTGGCAAGGCTTAGGTTATTACAGTAGAGCTCGTAATTTACATAAAACAGCTAAGCATATTGTAGAAACTCATGGTGGTAAGTTTCCAGAGACTTATGAAGGACTGCTGAGCTTACCGGGTGTTGGTCCTTATACAGCGGCGGCAATAGGGTCTTTTGCCTTTGATATTCCAAGAGCTGTAGTAGACGGAAATGTGTATCGCGTGCTTAGTCGTTATTTTGATATTGATAGTCCAATTGATTCGGTAAGCGGCAAAAAAGAATTTGCTGAATTAGCACAAGATTTAATTGATACAAGTAATCCTGCTCAACATAATCAGGCAATTATGGAGTTTGGAGCGCTTGTTTGTACTCCAAAAAAAGCTGATTGCGAAAATTGTCCATTGGTGCAGTCGTGCAGTGCTTTCAAAAATCAAACGGTATACTATCGTCCAGTGAAACAACGAAAAACAGCAGTACGATCGCGCTATTTTCACTTTCTTTTGGCCGAAGAAAATGGAAAAATTCTTATCCAACAGCGAATTGATAAAGACATTTGGCAGAATATGTATCAACTGCCACTTTTGGAGTACGATAATGCGGAAACAAACCCTTTTGATAAATCAATGGTTAGCGAACCGCTTAAAACGTACACACATCAGTTGAGCCATCAAAAGATCAATGCGACTTTCTGGAAAGTCAGTCATTTATCGAATTTTTCTGATTTCAAAAACACAGTTTGGATTAAAAAAGAGGAGCTTAACGACTACCCTTTACCGCGATTAATAGATCGTTTTTTTTCAGATTATGAGGATTAACTCAGAATATCTATCTTTGCTATAAGAAATCAAAGAAATGGCAGGAAGCGTCAACAAAGTTATTCTAATTGGGAACCTAGGTAAGGATCCTGAAATTCGTTATTTGGAATCAGGTGTTCCTATTGCAAATTTCTCATTGGCTACGTCTGAATCTTATACAGATAAAGCAAGTGGTGAGCGACGTAATCAAACAGAATGGCACAACATTGTGCTCTGGCGAGGATTGGCAGAAGTGGCAGAAAAGTACCTTAAAAAAGGTCAAAAAGTGTATATCGAAGGAAAGCTACGCACTCGTTCATGGAATGATAAAGAGGGAAATACAAAATATACGACTGAGATAGTAGCCGAAAATATGACGATGTTAACTCCTCGCTCAGAAGATACGTCTACTCAAAACCAAAAACCTGCATATCCTCCAAGTAGCGAAGAAGAAAAGAAACCTTCCCCAATGAATGATTCGTTCATGGAAGATGATGACGATTTGCCCTTTTAATCAATGGATCTAACTATGTCTGATATCGAACCCTCGAGTATTATCCCCTTAATTGGGGCTGCTCAAATGGAATTGCCAATTGTAATTGTAAATTCAATAATCTTACTCATACTGCTGTTTCTTTCAGCTCTGGTTTCAGGATCGGAAGTGGCATTCTTCTCATTATCTCCCAAAGATTTAGAAGAATTAAAAGCTGAAAAGTCAAAGAAAAGCGCACAAGCTCTGGAATTATTAAGAAGGCCGAAAAATCTGTTAGCGATAATTCTAATTTCTAATAATTTCATTAATGTCGGAATTATTGTACTGGCGGCATTCATGACAAATTCGTGGTTTGAAACTCAGTTTTGGTTAGATCATCCAACGTTGGTTTTCCTCACAAAAGCTGTTGGAATTACTTTTGTGATTTTGCTTATTGGTGAAGTCATTCCCAAGGTATTTGCCACAAAGAACGGCTTGTTTTTGGCAAAATTCACAGCGATTCCGTTGCATGCAGTGTCCAAAACCCCTCCTTTTTCTTGGCTTTGTCAAGGTCTTGTATACGGCACAGATGTAATTAACAAACGCGCAAAGAAAAAAGACTTTAAGCTTTCTTCTGATGATTTGGAACACGCTTTAGCACTTACAAAAGAAGACGATAGTGACGAGGAAGAACACAAAATCCTAGAAGGGATCGTGAAATTTGGGAACACAGACGTGAAACAAATTATGAAATCCAGAATGGACACCATTGCCATTGACGAAGAATCTGACTACAACGAGGTAATTGAAATAATTTTAGAAAGTGGCTTCTCCAGAATTCCAGTTTACCGCGATTCGTTTGATAATGTAATAGGTATCTTGTATGTAAAAGACCTATTGGCACATCTTTCCGAAAATTCCGATTTCACATGGCAAAACTTACTTCGAGCGCCATTCTTTGTTCCAGAAAATAAAAAAATTGACGACCTGCTCAAGGATTTTCAGAATAGAAAAATGCACATGGCTGTCGTTGTTGATGAATATGGTGGTACCAACGGAATTGTGACCTTAGAAGATGTCCTCGAAGAGATTGTTGGGGAAATAACAGACGAGTTTGACGATGATGACCTTGTTTACAGTAAAATCGATGAAAACACGTATATTTTTGAGGGAAAAACGCCTTTGCTGGATCTTTACAAGGTAATGGATATTGATGGAAAAGAATTTGAAGACCAAAAAGGCGATTCGGATTCTATTGCAGGATTTATTATCGAACAAGCGGGTAAAATATTGCGTAAAAACGAGCGTTTACAGTTTAACAATATCACTTTTGTTGTTGAAGCATCTGATAAGAAAAGGGTGAAGATGGTTAAGGTAATTAGAAACACAGAAAGTTAGAATGAGAGCGAGAATGAAAATAAATAAATATATATTATTGAGCATAACCGTTCTCCTGCTTTCGTCTTGTGGAGATGATGAATTCTATATTCCGAAACCTACAGTTAATTTGCGAATGGAGTTCCCTGAGCACGAGTACACAAGGTTTGCTGACGACTGTCCATATAGTTTTGAATTAGCTTCCTACATGACAAGCTCGCCAGCAAGTGATGAGAATTCGTGTCATAAAGATATCTCGCTTGGAAATTTTAACGGAATTATTCACCTGAGCTATATTAAAATTGACACTGCACTCTCTGCATACATTGATTACTCTATTCAAAAAGTGCAGGAGCATATCGTAAAAGCTGCTGCCATTGATGATATTAATATTGTAATTCCAGAGCAGCGTGTTTATGGTACTTTTTTCGAAATTCAAGGCAATGCGGCATCTCCTTTTCAGTTTTACTACACTGATAGCATAAATCATTTTATCCGAGGTGCAGTTTATTTCAATTCAAAACCGAATTACGATTCCATCTACCCTGTTTTACAACATGTAAAAACAGATTTAATTCACCTGATGGAATCAACAGAATGGAAAACAAAGTAGTTTGTTATTCAGCTTAACTTATCTACATTATAACTTCTTTTGACGAATTGTCTAGGCTTAAACCCTTGTGTTTAAGCAAAAAGTCGTATCTTTTGCCTGCTAAAAAACCCAAAAGTAAGTTATGAAAAGAATTTATTCTGTTTTCGTGCTAAGCATCTCCTTGTTATTTGCTTACACATCGTTTTCCCAACAATATTCAAAAGTTAAAATTTATGCTGACTCGGAAGGCCTGCAACACTTGGCTGAGATGGGGGTTGGAATTGACCACGGTCAGTTTAAGAAAGACATCTTTTTTATCAGTGACTTTTCTGAAAGAGATATTCAACTTATTGACCAATTAGGTTATCGTTATGAAGTGTTGATAGAAGATGTGACTAAGTTTTATGTTGAAAGAAATGAACAGGCTCAATTAAAGGGAGTGGAAAAAGGTGGAGATGTATGCGCAGGCTCACAGAACAACCCAATAAATAGTACCGTAACTCCAACTAATTTCCAATTGGGAACAATGGGTGGATATTACACCTATGATGAGTATTTAGCCGAACTTGATGCTATGGTTGCTGCATACCCCAATCTTATTACGGCAAAAGCTCCTGTTTCAACGTTTGAAACGTTTGAGAATAGACCAATTTATCACGTGAAAATTTCCAACAACCCAGGCTCTGACGACGGTGATCCGTATGTATTGTATTCAGCTATTCACCATGCACGTGAACCTGCTTCATTGTCCCAAACCATATATTACATGTGGTATTTGTTAGAGAATTATGGAACAAGTGAGGAAATCACTTATTTAGTTGATAATACGCAAATGTTGTTTGTTCCTGTCGTAAATCCTGATGGGTATATTAGAAATGAAGTAACCAATCCCGGTGGTGGAGGAATGTGGAGAAAAAATCGCCGCAATAATGGTGGTGGTGATTATGGTGTGGATAACAATAGAAATTATTCTTACGGTTGGAACACTACTGGTGTTTCAAATGACCCAGGAAATGATACTTACCCAGGAACAGCAGCATTTTCTGAGGCAGAAAACCAAGCAATGAAATGGTTAAATGAAGAATACAACATCAAATTGGCATTTAACGCACATACCTATGGAAATACGCTGTTATATCCGATCGGAACTACTTCGGCAGAGTTCGCTGATCACCATGATTATTTTGGGGACATCGCTGGACACATGTGTTCGCACAATAACTATTTCCCTCAAAAAAGTTCGGGACTTTATCCTGCATCAGGAGATTCGGATGACTACATGTATAAAGTGGATATAGGTGTTGGTGCAAAGGATACCGTTTTTGCAATTACTCCTGAGATTGGAAGTTCTGAGGACTATTTCTGGCCAGTATCAACCCGAATAGAACCAATTTGTAAGGAAATGCTATTTGCAAATTTGGTACTTTCTCATTTAGCAGGTATTTATGCGATTGTTCTTGACACTGATCCGAATACAATTAATGATGCGTCAGGAGATTTCAATCACTACATTAAGCGTCTGGGGTTAGATGACGGGAGTATAACTGTGTCTATAAATCCTATTACTGGTATTGAAACAGTTGGCAGTCCTGTTGTGTACGACTTGTCAATCAGAGAAACAGCAAATGGAACGATTAGCTATACAATTGAAGCTGGATTTCCTCTTGGTGATGAAATTGTATATGAATTGCTAACTGATAATGGTTCTTGGATAAGACGTGATACAATTCGCAAAATCTATGGCACACCAACAACGCAATTCATTGACGATGCTACTGCAAACAGTAATTGGACAGGAGATTGGAATACAACAGGTGAGACTTATGTTTCGCCTTCACAATCATTTACTGATAGTCCAGGTTCTAATTATTCTGCTGATGTTTTTGCAGATTATAACTTGATTCAGGATGTAGATCTAACAGACGCAACGTCAGCGATGGTTCGCTTTTATGCAAAATGGGAAATTGAAACAGATTGGGATTACGCTGCATTTGAAGTGTCAACTGATGGTGGTACATCGTGGCAACAGCTGTGTGGAAAATATACCAACGCTGGAGTTCCGCAAAACAACTGGCAAGGACAAAACCAAGGGATTCAACCCGTAGATCAACCAATCTATGACGGCTTACAAGCTGACTGGGTACTAGAAGAAGTTAGTTTAAATGATTATTTAGGTGAAGTAATTAATTTGCGCTTTGTGTTGGAGTCTGATGGTGCTGTTCAAGAAGATGGATTCTACTTTGACGATTTTCAATTGCTTTATAATCTAGATGAGTCATCAATAGGGTTTAATGAATTGGAGCAAAGTGTGTTGACATTATTCCCAAATCCAGCAAACAGCTATGCTAAATTGGATTTCGGAAATGAGATGGCACAAGGTAAAGTTGAGATTTATACCCTTTCAGGTCAGTTAGTTCAATACTTTGACTTAAGTGGTACAACCAAAGTTATTGAAATCAATACGGCGGAAATGCCTCAGGGAATTTACAATGTGGTTTATACGAATTCAAGTTTTGAGAATACACACAAGCGACTTGTGGTGATTCATTAGATTATCCCGTCGGGGCGTATTTAATCTTTCCATCTGGGCGTATACAATACGCCCCAATGGGGATTAAATACGTTCCGTATTTACCTCAAGCAAAATTCGAGTACAGTTTCCACAAATTCATCCGGTTTTTCAGAGTGAACCCAGTGTCCTGCACCCTCAACAGATACCACATCGCTGTCTGGAAAATAATCTTCGAGTTGAGGTATATCCTCGTCTATAATGTAATTCGAAAGTTCTCCTTTGATAAAGCGAGTCAACACAAAAACTTCTTCCTCAGGAAGTGGCTTTAGAATTTCACTCATCTGATCTTTTAGCACGGGTAAATTCATGCGAAATGCCAATTTCCCCTTTTCTACCCAATATAGATTTTTAAGCAAAAACTGTCTTACTGCAAAATTTTCTACATATTTTGAAAGGTGCTCATCAGCCTCTCCTCGCGAAGTGATTTTATCAAAATCAAGTGAGCACAGTCCTTCCAATATCACATCGTGGTGCATGGGATATTCCTTTACACCCATATCCACCACAATTAATTTATTCACTCTATCTGGATAAAGCTGCGCAAATCTCATTGCAGTTTTTCCACCCATTGAGTGTCCCATCACAATAGCGTTGTCAATCTCAAGGTCATCCATTAATTCACGTAAATCCTCTGCCATCAGGTCGTATGAGTGTTCCTTAGTGTGAGCTGAATGTCCATGATTTCGCTCATCAACAAGGATTACTTCGTAATACTCACCAATTTTCTTAGCATGTGTCTGCCAGTTATCAAGCGAGCCAAAAAGTCCGTGTAAAATGATAAAAGGTCTCCCTTCGCCGTGTCTCTTGTAGTTTAACTTCATTCTCTTGTTTGTAAAGCACAAAGATAACAGTTGTTCAGAAACTAATGATTCTTGAAAGAACTATTGACAATCTAAATAGTAATTTGTACATTGGGTAATCAATAGTAAAATAGATACCATGAGCATTAAAACTAGAATATTGGAGTTGTTTGATAATTACAACGAGCTCAGTGTATTAGAAATCACAAAACAGCTGAATGTTTCAAAACAATCGGTACATCTTTGCTTAAAGAAATTACAAGAAGAAGAAGTTGTACAAAAGTTTGGTCGAGTGCCCTTAACTTTTTATAAACTATTGCCGAGTTCAGTTGGAGGAGAAGATGTACAGATTAGCTTGACAGAGGATGAACAAACAGCGGTAAATACATTTACGAGACTGAATGCTTACGGAGAATTAATCACAGGAATTCCAGCAATAGCTGATTATTATAAGAATACAGATAGAGGAATACATGAGTTCATTAAATTATTTGCAGCTGAACGCATTCGCATCAATCGAAATAAAGACACCTCTCAACTCATCAATGGCCACAATAACTTTAGGCAACAAGTTGGTGTTAGTGATTATAATATTAATGATCTATATCACGTAGATTATGAGTTTGTGGGGGAGTTTGGTAAAAGTAGGTTGGGAATTCTCATGGAACTTGCAAAAACGACTCAAAGTGATAGTGTGTTTGAATTATTGATTAAAGATGTCAAAAAGCAAATTGTCAATTTTGTGTATATGTCCGATTTTGACGCTGTCGCTTTTGTCCCACCTACAATTCCACGTGAAAAGCAAATCATGAAGGTGCTAGAGGAGGAACTGGCAATTGCGCTTCCAAAAATAAATATTCATAAAGTTTTTAATGAAGTGCCAGTAGCACAAAAATCGAGATTAAGTAAGGAGAGTAGAGCAATTAATGCCGAGAACAGCTTTATGGTTCCTCAACAAGCTAAATACAAGCATTTGCTTTTAATCGATGACATCATGACAACAGGAATTACTCTAAATACAATTGCGCAAAAAATCAAACGAAAGAAAATTGCAATTAAAATAACAGGGCTGACTTTGTTGTTGGATAATAAAAGCGTGGTGAAATAATTCGTAGGAGCGAATTATAGTTTGACCCACTTAATCCGCCAAATTAGCTCCCAACCATCGTTCCATTACCTCTACTTTTTCACCTTTCTTTTCTGCAAGACGCTGAACTTGCTCCATCGTTATTTTACCCACTCCAAAATACTTTGAATCTGGGTGCGCAAAATACCATCCACTTACAGCTGCTGTGGGGAACATTGCCAACGATTCGGTTAGGCTTACTCCTGTCAATTTCGTTGCGTCCAAAATTTGAAATAAACCTACTTTTTCCGTATGGTCTGGGCAAGCGGGGTAGCCTGGTGCAGGGCGAATTCCCTTGTATTTTTCCTTTATCAATTCCTCGTTTGAGAGTTCTTCATTTTGCGCATAACCCCAAATCTCACGACGTACTTTTTCGTGTAAACATTCGGCAAAAGCTTCCGCCAAACGATCTGCAAGGGCTTTAATCATTATCGAATTGTAATCGTCGTGGTCTGCTTCAAAGCGAGCTACGTATTCATCAATTCCAATTCCTGTTGTGACCACAAAACCACCAATATAATCCTTAATTCCAGATGATTTGGGTGCTACAAAGTCTGCCAAAGCATGATTAAACGCTCCATCTGCTTTTTTCAATTGCTGACGTAGGGTACATTGTGTGTACAACACTTCAGTACGCGTTTCGTCGGTGTAAATTTCTATATCATCATCCACGCTATTTGCTGGCCAAATGCCGACCACAGCATTTGCTTTCAACCATTTTTCATCTACAATTTTACGTAACATCTCTTTTGCATCGGCATAAAGTTTTGTAGCGGCTTCACCTACAACTTCATCTTTCAAAATGTTCGGAAAACGCCCTGCCAATTCCCATGTTTGGAAGAACGGTGTCCAATCGATGTACTTTGTCAATTCTCCTAAAGAAAAATCACTGAATTCTACCACTCCAAGTTGTTTTGGTGGTACAACCGACGCATTGAAATCAAGAATTTCGCGTTTAGCACGAGCTTCTTCTAATGACAAATACGTTTTTGAAGCTCTGCTATTTGTGTGGTGCTCTCGCATGCGATCATATTCTACTCGGATATTTTCCACAAATGCATCGCGCTTATCGCCTAAGAGACTTTCGACAACTGTAACCGATCGCGAAGCATCTAACACATGAATCGTTGGTCCTTTGGTATAGTGTGGTTGAATTTTTACCGCGGTGTGTACTTTAGAAGTTGTAGCTCCACCAATCATAAGTGGAATCGTAAATCCAGCGCGCTCCATTTCTTTTGCAAGATGTACCATTTCATCCAAAGAAGGCGTAATAAGTCCACTTAACCCAATCACATCCACATTTTCACGGCGTGCAGCTTCGAGAATTTTTTCTGGAGCTACCATTACACCTAAATCTACAATATCGTAATTGTTGCAACCTAAAACTACACCTACAATATTCTTTCCGATATCGTGAACATCACCTTTTACGGTTGCCATCAACACTTTTCCTGCTGCTTCGCGCTTACCAGACTTTTCTGCCTCGATGTATGGAAGTAAATAACCCACTGCTTTTTTCATCACGCGAGCCGATTTTACTACTTGTGGCAAAAACATTTTCCCGCTTCCAAATAAATCTCCCACGATGTTCATTCCATCCATTAATGGACCTTCAATCACTTCAATGGGTCTATCGAATTTGAGTCGACATTCTTCTGTATCCACCTCGATAAATTCAACAATTCCTTTCACTAAGGCGTGAGAAAGACGTTCTTCAACAGTCGTGTTTCTCCACGAAAGATCAACTTCCCGTTTTTTACCATCACCTTTAACGGTTTCTGCCAATTCCAATAAACGTTCTGTTGCATCATCTCTTCTATTGAGAAGGACATCCTCCACATGCTCCAACAACGTTTTATCAATATCATCATACACTTCCAACATAGAAGGATTCACGATTCCCATATCCATACCGTGTTGAATGGCGTGATACAAAAATGCAGAGTGCATCGCTTCTCGAACTTTGTCATTGCCTCTAAATGAAAAGGACACATTTGAAACTCCACCACTCACCTTAGCTCCCGGAAGATTTTCTTTAATCCATTTTGTCGCGTTGAAAAAATCCAAGGCATTGTTGTTGTGTTCTTCCATTCCTGTCGCTACAGGAAAAATATTTGGGTCAAAAATGATGTCTTGAGGTGGAAAACCAACTTTGTCTACTAATACGCGATAAGAGCGCTCACATATTTGAGTTCGTCTTTCAAAATTATCAGCTTGGCCGTCTTCATCAAAAGCCATCACCACTACAGCTGCGCCATAGCGTTTAATTTTTCGAGCTTGTTCTATGAATTTTTCTTCGCCTTCTTTGAGAGAAATGGAGTTTACTACACCTTTTCCTTGAATACACTTGAGTCCAGCTTCAATAATCTCCCACTTCGAGCTGTCAATCATAATTGGCACACGTGCAATATCTGGTTCGGAAGCTATCAGGTGCAAAAATTTCACCATCGCTTTCTCTCCATCAATCATCCCCTCATCCATGTTGATGTCAATGATTTGTGCACCACCTTGAACTTGTTCCAAAGCAACTGCAAGCGCTTCTTCAAAATTTTCTTCTTGAATAAGTCGAAGAAACTTGCGTGAACCTGTCACATTGGTACGTTCGCCTATGTTTACAAAATTGGTGTCTTTTGTTATTATAAGTGGCTCTAGACCTGAAAGTTTAAGAGGGGGAATATGTGTGGACATAGTTTTTTAGTGTTCTTCGTTAGTTTGTACTGTTCTTGGACTATACTGCGCTGCCAACTCTGCAATAACGCGAATGTGGTCAGGTGTAGTTCCGCAACACCCGCCGACTATGTTCACCAAACCTTGGTCGAGGTAATCTTTAATTTGTTTTCCCATTAGCTCAGCTGTTTCGTCGTATTCTCCAAATTCATTAGGCAAACCTGCATTGGGGTGAGCGCTAACTCCAAAAGGAGATTTTTCGTTGAGGATTTGCAAGTATGGGCGCATTGTTTCTGCTCCTAGTGCGCAATTCAAACCTACCGAAAGCAAATTCATGTGTTCTATCGAAATCAAAAATGCATCTGTAGTTTGCCCAGATAAGGTTCTTCCGCTGGCATCAGTAATTGTTCCTGAAACCATAATCGGTAAATCTGTTCCTTTTTCAGATTGAACTTGATCGGTAGCAAAAAGAGCCGCTTTGGCATTCAGTGTATCAAATACCGTTTCTACCAAAAGGATGTCACATCCTCCGTCTATCAGTGCGTGAACTTGTTGTGAGTACGCTTCCACCAAATCATCATACGATACCGCACGAAATCCTGGGTCGTTTACATCAGGAGAAAGAGAAGCTGTACGATTAGTCGGTCCTATAGAACCCGCTACAAAACGCGGCTTATGTGGTTCGCGAGCAGTAAATTCATCCGCTACTTCACGGGCAATTTTTGCTGATTGGAAATTCAGATCATAAATAATGTGTTCCAAACCATAATCTGCTTGCGCGATTGTGGTACCTGAGAAGGTATTTGTCTCTGCAATGTCTGCACCAGCTTCAAAATAGGCTGCGTGAATTTCCTTAATGATTTCAGGGCGGGTTAATGAGAGCAAATCATTATTCCCTTTCAATGGCTTATCGTGATTCTCGAACCATCCTTTGCGGAAATCTTCTTCTTCAAGTTGGTAGCGTTGTATCATTGTGCCCATAGCGCCGTCGAGAACTAAAATTCGTTGTCGAATAGCTTCGTTAATCATTTTAGTACGTGGAGAAACCTCTTTTGTCATCATAGTCAATTTCTTGTTTTCATTCAAATCCTTTAGGTAAAACAAATTTTGTTTTCCTTAACTAAAACTACTATAAAGAGGGGTGAAATTTGAGGGTTTGTTATTTAAAACTAAACCATTTAATTCAACACTTATCTTTTTCCATAAAACCGGAATCGGATTTGGCACCTTTTTCTCACGAATGAGAGAGGTTGCCAAGGTTTCAAAGGGCCTGTCCCTCCACCTTTCTTTATAAGTATTTTTAAAGAACTGAGAGGCAAAGATAAAACAAGAAATTAGATTATGGTTATCCTCTTTGGAGAAAATCAGAAAAAAGCAGCTTAAACTCCTCTATTTTTTCAGATTGATCACTTTGGCTAGTGCCTTAACTGCACGTTTGTGCTGTGAGACAAAGCTGTTCGAATCATCGCGCACATAACCTGCAAGTACGGAACAAATTCGTTTCTTAAAATCGTCGTTCCACTCTTCAGTAAAGAAGATATCTTGTAACTCGCCAGAATACCATGTTTCCACATATGTTCTGAAAACGTCAATTCCTTTGAAGATATAAGCATCATAATCTTGCCAATTTACTTCTTCGCCTTTAAATTGCTTGAGCAACATACGTGTAGCTTCCATTGCAGAGGTTGTGGCAAGTGCAACTCCTGATGAAAAAACAGGGTCTAAAAACTCGGTACTGTTTCCTATCAATGAGTAACCAGGGCCGTGGAGTTGTTTTACAGACTGAGAATATCCGCGGTGCCAGATTGGTTTAAACAGAATTTCTTCATCCTTAAATCGATCTCCAAAGTGCGGAGATTTTGCAATTAATCCACGCAAATATGCTTCTTCATCTTCGGGGTTATCTACAAAGTGTCGTTTATTTCCAACAAGACCAACCGAAGTTACTGTTGGTGAAATTGGAATGCTCCACAACCAAAAATCAAGATCTAAGATATCAAACCCTATGCGTTCCCCATCTGGTTTTTCATGGCGCTTAGTGTCTGACATATGAGTAAATACGGCATAGTTTGGCAAAAATGTTTGGTCTATTGGCGTGCCGACCAACTTGGAGATAACCAGTCCAAAACCACTCCCGTCAAGCAAATAATCAGCTTTTAGATCAAAAGGAGTATTGTCTTTTTCTACAGAAAGAGAGACAGTTTTATTTTCTTCGTTGTATTCAAATGCGTTGACAATCGTGTTGAAGTGAATTTCACCCCCTTTTTTTACCACTTCATCCGCCATGATTTGGTCAAAACGAGCACGAGGTACTTGCCATGTCCAGGTTTTGGCGTTTTCGGTAAATTGATCTGCAAAGCAAAAATCGACTACCCTATCCTTTTTATAAAACTTAACAGCTGGCTTAATCAGAAAACCTTCTTTATTCAGTGGTTCAAAAAACCCTACTTCCTCGAAATGTTCCATAGACACAGGTAACAAACTTTCACCCACTACAATTCGGGGAAAAGTAGTGCGTTCAATGACTGTCACCTTTACACCGTTATTAAGCAAATTTGCCGCAGCGACTAGTCCTGCTGGTCCTGCTCCAATTATGATGACGTGTTTTTGGCTCATATCAATTTTATGTTGTAGTAATCAACTTTAGATTTAACGATAAAATTATAGATTTTTATCAAACGTTTGGTCTATTGTTACAATTACTTCTGAAAATACTTACTCAGTTTACATTTTTGCACTGAATAAGTATTAGAGAAGAGTCATTTAAATATAACAATTTGCAAATGTGTTTAAATTGAAAAGAATATTGTTTACTTTTGGCGATTCAAACAATAAATTTTCGAAAAGAAATGCCATATTTATTTACCTCTGAGTCAGTATCTGAAGGACACCCTGATAAGGTTTCCGATCAAATTTCTGATGGTTTGATTGATCATTTTTTAGCATTTGATCCAAATTCTAAAGTTGCTTGTGAAACTTTGGTGACTACTGGTTTAGTTTGCCTTGCAGGTGAAGTTAAGTCAACAACATATCTTGATGTACAGCAAATAGCTAGAGATGTGATTGCTAAAATTGGTTACACAAAAAGTGAATATCAATTTGATGCGCGTTCATGTGCAGTAATTTCTGCAATTCACGAACAATCAGAAGATATTAACCGTGGAGTAGATCGTGGAAATCCTGAAGAGCAGGGTGCGGGTGACCAAGGTATGATGTTTGGATACGCAACAAAAGAAACGGATAACTACATGCCTTTGGCATTGGATTTATCGCACAAAATTCTGATTGAATTGGCTGCACTTCGTCGTGAAATGAAAGACATTACTTATTTGCGTCCAGATGCAAAATCTCAAGTAACTATTGAATATAGTGATGACAATGTTCCACAACGAATCGATTCTATCGTTGTTTCAACTCAGCACGACGACTTTGATGCTGATGAGAAGAAGATGTTGGACAAAATCAAAGCTGATATCATCAATATTTTGATTCCACGTGTGAAAGCACAACTTAAACCAGAGCTTCAAGCTTTGTTTAATGATAAAATTAAATACCATATTAATCCTACAGGCAAATTTGTTATCGGTGGACCTCACGGAGATACAGGATTGACAGGTCGTAAAATTATTGTGGATACTTATGGTGGCAAAGGTGCTCACGGTGGTGGTGCATTCTCTGGAAAAGATCCTTCAAAAGTTGACCGTTCTGCAGCGTATGCAACTAGACATATAGCGAAGAATATGGTTGCGGCAGGAGTTTGTGACGAAATTTTAGTACAAGTTTCATACGCAATCGGTGTAGTTGAGCCTATGGGAATTTATGTAAACACTTACGGAACATCAAAAGTAAACATGACTGATGGTCAGATTGCAGATATCGTTGGTGAAGTGTTTGACATGCGCCCAGCTTCTATTGAGCGACGTTTGAAATTGCGTGAACCTATTTATTCTGAAACTGCGGCTTATGGTCACATGGGACGAAAATCAGAAATTAAAATGGTGACGTTTAAAAATGGTGACAAAACAGTTACGAAAGAAATCGAAACATTTACATGGGAAAAACTTGACTATGTAGATCAAGTAAAATCTCGTTTCGGACTTTAAGAGAACTTAGACAATAATTGTAAATGAAAGGAGTTCTCTTGAGGGCTCCTTTTTTATTACAATAGTTTTTTAAATTGTAAAAACGGATTAATTAATTGCATAACTCTATATTTGCAGCTTTAAAACAAGAAATTAGCACACTGGTTCAATGAAAGTTATCGAACATATCAACAACGCAAAAGACACATTATTCTCATTCGAGCTTTTGCCTCCTTTGAAAGGAAAGAGCATACAGTCAATCTTCAATGGAATAGACCCTTTGATGGAGTTTAATCCGAAGTTTATTAATGTGACTTACCATCGTGAAGAGTATGTGTATAAGGAGCGTGAGAATGGATTACTTGAAAAAATATCTATTCGCAAACGCCATGGTACAGTTGGGATTTTTGATGCAATAATGAATAG
>CAYUQU010000010.1:0-63650 GCA_964447015.1 uncultured Flavobacteriales bacterium
GTTAATACTGCTTCAGTAACAGGGGTAAGTGATAACTGTACTGTCTCACCTACTGTAACTCACGTGAGTGATGATTCAAATGGTAATACATGTACTGATGTAATTACAAGAACATACCGAGTTACTGATGATTGTGGAAACTTTATTGATGTGGTTCAGACAATTACAATTGATGATAATATTGCTCCAACAGGTGTGGCTCCAACTAATATCTCAGTATCATGTACTGCGGATGTGCCAGTAGTTAATACTGCATCGGTAACAGGGGTAAGTGATAACTGTACAGCATCACCCCTAGTAACTCACGTGAGTGATGTTTCAGATAACAATACATGTGCTGAAGTTATAACAAGAACATATCGTATCACAGACGACTGTGGTAACTTCGCTGATGTGATTCAAACAATTACAGTGAATGATGATGAAGCTCCAGTTTTGGATTGTAGTGTAACAGAGGAAAGTTTCTCATTATCACAGAGCCCTGTTTGCCCTGATTATACGGCTACAGCTACAGTGATAGACAATTGCTCGAGTGTAACAATTAATCAATCACCTGCTGCAGGTTCTGCGTTGGGCGCAGGAGCAAATACAGTTACTCTTTCATCAACAGATGATTGTGGCAACACTTCAACATGTACGATAACAGTGACTGTTGATGATGATTTAAGTTTCAAAGAAAACTTTGTGGACTTAGTTAGTATTTATCCGAATCCAACTTCAGGTAATCTGTATGTGGATCTTTCGAATACAGGAATGAGTAACTTTAGTATTGTGGTTTACGATATGGCAGGTAAATTACTAATTGAAATATTCGAGAAAGAAGCTACAAATGTAGAAGTAGATTTGAATATGCTTGCTACGGGTATGTATCAAATTAAAATTATGAGTGAGGACGTAATGTTGGTTAAAAAGATCACAAAACACTAATCACTTAAAATCATATTGATTTTAAAACGGTCCTTTTTAAGGGCCGTTTTTTTTGTTTTAAAAAACATTATGGCGTATTTTTATGTTAAGTGTTCGCCAGATTTTGAGCAGAATTAAAGTTATAGTTAGTAAACTTAAATCATGATGAAAAGATTAGTTTTATTTACAACTACTGTTTTGATGTGTTTCTCTTTTGTCAATTCTCAGATAAGTGAAGGAGGACTACCTAGGTCTTTTTATGATTTATCTATAGACACGATACTTTATAAACAAGCTCATCAAAAAATCGTTTTACAGAATCCTGATATTACCTTTTTTGCAGAAGAGGATATTCAAAATGATTCCTTGGGAAAACCATACCGAATTGGTGTCAAAATCCCCGTGAATCTTAATCCTGAAAACGCAGGTACGTGGATTGATTTTTCCGATGGAAGCAAAATGTGGCGGTTGAGTATAAGTGTGAAAAATGCACCAGCATTGGGGCTCTATTTCTCAGAAGATGTAATTATCCCGAAAGGAGCTAAGCTCTTTGTGTATAATAAAAACAAGCGTCAAGTGTTGGGCGCTTATACATCAAACACTCCTCGTTTTCAAGCAATGGAAATGGTTGAAGGTGATTATCTAACTATTGAGTATTTTGCTGGAGCTGAAGTAGGTTCTTTACCCGTAATTTCAATTGAGAATGTGGCTTATTTTTACAGGGGAGTAGAAGAACATGTAAATGTTTTTAGCGATTCATTTGTATCCAAAGCAGAAGGATGTCAAGTAGATGTATCGTGTACTCCTGAAAGAAACGGGTGGGAGAATCAGATTAATTCGGTGGTTCATTACGTGTTCAGTGATGGTGAATTTTTCTATGTCTGTACCGCTTCAACAATAAATAATACAGCGTTGGACTGTAAGCCTTATATTTTGTCAGCATGGCACTGTGGGGAGAGAAATGTAGGGAGCAATATAGCGTCTTGGACTTGGTATTGGAATTATCAGAAAGCAACGTGCCAGCCAACCCAAAATGGTTCGAACCCTTCTAAAGGAACCCAAACTATGACAGGAGGAACAGTTAGAGCATCGTCAGGAAATGGGACGCTGAATAATCCTCCAGGCACAAACGAAGTTGCAGGTTCAGACTTTTATTTGGTTGAATTGAACTCCTCAATTCCTGCAAGTTACAATGCTTTTTTTGCAGGTTGGGATAGGACAAATACGGCGGCTACTTCTGGAGTTGGGATTCATCACCCAGCGGGTAGCGCAAAGAAAATCTCAACCTATACATCATCATTGACAAGTACAACCTTTAACGGAGGGGCTTTTAATGCACATTGGAGGGTGGTTTGGGCTGCCACAACAAACGGACATGGGGTTACAGAAGGAGGGTCGTCAGGGTCTCCGATTTTTAATCAAAATGGTAGAATTGTAGGGCAGCTGACCGGAGGTTCTTCAACTTGTGCATCACCAACTCAAGGAGATTTATATGGGAAAATGGGGGTAAACTGGGATCAAAACGGCACAACTAATGATGCCCGCCTAAAGCCTTGGCTTGACCCAATTAATTCAAATGTAACAATATTAAATGGAGTTTATTTGCCATGTACTTCTGAAGCTCCTATAGCAGATTTTACAGCGAGTCAAACAACAGCAATCCCTTTAACCACAATTGATTTTACAGATTTAAGTGTCAATAACCCAACCTCATGGGAATGGAATATTTCTCCAGCAACGGGATGGTCATTTGCTATAGGTTCAAATGCAAACTCTCAGAATCCTCAAGTTTTGTTTAGTGACATAGGTCAATATACGATTTCGTTGACAGCCACAAATATAAACGGAAGTGATACAGAGATGAAAAATGAGTATATCGTAATATCGCTTATAGGTAATTTACCCGAAAACACAATTCCGTTAAGTTCACTGAAAATCTATCCAAACCCAACATCAGGAAAAATATTAATTGACCTTGAGAAAAAAGAAGTGGATAATTTTGAGATTGGTTTATATGATATGTCAGGTAAACTTTTGTTTTTTGATAAACTTAGCGCTATTAAGAATTATGAGTTAGATATGAGTTCTTTCGCTATAGGATTGTACCAAATAAAAGTTGTTTTTGGTGAAACCACAATAGTTTCAAAAGTTTCTAAAATGTAAATTAAAACAAATATATAGGAGGCTCTTTTTTGAATAGGGGAACAACCCTTTTAGTTTAAAAATGAGTTATCTCGTAGAGAAGTATCGGATTCAAAAATAAAAATTGGCGAAAAGCCTATAGAATGTCCAAAAAGTTTAAATTTGTCCGATAATCGAATTAATGATAAAACTATGAATATTCCTGAGAATTTAAAATACACAAAGGATCACGAGTGGATTAATATTGAAGGTGATGTCGCTACTATCGGGATTACTGACTTTGCTCAAAGTGAACTTGGTGATATTGTATATGTAGAGGTTGAAACTGAAGGTGAGGAACTTGCCAAAGAAGAAGTGTTTGGTACAGTTGAAGCTGTGAAAACAGTTTCTGATTTGTTTATGCCTTTGAGTGGAGAAGTGTTGGAATTTAACTCAGAGCTTGAATCTAACCCAGAAGCAGTGAATTCAGATCCTTATGGTGATGGTTGGATGATTAAAATTAAAATAACTGATTCTTCAGAAGTAGATGCATTATTATCATCTGCAGACTACAAGAATTTGGTTGGATAATTTATGTTTTGGAGATATCTTCTTCCTGGTATTGTCTGGCTGTTGCTTATTTTGCTTCTCAGCCTAACTCCAGGAGATGAGATGCCTCAACACGTGGTCAGTTTAGTCGCTTTTGATAAATTGATGCACTGGTTTTTTTACGGAATATTGACGCACCTTTGGATTGTCGGATTTAAAAAACAATATCGTTCATTTGTTTTGAAAAGACGCGCTCTTTGGATTGTCCTACCAAGTGTGATAACTATAGGAATTATCATTGAGTTCATACAAGGTTCGTTTATTCCAGGTCGTGTTTTTGAGATATGGGATATTCTTGCTAACGCTATAGGATGTGTAATGGGGGTACTTTTATTTCGATTGATTTACGGTAAAGAAACTTTGTTTTAGGCATGCTTTTTGTAGAATATTTCGTATATTAGCAACGTATAAATAGAAATTATGGAACTTAAAAAGAATCCGGAAGTAGATGCAGAACAGTTGAGACCAGCCCTTTGGGGAGTAGGCCTTTTCTTCGCTGCTGCTTTTGTTCTTGTTGCGTTTACATACAGCGTTTCTACGGGCGATGGCTCAGGAAATGATGATGATAAAGCAAACAAGGACATCCAATTTGAACAAGTTTTGGAGGAGGAGCCACCACCACCAGAGGATACTCCGCCGCCACCAGACGAACCAGAAGTTCCACCACCACCAACGGATGATGTGAACGAGGTTGAGAATGATGAAGAAGAAACTCAAATGTCTATTGCTCCACCTGATGTGGATCCACCAAAGGTGTCAAATAATGCGCCAAAACCAGAAGCGATTGTTGACTTCCCTGAAGAACAACCGTCTTTTCCTGGAGGTGAAGAGGCGATGATGAATTACATTAAGAAAAACATCAAGTATCCTGAAATGGCAGTGCAAATGGGCGACCAAGGTCGTGTATATGTACAGTTTGTTGTAGAAACTGACGGTAAAATCACTCAAGTGAAAACTGTACGTGGTGTAACACCAGAGTTAGACAGAGAGGCTGAACGTGTAGTTAAATCAATGCCAAATTGGACACCAGGTAAACAACGTGGTAGACCAGTTCGTGTAAGATACACAGTGCCTATCTACTTTAGATTAGGATAATACTTTAGAACGATATAAATCCCCTTACGAATGTGAGGGGATTTTTTTATTTATAGCTTTGATATTTCAATGATATTCACCACTTTTGATACAAATAGTTAGTCTATGCATTCACTAGCCAAAGAATTATTATCTTATATTGATTTAACTACTCTTAACGCAACGGATAACATTCACTCTATAAATGAACTTGTCGATTTTGCGCTAGAGCAAGAGAAGCAAGAACTAAAGGTGGCTGCTATTTGCGTTTATCCTAATTTTGGTGCGCATGTAATGAATAGATTACAAGATTCAACTATTCATACAGCAGTTGTCGCAGGAGCATTTCCGCATGGGCAAACGTTTCTTGAAGTAAAAGCACAAGAGGTTAGAACTGTAGCTGAAATTGGCGTGAATGATATAGATATCGTTCTAAATAGAGGATTGTTTTTTGCTGGGGATTTAGATGGAGCACATAACGAAATAGTTGTACTTAAAGAAAATGCGGGCAATTCGCATTTAAAAGTAATTCTTGAAACAGGTGAACTTAAATCAGAAGAGTACATTCGAAAAGCTGCTCAACTTGCAATATCTGCTGGAGCAGATTTTATAAAAACGTCAACAGGTAAATGCGACATAGGAGCTACAGAAGCTGCAGTCCGTATAATGTGTCAAGAAATAAAACGCGAATTTGACAACTCAGGACGTAAAGTTGGGTTGAAGCCAAGTGGTGGAATACGCACATTTGATGATGCTACGCTTTATAGAGACATTGTACTTGCAGAATTGGGAGAGCAGTGGTTAACTCCCACACTTTTCCGAATTGGAGCTAGTTCACTTGGAAAAGATTTAATCAATATCATTCGCTCATGAATATTCATCATTTTTCTTCAGAAGTTCAATCTGCAATTCGCTCAGCAATTGCGGCTACATCGGAGATTATGGATGTGTATATAAATGATTTTGAAACAATTATTAAGCAAGATGGTAGCCCTGTAACCGAAGCTGATATCCGCTCGTCTCATGTTATTGAAGAAGGCCTTCAGGATACAAATATTCCGATTATTGGAGAGGAAATGATTAATCGGGATTATGCAGAGCGTAAAGACTGGGTAAAATGTTGGATAATTGACCCTGTTGACGGCACACGTGAATTTGTAAATAGAAATGATGAGTTTGCGATTAATATTGGACTTGTAGAAGATGGAAATCCCATTTTTGGATTGATAGCATCACCAGTTCAGCAATACATGGTGTTTGGAGGTAAAGATGTCGGTTTATTTGAATTGGATTATTCGGGAGAAGAACTAGTATTTAATGAACTTAAGGTGAATGATGTTGAGCGAACTAAAATAGTTGTACTTACATCTAGAAGTCATGATTCAGGGTTGATAACTAACTACCTTGATAATCTCGAAAGTCAATATGGTGAACTTACTTATTTACGAAAAGGAAGTGCGTTAAAATTCATCGATTTGGTTAAACAAGTTGCACAAACTTATCCGCGTTTTGCGCCAACTATGGAATGGGATGTTGCTGCCGGACAAGCACTATTAGAAGCTGTAGGGGGGAGTGTTATAAATGTAGAAACAGGTTTTCCACTCACATATAACAAACCAAACCTGTTGAATCCATACTTTGTAGCTGAGAACTTCGGTTAATGGAAATGAAACAGCTTAACTACATATTACTTTTACTCTGCGCCATATGCTTTATTTCAGTTGGAAGAACCCAACAACGGTTTTATCCCATGCAAGATTTTTATAAGGATAGACTATTCAATTGGCATTTTTCGGGCAAGACAGATAGTCTTGATAAGTTTATTGCTATTACTACCTATAGTTATAATGGCGCATCGTTCTTTCCTGAAACAGAAGAACAGACAATGCCTTTGAAAGTATTAAACTTAGATACAAAAAATCGTAAATGGGTCGGGAGAAAAGTGTTTCAAGAACATTTTTTTGAGATAAAGGGGAAAGACTATTATATTACAATTGATCCTATAGTCGACTTTTCAATGGGGCGTGACTTACGCGATACTGCAACAGTAAATTACTTTCAAAACACACGTGGTATTGAAGTAAAGGGGGATATTTTAGATAATATTTCGTTTTTTTCCAATTTTCGAGAAAATCAACAGCGATTTGTCAATTATCAGTCAGATTATATTGCAGCGCACGGTGAATATTACCCGAGTCCATCTGGATATGCCCAACAGAATGGCTCAATTCCTGGAGCGGCACGCACAAAACCGTTTAAAGTTGATGGGTATGATTTTGCTTTTGTGACTGGAGCTATAACGTATCGTCCTATCAAACAAATAGGTCTTTCTTTGGGGAATAACATGCATTTTGTAGGTTCTGGATATCGATCTGTTCTATTATCAGATCATGCGGCTAATGCACCATATTTTAGGATTTCATATGCGATAAATGAGAAGCTTAGCGGAGAGGTTATTTACTCGCAACACCTGAATTTAGTGCGTACAGAAATTCAAACTGTGGACACCGAAAGGCAATATGAGAAGAAAGGCTTTACGGTTCACTACTTTACATACAAACCAATTAAAGCCCTATCAATTAGTGTTTTTGAATCAACTGTTTGGGATAGGGGAGATTCTCTTGAGTTAAGACGTGTGCATGGTTTATATTATAATCCTATTCCAATTGTAAATTCGGCTGCATTAGGAACCAAAGGCAATAGAACAAACTCGATGTTAGGTTTAAACATCTTGGCAGCCCTCCCTCTAAACATTCATTTGTATGGACAATTAGCAATAGATGATTTTACAAAAATTGACCCTGCTTACCAATTCGGTTTCCGTTGGTCGCAACCGTTTAGCGTTCGCGATTTGTTTATTCAAGGAGAATACAACGCAGTTCCATCAGGGTTTTATGGTCATCCTAACAGCAGATTGAATTTTACTCACAACAACCTACCCTTAGCACATCCATTTGGGGCGGGGTTTAGCGAAATTGTGGGTCGGGTTTCGTACGAGTGGAAACGTATTGCGTTGAGTTCGAAGACAAATCTATACTCGACAACACACGACCCTATTGCGAATCAATATGGAGATCAGTTGTATGTTATTCCAGTTGAAAGTTCGGGAGTTGCCGAAAAAGGGCGCATTATCATTCAACAAGTTGATTTGATGTATCGCTTTAATAGAATGAACAATATGCAGATTTTTGCTACAGTTTTGTACAGATCTTCTCGTTTTCCAAATCAAGTTAATGACACATTCTATGTTGGGTTTGGCTTGCGAACCCAACTTTCTAATCACTATTTTGATTTTTAATGAGATACAGTGCTTTCATAGTAATATTAGTGTTGATTCAACAGTCAGTTTGGTCTCAGGAGCAAGTCAAATGGGGGAGCTATTTCCTGTCTGATACTATTAAGGAAGCGGATCTAAAGTCCTTGGATAATCACACTTCGATTTATCCTCAGATTGCAAATAGAAGAACAGATACTAAACAAGACTCCATAAGACCAGTTCACCAAACATTATTTTCTATTTTCCCGGCAATAGATGTCGTATCTGGTATATCAGCAAATCGTTTTGATATTCGAACAGGTATTGGTTTTGGGATGGAATATGCTCCAATTCGCGGAATGCACTTTCAACTGGGTTATTTAGGCGGTTTGGCAAATCGAGATGTGATAAATTATACTGGAGGTGCTTATTCACCTGCATATTTCCGTTTTCAAAATGCTGGATTTTCAACCTTTCAATTCCATGATGTCAGAGGTAGATTGAGTTATTCTCCAAATAAATTCTTCAACTTTCAAATAGGTATAGACCGAAATAAATTTGGGGAAGGCGATCGATCTTTATTTTTGGACGATTATGGAACTCCCTATCCTTTTGCCATGATTCGAATGAAAGTTTGGCGAGCAGAATATGTTATTTTACATCAATTGCTTAGGGAGAATGATATAGGTGGAGGGTATTTTAAGAAACACGCAGCAACACATTATTTAAGTATGAATTTGTTCAAAGGGTTTAATTTGAGCTTTTTTGAAACGGTCATATACAGTGGTAAAGCAGGGAGTCAAAAACGGCCGTTTGAATTTGAGTATATGAATCCATTTATTATATACCGACCTGTTGAATACGGACTAGGTTCGTCCGATAAAGTTCAAATTGGTGCTCAGCTTGCCTATAAAGCGAATTTAGGTTTACAGTTTTATGGACAGGTTTTGTTTGACGAGTTTTTATTAGCAGAACTCCGCGCTCGAAATGGTTGGTGGGCGAACAAATTTGCCGTTCAACTTGGTTTTAAGGGCGTAGAACCGTTTAAGTTAAAAGGAGTGAGCTATTTGACAGAAATGAACCTTGCAAGGCCTTATACATACACACACGGAAATACAGGGCAATCCTTTACGCACCAGTCAACGATGTTAGCGCATCCTTATGGGGCTAATTTTGCAGAATGGAATTCGCGACTTCGCTGGTCTGGCAACAAGTGGGATGTTAATATTGATGCAGTCTACGCTTTGCGAGGGGGTGATTTTAATGATTCGATCAGTTGGGGAGGAGATATTCTTCAATCTTACAACAATCGTCCAGAAGAATACGGATTTTATATTGGCAACGGAGACAAGTACAATGTGACTAAAGTTCAAATAACAACTGGGTATACTCTATTTCCTAAATGGCGATTGCGAGCTTTTGCAACACTGGAATTTTTGTGGTTGGCACAAAATAAACAAATAAATTCTTATGTTGGTGGTTTTGTAGGTTTACGTACTGAGCTGTGGAATGATAGGAAGAATTATTAAGTTTAAATTGTATAATTGCTTGAATTGTATTTTTTTACTAGATTTGAATAGTCATTTAAAAACAAAAAATATGAAAAAAGGATTTTTACTTATCGCACTTATTGGATGTGTTTTATTGGTATCTTGTAAAAAGAAGTACAATTGTACATGTGAAACTGATGTCTATGATTCACAAGGTTATTATGTATCGACATACTATGAAACTAAAACTATAAAGGCTAGACCATTGACTGCTTCATCAGAATGTTCTAGCCAATCAAATTATGCTACAGATAGCTATTGTTATTTAAACTAAGAAATGTAGCTGAGTTTTTAAGCCTATTTGATTTTCAAATAGGCTTTTTTTATTTACACCTTTACTTGCTTTTGATCTAATTAAGAATATGACTTACCCTATTTTTTCCTATATATTTGTGGTAAACAGAACCAATTGATGAAACGATCATGATTAAATATATCTTATTTTGTTCAACTGTAATAGTTTTGTACAGTTGTAGCAGGAACCCTCAAGAGGAAGCTAAGGAGAGTGAAAGTGAATCGGCTACATTTGTAGATGCACAACCAGGATTTTTCAAAGGTAATCTTCCCTGTAAAGATTGTGAAGGAATTCTTACATTAATAGAATTGAAGGATGATAGCACAGCCATTTTATTCGAAACTTATAAAGGGAAAGACGAAATTCCATTCGCTACTTTTGGAACTTGGTCTTCCACAAATGAGTTGGTTACATTTACGGATGGTAGTGGAACAGAGAGGTTGTACAAAGCTACTGAAGAGGGTTTGATTGTTGCGGACTTAGCTGATTCTGAACATAATATTAGTTTGGATAGATACAAGTTAACAATCGATTTTTCCAAGCCATTTATATCGAAAGGTCGCTATTTTTATATGGCAGATGCACATATATTTACCTTCATGGGCGATAAAATTGTGTATCCTGTAATTACAAATCAAGAAAACTTGAATGTAGAACAGCAATTTATGCAATTGAGTGAGGATGAACAAAAATGTTTTTGCATTCAAGTCAAAGGACAACTTGTAGAAACTGAAGATATGGAAGGGAGAATACGAAAGCATTTGGAAATCATAGAGTTTTTGGATGTCGTCTCGAAAATATGTTCACAACAAGAAAACTAGTTACTTAACTACGAATCAATTGAAAACCGAAATTGGAATCATTGGCGGTGGATTCACAGGAATAATACTTGCCGTTCAGATAATTAGACAATCATCACAAGGACTTAGTATAACAATCGTTAATGAAAATAATCAATTTGGTTTGGGGGTTGCATACAACCCTTATTCGAAATACCATCTTCTCAATGTGGTGGCAGGAAAAATGAGTGTTTTCCGGGATGAACCCAATCATTTTGTGCACTGGCTTATCGACCAACCCGAGTACCATGACACAGACGAAGAAAATTTGAAAACATTATTTTTACCACGTCATATTTATGGTCGTTATCTCACTGATATATGGGCTAAATACAAGAGTGCTGCTAAAAGAAAAGGAGTGATTATAAACGAAATAGTTGGGCGTGTAACACAATTGAAAATGAATGAGAATGAAGTAGAAGTTGCACTTGAAAACAATACCAAACTCCATTTTCATCAATGTGTACTTGCTACAGGAAATCAGTTACCAGGAAATCCCAACGTGACAAATATTTCTTTTTTCAAAAGCTCAAATTATTTTCAAAACCCCTGGTGTATCGACTCAGTTTTAGGACTAAAAGAAACAGATGATGTGTTAATTGTGGGTAACGGGTTGACGATGGTTGATACCGTTCTTGGCCTTCTAGAACAAGGGTTTCGTGGAAGAATTCACTCTCTGTCAAGACATGGTTATGGAATTTTACCTCATCGCGAAAGCAAAGTTACATTTGCCATTGAGTCAGTGGAAAAATTGACCCACATGTCGCTGCTTGAATTAGTTCAATTTGTTAATTTTCATAGAAAACAATTGAGAACTAAAGGCATTTCCGTTGAAGTGATAGTAGATGCCCTGCGACCTCATACACAAGAAATATGGAGAAATTTTACCATCAATGAACGCAGGTTATTTATGTTGCGATTCAGACATTTATGGGGAGTAGCACGCCATCGAATTCCATTATCTATTCACGATAAAATACAGCAATTACGAACAGAAAATAAGCTTCATATTTTGTCGGGAAAGATTATTAATTTTTCCGAATGTGAAAATTTAATTCGTGTAACCTATATCGATAAAAACGGAATAATCAATTCACTCGATGTGGCACGAGTAATCAACTGCACAGGACCCGAATCGGACTTAGGCAAACTGGATGGGCATTTTTTACATTCTGCTTTCAATTATCAGATCATTTCTCAAGACGAGCTCAAACTGGGAATCTCCACAGACATTAAAACATATAGAGTAAAGAAATCAGATGGAAATAGCTATCCTAATTTGTATACTATCGGCACAAATCTGAAAGGAGAACTTTGGGAAAGTACTGCAGTGAACGAATTGAGAGGGCAAACAGAGCATTTAGCTAAGAGATTAACATCAGGTTAAAAAATGTTAACTATCAATAGAAATAGTAGTGTTTTTAATACCTTTACACATCTTTTAAAGTATTTTATTAACAAAATGTCACATTCAATGCTACTTAATGTGAGTAGAATTTTCTTTGTTTTAATACTGATTCTTTTCGCTTCAGGGACTATCATTGCTCAAAAAGAGCAGAGTGTATATAGACGGCTGCAACTAAATGAGAATGCAATAAAAGAGATATCTTTTGATTATGCGCTTACTAAAGGAGATACTGTTTTAACCAACAAATATGAAACGCTAATTTTTGAATATAGTCCAGATTCAATTTCTAGTGTAAAAAAATTAGTTTTAAACTATGTAAATGGTAAAATTGATGGAGATTTTTATTTGGAATCAACGCGTTTTAAGACAAAAGACGATTTTCCAAGTTACAAAGATTTCAGAGTACTCAGGTCAATCGAAGGTCGTGCGATTTATTCTTCAGGTAATTTCAAACAAGGATTGCAACAAGGTGTTTGGAATCAGTATGAAGTAGATATAAATGACAGAAATCAGGATACAATTTCCTCTGTTTCGATTAGGTTTGATAGCCGAGGTCGTTGGCACGGTTTGATAAAATACAGTGAACGAAAATTCATTTTCACAGGAGAGTTTAAGGACAATTATCCAAACGGAGTTTGGGAAGGTCAAATTGATGGAACTAAATTTGAATATACTTTTCAAGATGGGGTTCTTAAAGCAATTCAAATTGGAAAGAAGAAGATTGATCTAATGAGTGAATCAGTAACTGAATTTAAAGAATATCCAATTGATGAAGTTATTGTTCCTTACCTTTCAAAAAACAAACTAGGGAACGTTAAAGAAGATTCAATTTCAAAATTAATAGCTCATCATCTCTTCCAAATAGTGACTCATTTCACTCCTGATAATGAATTGATTTCTCACAATGATAAAACAGAGGCCTTTTTAAAACCAATAATCAGATTACCTCTTTTCCCCTTTTCATCAGAAGACAAAAGTAACTTGGATGAAGTATTGAGAATAAACAGAAAATTAGCACCAAGATTAGACACTTTACTTATACAACCAGATTTAGTTCTGTCTTGTCATGATAATAATGATATTGCTGAATCTATGGCTGCCTTTAAACTGGTTCAGTCAAGATTACAAGTCCTTTCACCATATCTTCAAGTAGCCAATAGTGAGATGGGTAAGCACTTGAATTGGAATTCGATACTAAAAGAACTCATTCACAAATTGAATTTAATTCATCAAAAGAATTTCGAATGTTTGAATGAGAAACAAGTATATAACATGTCCCAAATCAACTACGATGAAAGTAAATCATCTTTCGAAAACCTGTTTACTCAAGTAAGTTATTTAGACAGTATATTCACTACATACAGTAAGCAAATTAATACACAATTAGAAACTGTTCGACTTGGAGAGGAGTTGGATGAGATACAGCAGAGATTCACTAGAACTTCCCTTGAAATAGATTCCCTTAGTGAGCAAACTCATATCCCGAACGCTGAATATAAGACTATTTATCTAAATGGATTTCGAAATTTTCACGATCTTCTTATTAGAAGATTTAGAGAGTCAATACAAGAGAATGATCCAGAAAAATCAAGTTTATTGTTGAATGAAATAATTAAGTTAAAATCGTTACTTGAGCAGACAGATGTTTGGGTTAGTACACATCAGGTCATTAGAGATAAATACCGTTATCTATATCTTGATCCTAATACTTTCGAAGAGAGAGTAGAGTTTCTGTACGAACAGATTTATAAAACTTACGAGCGAAAATTAATGCCCTTCGTAATGAATCAGCTGTCGTTTAATTTTAATAATATAGAAGAATTCACAAAAGCTTACGAAAATATTGGCATCCTTCAAAAACGTATTTTGACAGTGTTGGATGAAAACCCAAGACAACTTAATCGGAAAATGAAATCCCGAGATAGTGTTGAAAAAGCAATGGAGAAATTACAATTGATATTGAATTAGAAAGTTGATGCGGTTAGGTAAATTTGCTATAATATTAGTTCTAAGTATAGCGTTCTTGTCTCGAGGACAAGAAGCGCCTACAGCCTCTGAGTCAAAATTAAGTGAAACAGGGATTTGGGCTGGATTATATCTTAAATTCAGACTTTCAGATAAGCTTTTTTATTATGGTGAGCATCATTATAGACGAAGAAACAGCTTAGATAATGTAGGTGATTTTGCAGGAAGAATGAGGCAGCTTTACAATCGTGCAGGGCTACTTTATATTTTTAATGATTACTTCAATGTGATTGTCGGACCTACGCTTGTAGCTAATTATTCACCCAAACCTGGTGATCCGAATTATCATGGAGTTGTATGGGAGCCTAGAATTTGGCATCAGTGGTTACTCTCAATGCCGTCGATGGGACGTGTAAAAATATATCACCAGTTTAGGTTTGAACATCGCTGGAAAAAGTCTAATTTAATTGGGGACGAGTTTGATTACACTAATAGGTATCGATATAAACTGTATGCGTATATCCCGATAAATAAAAAGACAATTAGCAATAAGACCCTTTTCTTCGCACCAAGTGCTGAAATTTTCATGCATAGTGGTAAATCCATTGTATTCAATCCGTTTGAAGATTTCCGTGTGTATACAGGCATAGGTTACGTCTTGAATAAGAACGTGACTTTTTTCGGTGGACATATGTGGACTATGGGACAAAACGCTACGGGTTACGAATATTCTGAAAGCCACATCATTCGCTTGAACGTTTTTGTTAATTTAGATTTGAGAAACCACAAGAAAATTATACCTCATGTACGAATGGATGATTAGTAAAATCAACCTAAATATAATTTAATGAAGAAAAGAATATTTCAAATATTACCTTATGTGATTATTGTGGTCCTAGTTAGTATGGGTTCGATTTTGCTTTCAAAGAATACTAAACTCAAGGCTGAGATAACTCAAAACAACTCATCGTTACGTGAATCTTCCGATGAACTTGAATTATTGAGAATAAAAACGAATGCGGATGAGCTATTCTTCTCTGGAAAGATTGAGGAGGCAATTGAGTTTTATGACTATTTAGATAGCTTAAGAGGAGACACAATCTCAATTTCAACTCTGAGATTAAACTGGATTAATAATTTGGACTCTTTGCAATCAAATTTAATTAAATCATCTCTTGAGTTAAAAAAGCAATATGTTCTTTGCCAGAATGAGTTTGAACTTGCAAAGGAAGAATTACAGTCAACGGAAAACGAGTTGAATACATATCAATCTAAAATAACCAGTTTAGAGCGAAAACTTGCAAATCAATACGATTCGCTTGCACGAAAGTTTGCCAAGGAAAAAGAAGAAATACAAAAGAAAACAGGTAACGATACACTTTCATTTGTTTCGTCAAAAAATTACCATATTCGCTATTACGGACAAACAAGTGGAGGAAAAGCATCAGGTATTGGCTCAGGTATATGGTCGACAGGTGGGTATTACTTCGGAAACTGGAAAAATAATATGCGTAATGGAAAGGGTATATATTATTGGAAAGATGGTGAGCGTTATGAAGGAGAATACGTTAATGATATTCGCCAAGGCATTGGAAAGTATTTTTGGAATAATGGTGAGAAGTATGAGGGAAGCTGGAAAAGCGATCAGCGAAATGGTTTTGGTACCCTCTATGATGCAATGGGTAAAGTGAAGTATAAAGGAGAATGGGTGAACGACATCCCGAAAGAATAATAAAACAAAAGGTGACCGAATAAACCGACGTCAGGAGGTAATATCAAAGTCACCTTTCGTGTAGTGGTTAATATCTAGTCACTAAAGCTATATCTTGAAAATCTTCTAATTCATTTCCAGAAACAAACACGTTATCTCCACCATTCGCTAAATTCACCTCAACCATCTCATCCACTAAATCGTCGATAATGATTTTGTTTTTTGGTAATTCACCATTGATAGGGAATACATTTCCCTCTTCATCAATTGTAGCATGTTGAAAATAGTCTTTTTTCACAAAAAGAGTCTGACCTTTTCCATCGTGTAAGGCGTTCCAAATTTCATTTACATCACTCACATATTTGTTTTGACTTACTGCTTTCTTCAACTCTGTGATACGAGCTTGTTGGCGTTTTTGCGTTTCTTTCTGAATTTGAGGCCAAATAGCAGAAACAATATGATGCGCTTTTTCATCATCTCTGTTTTGATTGATATGACCCGCAATACGTTCTTTGTTATCTGCAACTGCCATATAGTGGTCAAAGTTGCGTGACTCTGTCGCAAGATAAACAGGAAGTGGGTTCTCAGCCGTCATCGCATTCATTGCCTTGTCAACACGGTTGAAAAATTCTTCAATCAACACATCAGTACCTGCGGCCATGGATTGTTTCTTTTTACTGGTAGTCCACAATCTATTTTTAATAGGGAATAGCTCACGTAGTTCACGCACTACTTTGTCTGTATGCGCTTCGATAAGGCGTGCGCCCTGTCTACTCAATACTAATACATAATAGGAAACATCCTGATGCATCGCACGAACTAAATCACGTGTAGCAAAAGTGTTATCAATAATAACCCTGTTTTCAACTGCTAAAGGTAAACGCGTATAATCTGCCATTTCTGAATTAGCAAAAAGAACTAAACTTTCAAGGTTGTAGTTGTGGTCAATCTCCGCAACAACCTCATACAGATTAGTCATTATAGTTTCAGCAAAACGTTTGTCAAATTGTTCTAAAAGTCGTTGTTCGGCTTCTGTAACTAAATTTTTGAGCGTAATTCCATCCTTAAGATTGTCAGGCTTTGTACGATGTGTATTCAATACTAATGTAACACATCCCTCTGTGTGTATGTCCTTTAATGTCTTTAATTGAGCATTCATTGTTTTGTTATTATTTGTTCCTTAATCTTAATTTTGCTAAAGTGTTATGCTCTTATTGTCAGTACTGGACGTTCCACTTTATTTACGATATCCGTTGTAACAGAACCATTGAATAATAGTGCCAAGCCGCGTCTACCTGAAGTTACCGTACAGATGATATCTACATTGTACATAGAGGCAAATTCATTTATTCCTGTTTGAACAGACTCTGCGTTAAACACATGACATTCGTAATTTGTAAGTCCTTGTGACTCTGCAAACTCATTCATACGTTTTGTTAAAGGACCAGTATAGAAAAACTCGCCCTTTGTTACTACATGCAAGAGTTCAATTTTCGAATTAAAAATCTTTGCGAAATCCTTAATTGGGCCAAATGATTTGTCAATTTTCTCTGAGAAATCTCCTGCAAATAACACATGATTGAACGTAGGATTTTTAATTTCCGATTTAATAGCAATCACGGGAACTTCAGACTGGCGAACAACTTTGTCTGTATTACTTCCGATAAAATAATCACTTACGAAACCAGAGGTGCCATGCGTTCCCATGACTATTAGGTCAATTCCATTTTTCTTTGCTTGTTCAGTAATGGATTCATATACTCCGTCAAAACTAACCGCTTCAACACATTTAACTCCTTTTAAAAAGTCTTGTTTGAAAAGATTAGCAAAATGTTCTTTTACTTTTTTCAAGATAAATAGCCCTTCAGCCATATCTTGTTGGTTTTGGAAAGGCAGAATTCCGCTTTCATAACTAGGAATGCTTACAACGTGAAGAAAATATACTTCAGCATCTGTTTTTCTGGCAATATCAGCAGCTAATTTACACGCATTTATTGCAAATTCAGAAAAATCTGTGGGTACGAGAATCTTTTTCATGGAGTTAAATTTTATTGTTATTTAATCAAGTAAACACACTCAACTTGTCGTGTTTAAGAGTTGATACAAAACTATACTACCAACAGACTTCAAACTATGACAAACGTCATGTTATTTACGACAAAATACTGATTTTCTTCATGATTTCCAAGTATTTCACTTATTTTAACCTAAAGGAAGTAAAGGCTGGTTGTTAATCAGCCTTTACTTTAATTCATACTTATTTTGTAAGTTGATTTGATATCAACCGTTCCCATTTCTGACTTAACTGAACTTCACCACTTAGCTGTAAATCATCGTCTGAATCAAAAAAAGTTATTTTATGGATTGATTTTTTAGCCTCTTTTGAGGCAAGTGAGAGCTCAATTTTATCAATTATTCTTTGGTTTACTTCGTGAGGTTTGACAATTCTATAGTTTGTATTTATCACACAACTTTTGATTTGATTTAAATCAACTTGACGCTGTATATTCACCTCGTTGTTATTCATTCTTCCATAGAACAACAAATTCTTTTGGTCATCTAACCCAATAATTGAGTTTTGCCACGTCTCAAATGTGGATATGGTGGAATTTGATTTTTCTGCTATTTGACTAATTAGTGATAAAAGTTTTTTTTCTTTTTTCTTTCTGCTTCTATGTATTAGAATAAAAGGTATGGCGCAAATAAGCATCATTATTCCCGCCGTAATGGCTGTTCCGAGTTCCATCGTTATAATTTTTTGTTTGATAATCTATTTATTGACTGTGATTCGTCTGAATACGTCAATTTAACCGATAAAGCATTTTTATCGGGAAAGGGGTAAAACCCTTATGATACTAAATTATCACCAATGATAATGGAAAGGATAGAGGAAGTCTTTTTTTCTAGACTGGATTAAATACTCGCAATCAGTAAATCTACCAACATCTTTGTTTTCATTTGAAAATTCTTCGCTAGAATTTGCGGTACAGAATGAGCTTTTTATAAGCTGCTTTGTAACAAATAGAGACGAAAAAGTAGTATAAAAACTAGGTGCTTGATTAGACTTAAATGTGTGTAAGAGAATGTGGTTTGAGTTACTCGAAACGACAGTATTCTCTTTTTCTGAATCTATTTTTGTACTTATAGAATAGGAAGAAGCAGAAACGAATACGCTCATTGTTAACAAGCATACAAACAGAAATAATCGCTTCAATAATAAATCAATCTTCCGATTCATAAATCAAAGGTAATGTAAAAAGAGATTCGATGATGTAAAATTATTCTTGTTCAGGAGTGACAGGTTTTTTGTGTTCAGGATAATGAACCACACGCTGCGGAAGAGGAATTTTAATACCATATTCTCTAAACAAACGATCTATCTCAAAACGGATTTCGGATTTGTACATTTCAATACGCCAACTTTGATCAGCCCAGAATATCAGATCCATCTCTAATCCGTCATGACCAAATTTCAATAGACGTACAAATACATCTTTGTTCTTTTTTACTTTAGGGTGAGAGAATGCTGCTTGCTTAAGTAAACGTTTCACCAATTCTGTGTCTGTTCCATATTCAACTGTAAGCGGAATAGAAAAACGAGTAAGTGAACTGCCAAAATTCCAGTTTTCTACATACTCTTGTGTCAACTTCGCATTTGGAATGATGTAGGTATTTCCTTCTCGAGTTTCAATTTTTGTTGTTCGGATATTGATTTTTAAAACTTTTGCTACCAAAGGGTCTATACCTCCTTCGTTTATTTCAATAATATCGCCAACTTTTATTGAACCTTCTAACAATAATATAAATCCAGAAATCATATCGCGAAAGAGGTCCTGAAGTCCAAAACCAATACCTATAAAGATTCCCGCTGCTGAAGTAACTAAGATTATTAGGTTGACACCTAAACTTTGAATACTGAATAGAAAGACAAATGTATAGATGATGTACTTAGCAACTTGAAAGTAAACATATTGTGTTCCTGAATCTATTTCTGGGTTTTCTTGTGCTTTTCTCTCTAAAAACAGCTTAATTAAATTCAGTACAATCTTTGCCCCAAAGAATAAACCAAAGATTAAGAAAACGTGATATATCGAAAATTTGAAATTTTCTACATCAATGATTTTGTAGACAAGAAAATCTGAAAAGCTCACTTCGGGATTGGTTATTTGAAATGAGTTGACAGCAAGAATAATAGCAATAACATAGACAAACTGTTTGACAAGTCTATATCCGGTATAGCTTTTACCCTCAATTTGTACAGTGGCTTTGCGCAATACTGCTTTAAGGTGTTTTTGAATTAATCTGCGAATAATAAAGGCAACTAGAAATATTAATCCTATCACCAATATATTTATCAATGCGACATCTACTGGCCCAAGTTTAAATAATTTCGAATATAAGAATCCTTGATCTTCCATTATACCCTCCCTAGTTCATTATATATAATTTGTTTGGCTCTGTCGTATTTCATTTGCTCGTTAAGCAATGCAATTATTTCTACATCATCTCCTCTTTCTCCAAGCTCCTTTAGTTTTTTACTTATTCTAGCTCTTTCTCGTTCGATAACCATAAGCTTATAATTGTAAATTGTTCCCATCGCAGCTTGCTCCAGTTTATCTTCTTCCGATTTGGTGTCAATTCTGTGCTTAAGATACCAATTATTACTCAAATTGTGTTCGACAGATTGAATATCTGCTACTAGTCGAACAATTTCTTGGTCTTCTCCATTTAAAAATGTTTTGGGGCCATAGAGAATGTTTTGGGACATTCCTTCGTGTAGCTTGTCGTAGATCTTCTTGTATAAAGGGGTCGTTATTTCCAAATTGTCTTTTTCCAACTCATGAATCATAAGTTCAATGACACTTGTTTCGATTTGAACTTTTTCTCCTTTTTCATCGATGTGTGTGACTTCCACAGCAAACGTCCCCATTTTCAGCATGACGCGAATGATTTCATATTCGGCTTGTGTGATAAGTGAATGATGAACTTCATCTTTTTCAGCGCTCTTGTATTGCGGCGTAGGTTGTGTTGGACTAGGTTCGGGTAGGGCTTGGCCAGTCGTCTTTGTAATCTGCCCTTTTCTGATTTTGTTAAGCTCACCCACCAAAGTAGCTTCTTCCATTTTGAAAATAGAAGCACATTCTTTGATGTAAACCGAACGCGTTATCGCATCGGGAATTAACGCAATTGAAGAAACAATGGCCTTGATTAATTCAGCTCGTTTTATTGGGTCATCTGCTCCTTCTTTTAGGAGAATGTCGGCTTTAAATGAGATAAAATCTTGATTATGACCTTTGATGTAATTCAGAAGTTCTTCTGACGACACTTTTTTCGCATACGAATCCGGGTCATCACCATCGGGAAAAAGTACGACTTTAACATTCATCCCTTCTTCAAGGATGAGGTCAATTCCCCTAAAAGACGCTTTAATTCCCGCCGCATCACCATCATATAAAATGGTAATGTTGTTGGTATACCGCTTTATAAGCTTAATTTGGTCTTTGGTTAAAGCCGTTCCAGAAGACGCAACCACATTCTCTACACCACTTTGATGCATGCTGATGACATCGGTATAACCTTCTACGAGGTAACATTCATCTTGCTTTATAATCGCACCTTTGGCAAAGTATAATCCGTATAGAATCTTACTCTTGTTGTAAATTATACTTTCGGGTGAGTTAAAGTATTTGGCAATATTTTTATCTGCTTTCAGCGTTCTACCACCAAAGCCAAGTACACGTCCTGAGATACTGTGAATGGGAAACATCACACGGCCCCTGAAAAAATCAAATCGTCGGTTTTCTTTTACTTTTGTTAAACCTACTTTTTCGAGATAATCTTGCTTGTATCCTTTTTTTACGGCTGTTTCTGTGAAATCTGAACCGTTGTCAATACAATATCCAAGTTGAAATTTGCGAATGATGTCTTCTCTAAAACCCCTTTCGATAAAATAGGAACGCCCTATTGCTTTTCCCTCATCCGTCTCGAACATGTTGTGAATGAAGTGTTTTTGTGCAAATTCGTTGATGATGTATAAGCTATCTCGCTCTGTTGTTTGGGCAAATTCCTCAGGGGTTTGCTCCCTGTCTTCTGGAATTTCAATATTGTATTTTTGAGCCAGCCATTTGAGCGCTTCTGGGTAACTGAAGTGTTCGAGTTCCATCAGAAACGAAACCACATTTCCCCCTTTACCTGTACTGAAACACTTGAAAATCTGTTTAGGCGGCGACACCATAAACGAAGGTGTTTTTTCTTCAGTAAATGGACTCAGTCCTTTTAAACTTGATCCCGCACGCTTTAGTTGAACAAATTCCCCTATCACTTCTTCAATACGGGCGGTTTGAAGAATGTCATCAATAATATTTGGGGGAATTCTTCCCATACACTAAAATTCCTTTTCGGTCAATAAATTGCCATTGGGGTCGTAAGTACGCCAAACACCGATTTTCTTGTCGTCTTTGTATTCGCCTACATAACTTGTAGCTCCATTTGGGTGATACACGACAGAGAATCCGTCTTTCTTACCGTGTAAGTAATATGTAGCGCTGATTTTAACTCCATCTTCGTTGTAATATTCCCAAACTCCATGACGACGTTCTTGGTCATCTATAGTGCCGACTATTTTAAGTTGTTTTTTTCCTGGGTAATATTCTCTGTACCATTCTCTCGTTTGCTCAATGAGTTGTTCTTCTTGAACTGTTTCATTTTCAGTGATTTCTATTTGTTCTGTATCGGTACAACTTGCTGCAAAAACTAAAAACAGGATGCCGATTATAAAGTATTTCATCATCATTTTATTCGTGTTGTTGTATATTCTACTAAACCTATTAATGCCTCCTTAGCTGGGTTGCTAGGAATGTCGGATAATAATTCAAGTGCTTCATTTTTGATTTCCATCATTCGACCATGTGCATATTTCACTCCACCCGCTTTCACTACAATCGCTATAGCTTCTCTGATTTTTTTAGGATCATCATTATAACGTTTCACTATGTTAATTAGTGTGCGTTTTGTGTCCCTGTCACTATTGTTCAGTGCATAAATTAGGGGCAAAGTAATTTTGCGTTCGCGAATATCATTTCCAGTTGGCTTTCCGATAAACTCATCTGTGCCGTAATCAAAAATATCATCTTTAATCTGGAAGGCAAGTCCTACTAATTCACCAAAGCGATACATTCTTTCAGACAAATCTTCTCTATCTACGGCAACAGCCGCCGCTTCACAACATGCAGCAATTAAAGAGGCCGTTTTTTGACGAATTACCTCGAAGTATACTTCTTCGGTGATGTCTAATTTTCGGGATTTCTCAATTTGTAAAAGCTCTCCTTCACTCATCGCTTTCACTGCTTTAGCCACTATTTCAAGTGATCGAAAATCTTTGTTATCGATACTTAAAAGTAAACTTCTCGAGAGTAAATAGTCACCCACTAAAACGGCAATTTTGTTCTTCCACAAGGCATTGACACTGAAAAAACCACGGCGTTCATTTGCGTCATCTACTACATCATCGTGAACAAGTGTAGCTGTGTGAAGAAGTTCCATTAAAGATGCGGCGTTATAGCTTCGTTCGTTTACTTCTCCCAGCATTTTGGAAACGAGAAATACAAACATTGGACGCATTTGCTTTCCCTTGCGTTTTACAATGTAATGGGTAATTTTATCCAACAACGATACATTGGACTGCATGGATTGACGAAACTTATCTTCGAAAACCACCAATTCCTCAGCTATGGGCGCTTTTATTTCTTTAACTGAAAGCATATCGTACAAATATATACATAGCATCAGATATCCTGACACAATTATCTGTTAAAATGACCTAAGAATTTGAGTCGAAAAGGAAGGCTATTTCCCTTTGTATTTCAAATCAAATACATCTTTTCGTCGGTCTTTCAAATTTCGTACAGCACCGTTTTCGTGAAGTTCTTTAAGCAAGTCTACGTCCACGTCAGAAATCAAAATCATCTCTGTATTGGGAGTTGCCTCTGCTTTCACGCCATTAGTTGGAAAAGCAAAATCACAAGGGGTGAATACAACAGATTGTGCAAATTGAATATCCATGTTATGTACTTTAGGTAAGTTACCTACAGAGCCTGCAATGGCAACATAACATTCGTTTTCAATGGCACGAGCTTGAGCGCAATTGCGCACACGCGAATATCCGTTTTGTGTATCTGTAAGGAAAGGAACAAAAAGGATATTCATTCCCAAATCGGCTTGAATTCGACTGAGTTCAGGAAACTCGACATCATAACAAATCAACACACCAATTTTCCCACAATCTGTATCAAAAACTTTAATTTCATTTCCGCCTTTCATTCCCCAAACCTTAGCTTCATCTGGAGTGACGTGAATTTTGATATAGTCTTCAACCTCCCCATTTCGTTTACATACATATCCCACATTATATAAGGTGTCGCCATCCAAGAACGGCATACTTCCAGTGATGATATTGATGTTATACGAAATCGCAAGCTTAGCAAAACGATCGCGAATTTCTTCGGTAAAAGAAGCTAGTTTACGAATGGATTCTGGCTCGGATAAATGATTGTACGCTGCCATAAGTGGCGCATTGAAAAACTCAGGAAACAACACAAAATCAGAGCGATAATCTGATACGGCATCAATAAAATATTCAGCTTGTTCCATCAAATCGTCAAGGTGTTTGTACGAACGCATTTGCCATTGCACAAGTCCAAGTCTGATGACGGTTTTGTCTTGAGAAACCTCCGTTTGAGTAACTGGTTTTTCATAATAAATATTGTTCCACTCAAGTAGCGCAGCAAATTCTTGCGACTCTTTATCTCCACTGAGGTAATTGCGCAATATTTTTCGCGCGTGAAAATCATTTGACAATTGGAAGTTTAACACAGGATCATGAATCTCCTTCATGCGTACTTTGTTGATGTACTCTTTTGGAGTCATCTCATTTGCATAAAGGTGGTAGTTGGGCAAGCGACCTCCAAAAACAATTCCGCGAAGCCCCATTTTTTCACACAAGTCTTTACGGTAATCGTAAAGACGTCTCCCAAGTCTCATTCCGCGATAATCAGGATCGATAAAGACATCTATTCCGTAAAGTGTATCGCCGTCTTTCTTGTGGGTATTAAACGTATATTTTCCAGTTATTTGTTCATAAGTATGATTCGAATCAATATCGCCGTAATTTACTTTTAAAGAGAATGCACAGGCAACAAGCTTACCATCCACCGTTATTCCAACTTGTCCTTCAGGAAAGATCGTGGTGAGTTTTTTTATGTGCTGCTCTTGCCAAGAAGAATTTGGCATAGAACTGTATGCGCGCTCCATTATTGCACGCAAGTCAGCATAGTCATCTAGTGTAATTAGTCGTAATTCAATCTTGTCAATGTTCATAAATATGATTTGAAATTCGTGTTCTGGAAAAGATAATAAAAATGTATTTGTTTTCCAAAATGCCCAAGGCAGGTAAATAATCTTCTTGTTATATTAACTCAATATAACTATCGTAAAGATAGTAAGATAATGGGAATAATGGAGTAGTATTTTAGCGCGCTAATTTGGGCAAAGATCTATTTGCTGAGGGACAGACGTTTAATTTGGATCAACTCCATGAACCAGAAAAAACGCATCTTTCCACAGTTTTGTCAATTCAGGATGAGTTTCTTTTCTCCTTGTAATTTTCTCCAATACAAATTTTCTATGTTTTGGTTCTGCTTTATACTGGTTCCAAATTACTTTAGAACCGTAATAATTGATTTGGTCAATATCGCCATTTTTGATAGACTCTTTAAAATGAATCCAATCACTTTCATAGCGTGCTTGTTGTTTTCGCCTAGTCTTTATTAGCAGAGTAAAAACAACAATCATAAATATGATTGAAGTGCTAAAAATTATGGTTATAATAGATATTGCATTCATAAATCAACCAAAAAAAGCGCCAGAAATTACTTCCCAGCGCTAAAAATAAATTAATTATGAAGAAATTGTACTAATTCGAAATAATTTTAAACTCAACCCGTCGATTTTCCTGTCTACCCTCTTCGGTTTCGTTTGTTGCAATTGGTTGACTTTTGCCATAACCTTTAAAAGTTAGTCTATCGGAAGCTATATTTTGTTCTATCAAATAAGCGACAACTGCTCCAGCTCGATCTTTTGAAAGTCGATTGTTGTAGTCGTCAGATCCTTTTCCGTCAGTATGTCCACCGATTTCAATTTTTAGATTGGGGTATTGGTTCATTATTGTTACTAATCGAGTCAGCTCAGACAGTGATTCTTTTCGTAAAGTGGCTTTATCGAAATCAAAAAAGATGTTTTTTAGAATAACTTTTGTCCCCGCCTTTAGTTTATTCAGTTGCACGTCTTTGACATATTCTTGGTATGAAGCAGTGTCTGCAAGGTCAAAGCTAAATGATTCGAATAGATAACCTTCGGCTTGAATGTTTACACCGTAGTTAGTACCAGAGGGGAGGGAAAGCAAGTACTTTCCAGTAGAGCTATTTGAATTGTATCGGGCAATTACTTCATTTTTTTCATTGTCTGTTACTTCAATAATTGCTTCTAAGGGTGCACCTGTTTCTTTATCGGTAATTACACCTTTAAATACAGTCAAGTTGGGGGCTGAACTTACAGTTTTTTTGTCTTCCTTTTCAATGGGGTAGAACTCTACCTGGTATATATTTTTCACTTTATCTCCACGATTGGATGCAAAATAGCCAGTTTTCCCATTTGCTGAGAGTACAAAAAACAAGTCGTCGCCGATAGTATTAATAGGCTCACCTAAGTTCTGAGGTTTTGACCATTTTCCATTTTGATAAACGGTTTTGAAAATGTCATATCCCCCCATAGAGTTATGACCTTTTGAGCTAAAGTAAAGTGTTCTACCATCGGGGTGAATGAAAACGGCTTCTTCATCCTGTGGCGTGTTTACTACATCGCCAAGATTGTGTGGGTCGCTCCACTTGCCCTCATTATTTTTTGTACTCATCCAGATGTCTCGTCCTCCTTGACCTCCTTTTCGTTCGCTTACGTAGTAAATTGTCTTTCCGTCAGGTGAAATTGTAGCAGAAGATTCATGGAAAGTGGAGTTTATTATTGGTGAAATGGATTGTGGATCAGACCACTGCTCTCCTTTTAGAAAGCTCTCTAATATATCTCCATTACCATATTCGTCATCTTGGTATTTTAACAAGCGTTGACCGTCATTTGAGATTCCCAAAATTGAATTGTGGCGACCTAGGGTATTGATGGTTTCATTAAGTGGCACAGGTTTTCTCCATTTTTTCGTTTCAGAATCGTAAAGAGAATAGTAGATATTTTCTTTACCTTCTTTATTTTTCGCTTGTTCTTTGTCTGTATACGGACGTCTAGAAGTGAAAAACAACTGCTCGCCATCTGCAGTAATTACGGGAGCATAATCATTAAACTCAGAATTCACACCTTTTAAGAGTTGAATTTCGGTGCGTATGCTGTCATTTTCGCTGATTATCAGGCTTGCTGAGTTTTGTGCTTTAAGGAGAGTTGTTGCAAACAAAATACAACAAAAAAGTAAATTTTTCATAGTAGTTAACAGAATTAGGGGTAATAATAAGTCCGTGTAAAAAGTACTTTTACACGGACTTATGTTTTGTTCGGATGTTTAAATTCTAGATCTTGTAGCAGAGAATGGATTCTCCATAGTCCATCTTAAGAAAAACTCGATCCCTCCACGAGCTTTTGATACAGTAGCTAATGTAGACATATTAAAGTCGTATGCGCAGCCAATAGCTAAACCTGACCATTCAAAAAGTGCTTTGGCGATAAGAGCATCTTGGTTTCGGTAGAATAAACCTAAGGCAAATGAAGTGCGCTCAAGATTTCCAGTTCTTTTTGAACCTTCTTGTAGAATGTAGCGACCATAAGTTCCAAAAAGGACTTCTCTTGCTTTTCCTTGTTGCTGATAGTAAACACCTGGTTCAAGAATGAAATTTGAGTTACCAAATCCAAAGGCTCCGTTCACAAAACCAGAGAAACGCATATACATTCTTTCATCGGGTTGATTAATGAAAGAAAATCCTGGACGGTTAAGGTGATATACAGCAAAACCTGCATTAATTTTTGTCGAGTTATTTGCTGACATATATTGCTCTTCTGCACTGTAAGTATATACTAAACCTGCACCTGCATCAAACATGGAAAATGAACTCGAATTAAAGTTTTCACCGTGGCTAGCATTTGGATCATATTCTACACCGTTGTATTGGCTTCCCCATTTTCCTGCTGCAGGATCAAGTGATCGTTGTCCCCAACCAACATATCCACCACCACCTAGTGTATGTCCATCACTTAACAAAATGTGATAAGCAACATTGAGGTTTACATTATTAGTTGTTACACGTGCTGCTCCAGCACGATCGTTAAAGAAGTTTAATCCTAGAGCAAGATGACCTTTCTTGTTTCTTTTATTTGGATTAATCCTCATATCATAAGATGCTGCCATCGTTTGAAATGGCTCTGCCACACTGTTCCACTGTGTACGATAGTTTACAATAGCTTGCAAGTCGTAATTTGCTCCTGCTAATGCTGGATTAAGCGTTAGAGGTGAATACGACATTTGTGAAAAATGGACATCCTGAGAATTGACAAAAGCTACTGAGCATGTCATCAAAAGACCTGTGATTATTCGTTTCATATCTAGGGGATTTATTCTTTTTTTCATTACTTATTATCTAACTACATTTATGTTACCAGAATCAGAGATTGATGTTCCGTCAACAAGGGCTGCTTTTATTTTATATACATATACACCTGATTGCACTTTTTGTCCGCGGAAGTTTCCGTCCCAACAATTTGTTTGATCACGCGATACAAAAACGCGTTCACCCCATCTGTTGTATATAATGAGTTCAAATTCTGTTACACATCCGCCCAATACACAGTGATTGTCATTTGTTCCATCCGCATTCGGAGAGAAGATTGTTGGCACAAAAAATTCACCGCAAAGCGCTTCAACAAAAACATACACAGTTGCTTCACCCGCGCAGCCATTTTCATCTACAACAGTTACTGTATAGTTTGTCGTATTGATTGGGGATGCAACTGGGTTTGGACAGTCTGTACAACTCAACCCTGTTTCAGGAGTCCATGTATAAGAAAATCCACCTGAAGCTTCAAGTTGAACTGATTCTCCAGCTTCGATAGTCGTCGTTGTTGGATTTACAGTTACATCAAGAGAACCAATCACCCCTACGGTGAAGGTTTCCGAGTTTGAACAGCCTAAATCATCAGTAATTGTTACACTGTATTCACCTGTTTGTAAGTTACTTATTGTTGAAGTTGTTTCTCCATTAGACCATGTGTACGAATAATTGCCATTTCCACCTGAAGCAGAAGCAACAAGTTCTCCGTTCATCATTCCACAATCTTCATCAGTGATAATTGCATCAATAAGGATTGCAGATGCACTATTAATTGTAACAACTATTGAAGTTTCACATCCTGCATCATCTGTAACAGTAACAGTGTAATTCCCAGCTGTAAGGTTTGATGCAGTTGCACTTGTGCCTCCAGAAGGTGACCATGAATACGTGTAATTGCCTGAGCCTCCCGAAGCTTCAACCGTCGCTTCTCCATCTGCTGCCCCTACACAACTTTCGTCAGTTGTAGAAATTATACTTAATGAAGGTGCATTTTGATTATTTACCAAAATATTTTCTTGATGCTGGCAATTGTTTGCATCAGTGACAGTCACTTGATAAGACCCTGCAGGAATGTTGTTCACAGTTGCGGTACTGCCAACATTAGGAGTCCATGTATAGGTATATGAACCAGTTCCTCCTGAAGGATTTACTGTTGCAGAACCGTCACTTTCACCACAAGAAGCCTCAACAGAAGAAGTTGTTGCTGTCAGTTGAGTGGGTTGATTGATCGTGACTTGTAATGAGCCAGGGCAATCATCACTGTCAGTAACGGTTACAGAATAAGTTTGTGCAGAAAGCGCGTTTTGAGTAGCGCCTGGTGCCAATCCACTATCCCAGATATAATTGTATGGTCCGTTTCCTCCAGAAGCACTCACGGTAACTGACCCTGTATTTCCTCCAAAACAAAGTACATCTGTTTGATTTGTGATAGATACTGTTATCGTTGGACAAGGAACAACATCACATGTAACGGAAATAGTTTCTATGATTGTACAACCATTACCGTCTGTAACAGTTACTTCATAGTCACCAATTCCTAAATCAGTAACCGTAGCTGTATTACCTACATTTGGATCCCAATCATAAGAATATGACCCAGCTCCACCTGATACGTTTATCGTTGCACTTCCATCATTTCCTCCACAAGCTTCAGTTGAAGAAGTTGTAGCTGAAAGTGGCGTCGGTTCTGTAATATTGACTTCAACAGTACCAGGGCAACCGTCGTTATCAGTTACGTTTACTGTATACGTCTGTGCTGACAAGTTAGATTGTGTAGGCCCATTTAAGTTTCCAGGGGTCCAAATATAATTATAAGGTCCGTTTCCACCTGATGCATTTACAGTAGCACTTCCACTAAAGTCACCAAAACACAATACATTCGTTTGATCTTGGACAGTGACAGTAATTGTTGGGCAAGCAACAGTAGGTTCGCAGTCATCTAACCCCGTTGCATTTTCCAAAATGACAAATGTACCATTACCATCCACAACTAAAAGAGGATATGTAGTAGGCGTATACGTATTTCCAGCCCCAGCTGGTGTCCAAGTAGTATCTGTAGTATTACATGTATTTGAGCTACATCCATCATAGAAACCGAAAACTGGAACGTATTCGGGAGTAGTAGATGGGCAGTCAATACACTCCTGTTCACTATTTATAGGGTATGATACTGGAGTAACGACACCAGTTGCCCAATTGTAATTTCCATCTCCACCTGTAGCAACTAAATCACCATTCTCATCTATGCAAATTTCAAGTTCAGGACATTCATTGACAATAATGGTAACTGTTTCAGCTCCGCATGCTAATGTGTATGTTATATCATGGCTGCCTACTCCTGCCACAGCAGGATCGAAAATACCCGAAGCATCTACGCCAGTACCGCTCCATGTACCTCCAGGTGTGCCAATTGGTGTAATCGAAACAGGATCATCATTCAGACACAAATCTTCTACGGGACAAAGTGCTACATCACAACACACTATGGTAGTTGGTGAGCAAGCTCCTGCTGAAAAGGATTGAATATATCCAGTTCTTGAATTGTTACTTGAGGTACCCGTGGAGCCACATGCAATAACATCTCCTCCTGTTGATACATTTACATCATAGACATTGAAACTGGTAGCGAATGAATTGAGTTGTGTTAAGTTTTGATCAAAGACATACACTCCATTAGTGGATCCGACATAGATATTTCCGCAATCATCAATATCAATACCACTGTTGCTGACCGAGGATCCTCCAAAACCTCCGTTAAGGCCTCCTCCAGGGATATTCACAGTAGCAATTACAGCTCCAGTATAAAAATCTCTTTTTTGAAGTTGATTACCTCGGTTATAAAAAATAAAGTCTTCATAATAGCTGAGCGAAGCAATTCCTGAATTGTTATAACGATAGTTCTCACATTTGTAACTCAAAGCAGTTCCATTATCCACAAGGAAAGAAGAAGAACTTCCTGATCCTCCAGCTCCACACGCACTTAAGTTATTGTGGATATATCCCAATGAATCATGCGACAGAAAATAGTATCGACCGTTCGTGGTAGGTGTAATAGACCTTACTTCTGAACCATCAAATCCGCCACCTACATGAACTTGAGCACTATTGAGCACATTTCCACTATTCATGTCCATTTCATAGATGTAGGGGCTTACTGGGATAAAAGATCCACCAGTACCACCTATAACCAATCGGGTTTGGTCACAATTGAATGTAATTGTCCAGAATTCTGTGAGTATTCCTCCAAGACCACTAGGGTTCGCATTATTCCATAACATAGCCCCAGCCGTACTAATTTTTTGCATTCTGGCTTCAGAGCCATTTGATACGTAAGAATTCCCCAAATCATCTGTTGCAAAAGTACCTAACCACATTGTACTGTCATAGGGTGTGTTATACGTCCATTGAAGTGCTCCAGCTGGATTGTACTTTAATAATTGCAGTGGCATTACACCACCAATAATGTAGACATTCCCAGCTCCGTCTTTTTCACATTCCCAAACACATTTCCAGTTTGTGTTAAAGTTTGGCGTCTGTGTCCACGGGTCAATAACAACCTTTTTGGTATTATCGTAATTACTTAGCTGAAAACTGATAATATTTCCTTGAACTCGGTATTTAGAGTTGATAATACTATTATTATTTTCTGCATAAAAAGTCAAAGGCTCATGGTCAATGATATCACCTAGAGCTGTTGAAGTTTTAATTTTCCCATTGGAAAGTAATTCTATATCTTTCGAGTATTTAAGTTGAACAACAGATGGATCTGCTCCAGGATGTAAAATTACAGAATACTTTATTCCAATTTCCTCATGAAATTCATATATCACATCGATGTTTGGATAAATATTTTTATAAATCAGTTTTTGAAAAGAGCTGATTTCATTTATATTTTTCAACTCATTAGATGAATTATAAAAGGAATAACTGTGATAATAATTATCCTTATCTTCAGCAATAATCTCCACATCAGGATTTGCGCCTACCCAAATTGCACTTAATTCGTCGCGCGTTTCAATAAGTCTATTTTGAAAGTCAGTAGCCTGAAGAGTTTGCCATTCTTCGTGTGAACTAAGTCCTCCTTCAGATTTTTTTGCTCTCCTAATTTCTTTTTCTTGTTCAGATCTTTCTCTTTGGGTTTTATGCGACAATTCAAACACAACTCCTTCTTTAGTGAAAAAGTAATTGTGATCTCCACCGTCATGAGCAAAAAGAATGGGTGAAGTTGTTTTCAGGCGTTTATCAAATTGACCTTTGTTTTCAATAAACGATCGTTTTTTACCGTATTCCGATTGCCAACCTGGCACATCATTATTTGCTGCTACCATTAAGCAGTTTAACGTTACGAATAAAGCGAGTAGTAGTTTCATAGCTTTTTAATAAAAAATTTTGGTTTTATTTATCTTACAAGGTTTACATTTCCTGATTCTTCAATCTCGGTGCCGTCAGAAGTTCGTACAAATAATTTGTATACGAACACAGCTGAATTCATTGGTTTTCCTCTATATGAGCCATCCCAACAATTATCTTGAGTGGTTGTTTCAAACACGAGTTCTCCCCAACGATCATAGATTTTTAAATCCAATTCGACTATACAATCTCCCAAAAGGCAAAGTTCATCGTTTAGTCCGTCTGAATTTGGAGAGAATATTGTTGGCATGAAAAGATCTCCACAAGGTAATGTAACAAATACAGTTACCATAGAAGTATCATAACAACCATCTCCTGATGAAACAGCTACAATGTATGTTGTAGTTTCTGAAGGTGATGCAATTGGATTTGGGCAATCAGTACAATTTAACCCTCCAGGTGGAGTCCAGCTATAGACTGCATCAACAGCATCAGGGTCTAAAGTCACTTCAAGCTGCACACTTTCTCCACCAGTGATAGTTATATCATCTGGTGTGATAGTTGCATTGAGGTTATTTGTCAATCCAATTGTATAGTTTTCTTGAAGTTCACAGCCTTGAGCATCAGTTATGGTAACGGTGTAATCTCCTGCGTTTCCTGTTATCGAAGAAGTTATCTCTCCACCTGGTGACCACAAATAAGTATACGTAGTAGTTCCACCAGATACAGCCAATGAAATGTTACCATCGTCACCTGTACAAGTCGCATTTGTGACTGTTTCAATTACTGACATCTGCGAAGGCGTATCAATTGTAATATTTTCACTTACCTCACAGCCCGAATCATCTGAAACAGTTACTGTGTATGAACCAGCCGTTAAATCTGTTGCTATTTCTGTATTCCCTCCAGATGGTGACCATGAATAAGTATAGTTTCCTGATCCTCCTACAGCTGAAATTTCAGCAGACCCATCATTTCCTCCGAAACAGCTTACATCGTTAACAGATTCTACTGTAATCACTGGGCCATCAGAAAGAGTTACATTTACATTATCAGTTGCTTGACATCCGTTGCCATCTGTAACAGTTACAGAGTGGTTTCCTGCTCCTAAATTAGTTGCTGTTGCAGTGCCACTTCCTGAAGGAGACCACAAATAGGTGTAGTTTCCATCACCACCATTTGCTACAACCGTAGCTGTACCGTCTGCAGTAGCACAAGATGAAGGTGTCGAACTCATTGTTAAGTCAAGTTCTGTTGGCTCATTAATTGTAACGAGTAAGTCATCTGTACAACCCACATTATCAGTAACTGTTACGGTGTAATCACCAGCAGGAAGTGGTGTTGTTGTGGCGTTATTTCCTCCTGCAGGAGCCCATGAGTATGTGTAACCGGGAGCTCCTCCTGTTCCTTCAACTGTTATCACACCATCAGAATCACCAAAACACGAAGCGTCATCAACTGAAATAAGATTCACCGAAGGTCCACCTGTATTTGTTATAGTCACTTGATCCGAAGAAGCCGCACAAGGAGGGTTCGAGATCGTCCACTCAAAAATGTTATCACCCACACTTAAACCTGTAACAGTTGTAGTTGGATTGGTTGGATCAGCAAAACTGCCTGTCCCACTAACCACCGTCCACTGACCTGCACCAGAAGTTGGTGTATTGGCTGTAAGTGATGTTGATGTAGCACATAAAATCTGGTCATCACCTGCAACCGAAGCTGTTGGAGCTGAAACAGAAGTAATAGTCACCTGATCCGAAGACGGTGTACAAGGATCGTTTGAAATCGTCCATTGGAATACATTCGCACCAGGACTTAGACCTGTAACACCTGAAGTAGGACTCCCCGCATCTGCAAAATTACCTGTTCCGCTGATTACCGTCCATTGACCAGTTCCAACTGCGGGAGCATTACCTGCTAGGGTAGCCGAAGTACCACAAACAGATTCATCTGAACCAGCATCAGCTGTTGTTGGTCCACCAGTATTTGTGATCGTTACTTGATCCGAAGAAGCTGTACAAGGTGCGTTCGAAATTGTCCATTGGAACACATTTGCACCAACACCTAATCCCGTTACATTTGTTGTAGGGTTTGTTGCATCAGTAAATGTGCCCGAACCACTAATTACAGTCCACTGTCCTGAACCAGAAGCAGCAACGTTACCTTCTAAAGATGTTGAAGTAGCGCATATTGATTGGTCATTACCAGCGTTAGCAGCTGTTGGAGCTGAAACAGAGGTTATAGTCACCTGATCCGAAGACGGTGTACAAGGTGCATTTGTAATTGTCCATTGAAATACATTCGCACCAGGACTAAGTCCAGTAACACCAGAAGTAGGGCTGCCCGCATCTGCAAAATTACCTGTTCCGCTGATTACCGTCCATTGACCACTTCCAACCGCAGGAGTATTACCTGCAAGGGTAGCCGAAGTACCACAAACAGATTCATCTGAACCAGCATCAGCTGTTGTCGGTCCACCAGTATTTGTGATCGTTACTTGATCCGAAGAAGCTGTACAAGGTGCGTTCGAAATTGTCCATTGGAACACATTTGCACCAACACCTAATCCCGTTACATTTGTTGTAGGGTTTGTTGCATCAGTAAATGTGCCCGAACCACTAATTACAGTCCACTGTCCTGAACCAGAAGCAGCAACGTTACCTTCTAAAGATGTTGAAGTAGCGCATATTGATTGATCATTGCCAGCGTTAGCAGCTGTTGGAACTGAAACAGAAGTTATAGTCACCTGATCTGAAGATGGTGTACAAGGCGCATTTGTAATTGTCCATTGGAATACATTCGCACCAGGACTTAGACCTGTGACACCTGAAGTAGGGCTGCCAGCATTTGCAAAATTACCTGTTCCGCTGATTACAGTCCATTGACCACTTCCAACCGCAGGAGCATTACCTGCAAGAGTAGCTGAAGTACCACAAACAGATTGGTCATTTCCAGCATTGGAAGCTGTCGGAGCTTGATTTACAGTTACAATTACTTCGGTACGTGTCACACTAACACACAATGGATCAGTATTATCAACAGCTTCGACCCAATATGAGGTTGTCGATCCAGGACTTACAACTAAAGGTGTAGCGCCTAAATTTGTTCCTCCTGTTGAAGCTGTATATACATTGTAATTCACGTTAGGGTCTGAAGGCCCAGATGCAGAAATTGTAGTATTATCTCCTGGACAAATTGGATTTGGAGTAGCTGTTACTGTAGTTGGCGCAGAAGGTGGAGTACATTCTGTAACTACCGTGATACATTGTACAGTTGAGCCAGGGGTAATGTTTGAGACAGTTGGTGTAAATGACCCATTTGTGACCGTGTTTGCATTCCAACTGTTGTAGATTGGAGTGCCATAGGTGTATGATGGGCCTTCGCTTGACAAACTAAAATTTTGTGAGGGGCAATCAACTGAAGCATTACCATTTGCATCTGTTTTAATAAAGTGCATATCGTGACCTGCTCCAGAAAGGGTATAAGAAAGTCCAATATATCCTCCATCCGAGACCGCTTGTCCGTGAGGAAGAAATGAGGCGAAATTAAACAAATGCTGTCTAGCCCAAATTACACTATTGTTTGAAGGATTAACCTTAACTAATGCACTACAAAAAACTGAGGGAAAATTTACTTCAAAGTAGTTTGCCCAAAGAGCGTAATTTCCATCTTGAGCTTCAAAAAATCTACTCGGAATAAAAGGGTGATATCCTCCTGTAGGAATCCCAAAAATAACTATCGGAACTCCATATTTTCTAATCCAAGGTGGGCTTGCCCAACCACCTGAGCTTGGAAGTCTCATTAATAAACAAGGCCTTCCACTTCCATCTGTCCCTGAAATCAATGGTTCTCCAGCAGTTGTTTTCTCAGCAGAAACCAAACTTTTGCTTGATTGAGAAGTAGAATTGCTCGGATTGTCAATCTGACGATGATAGGTTATTGCTCCTGCTGTAGTTGTTTTAAGGAAAAATGCATCAGTTGGTGTGGTGTCCTCGCAGTCTGTGTTAAACGTCGAAAAAACATTATTTACATCGTAATTACCTATAGCAATATAACCGTCACTAACTTCTACTAAGTCTACAAAGCTAGCGTCATTGTATATGCGGTTTGCAGGTATGGCAGAAGTAACATAATATCTGAATACACGATGCCAAACATGATTTCCATTGGAATCAAACTTAACGATAAGGGGAGATTGAATTTGCTCGGTGTCAGGTTGGTCACAACTACCATCATTGTTGGTTACAGAATTGAATTTAACTTCTGGTCCCGCTCCGTCAGGGTCGTACCCTGTTACCGAACCTACGCACAAGTAGCCTCCGTCACTTGTTTTTATTACGCGATTAAAATAAGCTCCATCTGCTTCAGCTATTGAGAAATTTCTTGCTGTTGTTACATTTCCTGCTGCATCCATAAGTAAAAGAAATGCAGGGCCACTTGTTTCTCCACCCCCACATGCGTAATATTGATTCAGCGCATCGTCTTTTTTTACATCACCAAATGTAAAAGCAAAACCTGAGGTGTAAGTTTTTCCCCAAACTAAAGCTCCAGTTGCATCAACCTCTGAAAGAGAGGAACGTAGAGGAATAAAGTTGGCATGAATTCCCGAAAACAAATAATTATTTGGGGTAAGTGATTCTATGGAAGTTACAGGGATATCAAATAAAGCAACGTCATAGTCAATTCTGAATGTAGTTTGTTGAGCGTAAATTCCGGATATAGTTTGAGCAAGTATACTTAAACCAAGCAGTAATTTTTTCATAGCAGTAATCCTTATAAATAATCTTATCGAAATATCTTACAAAATTATCGAACAAATTAATGCTTGGATAGAGGGCTACCCCCTCAATTATGATATTGTTAACAAAAGATGTTTAAAATTTAACAAAGAAAAAATGTTTACAACAAGCTAAAACTCATCTATTTCGTCTAGATATTGCTTATTTTCTAGTACCCAGAGTAATAAACTGTTGTTTCGAGCGTCAAGTTCTAGTTTTTTGCAAATTCTCGAGCGGTAGTTTTCAACGGATTTTACTGAAATAAATAATAAATCGCTGATTTGTTTACTAGTATATTTCTGACTTACGAGCTTTAGTGTTTTTAATTCTACTTGAGTAAGTTGACTGAGGAGTCGATTCATTTCATCAATCTTTGCAAGTTGAGGATTACTTTGTTTTCTCAATCCTTGTGCGGTAAATGTTTTACCATCTAACACGTCTGTGAGGCATTGTACCAGCTCTTCTGAGGTATTGTCTTTTATTAAATAACCAACAGCCCCATTTTGAAATGATTTTTTTTGCATTTCAATATCGTTGTACATGGTAAGTACGACAAGTTTGGTAGGCGATTTTGTACTAACCTCTGCACATACATCAAGTCCAGACATGATAGGCATGTCAATATCTAAGATGGCAATATCAGGCTCCTTATCAAGTATATACAGAGAGGCTTCTTTACCATTCGTAAATTCGGTAACTTCAATATTTTCAAATGATGATTCTAGAAGAGATTTAACACCACTTCTAAAAATAGGATGATCATCAGCGATAACAACTTTCATGTGTTAAATCTATGAATTTTATTTGCTAAATAGAAAAAAAGCTGAATGACTTTAATTATTTTTTGAATTAGAAAGATTAGAGAATTATTCTTCAAATTTTATTGTGCACTTAAATCCCCTACCCTTATTATCAGAAAACACAGCCCTACCATTAATTTTTAATGCACGTTCACGAATGGTGTGCATCCCAATACCTTCATTAGCATTAGATGTTTCATCTAATCCTTTTCCATTGTCCATATATTCAAAAATATACCCCCCATTGTTGCGGAATATTGAAATTTTCAAGGCAGTTGCATTGGCATGTTTGACTGTATTGTTTATTGATTCTTGAGTAATTCGGTAAAGTTGCGTTTGTGTTTCCAGACTGAAATTTTCAACCTTTTCATCGATGTCATAACTGCAAATTATTCCCGTTCCTTTTTGAATACGTTCAGCTAATGAAGCTATTGATCGAGTAATTCCAATTTTCTCTAAATAAGATGGGTGAAGTACATGAGAAAGCTGACGTGTTTGATTGATAATCTCGCCCATATCATTTTCTAGTCCATCAATATTATCTAATTTCTGTTGCGTAAATAAATTAATTTTTGATTTAATTACTGAAAGCGATTGACCTATATCATCGTGTAAATCTCTTGAGATTCTTGACCGCTCCTCATCAATATTTGAAATTAATTTTTGTGTAAAAGCACGTTGTTGTCTTCTTCGAAGTCTTGCATGCCTATTGTTCAAGAATGTAAATAGTAGTATTATGGAGAAAACAGCACTAAGTACAATAATATTAATTTTCGATTCTTTTAGTGCATTTTCCTTTTTGAGAAGTTCAATATTGGCATCTTTTTTTTCAATGTCGTAGATAAGTTGTAATTCGGCAATTTTTTCTGCGTTATTAACTTCCGCAAGACTATCGTTGATTTCATAAAATTCTTCAAAAGCTTCTAATGCATCTTCATATTTATTTAACTCCTTCAATACTTCTGATTTGAAGCGCAATCCACTTGCCTCATCTGTTTTAGACTGAATCATTTTTGAAAAAGCCAATCCAGATTCAATCATTCCAAGTGATGATACTAAATCACCCATATCTTTTATTATGGAGCCTTTTAGAAAATAGGCTTTAGGAAGAAACTGAAATTCACCAATCTCATCAAAAATTTGAATTGAAGAATCAATGTACAAAATCGCAGAATCTCGATGTTCAAGTTCATTATAGGAGTTACTCAAGTTGAGAAATGTAACCCCCATAGCTTGTGGAAAGCCCAAATTTCGAGATTTTATTAGCGTATTTTTATAGTGTTTTAATGCTGCTTTATAATCAAGTTGTTCACTTGCTATTAACCCTAAGTTATTATGTAGGTTAAAGGCTAAGCGCTCTTCATTAAGTTCTTCCGCATACTTCAAACCCAAAGTGAGGTCTTTCTTTGATTCTTCGTATTGTTTGTTATAGAATTTGATTAACCCAATATTGTTCAAAATCATACCAATATGATATTTTGAATCGATTTTCTCTGCCTGTTTAAGTGCATTTAAATAATGAGCTAATGCTTCGTTGAGATTGCTTCTAGTTTCTGCAATAATCCCTAGTCCATTATGACATTCTATGATATTTGTTCCATCATTACGTTCGATAGAAATAGCAAGTAAATCCTGAAATTGTTTTTCAGCTTCATAGCTGTCTTTATCGATAAGTATAAAAGCTTCACGAATTAAAGTAGTGTTATATAGTGTAATATCTTCAGCTTTTTTAGCTAATTCTTTTGATTTAGTATAATATGATTTTGATAATTCGTGCTTTCTTGAGAAGTAATAATAATTACCATAATATTGGTAGATTAAAGCCTCTTTGTCCAATGAATTTAGTTTTTTCGCAATTTTGATGGCGCTATCACCCATCGAGAAAACAGCGGATGAGTCATAATAGGTACTTTGTCTAATATCTTTTGCTAGCTGATCAAATTTTGCTTCAAGCTTCTTGTCTTGACCAAATCCAAAGAATGAACAAAAAATGAAAACTATAGTTAATCGAAATGCCATTTTACTCAATATTCAAAAGTTAGTATTCAATAAAAACGAAGTTTTAAAACTTTCGCAATTGCATAAATCTAATAATTTTTTAGATACATTTTGTGATGTATAGAATCTGCTTTAAATTCTTTGATGTATATTGTGTTTTCTGAGATTAAGATTCAAATGAGAATAAAACTGTCAAATGTGTTAATTTATTTGGTATTGTTGCTGAGTTTCGGACTTAGGGCATCACATGAAGAGATAACAACCACTCTTTCATTTGAAGAAAGAATGGTTATCAGTGGACAAGACATGCTTGTGTTTGAGGATGTAGAGAAAACTTTTGAGATCAATAATTTTCAGTCACCATATGCCATCCCTCCATACTTTAAACCTTATCCTAAACGTACACTCAATTTTGGCTTTGCAAATCACGATGTGTGGATTTTGTTTGCGCTAGAAAATCCTTCAGAAAATGAATTATCGGGGTATTTGAAATTTGACAATCCTATTCTTGATAGCATTGATATTTATAGTTGGAATCTGGTTAGTAAACGCTTCGAATTAGTTCAGACCATTGGTGACCAAGTAAAAAATTTGGATAGGTCGATTAGAAACAGAAATCTAATCGCTCATGTTGATGTACAGTCAAATGAAACGCGCTTTTTTTTAGTTCGTATCAATAATGGTGGGGAACAGTTTCATTTTTCATTGACATATCAAACAAATCTATCGTTTCAAGAGGAAGATCATTTTCATCAATTTTTCTTTGGAATCTATTTTGGAATCTTGGTATTTGTCTTAATTTTTAATATCTTCTTATACTTTTCAATTAAAGAAAAACTTTCGCTTTATTATGTTTGTTATCTGTTCAGCTTAGGAGTGCTACAGCTTTCGCTGAACGGTTTTGGGAAGGAGTTCATCTGGCCGTCATCAGGATATTTAGCGAATCATATAAATCCGATTTTTGCTTCGGCGGGAATTTATTTTCTGCTTTTGTTTGTTCGAGAATTTCTGCAGTTGGGCAAATTGATGTCTCGTATTGACACTGCGTTTAAATGGTTTGGATATTTGGTTGTGCTTAATATTGTGTTGTCCGCTATTCCAGACGATTCGATTTATCAACTTTCAGTGTTGATTATAAACGGTCTTACTATGGTGTTAACCTTGGCTATAATTCCTGTCGCATTCTACGCACTGAAAAAACAGTTTAAACCAGCACGATATTTTATTGCAGCTTTTCTATTGCTTGTTGTTGCAGTAGGGGCTTTTGTGCTCAAGAATTTTGGTGTGATAGAATCCAATAACTTTTCCAATTATGGCTTGCAGTATGGCTCAGCTCTTGAAGTAATTTTACTCTCAGTAGCCATTATTGACCGATTCAAACAGTTTAGAGAACAATCCATCAAACGCCTGAATGAACTAAACGAGTTTCGCAAAAAAGTGAATGAAGAATTAGAGCAAAAGGTAAAAGATCGTACTGCGGAGGTTGTTGAACAAAAGAAACAGATTGAAGAGCAGAATGTGGAGCTGGAATATAAGAACCAAGAGGTGATGAGCAGTATCACATACGCCCGCCGAATTCAGGAAGCGATATTGCCTTCGAAAGAAAAATTAGATGAGTTGTTCACGTCTTACGGAATTCTGTATTTGCCACGTGATGTAGTAGCAGGAGATTTTTATTGGGCAGAACCCTTGTCAAAAGACAATAACGATGTGGTACTTTTAGCAGCAGCGGATTGTACAGGTCATGGAGTGCCAGGCGCAATGGTGAGTGTACTTTGTCACAATGCGTTGAACAGCGCGTTGGATGAGATTTCTGGTTGCAATACAGGTGAACTCTTAGACAATGTGGATGCATACATCAAATCCAGTTTCTCAAATGGTACAACGCAAATTAGTGATGGAATGGACATCTCTTTGATTTGTTGGGATAAAATCAAGAGAAAGATTTTCTGGTCTGGGGCAAACAATCCTCTTTGGATATTGCGCGAGGGGGAGTTAATTGATTACACACCAGACAAACAACCAATAGGGTGGGGACAAAATAAATCTCCCTTCCGCTGCCACGAAATTGCTGTGCTGGAAAATGACAGAATTATTCTCTTTAGTGACGGATTTGCCGACCAATTTGGCGGACCAAGAGGGAAAAAGCTTAAGAGTAAAACGTTTAAAGAAGAACTTATCCTAAAGTCAGATCTTGCGCCAATCGAGCTAACCAACTACTTAAATGATTTTTTTATTAAATGGAAAGGTAAAGAAGGACAGGTTGATGATGTGTGCGTGGTTGTATTAGATGTGGTTTAGTAGTATCGTTAGAATTATGTAATGGATAATTTTGTTTAACTAAAAGCTTAAAGTCATCAAGTAGTCCTTTTTGTGACTAGTTGTCTGTTATCCAAAAAGTGAGAATACTATGTACTCTCACTTCAATATTGATTAATGTTTATAGTACTTTTGAGTAGTACCGTCAGAATAAATTTCTATTACAAGACCTTTGTAAAACTCATTTACCTCTTGTCCCAATGTATTAACAATTTTCACTAAGTCGGATTTTGTAATTCTGTTATCCACACTAACCATATTATAAATTTTAGTGGTGCCGTCAAAATCGACTTGTTTTAACCTATAATAGTTAATTGTTTTTTCAAAAGCCCCGTCCTCTAAATTATAATGAATGGTGATTGACGAACTCCCAGCACTTTTTACCTGCCCTACATAATCCCATTCAGCTCCGTTTAATGAGCGCTCAACGATGAAGTAATCACTGTTTTGTTCTGTTGCAGTTGTCCATATGATTTGATTTACCCTGTTCAAGGCTTCAACACTAAACTTTGTAAGCTCTACTGGTAGTGGGCTAAAATAGCACCCGCTATAATCTCCTTCTGGAGCTGATGGTCCACCAACGGGTGTCCAACGGAAGATGGTGCCTGTACCTGTTCCAGCGTTTGCATTTGCAGGAGTAGTTGATGCAGATGGTCGATTATTTGTTGCGTTATTTCTTTGGTTATTAAATGGGATAGTATTACTTGATGTCGGAATAGCGGTAGGAAGAGCTGAAGCTACACTTGTATTACTGTTCCACAAACCTCCTGCAAGTTTGGTTCTTACATTAAAATCTGTTGCACTAAGTCTGATGCCGACTTGAGCGTTGGTAATTAATCCAGCATTATTTTGACTTGGGTGTGGAATGATCAAATAGTGAAATTCTATCACATTGGTCGTTTCGTATAATCTGATTTGGAAGTGAAGCCTGTCATTACTATGACCATCGTATACTCTCCTCCAATAATTATTACTGGCAGGTGTTCCGCTTCCATTATTACCAAGAACAGATTGACCCCATTGAAAAACGATAACTCTGTTGGGAGCAGTTCCAATAAGTCTCCAACCAACAGATGAAGTACCAGTAGTTTGAAGCTTATCACCGAAAGCACACATAATATTGTTGAAATTGGTTAAAGGATACCTACTATTCGCCGCATTGACCGTTCCTCCTGTCGCCCCAAAACTTATAAATCCATTTTGATATTGGTTAATTGCTAGACTATTTGCTGAATACATAGTGCCGCCAATACAAAACTCGAATGGTACAGTCATTGAGGCTCTTATGGAGTGACCTTCACCAAATGTACCAGATATCCCTTGTCCAGCAGGAGGGTTAACTGTCTGATACGTTCCTGTAGTCTCCGTAAACACATAGTTAGCCACTTGCGTAGCACCAATAAATGGTACTATAACAGCAAAAAGTAAACTTAATAATAAGCTACTTTTGTTAAATGAATATAATTTGACAGCTTTCATACTAAGTTAAGTAATAGATTCCCTTTTTATTTAAACACCTTTTTTGAATAAGTACATTTACCTGAAACAATTTCAATCAAATCTAGGATATTATACAGTAGAAGTAGAGAGGTGCTACCCCCTCAATTAGAGGAGGTTAATAGATGTGGAGTTGTTTTTAATTATTTTCCACAAAATACTTGATATCGGTTAAAAAATCAATATTCTCCTCAATGTGATTTCCAATTACAATTACGTTTGCGCCAGACTGTTTAAATTGGTTTAGTTTTTCCAAACTTCTGATGCCTCCGCCTACAATAATTGGTGAATTGGTCATTGTGCTAATTTCTTTAATCCATATGTCGGGTACGGGTGTATGCGCTCCACTTCCTGCGTCGAAATAGAGGATGTTATTTCCCATCATACTTCCTGCTATTGCGGTGTTGCGGGCAATGGTAAATTGATCTTGAGGAATGGGACTTGTTTGGCTTACATACTGCACAGAGGTTTTGCGACCGCCGTCAACCAAAATGTAGCCTGTTGGAATTATTTCAATGTCCATTTCGTGCAATTCTGATGCTGCTTGAACTTGGTGTCCAATCAAAAAATCAGGGTTTCGCCCTGAAATGAGACTCAGAAACAAAATTGCATCGGCGTGTTTTGAAATTTGATGTGAAGCTCCAGGGAAAATGACAATTGGAATACCTGTCAACGATTTCAAGATACGTATGCAGTCTTCAAACTGTGTGTGCGTAACGGTGCTTCCTCCAACAAAAAAATAATCTATGTTGGCAAACTCCGCTTTTTTAACCAATTCGTTTAAGTAACCAGCATCTAGACTCTTCTCAGGGTCTATAAGCACAGCGATTTGCCCTTTTTGAGTGCTTATTTTGTTGAATATTGTTTTACGTCCTTTGTACATCTGAGGTGTTTACTGAAATGACCAACTCATTTTGGGTAAATATACGCATTTTAGTCTCAACCCATCCTTCAGGTTGACGGATATGTCCTGTCCAATGGTCTGAATCAATCGGTTTTAGCTGAAGGTCGTCTGCAAAAATCACTTCTTCACGACATGCAAGTTTGAACAACGCTTCTTTTCCTGACCAGATTTTGATAAGGGTCTCTGTATCTTCTGTATCGCAGTCGAGATATTCTTGTTTGTGGAGAAATTTGTGCTTAATTCGCTGTACTTTCTCGCGAATCGGCTCTAAATCAAATCCAATTCGAAAATCTTTACAAATTGCGATGCCCGCAACTCCAGGAGCATGACTGATAGAGATAAAAGACCCATTCTCAATAAAAGGAGAACCCATTTGGGTATATTGAATCGTTGTGTTTGGCAGAATTTCTTCTTTAATTAATCGCGTAGCTATGAATTCGCGCTTGCGTTTTGCCAATAAAAAGCCATCTACGCGCTTTTTTTCATTTTCATTCAGAATATGCAAGTAATCATTCGGCTCAAATTCGCCGAAATGAAGAGTGTGAATTTCAACCGCTTCGAATTGGTATGATTTGCGTGTAAACATTGGTTCAAAAGTACGATTTTCTTATTATCTTGGTCAAAACAACACCAGGTAGACGAAAAAATACTTTATGCAAGAAATAACACGAACCCCCGCCCAAGAAGCAACACAGGCAATAGAGCGAATTTACATCACGATGCGGCATTTGTTTAACCGTGGCTTTTACAAGCCTATGGGCGTATCGGGGACTACACTTAGAGAAGGCTTGTTGCAATTAAAACCTGAAATTTATGGTTCAATTGCCGAAGATAAATTAGAATTGGACGGACTTATATACGTGCTAGATCGTTTGCCTGAAGGAATTGAAGAGTGTAAGGTGATTAATTTGACTTCCAGCGAAGGATATGAACATGCCAATTTCAAAGCAATAATTCCCTCAAAGCGTAGAAGAAACTGTTACCGAATTGATTCAGAACAAATGAATATCGAAATCACACGAGGTCGTTCGGATATTTATGATGTACTTACTCACTTGACCTTTTTATTTATTGAGTCGCATAAAATAGCCAATCGGGTAGTTACCGAATCCTTGGATTTATCTCGCGATTGGCAAAAATTAGAAGAAGCGGCACTTAAGGACAAGCTCAAGAAAGAAGAATTGGAAGTAGCGATTGTCTACGCGGCAACGATAATTGGGAGAACATTTGACGAGGCTTTGGAGATGCATCAAAAATTAGCCTCAAAAGCACAACCGAACAGGTTTCTGAAAACGATTTATTGGTTGGGCAGGAACGCCATAGATGAGGTTATTGCCAAAGATAATCGAAGTATTATGTTTAGTCCAATTTTGCGTGAACGATTGGGGCACCACTTGCACGGGGAGATTTGGGCAAACAATTTAAAGAAACTTTTGGTTGAGGCGGAATTAATCCAGCGACCACTACATATTATCAGTGCCAATATGCACAGCGTGATGAATTACCTTTATGGTAAACAAGCGCTTGGAGAACAAGTTAAGGGAAAGTCGCGCATGCAGGTTTTTGAATTACTCAGTCAATCCGAAAATGATGCGATGCGCAATAAAATTCTACACTTTGCCGATAAAAACGGAATGCTTTCGTATTTCGATACATCAGGTACAAACATTGATGTACAGATTTTTGACTTGAGTAAAATTGATTTGAAAAAGAGTTTTTTGGAGTTAGATGCAAAAAGTAAAGAGAATTTGCCTGTAATTCTTGTAATGGATTACGCATTTGGCGAGCAAGCTTTTGAAACGATGGATGAATTGTTAAAGCCATACAAACTAAATCAAACTGATCCTTTAAAATTGAATGTTGAGTCTATTTCAATTATGGGCAAAGCAGGAATATTGATGGGAGGTAAGGGTGATATTATGATCCCCGATGCGCATATTTTTGAAGGCACAGCTGACAACTATCCACTTAAAAACGAATTTTCTGTTGAAGATTTCGAGCAAGAAAAGTTAAAAGTTTTTGAAGGCTCGATGATTACTGTTTTGGGCACTTCGCTTCAGAATAAAGAAATGTTATCTTATTTTAAAAAATCTTCTTGGCGCGTAATCGGGTTGGAAATGGAAGGAGCGCATTACCAAAAAGCTATTCAAGCCGCATCGCGAATTCGCAGAAGTATTTCAGAAAACGTCAAAGTACGCTATGCCTATTATGCTTCAGATAACCCATTAGAAACAGGTAGTACGTTGGCATCAGGAGGGTTAGGGCTGACTGGGGTAGAGCCAACTTATTTGATTACACAGAAAATTTTGGAGCAGATTCTGGAAAAGAAATAAGATTAGAATTACAGGATTATCCTCGCAATGAATAAAATAATGTGTTATTCAAATCATTTTCACCCCCTTCAGATTTTGATTATGAGTACTTAATTGCTTACTTTTGTACCACATTAAATGAAAATTTAACTCAATGAGTAACACACAAGAAAAATTGGCCTACAAAGTTAAAGACATCAGTCTTGCTGAATATGGTCGAAAAGAAATTAGATTAGCTGAAGCTGAAATGCCAGGATTGATGGCGCTTCGTGAAGAGTTTGGAGCATCAAAACCATTAGCAGGTGCACGCATCGCAGGATGTTTACACATGACTATTCAAACAGCGGTTTTAATTGAAACGTTAATTGATTTAGGTGCAGAAGTGACCTGGTCATCATGTAATATTTTCTCAACTCAAGATCACGCTGCTGCGGCAATTGCTGCTGCTGGAATTCCAGTTTATGCGTGGAAAGGGATGAACGAAGAAGAGTTTGACTGGTGTATCGAGCAAACACTTTTCGCATTTGAAGGTGGGAAACCTTTGAATATGATTTTGGATGATGGTGGAGATTTGACAAATATGGTCTTTGATCGTTTCCCTGAATTGACAAAAGACATTAAAGGACTTTCTGAAGAAACGACTACAGGAGTTCACCGTTTATACGAGCGTAAGAAAAACGGAACGTTGGTTATGCCAGCTATTAACGTTAATGACTCGGTAACAAAATCGAAATTTGATAACAAGTACGGATGTAAAGAGTCATTGGTTGATTCAATTCGCCGTGCTACAGATACGATGATGGCTGGTAAAGTTGCCGTAGTATGTGGATATGGTGATGTAGGTAAAGGTTCTGCAGCTTCGCTTCGTGGAGCTGGAGCTCGTGTTATCGTTACTGAAATTGATCCAATCTGTGCACTTCAAGCTGCAATGGATGGTTTTGAAGTGAAAAAACTGGATTCAGTTGTACATAATGTAGACATCGTAGTTACTACAACAGGTAATAAAGATATCGTTGTTGACCGTCACTTTAAAGCGATGAAAGACAAAACTATCGTATGTAATATCGGTCACTTCGATAACGAAATCGATGTGGCGTGGTTGAACAAAAATGCACAAAACAAAACAGAAATCAAGCCACAAGTTGACTTGTACGAGTTAGGTGGAAAAGAGATTATTCTTTTAGCTGAAGGCCGTCTTGTTAACCTTGGTTGTGCTACAGGTCACCCATCATTTGTAATGTCGAACTCATTTACAAACCAAACTCTTGCACAACTTGAGTTATGGAACAATGCAGACAAGTACGGCAATGATGTGTATATGTTGCCTAAGCATCTTGATGAGAAAGTAGCGAAACTTCACCTTGCGAAAATCGGTGTGGAATTAGAAACACTTTCTAAAGACCAAGCTGATTACATCGGAGTGAAAGTTGAAGGGCCATACAAGGCTGAGCACTACAGATATTAATCAGAAGTGAAATTTTATAAAGCAAAAAGGCTGTTCCATTTGGAACACCTAAATTACGCAAGTCTTTAGGAAAGGCTTTAAAAAACAAAAGGAGTCAGAAAAATCTGACTCCTTTTTTAATGGACTTACTCAGTCCATGGTTCAATTAGGTTCTTATTTTGCATTTTTCCCACAAAGATTGGAGCATCCTCTGTTAGGTGACTTCCGTCATCTCTCACGATACCATCATTAGCATGGGTCCATATGACACCATCGGTAATTTCAACAAAAAAGCGAATAGCTTGCTCTCCGATTCCTTGTTGTTTGTAAGGAACATACATTCTACGGAGATGAAACCGTTCATCATTGAAGTCGCTTTTAGTGAATTCAAATTCACCAAATAGTTTAACACCATTGAGAGTGTAGAATGTTATCTCATCCCATTCTTCAGATAGTCTGAGAATAATTTGTTGATTGTTTTTTAGTGTAATAGTCTTTTCTTCCATAATTTATTTTGTATATTTTATTATATCATCAGCACTGAAATTGTTTCATTATTCTGACTGGTATAATTGTACTATATATATTAAGAAAGTAAAGTACAAATGTTGATTTTATATTTTTTAAGTACCTTTAAAATTAAAAGCCATTTTATGTCAACATTCAAATCACTATTAAAGCAAGGTATTGTAAAAAAGTCCGATACCTGTAATTTTACAGATGATACCCCAGCAGATGGTTGCTGGGCTCTAAGTAACGATAAATTAGCCAAAGGTCATGTGCTTTGTGTTTCATATGAAAACGCCGTAGATATGCTACCAAAGTTAATTATTGATGCCTATATCAATAAACACAATAGAATACCTACTGCAGCGGACTTGACAGATATAATCTCAAGTGTTGCTCAGTCCATGAAAGTTGCAATTGTGAAAGGAAAATTACCGTAAATTTATTTTTATACCATTTATAAAAACAGAGGCTATCCTTGGCGTAAGGTTTCTGAATTAATCCAGAGTTACTGCACTTAATTTAATGCTTAAGTACAACCCTTAGACACACTGGAGCTGGTTTTATTTTGAAGCCAGTTTATTGTTTTCTCTGGCTAAATTATCAAGTCCCATAAATCTTCGAACATCATTCTTAAGGGCAAAGACTTCTTCTGCTAATTCATCAACATCTATAGAGTCAGTTGTTTTATCGGAGACCTCACATTTAATCATATTTATATGGTCAAGAAGGTTACTAAATTTTTTATGTAGTTGTCTAGGGATTAAGATTTCAACTTTATGCATGTGTATTTGAAACTCTTCAGTGGCGGAGAATAGTCGAGTTTCGATTTTTCTTAATTCGGTTGGATTGTTCAATAAGCGCCTTTCCACTTCCCAATCGCCCATTCTATCTTCGACCTCAGCTATTCTATTGAATAATTCTTGAAGTACGTTCAATTGTCTTTCATAAACTATGTCTCTTAATGAATTTCGGCGATTCTTTAATGCAATTCGAAGAGCGATGAAACTTATTATAATTGATGCAACTTCAACTACTCCAATTTTGCCATCTAAAATTATTTCCATTTGAATTTTATTTTTCTGTGACTATTTATAAAAAAATAGTCATGACATTAATAATTGAAATTCCCTGGTTATTCAAGCGAAGAAAAAAAGATAGACCAAGATATTACGTTCCCAAACAACATCACATAACACTTCTGGGAATAACAGTTTACTGGAGTATTTAAAAACTTCTTAAGTCTGAGCAATGTGCTGCGACAAAATATGTAACTGTAATTAGGTCATCAGGCAACCGTACAGAATTGAGTTCATCTAATACTTGCTTCATTAATTTCTTTGCTTCTACAACATGTTTTAATTTATCATGATATAAGGTTGTGTCTGGAAGATAATGCGTATTTCCATTTGAATCCTTCCAAAAATCACTAAATCCAAGCTTTGTTAAAGCAGTTTTAACTGAGTATTGTGCTTGATTATCAACATCGTATGCCATTAGAACAGTCATAATTCAAATTTTCTGTCCAAGATACAAAAAATATCAGACTTTAGGGCACGAGGTATCGCTCCAGTCCAAAAGGAAAGGAGAATCTCATAGATGCCTTCTTAGCAAATTTTTTCGTAAGCAATATTGGTGTCATAAAACACATATTCTGTATCTGTTAATTCACACGCAACACTCATGAATACAAAAATGAAGTCACGGAGTCTTGCATTAAGTCTAATTTCTTTTACTTTCTTCTTTAGCTTACCAATTACTGCTTGGTATACATTATTTGTAATTGCCGCAATAATTAAGAACACACAGTTCTCATTCATGTTGCTGAAGGGAGGTAGCTTCCATCCGAAGTCGTTCTTCATCACGTCAAAGTTCTTCTCACTGGTACCTCTCTGGTTGTAGAATTCAATAAGTTCTTTTGCTGAGCTCTCAAAGTCGTTGGTTATAATCATCTTGTATGCATATGTCCCTCCATAGACCCACGTCTTTGGAGTTGTTCCATATTGTCCCTTCTTTGCTGTTTCACGCTTTCTATCCATTCTTAGAACAACCAGCCTATAATTCTCCTTTGAGCCATGCAGCTTCCAGTTAAAATCAGCGGTTTCACAATCCCAATCATAAAGCGAAGTTTGAATATGTACAGGTGTCCAATTTGCATTTTCATCTGCTTTTAAGGTTTCCATCATTGACTTGCTTTTTCTTGCTCCAACCACAAAGTGAATATCCTCATTATTGAGGTAGTCAAAGGTTGGTCCATGGTATGCACCCCTATCCATTCGAACTCGACCAATGGAAATTTTGTTTTTCTTAAGGTTTTCAATGCACTTTTGAGTTGACTCCAATATCCTTGCCCCAGGAGACACATTACCATTTCGCATTTCAATGTAGACAGGAAGGTTATCAATGCATGCAACCATTGGAGCAAAGCATCTTTTGTCCTTGTAACTTTTTATCGCTTCACGGACTTGGGTGTAAATAGCTGTTACATCAAGGTCAAGGTCATACTTTTCCTTTTGCTTAAGCAATCCAATCTTGGAAGTAACTGCCGCAAGAAGGTCATTCATTGGCTCGTTGTCATTTGTTTCTCGTGTTGTAATTCTCTTATAGGTTTTGCTCCCAACCCTTACAGCCTCTTTGTATCTTCTCCTACCCCTGTGTACTTCAGACTCACTGAGTACATCTGTAGCAAGACTTTTCATTACTCTTCCAAGTGTATCATGACTCGGCAGGTTCAGCCCAGGAATTATGCTGAGACTTTTTCTAAGTTTGGTTATGTGGTCAAGCCTCATTCCTCCACATAGGTTTGTAAGCATCCAGGCAATAATAACATCCTCATAGCCATACTTAGCCTGCTTGACACGAGTGCCAAGACATTCTCGAATGAGCTCTGGTATCTTGAAGTCTCTTATTTGCTTCAAGACAGGAATGGCTCCCCCGAAAGGTGTTATTTTTCTATTTGACCTGCGTGCTTTCATAATTTTTTTATTTCATATTTTTCGATTTTGTTTTTTTATCATTTCATGATTTCCTCGTTTTAATTCCACATACATATAAAACAATTGAATTTTCAATAATCACATAAACAAGGTGTTATAAGGTTGATTTGTGAAATATTTAACGTATTTTCTGGTGATTTTGACCTGAATATCCCTCTGTCAACTGAGACTTCAAAAATCACATGAGAGCAATTTTGTCTATCAGTTGAGAAAATAGAGAATACGGTAGATTCTGTCCTGAATTGGAATATTAAATTCTTGTATTTGGAACTTGCTTCCAAACATTTCTGGCTCCCTTGGTATAATCACCTTAGCATCGGATTCAAATCCTTCTTCGACCATGCCTGATTCTCTCAGGAGCTCGAAGATGAGTTCTCTCATCTGTTCATCAGTATAGTTATCAGAGTCGATGATTGAAACAATGTTTTCAATCACAGCGTATTTTTGTTGTTGCTGAAGTTTAAAGAACATCAGCAAATTATAGAGTGAGTACATTTTCATGGCTATTTAATTTTTGGTCTCAACAAGGCAAGGAGTTCCCCCGTTCCCTTAAGGGGAACCTTGAAAGCAATTGAATCCTATAGTTATCTGATGCGGAATTGGTAGACCCCACGTCATGGCGCTATAACACAAGACCAATGGCAAGCTTTCAAGAGCACAAGCTTCCTTGCTTTTGTCGAGAAGATTTATAGATTTATCCTGCCTTTGGCAAGTTGATTTCGAGTGACTTAACTACAGGAAGTTCACCACCTGTTATGCCTTGAAGATTTCCGAAGAGCTCTACGGTTGCACCAATGGCAATCTCCAGCATCTTTTCACGCTCTGACCAGAGCTTGATGAGCTTCTTCTTTTCAGCCTCATGAGAGCTTCTGAGGGCATCAAGCTGATTGAGCACCCTCTCATAGATATTCTTGAACTCAGGCGATGTGAGCCACTCAAACAGCATCTGTTGCTTGGTCTCCTTGCCCTTGTTGGTCAGAATTACCTGATTTATCTTGAGAATGGTATATCTCAAGATAATTGCGAGTTCCTTCACTGAAGAATGGCTGCAGATGAATATATCATTAATGATTCCGAACTTCTGACCCTCCAGCTCCTTCGGCATCACCTTGCTAACCAAGACAAGCGCACTGGCTCCTACAGAGGCATTATCCTCTTTTAATTTTTTCAACCAGTTATGGTCGAATCGTTGAACCACCTTGCTCTCAAAGAGCATTTTCCCTATGCAAGCACCAGTCATGGTTTTAATTTCCATGATTATATCGGCTCCCCTAGCTCCAACGGAAATTGGAACAATATTGTCTTGCGGAAAAGTTTCCTGTAACAAAGTTTCCAGTTGTATTTCGGCTGACTCTCCGATAAACTGCCCTGAGGAGGAGTATTGATTAACCTTATTCGAGGCCTCTTCAAGTTGCTTTTGGAGGTCGTTGATTATCTTGTTCTTCTGACCAAGTTCGAGTTGATGAGTTTCTGATGACTGTTCCTTTATTTGTTTCATTGCAGCATTCATCTTTTCCTCATAGCGATTTATAATCTCCAGTTCCTTCACTTCAGCTTCTTGCTGAAGAATCATCATCTGGCGCTTCATCTTGTAGTGGTCTGCCAGTTGCTTTGTCTTTTGAGTAACTGTATCTTCCAGAAGTTGAAGCTCCTTTGCCTTTTCGGCGCTAATTTGCTCCTCCAACTCCTTTCTCAGGACCAATTCACGATTCTTTAACCTGGAGTTAACAAGTTCGTCCAGTTTCTCTTTCTCATTATTTAGCTTGAATGTAAGTTTATGCACATGTGCTTTTTCTTTTTCAAGCAAAGCACGTTGAACCGATATTTCATTGTTCAACTCTGTTTCCATCGAATTTTTCAATTCATTCCAAATCGCTTCTGTTGGGGAGAAAGACTCCCCACAATTCGGACAGATAAGCTTTAGTTGATTTTCACTTTTTGTTTTCATGATGACTAAAATTTATTGATTAAACAATTGCCTCCAGCTCAAGTGAGAGGCCGACCTATATTCTTTTTATTTACTTTGTTTAATCTCAATAACCAGTGCCAGGTCATGAGTCTTTTGGGAACGTGAGGCAATTTTTTTCTGCTTCACAATCACAAGACGCACCAAAGATGGTGCAGGTTGCCAAAAAAGTTGTATATTTGTAGATATAATTTTGGTCATCGGCCTGGAAGGCCTGTAAAATGTAGGTATGGAGAGAAAAGAAAAAAATGAATTTTTATTGAGAATCGGGGGCAAAATCGAATCTCAAAGGGTAGAATTAGGGATGTCAAAGACAGAATTTGCGAAATTAATTGGCACTTCTCGCCCTCAACTGGAGAGAATCATCACAGGAGATGTGAATTCCACAATTGTTAGATTAAGGGAAATATGTGATGCGGCTAAGATGAGTTTGGCAGACCTTGTGTCATAAAGATATTTGAGTCAACTTTCTTCTTTTAATCGACAAGCGTTATTTTCTTAATAATCTCGGTCTCGATAATTTCATTTCCGCTGTCTTCAACGTGAACTTCAATTTCTCCTGTGTAGTGAGTAATCTTGAATTTCTTTCCTAAGTATGCGTCTTGCATAGCACAATAATCAGCAGGGTTGGTATATGTGCCAAGGTCTGGGTCAATGAATGAAATGATTTCCCCTTTTTCATCCTCGAACTGAACAAAGCAATATCCAACAAATTCAGCGCTCAGGTATTTGGCAACAATTGTTTTTTCATCTGCCGATTCATTTGATTCCTCAGAATTACTTTCGGATTTTATTATGGTTATGTTCCCCTCGTCATCGACAGAGAACTTATCGAATTGTACAAATTGTTCTTGCTTACCATTTGGCGCTGAAAAATCATCAATTGTTTTTGTAACCTCAGTTTCAGAAACATTTAGCACAAAATACCTTACTTCAGTCTTCCTTTCTGTTCCATCACCATTTGGTCGAGACTCAATATTTGAGTTTCCATACCATACCTTTTGCATAAATTCAATTTTAGCCCTATAGACTTTTGCCACAATATCTGTTGAATTTTTCTTTTTAAGTGCCAAGTAAGCATTCCCCGCTGAGAATTCATTCAGGACCTTGCAAGTATTCTTCATGTTTGAAATATGATTTGCACATTGTGTTTCATAATAGGGATTGACTCTGGTGCTCGTGCCGTAGTAGAGATTCTTTCTTGCCTTTGAATATAAATATGCTTCTGCCTCCAAAGATTTAATTTTTTTCTTGTATTGTTCATTAGTAGCAAGAATATCAGGATTCATGTACTTTAGGCTATCCTTAGCACTAATTTCGTGAATTAATTCCAACTCAAGAACTTCGACCTCCAATACATCGCTATTCATCAGGACATTCTGTTTTATTAGAGATTCCAGATTAGATTGAGCATCTGAATTAGCTCCGCAAGAGACCAAGAGCAAAGCCACTGCAATTGTTGAGAATTTTAGGTTTTTCATATCAGGATTTATTAATTGAGAGAATGATTACATCAGCATCTTTTGGAACACTACCTTGTTCTTTTAGTTTCGCAATTGCCTCACTTTCACCTCCTCCTTTAAGTTGCAATTTCCTTCCAGTTGAGGTATTCCCCACTTTGTATTTTACTTCGTATGTATCCATAATGCTTTTTTTTTATTTCAAAGAAAGAGAACCAAAAGAGAATTTATGATATGAATTTTTCCTAAATTGCCACTGAAAGAATTATTTTGCTACTTTAGCGACAAAAAGCAAACACATGGATATTGCAGATAACATAAAGAAGTTCAGAGAACTCAAGGGATTAGGCCGAAAAGAAATGGCTGCAGAGCTTAATTTAAGCTTAAGTGCCTATAGCAAACTTGAACGTGGAGAGGTTGACTTGACGATTTCTCGGATTCAGCAAATTGCCCAAATACTTGGAACAGACATCTCTCAACTATTAAATTTTGATGCTTCGCAGGTAATAAACGTGTCGGGTAATCAAACGGTTCAGGCTGTTGCACCTAAAGCAGAGAGTATGAATTTCTATGGTGATGACTTTAAGGAAAAATACATCAAGATGTTGGAAGCGGAGAATGAAAGACTCAAAAAGAAACTGGGAGAGAAATAACAAGTATTAAGTATAAGCCATTTTGGTTTTATCAAACTATTTATAATAGAGCATTAACAGATATGAATAGAATATTCAATCATAGATTAAACGATGTATTCAAAGCTTGTCTAAAGGCTTTAAACCAGCTCAATATGAAAGTGGATTATGAAGACCTTCAAAATGGTAGAATTGAAGCTTCTACAAGAGCCTCATTACTTTCATGGGGTGAAAGTATTGTGATTAATTTAAAATCAAAGGGTGATAAATGCTTAATGGAAGTATCATCGGAAGCTACATCACAACTATTTAGTTGGGGAAAGGACACCTCAAATGAAAAAGACATCTTAAACTTAACTGACAAATTTCTCAAGACATGAAATTTTATATTTCCAAATGTAAGTCATGTGGGAATAAAATCTCATTAAATATAAGCGCTTCAAATAGGGCACATATAAGACATTCGTATGGGGATAACTTTAGGGTTGAGTGTCCTAATTGCTACAATGTGCACAAATACACACCATATAATGTATACGCTGAATCTGAAGCCAACTCAACAATTAGTGGTGGAGCTATTGGTGGAGCTATTGGTCTATTAGGAGGCCCTCTTGGGGCTATCATTGGCGGGGTGATTGGTGGAGCAATTGGTAATGACCAAGATTCTCAGGAAAAAAATCAAGTAGAACGTTTTAATAAGAGCCATTGAGTATGAATCTAAAAAATATAAGATTTGGAAGACTCCTTCTCATTGTCGTTGGTTCTGCTATCATTATCTGCTTTGCTATTATAGATAATTTCTTCTCACCTATTATCAATAGTTTTAGAACAATTGCTGAGTCAAAAGGATTATTTTTTATTGTTGTTGGCATATCGACTTTTATCGGTATTATGCATTTGATTTATGTGTCTCAAAAAGGCCAAGGCCAAGAGCAAGAACGTCTCCTATATCGTAGGATGGGACCAATAATTGCTTCGCCATTAACTGCAGCCACTCAAGGAGTTTTCATTTACAGCGGTATAGAAATAGTTTTTATTGTTTGTTATGACGTCTCAACAGTAAAGAATTTCGAAGGCATAAACAAACTTGCAATATCAATAACAATGCTCGCTATAGTTATTTATGCTATTTACGTTTTAACTGGCATGCTATCTGATATAGTCAAGCAAGACTCTGAGAATATTAAAGCAGGTAAAATACTATCGGATAACAATGGTGATGACAATAATGAGTGAATATTATAGTCTAATTTGATGGCTTGTTAATTCAGATATTCACATTTTGGGTAAGTCATTTCTTATATCATAGAGCTAATTGATATTAAAAGGAGCTTTTTCCCAATTCAAGAAAATTTTGAGAATTAGTTTCAAAATATTTTATAAAAGGAAAATCATCAACCACCCTTAGTGATAGTTGTAGAGAAGACTTATTTGCATCTAAATTCAATCGTTCAAGAATTGATTTTTCATTGTTACAAATTGAGTTAAAAGTAGTGTGTAAATATCTATGTAAATAATTTGCCCGCAAGACTGTATGAATATTGTGTCCACTTGTAGTTATTCCAATTCCTGGCGCAGTAATAGTTTTATCTCCAATGTTTAACATTCCGATACTATATCCCTTTTTTGTTAATTGTTCAATCTCGAAATCAGTGTAATCATTGGTTCTGATTTTACTATCTCCATTTTTGTTAATATCATACTCATGTATTAATTCAGGCCAACTCTCAAACATAATATTCAAATATTCTTGCTTCGAAAAAACCTGATTTTCTTTGTGCTTTTGAATATCAATAAAATAGGCACAATTATCACTAAAAGCTGAAAACAATAAATAATCAGACCTGTCATAAAATCTCTGATTGATTCTTTTTTTTGTTGTACTGAGGTGTATATGTTGAATAATCCAAGTATTAAGTAACGCATCATTATATGATGGTTCCAACACTTTCTTACTCAGATGGTACGTAATTTCTTCCCCTCTTTGAATTTTTTTATCAATGCTCATTAACGAGCAAAGAACATCGTATGGGATTTGTATTGTTTTAAATTTATTGGATTTTAAAACTATCCGTGGAATAGGTTCAATTAACTTCATTTTCAAATTCATCAAATCAACAAGATAATTTTGTAGGTCACTATTCTTGGGCTTATATTGAATTTCAAAAGTTAAAAAATAACTTGTTATCACCCGCTTTACTTCTTCTTCCCAGTTGAACTTCATGCTAATATTTCGATAATAAAACTAATAGAGTTTGACTCCGAAAACAAAAACTTTCAAGATTACTTTCAAAATAGTGTAGTTACGACTTTTATTTTAACTTTCTACCCCTTTCAATTACTTCTTTCTGATTTGAGAGTGCTGTCATATCTCGCTGAATTCTTTTCTGTCGATTGGATAATTCCTCCTTTTCTTCATTTGAAACACTACTAGCATCTAATAAATCATCAATTTGCCGAGATTCTTCAGCTAATTCATTCATTCTACCATCAATATCTTTAATCATTTGATTTTTATTTGTACTCATAATTTGATATTACTTTAATTAATAATTTTCCCAATTCTTTACAATCCACTTAGCAATCTCTTCATGTTCTCTGATATTGGAGGGGACTTCATTTAAGAGATTTTGTGACTTGTTTTGCTAAATCCATCCCCACCAATTCCGAACCAATGCTGCATTAGCATTCACAGGCCTATCCAAAGATAAATTGATTACATTTATATTTCCAGGAGTTGGAAACTGTTGTACCTCTTCTCCCCAGCCAATAAATAATACCTCAATAATATTATGCTGCACAGAAATTAAATTGATATAATCAATAGCATCAATAGGTCTTAGCACAATTAATGCATTATCGGCTAAAGCATCATTGATTAATTGCAAAAGCATTTCTGGAGTTACCATTGTACCTTCTTGAGCTGATTGAGACCAAATAGCGATATTGATTTTTGTGTTATTCGCAAGTTGAACTTCTCTTGTTGAATTTCTATATATCCCTGTTAATGCTCTGACGAGACTCGATTTTCCAGATTGACCTTCGCCAATGATGATGTAGATATTTTTTCTCATAAATTATCTTGTGTGGCATTCGTTACAGCAGTAATAACAACCATCAACATTTGAATAGTATTGCTTAGCAGCTTGAACAGCAGATTTACAATCAGAATGAGAACCTAAAGATTGTTTGTTCGATTCATATAATGGCCCATGATTACAACTTGTAGTGTGAACTTCATGTTCACCAGTTGATTGAGCATTCTTGTTTACATAATAGTAAGGCATAATTATAAGTTTTTTAATTTCAACTAAATATAGTAATTATATTGTTTTAATTTTCTTAAATTCAATTTTTTAACCCTATTTATATGAAAGTAGAATTGACTAAAATTACAGACAGAATGTCTCAAGAAGAACTAATAAAAGCAATCACTGATAACTTTGAATCTCTAAATCAATTCCAACATGATAGAGAAAAAGCAATATTTGAGAGATATAATGAACTCTCAATTAAAGTTGACGGAATTAAAAATCTATTGGATAATGTTCATGGTGAAATGAAAAGCGGACTCAATAATACTAATGGTCAAATTAATGCCCTTGACACAAAAATAAATCAAGTAAATTCTCAACTGAGCTCAAAGATTGATTTGATAAGTTCCAAATTGGATAAAATTCTCGATAACCTCTCTGACAAGAAACTTTTGACTGAAGATGATTAATGCAAAAAGAGAGCCAATCTATTGACTCTCTTCTGTTTTCAAGACTATTAGCCTTAATGTTTTTACGCATAATATCCAAATTTTAGACTTGCGTAATTATGGTGTTCCATTTGGAACAGCCTTTTTTAGTAGTATTGTTTTGAATATTATTATTGTCGCACAAGTGTAACGTGACCGTGACCTGAGATTTGTTCACCTGCCAAATCTGTTATGGTGTATTTATAAAAATAGACTCCTTCTGTTACAGGTTTGCCTGATTTAATATCATCACCATTCCATCCGTTCATATCTTCAATCTGTTTGATTTCACCAACTACACCTCCCCAACGATTAAAGATAATAACATCAATTGCTTGTGCATTAACTAAAGCAAAATGGAAGATGTCATTTATGTCATCACCATTTGGAGTAAATACATTTGGTACAACATACTCAACTGGTGCAAAAGGATCAACTATTACAGTGATGGAGGCAGTGTCAGAGCAATCACCATTATATGCTATTAGATATACGTTGTAAGTACCACCTGTTTCGTATACTTCACTCAACGTATTGTTGGATGAAGTACTAGTATTTCCGTTTCCGAAATCCCATGAATAACTCGTAGCATCAGTTGAACTATTTGTAAAAGTCACAGCTAGTGGAGCAAAACCTTCAAGTGGGCTTCCTGCCATTGAAGCATTCGGACTTGTAGTTACATTCACATTTACTTGATCAGAATTTTGGCATCCGTTTTCATCTGTTCCAATTACAGTATAAGTGTTATTACCATTTGAAGGGATAAATGCAACACCATCTTCTATTCCTCCAGACCATGAGTATAAAACTTCACCTGGTTCTGATAATACACTTGATCCTGCTAACACAATAGATTCTCCAGAGCAAATTTGCATGTCAGCTCCTGCTTCAATGACAGGTAAGTCATTTACAGTAATTGTAGCAGATAGAGGTAGAGATGTACAACCATTTGCTGTTTCAGTAATGTAATACGTTACACTACCAACGTTATCAGAAGGTTGATGTGTTAATCCTGAACCTAACCAATTCGAAAGTGCAGCGTCATCATACCAATCAATTTGACCTGCAGAACCTGGAGTAGCTACAAGGTCAGCAATTACATCCCCATCACAATATTCATCCCCATCTGTAAGTTGAGGTTGTGGAATTGGATTTACAGTAATTTCAAACTGAACAGGAGTTCCTACACATCCATTTAATGTTGGAGTAAAAGTGATTATTCCAGTTATTGGATCAGATGTATTATTCTGTCCGTTGAAGTCACCAATATTCCCAGAACTGTTTACTCCAAGACCAATGTTTGTGTTATCATTCACCCAGTCAAAACTTGCTCCAGCAGGAGTACTAGAGAAGTCAGGAACTTGAATCAGTGTTTCTGCACACTGATCTATATCACTCATTGCATCAGCAACAGGTGTAGGGTTAATGATAATTGAAGCCGATCCCGACACAGTTCCTGGGCAATTAGCATCAGTTACAGAAACGAGTGTGTAATCACCTGCAGCTCCTCCAGATATTACAAATGGTGATGTCGCTGCAGTTTCATTAAAATTAGAAGTTCCATCAGTATAACTAACATCCCAGGATGCATTTCCTGTAAAATCAATTTCAACAGTTGGTGTAGCTTCAGTATCACATACTTCACCACCTCCTGAAATTGTGGCAGTTGGAATTTCATTTATTGTTATAGCGGCATCATGAGAGGCCTGTGCACATCCACTTGAAGCGGCTATAAAGTTGGTAACTGTGTATGAACCTGGATCACTATTTTCTAGATCAACAGTTCCTGTAGAGGTATTTAATGATAAACCAACTGGAGTTGAACTGAAGACACCTGTAGAAGCTCCAGGATCTAACGAAATATTAGCATTACCTGTTGCGCAATAAGGACCACTATAATTAAAAGTAGCATCAAAACCATCTGTAATTTGCACGTTGACATCTAAAGAAGCAGGACATGCCCCACCTACAGAGTAAGTCACCACATAATCACCAACTCCAGAAGCAATTAAATCTATTGCTCCAGTATTGGCATCAATTACAAGAGTTCCAGAACCTGTAAACGTTCCACCTGGTGTGCCAGTAATTACTGGAGATGGATTCGAACCCGTGTTACAATAGGAAGGAGCATCATAAGAGAACGATGCGTCCGATGAAGGGCCAGCATTTACGTCAATTGATAAAACAATGTCGGTAGCACAAGTTGGATCTGTAATTGTAACAGAATAATTATCTGGACAAAGGTTCTCACGGGAAGATAATGTTGGCCCATCTGCCCATACATAGTTGTATGTTCCACTTCCACCTGTTGGAAATAAAGAAATTGTTCCATCACAATCGCCTAAACACGTTTCGTGAGTTACATCAAAAGTAGCATCTACAGGACCATAAATTTGAATGTATTCAGTATGTGAAGCTGGACATTCTCCTCCAATTACACCTGTGATTGCATACGTACCTGGATTTGAATATAAATGATCTGGAGGATTAGTTCCTGAATATGAGGTTCCGTCTCCAAAGGTCCATTCAGGTGACCCAGTACTATTGTCTGTAATACTTACAGTAACATCTTCAGCACAGACGACACCATTTGGGCTAATTGAAAAGTCGACATTGGGAGCGATTACAGCGGTCGTGCCACCTGTAAATTGAAAACTTACGTTTCCTGGAGTTCCTTGGTATAAATCAATCATGATGGCGTAAGTATTTCCTGCAGTAACGTTGATTGGTGCACAATATTCAGCACATTGGTTTGTGTTGGCACCATTTGTGGGGCAGACAACACACGACGCACCATTCATTCCAACAGAATAACCGCTAGCACCTCCGAAATTGTAATTACAAGCAACTAAACTACCAAGACAGCCTGAAGTTACATCATATATTGCCCAATCAAGTTCTGTACCTGAGTTACTGGCATTGGTAGTCCATTCAATAAGACCTGATTCTTGAACGGTAAATGTGAGCCAAGCATCTTGATTTACAGCTGAAAGAAAACAACTCGGTGAGGTCCCAGATGAATTTAATGTACTCATGTCAAAAACCAAAGGAGAGCTTACATCACAAATGGGAATAGCACCTGCACAAGTATTACCTCCAGCTGGATCTGGTGGTAATGAATTAACACACAATTCGAATGTACCATCTGTAAGTGAATTGCTGGCTACAGATATTAATACTTGTTGACCAACTGCAAATCCCCATGTAGCAATTGCCACATTTCCACCTGTAGCGGATTGACACACATCAAATGTTCCTGCTGCACAACCAAAAGAGGAAACAGTTATTACTGGGTTTTGAAGTGTGCCAGGTGTCAAAATAAATTCATTATTGGCACCAGTTACAGTGTATGTAAACCAAACCTCATTTACTGGAGCTGGTGTACATGCGTTTGTGGTCATGCTACTTGTTGCATTGAAGTTAGTCCCCGAGAAACAGGCGTTTCCTGAAGATAAATCCAACGGTGTTGCAGTTGCACAATTATTACTTTGCGAAAAAATCAGAGAGTTTGTTGATAATAGCAATGATGTCAAAAAGACAATCTTATATAAA
>CAYUQU010000011.1:0-63092 GCA_964447015.1 uncultured Flavobacteriales bacterium
TCCGAATGTTCATATTGTCAAACCATTGATTTTAGAACTACACAAAGAAGGAGGTCGAGCATGAAAATAGATTTTACAAAACGACCACTGAATAAAACGGCACGCACTGCGCAAGGTGAATTGAGAGAAGAGTTTCACACAGCCGAAAAAATTACACTTAAAAATAAGTACACCGCTAAAGACAACGAAGCAAACTGCCAACAAGGTTATGTGAGTGGAATTGCCCCTTATCTCGGTGGTCCTTATTCGACCATGTACACCATCCGCCCGTGGACAGTTCGCCAATACGCTGGATTTTCAACTGCGGAAGAATCGAATGCTTTTTACCGCAGGAATTTAGCTGCGGGACAAAAAGGACTTTCCGTTGCATTTGATTTAGCTACACACCGTGGGTATGATTCAGATCACCCAAGAGTAAAAGGCGATGTCGGAAAAGCAGGTGTAGCTATCGATTCGATTTTGGACATGAAAATTCTTTTCGACCAAATTCCACTCGACGAAATGTCCGTTTCCATGACCATGAACGGCGCTGTAGTTCCAATTATGGCATTTTACATTGTCGCTGCGGAAGAACAGGGCGTATCGCAAGACAAATTATCGGGAACGATACAGAATGACATCTTGAAAGAATTCATGGTGCGCAACACCTATATCTATCCTCCCCTTCCTTCGATGCGAATTATCGCGGATATATTCGAATACACGTCGAAGAATATGCCAAAATTTAATTCGATTTCGATTTCGGGTTATCACATGCAAGAAGCAGGAGCTACCAACGACATTGAGTTAGCTTACACGCTTACAGATGGTTTGGAGTACTTGAGAACGGGAATTGCAGCAGGAATGGATGTAGACGTTTTTGCACCGCGCTTGTCATTCTTTTGGGCTATCGGCATGAACCATTTTATGGAAATTGCCAAGATGCGTGCTGGGCGTTTGTTGTGGGCGAAAATAGTCTCACAATTCAACCCGAAAAACGACAAATCACTCGCTTTACGTACTCACTGTCAGACTTCAGGTTGGAGTTTGACCGAGCAAGATCCTTTCAACAATGTTGCTCGAACGTGCATTGAAGCATTGGGAGCTGCTTTTGGAGGAACGCAATCATTGCACACCAACGCATTGGACGAGGCAATTGCACTTCCCACAGATTTTAGCGCTCGAATTGCACGAAATACACAACTTTATATTCAAGAAGAAACGGGCATCTGCAAAGTAATTGACCCTTGGGCTGGGAGTTATTATGTCGAGAAATTGACTAACGACCTAGCTGAGCGCGCTTGGGAATTGATTCAGGAGGTAGAAGAACTCGGCGGAATGGCAAAAGCAATTGAAACTGGAGTTCCTAAAATGCGAATTGAAGAAGCTGCAGCTCGAAAACAAGCTCGAATTGACAGCAACAAAGATATCATCGTTGGTGTGAACCGTTTCCAGTTGGACAAAGAAGAACACATGGACATTTTAGACGTGGACAACGCCAAAGTCCGTCTTTCGCAAATTGAACGTTTGAAAGAACTCCGCGCTAACCGCAACGAACAAGCTGTACAGAATGCCTTAAAAAAATTGGAAGAATCTGCGGCAAGTGGAAAAGGAAATCTTTTGGAATTAGCTATTGATTGTGCGAGAAAACGTGCATCTTTAGGAGAAATATCACAAGCCATGGAGAATGTATTTGGTCGCTATGAAGCCAAAATACGTTCGATTAGTGGCGTTTATTCGGCAGAATCAATGAATGATGCAGATTTTGAAAAAGCACGTGAAATGTCTAACCAATTCTCAAAATTGGAAGGGCGTCGACCGCGAATTATGATTGCCAAGATGGGGCAAGACGGTCACGACAGAGGAGCGAAGATTATCGCGACTTCGTTTGCTGACATCGGCTTTGATGTAGACATTGGTCCTTTGTTTCAAACACCTGACGAGGCTGCACGCCAAGCTGTAGAAAATGACGTGCATGTGTTAGGAGTTTCATCGTTGGCTGCAGGACATAAAACACTAGTTCCCGAAGTAATTGCCGAACTAAAGAAAATGGGACGCGAGGATATTATGGTCATTGCTGGGGGAGTAATTCCGCAACAGGATTACGATTTCCTTTTCAAAAGTGGCGTTTTTGGCGTCTATGGACCGGGAACTAAAATCTCCAAAGCAGCTCAAGAAATTCTTGCCTTGCTAATAGAAAGTGTGAAGTAAATCGTTCTGGATTATTAAGAATTGTTCAATAACAGTCAAAAAATAAAATTTCGAGCGTTAATTTTTTGTTAATCTCAGAATTCTCTTTACATTCGGCATAGTTGTTGAATGAACAAGGAAAAAACTTATTATTATGAAGAAGGTATTTTTATTTATCGCAATCTTATTTACCAGTGCAACAATGTTTGCTCAAGATTACGAAGAATTATTGGTAATGTACGCTGATGGTGATTACGACAAGCTTGTGAAAACAGCTGAAAGTTACACGATTAAAGACAAAACTAAAAATGATCCTGAACCATATTATTGGTTAGCAAAAGGTCTGTATGCGATGTCTAAAGATGCGGAATACACATCACAAGACAAGTATAAAAATGCATACAAAGATGCTATTACAGCCATCGGTAAATTCCAACGAAAAGACAAAGATAGATCTGTTTATAACGAATATAGAGACTTCTTTTCTGAGTTTAAATTGAGTCTAATAGAAGTTATTGAAAATGAAATATCCACTGGAAACTACAGTAAAGCTTATGGTTGGGTAATTAAAATGCCTAAAGTTTCTCCAGACGATGTAGGTTCAAAATATTTGTTGGGTGTTTGTAAATATCGTAAAGGTGATAAATCAGGTGCGACAACAGAATGGAAAGAGGCAGATAAAATGTTAGCAGAGATTACTTCAGTAGATGACTGGCGTGAGGAAGATTTCAAAATGCTTGCAATAGGTTTAGCTGAAACAGCTGAGTGTTATATTGACTCAAGAAGACCTGAAGTCGCAAAAGAGTTAATGAACAAAGGTTATAAGTGGCTTGAAGACAATGAATATTTCAAAAGTAAATACGACGAAATTGTAAATTAATTAAAACCAAATCCTTGATGAAAATCAGGGATTTGATTTTTAAAGTCCTTCATTTTGGTTCAGTAATTGTTATATGAATTACATACTTCACCAAAATATGTAATATGAAAAAGAGACTACTATTTATTTTTTTAATCCCAACTTTATTCGTCCTCACTGGATGCAAAACCTCATTTAGAATCTCTGTAACAACTCCCGCTCCGATTTTACTTGACGACAGCACCACAAAACTGTTAATCGTAAATAACGTTACAGAAAATAATAGTCCTGATGCGCTCCTTAAGCAAGTTTTGCAAGGTCAACAATACAATGGCAATGTAATTGCTGCTGAGCAAAGTGTTACAGGAATAATCCGTTCTCTTGACGATTCTCGTTATTTAAAAGGAGTAATTGCTTCACCGATACAATTGCGTGATAACAAGCAAATCAATTGGATACGCGTTGATTCAATTTGCCAAGCGCAAGGCACACATGGAATTATCGAAATTGAAACGTTCGAATCACAAGCGCCTGTTGGAGGAACAATTGTAGCAAATGCCACAGGACAACGAAATAGCCCTTTGAGAGGTTGGGCTTACATCAACATTTACATTGCAAACAGTCATCAACACGTGGATAGATTAGATATTCACGAAGTATACAACATTCCAATTTCAGGTAATACAAATCCGCTCAACTTGCTTTCTGATGCGCTAAGAAAAAGAGAATATTACGGTCATTTAGGTAATAGTATTGGTTATCGCATTGGTAGCCTCTTTTATTCGAAATGGGTTTGGGTAAATCGTGAATTCTACAATAAAGGAAGTCGCACACTAAAAATGGCCAAACCTCTTATTCGAAATGGAAACTGGGATTTGGCAGAACGTCAACTTGAGCCAGGGATTGATAGCCCAAAAAATAAAGTAGCAGGTCGTTCGAAGTACAATATGGCACTGGTATATGAGGGACAAGGACGCCTAAAAGAAGCTATAGCAATGGCTGAAAGAGCTGCACTCGAAAACGGAACAAAATTAGCGTACAATTACATCAATGTACTCAAGCGACGCGTAAATCAACAGTCAGCAATTGTGTTGATTAAAGATTAATTTCGCAAACATTTCATTTACACCGAATAAATTTTAGTTTTCACATTCAGTTTAAACATAACTTTATATCTTCGGCTCAAATTGAAATCAATGGCTTTAAGGATTTTTCTTTCGTTTTTTATATTCTTTTCTGGATCTGCCTTTTTTGCGCAGGATAAAATCCATTTTCCAGAGACAGTAGTTGGTGGAGTAGAAACTCGAATATCAGTAGAAACTGAAAAAGAAGTTCTTGTTATTTCCAATCATAATTATGACGTAAAAACCGATGGCGAAGACAATCAATATATCGAAATGACTTTTGCCACAAGTAGTCAATTTAATCTTGAATATATAGAATCGAATGAGCAACCAGCTGTAATCCCTAGTTGGTGGGCCATCATTCCTCCGCTTGTGGCTATTTTCATGGCACTGATTTTAAAAGAAGTTATCATTTCTCTTTTTGCAGGTATCTTTATCGGTGCTGCAACTCTTGGGTTTTATGTGGATGGCATAAGTGGAATATTTGGCGCATTCCTAACCGTACTCGACCATTATATGCTAGAGGCACTAGCTGACAAAGACCATTTATCCGTCATACTATTTTCAATTCTAATAGGTGCACTCGTCGCCGTTATTTCCAAAAATGGAGGAATGAAGGGAGTTGTAAATCGAATTGTAAAGTTTGCTCAAACTCGCCGATCGGGGATGCTTTCTACTTATTTTCTTGGGGTAGCTATCTTCTTTGATGATTATGCCAACACGCTCGTAGTTGGAAATACGATGAGACCTGTGACAGATAAATTGCGTATTTCAAGAGAAAAATTGGCTTATATAGTCGATTCTACCGCAGCTCCCATCGCTGCAGTTGCATTTGTGACCACATGGATAGGTGCCGAATTGGGCTACATCTCTGCTGGCGTGGCTAAAATCAATGAAAATGAAGTTCTCATAACAGAAGGAGCCTACTCCATTTTCATGAATTCGTTGACCTACTCTTTCTACCCCATTCTAACCTTGGTTTTCATGTTTATTTTGATTTGGAAAAAACGCGATTTTGGCCCGATGTACAAGATTGAAGCTGAAACAATCAAAAATGGTATAAACGCAGGTGAAGACAACGACCAAAGCACTGTCGATTCGGAAGAATTTGAACCCGCTAATATGAACAAAATTCGTTCATTCAATGCCGTAATTCCAATTCTAGTTGTGGTATTTGGAACAATTATCGGACTTGTATACACAGGAATGAATTCGTGGAATTCTACATTTTCTGAAGCTGGAATTTTGACAAACCAAGGATTTTTTGCAGCGTTAGAACAACATGAGGGGCATAGTTTGACATTTATTCAACGAATAGGGATGATTATCGGAGAGGCAAACTCTTACCAATCGCTCTTATGGTCTTCTCTTTTAGGTTTGACACTTGCAATTCTCCTTACATCTGTGCAGCGAATTATGAATCTGCGCGACACAATGGAAGTCGTGATTTCGGGAGTAAAAACAATGATTCCTGCTATTGCCATTTTGGTTCTTGCTTGGTCTTTAGCTCACGTAACTTCAGATTTGCGCACAGCGGATGTAATTAAAGATGCGTTTGGTAGTACTTTTCAACCTTGGTTAATTCCAGCAATTACATTTGTACTATCTGCCATCATAGCCTTCTCAACAGGTTCTTCGTGGTCTACAATGGCTTTGGTATACCCGATTATGATACCAACCGCTTTCGCAATGGGTCAGGACATAGATTCAATAGATGGAATGGCTCTATTGTACAACACCGTTGCATCTGTACTTGCGGGTTCTGTTTTGGGTGACCACTGTTCTCCTATTTCAGACACCACAATTCTCTCCAGCTTGGCTTCGTCATGCAATCACGTAAGTCACGTGCGTACACAAATGCCTTATGCGTTGACAGTGGGTGGAGTGGCGTTGTTTGTGGGAGTGATTCCTGGAGCGATGGGTGTGCCGTTTTATGTCACTTTTCCTGTGGCAATAGGAATATTGTACTTAGTTGTCCATTTTGTGGGGAGGAAACACGAAGAAACAGAATGAGAATGAGAGAGTCTGTAAATGGCACTATACTTTTTTCTTGAAAAAATAAATAATCAACACTGGCAACAATAACAAATCAGCTACCACTGCAAAAACAAGGCTTAAAGAGACCAATAACCCCATTATAAATGTGCCTCTAAAATCGGAAAAAATAAGCATTAAAAATCCGCTACTTAGAATTAAAGTTGTTAGAATGATTGCTTTTCCGGTTGACACATACGTTGTCCTCAAAGCCCACAACACAGATTTGCCTTTGTTCAATTCCAGTTTAAATTTGCTTAAGAAGTGAATGGTATCATCTACCGCGATACCAAAGGCGATGGTAAAAATAATTGCTGTCGTAATCTTTAAATCAACACCTAAGTATCCCATTATTCCACCAATAAACAGCAGTGGAAATAAATTTGGGATCATGGCGATGATAACCATCGAAAAGGAACGATACAAGAACCCCATGATTACTGCAATTATGATACTCGCTAGCAAAAGTCCCTGCATCATACTCATGGATAAGGTGCGCATATTCAAATCGAGCAAATGTGCTGTACCTGTGATTATGGGTTTAACGATAGTTGTATCCACTTCATTTTTTACAAACAACTCAAATGCGTGATTTTTATCTGTGACTATCTTATTTCCCCAATCTGGAATTGCGCCTTGTAATCTTGACATCATTCCTGTAGAATCCATAATCATATCCAGCACTATTCCACCACGCACTCTTTCTAATTGTCGTTTAAATCGGTTGATTTCACGTTGGTTCTCTGGAATAACATAATGACTTTTCATTCCACTGTGCACACTCCTATTTATCAACCTAATTAAGCTAGCAATAGAATTCATTCTACCAACCCCATATTCATCCGAAAGGTAAGTCTCGACTTTTTCAATTTCGTTCAATACATCCTTATCCCAAAATGTTTTGGATGAGTCAGGCAACACAAATGCCAATTCAAAAGGTCTAACGCCACCATAATGTTCATCCAAATAATTAAAATCTTGCTTAAGTGGCACATCATCTGAGATATCGTCCATCAGATAATTATTGGTTTCTATCTTCATTGTTCCGATTAGTGCGACTGCTCCGAAAATCAAAAATCCAACAGGAATCCATTTTCGATAGCGTATTGTCCAATGAAAAGTCTTTCGCAAGAAGTTAAACCAAATTGGAATATTGTATTTTTCATTGCGAACGATAACAGGAGTTCTAGAATACAGAAAAAGAATTGGCAACACTAGAAATGTCAATAAAAACGCTAAAATCACACCTAGAGCCGTAAACACGCCAAACGACTGAATCGGTCGTATGTTTACTAATAAAAGTGTAGCAAAACCTATAGCAGTAGTGAGCGATGTCAGGAAAGTTGCCATCCCCACTTCTTTTAGTGCATTCAAGATAGCTTGATTTTTCTCCATCCCTACCCTGAGATTATCAATGTATTTACTCACCATATGAATCACATCTGACATGGCGACAACAAACATAATACTAGGGAGAACCGTCAACAACACATTAATTGGCTCACGAAACAACCCCATCACACCAATTACCCAAATAAGTGAACCGAAGAGTACGACTTGAGGTAATAAAATTCCCCAAAGCGAACGAAAAGCGATGTAAAGGAATAGAACAACTAAAATTACAGAAAGTGAGACGAAAAGTCCCATTTCAAACTGCATCGTTTCAACATAATATTGCTGTCCTTTTGCACGTCCAGTTAAGCGAATGTTGTCAAATTCGTATTTGGATAATATAGTTTCCACATCCGCCACCATTATATCGCATTTCTCTTTACTCAGATAATCATCGTGTTTGATGAAAATACAGAGCGACAAAGCATCGGAAGCTACAAACTGGTTCACTAGTTCGGGGTGAGAATAAATCCGAACTGAATCTTTATCAAGACGCAAGCTATCAAGGTGCAAATATGGTATTTCGACCGCTAATCCTCCAGGGATTATTCGCAGTTCATTTAAATTTGTCAATGAAGTCGCATGCTGAATAAATTTAGCCTCGTTAAGTTCGTTTGTGAGTTCCTTAATTTGAATTAAAAAATCAGCCTCAAAAACAGAAGGTGAATTTTCAACAGCCAAAAGCATGAAATCGTTATCAGAAGAAAATTTTGATCGATATTCACTATAAAAGACTGCTTCAGGTTCATCAACAGGGAGAAAATCTTCAAATTCGTATGAAAACTCAAGATTTTTCCAATTGTATAGAAACACAGCTGTCAGCACGATTACAAACAATACGACAAGGCGTGCAATTTTTTTTAGCTTTTGTTCACCAACCATTTTTCACTTATCTACGTCCATACATCCGACAAAGCTAGTTAAAACATTCAACAACTTTATTTCTAGGTGTTGAGAATTAAACAAGCTAAATGAAAATAAGTTTTTATCTTTAACAAACAAAAATTTAAGCTATGAAAAAACAAGTACTTTTTCTTTCTTCTTTTCTGATGTTGACTTCAACATTAAGCGCACAAACATGGACATCAGCTGATGAGCCTATAATTGGTGCAACAACAATTATGTATGTGATTGACTCAAATGCAGTGAATTACGCAGGTAATGTAGGTGCTGGTCAAACATTTGATTATTCAGAAACAGCTGGATACTTAAGCAATGACCGAATTGTATCTGTAAATGATGCATCGGCGAGTATTTACAGTGCTGATTTCGCTTCTTCTACTTTCAATATGATAATTCCTGAGTATATCGAAACTTTCTATACTTTCGATGCAAATGAAAAGCAAGGTCAGGGATTTGTAATAAATATTGATGGTTTTGGTGATGCTATTACTGAATTCAGCACAAATAATCAACAAGTCTTAGAATTTCCAACAACTTTAGGAACAGGATTTACTGATAGTTACGAAGGAACTTTCACTTTAGCTGGAGATACATATCCTGCAATTGGAGATACTTGGGTTACGGCTGATGCTACTGGTACTTTAATTTTAGCTAATGGAGTTTCGCACACTGATGTATTGAGAATAAAAACTATTGACACTACATATACAGAAGTTGATCCATTAGGATTTGGTGTTCCAATGCCTTTAACTATTGCTCGTGAACAATATGAATATTTTAAAGCATCTGCATCTGATTTCCCATTATTTGTTCATTCTTATTTTCAGGTTACTACTACTGGATTTAACTTTGGATTCGGTGTAGTTCTAAGTTCTGAAAACCCTACAGGATACGTTGGTCTGAGTGAAGATCTTTTAACAGCAAAAGAATTTGGTTTATATCCAAATCCAACGAATGGAGTATTTACAGCTTCACTTCCAACAGTAGATGCTAATTCATCTATCGTTGTTCTTGATGCGATTGGAAAAGTTGTTAAAAATATCGTTCCAACTTCTTCGACTACAGAAATTAATCTTGCAAATGAACCAAAAGGAGTTTATTTTGTGAGAATGAATAGTTCTACAGATAGTAAAACAATGAAATTGGTAGTAAGATAATCTAATTACTAGACTGTCTTTTATAAAAAGAGGTGCTCAAATGAGTACCTCTTTTTTTATACGAAAGTTTTATTTACTCTCCAATAAATTTAATACGATAAGCTAAAAATAAATCGAAACATACTACGAAACTACAAGGCATAAAAAAAGGTCACCGTAGTAGGTAGACCTTGATTTATTAGGTAAATGAAGCTTATTTAGAAGCTAAATCCCCACTTTGCTCAGTAGTTTCAAAGCTACCATAAGCATCACAATTTCCACCTTTTGCTCCACATGATGAAACTAGAGTAGTTACAAAAATCCCTAAGAAAGCCAAGGCCAAAAACTTTTTCATACTTTTCAATTTAATTTTTTAATTTGGTTGCTTGTGACAACAAATATACGATAAAAACACTAAACCGAAAGAAATGTTTTCCACAATTGCAATAAATAATTGTTGAATAAATCTAATTATTAAACGTTATTTTCGCGTATTGAAGCATATAATCAACATACTAGTTTTATTCTTTCCGCTTATAGTAATAAGTCAAAAAGGCTGGTTAGTTACGCTAAATGAGGTAAATATCACAGATACCTCTGAAATTAATACTGTTAAATTTAAAGACTCATTAGATATTGTCCCTTATTTAAAAAAGCAACGTTTCAAGTATTTAAAACATAATTATCCCTTAATATCTATAGATTCTAAAATTTGGGACTCTACTGGAAAAAAATTAGATGTTTATTTATACAAAGGACCTCATTTCGAGAAATTGAGAGTGAATATTGATCAGGAAGATATTTGGCTAATTCGAAAAATACCAGGTTTAAGTGAACGAATTCTATCTAAAGTACCTTTATCATCAGAGGATATCTCTGAAACACATGAGTCAATACTAGAATATCTAGAAAATAATGGCTATCCTTTTGCTCAAGTAGGGTTAATCAATCTAAATATAAATGAAACTGAACCTGAAGCGGATCTTAGAATCAGTAAAGGAGAAAAAATAAATTGGACAAAAATTCATATCAAAGGAGAACCAAAAATAAGTGAGAAATATATAACGACATACTTGGGGATTAAAGAAGGGGGTGAATACTCGGAGCGTAATTTTAAGCAAATTAGACAAAAAATTAACCAAGTTCAATTTCTGGATATGGAACAATCTCCTCAAATTGTATTTACAGAAAATGGTGCTGAGTTATATTTATACCTTAAAACAAATCAAATTAGCTCTGCAAATGGAATCTTAGGGATACAACCTGGAGATGATGGGAAAGTCGTTTTTACGGGTGACATTCAACTTAAGCTCATCAATTTATTAAAGCGAGGAGAACAGTTTGATTTAATCTGGAAAAGCTTGCAACCTCAAACACAACAACTTGATATTGGGCTCAATTACCCTTTCTTATTTAAAACCAATTTTGGAGTTGAAGGTAATTTTCACTTATACAAACGTGATTCTAGTTTTTTGGAATTACGCGCATTAGCTGGAGTACGATACTACATTGGAAAAGGCAATTTCCTGAGAGGATTTTACCGTTTTGAAAGCTCAAACATACTTAGTGGCGCTGCAAACAACCCATTATTCAACACTGGAGAGACAGTGCGAACGAATTATTATGGATTTGGAATAATTAGACGTCAGGTGGATTATATTCCAAATCCAACACAAGGATTTAATTTAGATTTTGATGTCAGTATCGGACTTCGAAAGGCATTTCCAAAAGACACTAACGAGATTTTCAGAGAGACAAAAAGCACTACATATAAAATACACCTGAATGCGGAATACTTTATTCCACTTGGAAAACGGCATACAATTCGACTAGCCAACTTGTCTCAGTTTTTTGTAGCTGATACAATTTATTCCAATGAGCAAATTCGCTTTGGTGGCCTCATCTCGCAACGTGGATTTGACGAAGAAGCTCTTTTTGCTACAACCATGACCCGTTTCACATTAGAATATAGATTTTTACTAGATCGAAACTCACATTTGTTTGCATTCTTTGATCAATCAATATATGAAAACAATAGCTCAATATACTATAATGATACTCCGTATGGATTTGGGGCGGGACTGTCTTTTGGAACGCGTGTAGGGACGTTTTCTATCTCCTACGCATTGGGAAGTCAATTCAACAACCCAGTTCAAATAAGGGATGGGAAAATTCACTTTGGATATATTGCCTTTTTCTAAAACAATATCATCACTTAAAAACAATATCATCACTTAAAAACAAGCTCTTAACTACTTTTTCTTTTTAAGTCTTGTTTCTATTCTATTTGTGAGAAGTCTGAATAGGAGTTTGGTGTCTTGATCATTCAACTTTCTACCTATTCGAATACTCTTTCCCTGATACTCAAACGAAATTCTTTCACCTCCTACAACCCATATTGATTTTTCAAATTGGAATCCTAAATTGGTATCCTTTACCTCATCTACTTGTATCTTTCTAATATTCTCCAAGAAATAGGTATACGCTTTTCCATATGAAAAAATCGATTTTTTGATTATTAGAGCCTGGTCATTAATTCGCAAAAGTTCTTTCCCTCTCAATTGCCAAAGCGTAGATTTACCTACTCGAAATGTAAAGTAACTCCAAAATGAAAGAAAAATAACAAGCATTAACTTTTCTTCACGACTAAAATCAGTGAATAGTTGAGAAATGACATACGCACCAATCAATATCCAAGTAGAGAACCAAGCAAGAAGAAGATTGTTTTTCCATTTGACTCTCTCAGGATAAACAACTATAGTCGTAATGTCCTTTTCATCTACATAAGATACTCTTTTCCCTATCCATTTCATAGAGCAAATTTAACTGAAAAAGGAGTACAAAATAGAAATGCCCAACCAAAAGTCGGGCATTTCAAAAAATAGTACAAAAATTATTATCTCAGAACATTGATATGTCCATTAAACTCATATTTCTTATCAGTCACTCCATCAGACACTTGTAAAGTCCAGATATACGCGCCTTCAGGAACAATTTTACCACCATAGGTACCATCCCATTCACTTTCAGGATTATGTGATTCCCAAATTACTTCTCCCCATCTATTATAGATAAATAGATCAAAACTATAAATATCTATACCATCAATATAAACGCGCCAAGTCTCGTTGAATTTATCACCATCAGGTGTAAACGTATTAGGAGCGAAAAGAAGTATATCACTAACAACAGACACTTCCTTAGCAACTGAATCCTGACAACCAACTTCATTTGTAACAATAAGTGTAACCAAATAATCGTCAACTACTCCCTCAGGATATAGTGTCATTGGATCTGAATCTGTTGACGTTTGTGGAGTTCCATCATAAAATGTCCAGTCCCAATTTGTTACATCAGAAGAAGAAAGGTTTGTAAACTCTACCTCAGGATCAAACATTGGAACCTTAAACGGCATCCAAGAGAAATTAGCGCGTGGATAATCATGTACCGTTATCATATCTGTAAATGTGGTATCGTAGACACAACCAGCAGTAGTTGTCAATGTAGTTTGTACAGAATATACCCCTGGCGTTTCGTATACGTGATAAAAACCATTATTTCCAGTTGCATTTGCACTATACCCATCTCCAAAACGAGTAAACGCATTATCAATAACACTTGAGTTTGTAGCATTTACAAATGTGACTTCAACAGGGTAACAACCTTCAATTACACTTGGAATAAGAATTGGTTGAACATCTGCAGGCCAAGTAACAATCATGCATTCTTGAGCAACTGGTGATCCACAATTTTCTGACACAGTAACACAGTATTCATTATATGCATTTTGTGGTTGAGTTGTAAACGTACTTGAATTACTTACAACTTGACCATTCAATACCCATTCATAATTGTACACTCCATTACCACCTTGAGCAGTAACAGCCAATGTAACATCATTTTCACGACATTCAACAATATCAGGAGTAATACTTGTAATCACGATTGGGTTTGGTTCTGTTACCGTAAATTGATCGGTTGTCGAACAACCAATAGAGTTAAGTACCACTACATCATATGTACCTGGGGACAGGTTTGTAAATGTTCCTGTACCTTGATATGTTACACCATTATCAATACTATACTGTTCAGCTTGTGGTGAATTAATGATAACTGAACCATTATCAGCTGAATTACAATCAACATCTGTCACCGTAACTGAAGTAATTGAGATTGGCAGTATGTTTACCTCAATTATTGCAGAAGACAAACAATCAATTGCTCCAATTTGATATTCGTAATCACCCTCAGCCATTGTTGCTGGATCATAGGGCATCGTAACTACATTCCCTGAAGGATCAAGCCACGTACCACCTGCATCTGCGTTTGGACCTAAAAGTGGAAATAAATCAACGGGAGCGCCATCTGCACAAATATCCAAAACAGCATCATCACCTGCTTCTCCTGGTTCTGTAACGGTCACTGTTACTTGATCTGTAGTAACACATAATGGGTGTCCCTCTGGGTATACTGATAGTGTAAAAGTTTCTTGTCCTGTTACAGTAGCATTTGGATTAAAGACATTTGGGTCATCCAAATTTGCTGGGTCAGACCATGAGAACACGACTCCACCAAAAGTATCAGCAGTGAATGACTGTAATTGAGTTGTTGGCTGTGTACCGTTTTGACCAGATTGAAAAACAATGTTTCCGTCACAGTCATATAATATAAACGAACACTCGGATATCCAACTTCCTGTTGCATTAAACTGAAGTGTAATATTATCTCCCTGAGAGACGACAAGAGGAATGATATTTGAATTACCTGTAGCTATTGTATAATTTGTTGTGGAACCATTGATACCAACTGTAATACTATTCCCATTCCAACCATCACCAAATGAATCCGTAAGATTTAATGAGTATGCACAGCTTGAAGTACCTCCAGATATTTCTCCAGCAAGTTGAGCTTGACCAACGCCATTAATACCACATACTTCAATATCATCACCAGCAAAAGCTTGTGGATTTTCATTTACTGTTATCGTTACTGTAGAATCGTTCTCACAACCAAAATTATCAATGACTGTATATGTATAAGTGTAATCACCGCCACTCGTTGGAGTAATAGTTAAATCATTACTATTATTTGAAATCACACCAAATTGAGCTGGCGAATTCCAAAAAGAATTAGCTGAACCGTTATCGACAGAAATTTCAAATTCTTCAATATCCTCATACAAACTCGGATTTACATTAATTGAAAAGCTAAATAATGTACCATCATCAGCACCCCAGTTATCTGTAAAAATTATAGTCCAAACATCATTTAAAGGACAACCTAACAAAGCTGAAAGAGGCTGAACAGATGCGTAATCACCTGCTGGCAAACTTCCAGGCCCTGCGGCTTGAACCCATGTTTGGGGAGCGGTAGGTGTAAAACAATAATCCCATCCAACACCAATTGTTGCAGGATTATCACAATCAACATTTGTTTGAGGAACTGGGATCCCTAAGTCAGTGCCACCACCACCTTGTTGGTGCAGAGTAACTGTTTGACCTGTTGCACATTGAACCTGCAACACGAAGTCACCCATAAACGAGTGCTCCATATTAATACAAATACTCTCAAGATCATTGATATCATCTAAAGTAGCTCCTGAAGTAAACCCTCCTAATTCAAGTGAGTGAGTTTGAGCTTGCCCAACTTGATTATCATCTACACATCCATCTTCAATTTCAGAAGAGCTTGGAAAACCAGTCCATGTTACATTATATGTTTCAGGGGCTGTAGCTAAAAGTAAACTCTCTCCTATACACATTACTTCATCACTTGGAAAGCCAATAAAGGAAGGTGTCGGCGCTACATAGATTCGAATACTCGAAGAATTCAAACTCTCACATCCATTTTCATCAGTAACCGTAAGTTTTACTCGATACATACCTGGAGTAGTAAAAGCATGAGTAGCATTTTGCCCAGAAGCCGAATTCCCATCGCGAAAATCCCATTCGTATGACACTAAATTAAAGCCTGATGGAGAATATGAGCCGTCATCTGCAAAATCCAAAGGTTCTCCAATACAAGTAGCGACACTATCTGATGGCTCTCCAACAACAGTTGAAACAGCAAAAGGAGGTGTGCAAGGGGGTGTACACGATACATTTCCTGCAATTCTACCCGTTCCTGTTCCATCAGAAATAAACCTAAATGTCAAACATCCTGAAGGATTTGCCCCCGAAGCCTGATTAACAACACCTTCTAGTTCAAACCCAGTATATGTTCCAATTAAAGGAGCCGCTGTGCTATTCCCATCATACATCATCATTATATCATTTGAACCTCCGAAAGGATCCAAACTAAATAGCGTAAACTGCACATATATATCATCACTAGCCGAAGGAGGACAAATTGTAAATGTAACGTCTTCATTATTTGAATACCCTGGACCGCCTTGTCCACCTGAGTCAAGAATAAATCCATCACAGGTACTGAATGTCTGATTATTTGACCCAGCCGATATGGATATATCCATCTGTGCATTTAATGAACTGAAACCAAAGGTTACAATCACCAAAAATATCATAAATGAATATGGAAGAAGTTCTTTTCTATTTTTTTGAAAAATCATTTTTTTTCGACTTTTTGTAATTCTTACCTACTAAACGTATTTAGTATACGAATAGTTGCCAAAATTACGCAAAATAAACCTCGTTGCTTATTTATTTCACTTCAATATTGGAATCCAAAAAAAAATTAAAGATCTCAGCTATAAACAACATATCAACCGTGGTAACTATTTATCAATTGATTACCTAAGATACTAGTTGCGAAACAAAATAATGTAATTAAATATATCCTTAGAAAATCTTAACTTATTTCCTTGATTCTGTGATTTTTTCCACACAATTCATTCCATCAATAGCAGCAGATACAATTCCTCCAGCATAACCAGCCCCCTCTGCACACGGGTATAACCCCTTAATTTCAATATGTTGCAGTGTTTCTTTATCACGTGGGATTTGAACTGGAGATGATGTTCGGGATTCAGGAGCATGAAGCACAGCATCGTTGGTATAATATCCTTTCATCTTTTTGCCAAATTCGACAAATGCTTTACGCAATCTTGATGTTAGAATCTCAGGTAAAACATCATTTAGGTTTACAGACAATAATCCTGGTTGATATGATGTTTTGGGTAAATCTTTAGAAATTCGATTTTCTACAAAGTCTATCAAACGTTGAGCTGGAACATGTTGTGTCTTTCCTGCCACTTCCCAACATGCTCTTTCAACCTCCTTTTGGAAGTTGAGACAAATAAACGGATCATTTGGATTCCCAAGTAAATCTTCGGGTGAAACCTGAACAACAATTCCCGAATTTGCAAAAGGATTATTTCGCTTAGAGGGTGACCATCCATTTGTAACAACTTCTTCCTGCTCTGTGGCACAAGGAGCTATAATTCCTCCTGGACACATGCAAAATGAATAAACCCCCATACCATTTACCTGTTCCACTAATGCATAACTGGCTGGTGGCAAAAATTCATTGTCTACTTCTCCGTGATATTGAATTGAATCTATCAACTCCTGACTATGCTCTACTCTTACCCCTATTGCAAATGGTTTGGATCTCAGCGCAATTCCTTTTTTATGCAACAGATAGAATATGTCACGAGCAGAATGTCCTGTAGCTAAAATGACCTCACTAAAATATCTAGTTTTAACTTCACTCCCTTTTTGGTATACTATTCCTTTTATTTCACTCTGTTCAATAATCAAATCTGTCACTTTCGCATTGAAATGGATTTCACCACCGCATTTCAAAATTTCTTCGCGGATAGCCTCAATAATTTTAGGTAAACGATTGGTTCCAATATGTGGATGGGCATCAATTAAAATATCTCTTTCCGCTCCAAACGCTACTAACCATTCTAAAACTTGACGCACACTTCCTCTTTTTTTAGAGCGTGTGTAAAGTTTTCCGTCCGAATAAGTTCCAGCACCACCTTCTCCAAAACAGTAATTTGATTCTGGATTGACGATCTGTTCCTTGTTTATTGCAGCTAAATCTCGCCTTCTCGATTTTACATCCTTTCCACGCTCAAAAATCACAGGCTTTAGTCCCGATTGAATAGCTTGAAGTGCGGCAAACAATCCCGCTGGACCTGCACCAATAATTCCTATTTCATGTGAATTCGATACGTCTTGACTCAGGAAAACGGGCTGCATTTCTGTTGGTTCAACTCCTGTAATTACAGCAAATTTCAATTGAAATCGAACTGGTTTTCTTCTTGCGTCAATTGAACGCTTCAGCAAACGGACTTCAGTAATTTCATCTATTGAAATCCCAGTCTCTTTGGACGCGATTTGTTTCCATTGCAAGGGATCATGAGCTACTTCAGGAAGAACCGAAACATTAATTTCCTGAATCATTACCCTTCAAAAGTTAAAGAAAACCAAATTACACGATTGTAAAGTTTATCAAATGGTTTTGATAAACGTGTGTTGTCTTGGTACAATGAATTTATTACACTGTGTGAGAGTTTCACCTCAAATCCAAATTTAAAATAGGGCAAAAAGAAATCAACACCTACTCCAATTTGAGCTTGAATGTCGTGTTTATTCAATTTAAGGATGGGATTTGAAAAGACTTGTGCAACGTCTTGTTTAGACTGTAAATCGATAGTATACTGAGCACCTCCTACAAAATAAGCTGCGAAATTATTGTAACGCAAAGTTCGATATTTCAACAAAAGTGGAAAGTCAAGGTTGGTGGACTCAATTTTGCGCTGAACAAACTCATCTTCTCCATTACTATCAATAAAATGATAATTTACCTCTCTCTCCATAAAAGATAGAGATGGAATGAAGCGTAAACTCAACGTAGGATGACCCAATTTAAAACTTGAGATAATTCCCAAATTAAATCCAGGATAACTTTTTGTCGTGATGCCCACTAACCCTGGAGTTAAATCCGTGTTGGTCGTTGGGATAGTATATAAATTGGACGTATTCAACCCCAACATAAACCCAAAGTGAAACCATCGACGGTCAAATTTTGGGTAATTCGGCGTTTTTAAGCTTTGTCCAAACGAGTGGAATGACAAAACTCCAATTAATATGAGTAATCCTATCTTCTTCACGCTATGAATAACGTTTGTTTTTGATAAATATTTAATTCTACTCTCGAACACATTCGAAATGAAAAGCAAAGTTACTGTTTATCACCTAAATATATTGTAGCAATTCCACCCGAAACAAGATGCGAACGCACATTCTTGTAACCTACTTGAGTAAGAATATCAAGAAACTCTTGCCCCTCTGGAAAAGCTGCCACTGATTCTGGGAGATAAGTATATGCCGATTTGTCTTTTGAAATCAATCTTCCAAAAAATGGGATTAAATATTTCGAATAAAATCCAAAGGCTTGTTTTATGGGGAATTTCTTTGGTTTTGAGAATTCCAGTATCGCTGCAGTTCCATTTGGCGAGAGTACACGAAGCATTTCGGAAAGTCCTTGTTCTAGATTTTCAAAATTTCGGACTCCAAAACCAACTGTAATGGCATCAAATTCACCATCTTTAAACGGCAAATTCTCTGAATCGCCCAAAATCATCGAAATTATGTGATCGACTTTACGCTTTACCATTTTCTCTTTGCCTTTCTCCAACATACCAGACGAAATATCTAGTCCAACAATTTTTTCTGGGTTCAATTTCAAAGAAGCAATAGCAAAGTCACCTGTTCCAGTAGCTATATCCAAAATAGCTTTTGGATTCTTGGGCTTCAACAATCGAACAGCTTTCTTTCGCCATAATTTGTCAATCCCAAGTGACAAAAAATGATTCAGAAAGTCATATCTACCAGAGATGTTATTAAACATTTCGGCAACCTCTTCCTTTTTCGACTTATCGCTCTCTCCGTATGGTTTTACAACCTCTCGTTGCGTTTTATTTTGCTCTTCACTCATAATTCTAACCTACCATCGTATGTCCAGATGGGTATTTATAATGCTTACTCAATACTTCTTTACCTAACAAAAAGGCAAGTGTTAATGTTCCAACACGACCAATAAACATAGCAACAATTATCACGAATTTACCTGGTTCGCTTAGGTCACTCGTTATTCCACTTGATAGACCAACTGTACAAGAAGCTGATACGTGTTCAAATACAATGTCCATAAATGTGAATTTACCTGCTTGTAATGAATCCATTTCGGTAATTGACAAGACAAATGGCCCTACTAGATTTCCAAAGATAAAAAACAACAAAATCGAGTACGACTTCATCACAAGATCATTCGAAATGGTGCGTTTAAATAACTCTGTATGACTTTTACCTCTAATAGTCGACATCACAGAAGCCAAAAGTATCGCAAAAGTTGAGGTTCGAATACCACCACCTGCAGAACCTGATGATGCCCCTACAAACATTAAGAATAGGAAAAATATTGTTGTGGTTAGTGTTAAACTTGAAGTGTCTACCACATTGAATCCTGCATTACGAGTAGTCATCGATTCATATAAGGACGTTACGACCTTGCCAAAACCTCCTTTACCTTCAAGTACATTATCATACTCTGCAAAAAAGAAAATTATTGCGCCAATAAACAATAACGCAAGTGTGTAATAAAGTGATATTTTAGTTCCGAATTCTAACGACTTCCATGGCATTTTCATCCGTTCACGCAATCTTTTAGGTTCAAATAAATCGAACAAGTAAATCATACCAAATCCACCCAAAAAGAAGAGTACTAAAATAACTATATGATATAAGTAATTACCCACTACAGCAGTATTCATCATTCCCCCTTCAAGAATTGATAATCCTGCATTATTGAAACCTGAAACACCATGGAAAATAGAATGGTAAAGTCGAACTTCATTATCGGCATAAATTCCAATAGGTTCGACAAGCATAAACAATAGGAAAATTCCAAAAAGTTCTATAAAAATACTCCAAACAAAGATTTTCCCAAACATGGATCCTGTATTCAATAACGAATCTTTATTTACAAAATCTTCAACAATACCGTGGTGTTTCAACCCTACTCCAAACTTTGCAATTAGAAGATACAGGGCTCCAAATGCGATGGTATTCAAACCACCTAACTTAATTAAAAACAAGACTACAATTTGACCTTTAAAAGTAAACTCTGTAGCTAAATCTAATGTAGTTAATCCAGTAACTGAAGTTGCAGAAGTCGCCATAAACAAGGAGTCCATAAAACTCATATCATGACTTGCAATTGTCATTTCAGGCAACATCAGCAGTCCTGTGCCTATCAAAATAATCGACCCAATTGAAATCGTAAATAAAAGTCCTGGATGAATTTTTAACCACGGTTTGAAGTCCCTGTTCTTTACTACAGTTGTTAGAATGTATACAAAAAAGAAAAACTGAATGAACAATGTCGAACTCTCCGCCATTCGATGCATTCCTGCTAAATTGAGAATTTTTGTGATAATTAGTGAACCTGTAATATTAAACACCAATCCCTCGACAATCAGAACGGACAAGACTATTACTTCAAATTTGTTATCCTTGAGTAATTGTAGGGGATTAAAATCATACAACAAGCGGACTAAAAAACGTACGATATAAAATATGAAAGCGTATTGAATCCAATCTATCAATGCTTCTGATTCAACCTGAGAGTGAGGAAAACCATAATAATAAACCAATACCCCAATCGCACCAAGGGAAACAAATACATGTAGAAATCTAAAAAGTCGCATTACGCGCTCTTTGGAGCCATACAATGCTAGATTAATCCGTTCCCTCAGATTTCGTATCATCAGTTAATCAATTTACCTGCCTCACGAATAAGGTCTTCTTTGTCTATTGATACTACTCCCACTTTTTCGCAAACTATTCCTCCGCTCAAATTAGCATAAGCCGCAATCAATTCGATTGGCAACCCTAATGTGAGACAAAGTGTCGCAACGCTGATTACTGTATCTCCAGCCCCTGAAACATCTGCAATATTGCGCAGATGAGCAGGGATATAATGTTTTTGATTATCCTTTGAAATAAACACACCGTGCTCTGACAAGGTCACAAAAGTAATTTCTGATTGAAGTCTTTCTTGTAACGCTGCGACAGCACTTTCAAACACATCACCTTCTTTATATTGAAACTCGATATTTAAACCTTCTTTTAATTCTTTCAAATTTGGTTTAAACAAGGTAACTCCTTTGTATTCAAAAAAATTCTCTTTTTTGGGATCAACTGTTGTTGGTATATCATGTGATTTTGCAACACGAATCACCTCTTGGATAACTTTCGGTGTTAAGGTGCCTTTATTGTAATCTTCAAATATAATGGCATCCACCCCTGTTTCACAAATTTCTTTTACACGGGTAATTAAATCTTGCTCTTCACTAGTTGAAATTGGATTTGTTTGCTCTTTGTCAACGCGAAGTAAATGCTGATTGTTTCCAATTACACGTGTTTTAACAGTTGTAATGCGGTTATTAGAACGAACCATACCAGAAATAGGCATGTCTCTTTTTTTCATCAATTCGAGAAGTCGAGTTCCTTCTGCATCATTTCCAATAACGGAAGTCAAAATTGGAATGGCATCCAAAGCGGCAATATTCAACGCTACATTGGCTGCTCCACCCAATCGTTCTTCATGACTGCTAAAACTCACAATCGGAACTGGAGCTTCGGGTGAAACACGGTTGACTTTGCCTTGCAAATACGCATCAATCATCACATCACCAATAACGAGTATTCGCTTTCCTTTAAAAGATTCGACTATCGTTCTACTGTCCATTAATTCAATTTTTCGAGCGCAATTTTTAAGCGGTTCATTGCTTCAATTAATTCATTTTCGGAAGCAGCATAAGAAATTCGAATACAATTCGGATCTCCAAAAGCTTCACCTGTAACCAATGCTACAAGTCCTTCTTCCATAATATACATAGCCAAATCGTTGGCAGAATTTATCGTTTTTCCATTATAGCTTTTTCCAAAAAAGGATGATACGTCAGGAAAAAGGTAAAATGCTCCTTCTGGAATGTTTGTTTTCATTCCGCTGATGTTATTCAACATCCCCAACACTAAATCTCTTCTGGACTTGAACGCAGCCACCATTTCATTTAGCACACTTGGATCTGCGTCCATTGCTGCAATTGTTGCTTTTTGTGTAATTGAACACGTAGCACTGGTAAACTGTCCCTGAATTTTCTCACATGCTGCTGCAATCTCTTTTGAAGCTGCGATATATCCCAATCGCCACCCTGTCATTGCCCACGCTTTTGAAACGCCATTTACGGTTATTACTTGGTCTTTTATTGCTGGAAATGAAGCTAAACTCGCGTGTTTGCCACTAAAGTTAATGTGCTCGTAAATTTCATCAGAAATCACGTAAATTCCTGTATCTTCAATTACATCCGCCATTCCTTCAAGTTCTTCTTTCGAATAAACCGAACCTGTTGGATTACATGGTGATGAAAAGATCATCAACTTCGTGTTATCTGTAATTGCTGCACCTAACTGCTCAGGTGTGATTTTAAAATCATTCTCTATAGTCGCTTCAATGATTACAGGAACGCCCTCTGCAACTTTTACAATTTCCACATAAGAAACCCAATAAGGAGCTGGAATAATTACCTCATCTCCTGGGTTAATTAAGCTCATCACTACATTCGCAATACTTTGCTTCGCTCCTGTCGAGGTCACAATTTGTGAAGGCTCGTAATCAAGGTTATTGTCTCTTTTCAACTTGCGACATATGCTCTCGCGCAAATCCAAATAACCGGCAACGGGAGTGTACTTCGTAAAGTTCTCGTCCATCGCCTTTTTAGCGGCTTCTTTAATAAACTCAGGTGTATTAAAATCAGGCTCACCCAACGAAAGTGAAATCACATCCTTCCCCTGTGCCTTCAGCTCACGACTCAAACGAGACATAGCCAAAGTCGCAGATTCTTCCATTGCTCTTAATCGATCAGAAAGTACATCCATCTTCAGAATCATCAATATTTATGACAAAACTAAGAATATTGTTGAATGGAATTGAGAAATACCCACAAAAAGCATCATCAAAACATGTTACTTTTTCGTCAATTGCGCTTTTATAAGAATGAAAGACTATTTTTGTAACACAAAATTTTAAAACCATGGAATACTTGTTTTATGCTATCTTGATTATTATACCAGCCGGAATTGTATTCGGAACGGCGTATTTCTTCATGAATAAATTGGCTGAGCGCGATCAACGCAGCATGTCTTTAGAACTGCGCAAAGAACGCCAAAAACACGTACTCCCCAATCGTATTGACGCATATCAACGTTTGGTTTTGTTGTTAGAACGTATTTCTCCAAATTCTTTGGTAATGAGAATTCACAATCCTGGATTTGCAGCACGTCAATTTCAAGCAGAACTACTCAAAACCATTCGAGAAGAGTTTGAACACAACGTGGCTCAACAGATTTTCGTTTCTCCACAAGCTTGGGAAATTGTAAAAAACAGTAAAGAGGAAACTATCAAAATAATTAATATCGCAGGTAATCAAATGGGGGATACATCAACCGCTAATGATTTGGCTGCAAAAATATTTGAAGTAAGTTCGCAAGTGAATCCTTTGCCTACAGAAATCGCATCGAAGTTTTTGAAAGAAGAACTACAAAAACTATTTTAGGTAAATCACAGCACAATAATCACTTCAACTTCATCCTCCACATTCACGACATCACCTGTGCGAAGTTTGGCACGAATGCGAGACTCTTGTTCGCCGTTTAGCGAAACGAGTCCGTCTTGAATCAACAGCTTCGCGTGACCGCCTGTTTGGGCAATTTGCAATAATTTGAGCATTTTGTTCAACTCAATAAACTCCTCTCCCCTCAGGCTAAACTCAATCTTTTGCATTATGTATTTGTGTTAAGTAGAATGTCATCAATTCTTTCGCATCGGAAAAAGCATTGCCCTGTCCGTTGTGTAAGTTTGTTTCGATTTGTTTGATTTTATCTTCGATGCCCTTGGCGTTCATAAAATGCTGTACCAACATTTCTTTTAGCGTTTCTTTAAACCAAAATACTTCTTGATCTCTGCGATTTGAATCTATAAAGCCTGAAATTGTCATTTGGTTGACATAAGAATCAATCACATCCCATATTTCGGGAATCCCAGAGTTTGTGTAGGCACTGCAAGTCATCGCTTTTGGAATCCAACCGTTGTTATTGGGTGGAAAAAGGTGCATGGCATTTTTATATTCATTTCGCGCGCGTTTGGCATTGGCCTCGTTGTCGCCATCGGCTTTTGTGATGACCAACGAATCTGCCATTTCCATAATTCCACGCTTGATTCCTTGAAGTTCATCCCCTGCTCCAGCAAGCATCAGCAACAGAAAAAAGTCAACCATTTCTTTAACCATGGTCTCTGATTGACCTACGCCTACTGTTTCAATTATCACCACATCAAATCCAGCTGCTTCACAAAGTAAAATGCTTTCTCGCGTGCGTTTTGCTACTCCACCAAGTGAACCTCCTGATGCGGTTGGCCTGATGTAAACTTCTGGAATTAAAGCAAGTTTGTTCATTCGGGTTTTGTCCCCTAAAATGCTCCCTCCACTTCGTTCACTACTTGGATCTATTGCCAAAACAGCCACTTTCTTGCCCTTCTCCACTAAAACTTGACCGAATGACTCTATAAACGTACTTTTTCCAACACCAGGCACACCAGTAATTCCAATTCTGACAGATTTCCCTGTCGCTGAACGCACTTTGTCGAGTAATTGCACAGCCATTTCATGGTCGTCTTGGCGAGTACTCTCCACCAAAGTCAGTCCGCGACTCAATGCAACTTTATCACCATTTTTAATGGCATGCGCCAATTCCACAGGATCTCGCTCCAGCTGTTTCTTACGACTTGCTAACCAATCTTTTTTCTTCTTGCTGTCCAAATAAGTAACGGTTTTCAACAAAAATACAATTTCAGAAATAAACTGCACTATGAATGTGAAAAGTAAAGTTTGAGGATAGAGATATTGGGTGTCGCTCCCCTCGATATATCTTCATAACAATTGATTCTATTTTTCCTTCGATTCATGCCTGTTGAATTGTTGTGAAGCCACTCGAGAAGCTCAAATTACATGTTTAGATGGACGAAACATAGCCGACCGAGTGTCCCGCACAATTACAGGAATCTCATTTAAGAAAAGAAAATTAACTCAATTGTCGGGATGTATCGAGGTCAGCGGAAATAGAAAGTAATTTTACCAAACATAAATAAACCTCCCAACCGTTATTTACTAAATCCATCTTACTAACTTCGCCACATGAAACGAATTGGTGTGCTTTCTGACACGCACAGTCATCTTGACCCTAAAATATTCACTCATTTTAAAGATGTGGATGAGATTTGGCATGCGGGAGATATTGGCGACATAGAGGTGTTGGACAAATTACGCGTATTCAAACCTACCCGTGCGGTTTTCGGGAATATCGACAACAATGTTCTACGCATGGAAACTCCAGAGTTTAACATCTTCGACATCGAAGGGAAGAAAATTCTGATTACACACATTGCAGGAAAACCGGGTAAATATTCGAAACCACTTTACGACAAACTGCAGGAAGTAAAACCTGATGTTGTTGTGTGTGGCCACTCCCACATTCTTTTGGTTCAATTCGACAAGTATTCAAATTTACTATGGATAAACCCCGGAGCTTGTGGAATCAAAGGTTTTCATTCTGTTCGCACACTTGTCCGATTTACCATTGACGACACTAAAATCGAAAACTTTGAAGTGATTGAACTGGGGAAGCGAGTTTAACTTACTGCAAAACGTGAAAATATGTCTGCTTGTGGTTTATTTTCAGCTTCCCTAAGCATTTCAATAAATCCATCAACATCACGTGAGGTTCCACCACTCCTTTTGAAAAATAATCGTTTTCCGCAGTGTTGCAAAAAATCACTTTCCCGTTTCTAACTGACGGGAATGTGGAATATATTTTATTTTCCGCTATCAACTTCTCAATTGAAAAACCAGGTTCACGCTCGGTGATAATAACCCAATACTCCGATTTCGATAAAACAGCATAAGCCTCTTCCATTGAGAGAATTACATTCCCCTCTTCCTTTCTATTCTCATACACGTATTCCAAGCCTGCATCTTTCAACAGATTAGCCGTAATTGAATTACCAGAAGGCATATTCCAGTTTTCGCCATGTGGTAAATTGAGAGCGACTGTACCTGTAGTTTGACTCTGCGTATATGTTAAATAGTCTTCTTCAATCTCATTAAAAATTGAAATCGCTTTGTCTGAATTTGTCAATACACCAAACAATTTCAGCCATTCTGCACGCCCCAATGGAGTAGGCTCTAAATATTCGGTAATAAAAAGTGTCTTTATACCCAATCTGTGAAAGCGCTCGATGTCCTTTTGCTCAAATGGATATAGCATCAGTAAATCGGGTTGTAGGGATGCTATTCGCTCCAAATTAAATCCACTTCCAGAACAAATATCCTCAAAATGATTCGCTCGTATTTGTTGATCTTGACTCAAGTAATTCTTACCGCATAAACCGATTATTTTTTTCACTTCATCTAAACAATCAAAAAATGCAAAATGAGTTGTGGATTGAATTGTTGTACGTTGCAATATCCCCATCGAAAGTTTAGCATCAGGATGAAAGACCCAAATAGAGTCAGCAACAAGACCTGTTGACGGGTAGAAAATCCGAAGTAACAAAGTGCTATCGGTCTGTTCAAATCTAAATCCTTTTGCATAATTATTTTCCGGAAGATTTTTCAGAAAATTTGAATTTTCAGGAAGATTATGCTCTGGTGCTGTATGTTGAACACACCCATTTGAAAAGAGAAATATGCACAGAAAAATAAACACGTTCCATTTTTGGGTGAAGTAAAACCTCTCCAACATTTTAATCATATTACTCACAATTCAATTGGTTTTTTATTTTCATCTATAGCCACAAACGTAAATTCGCCCTTAATCGCTTTCTCTCTGTGTTCGTTATACATCTGCTCAATAAAAATCTCCACATTGACCTTCAAACTAGTCCGTCCAACGTAGGTCACTTTGCCAATCAACTCTATTATAGTGCCTGCAGGGATAGGACGATTAAAATCAACCCTGTCCGAACATACAGTGACCATCCGTTTTCGACTAAACCGAGTTGCTGTAATAAAAGCAACTTCGTCCATCAATGCAAGTGCTGTCCCACCAAATAAAGTATCATAATGATTTGTTGTATTGGGAAAAACGGCTTTAAAAATCCGTGTTTCCGAGTTTTTTTTCAAAATCTCTATATCTTGTGTATTCATCATTATTTCTTAATCAATCGATTTAAGTCGAATTTAATGTTTTATTATCTTACGGACAATTTTCTGTGAGTCTGCTATTATAGCAATAAAATATACTCCACCTTCCCCTTCAAAATGAATCTGAGCCTTCCCCGATTTAGGATTGTTTTCTATCCATATAACTTGCCCAGCCAAATCCGAAACAATAATTTGTTCTACTTGGGATTCTATATCCCATTCTATATGAATTATATCACTAAACGGATTCGGATACACCAAAAAATGTAACGTTGAAAACTCATCCAAACTTGCTTCATCCGATTCATGAATCACACCAATTGCATCTAAATCAAAACCTCCTGAACTGAAAGGTGTATTGAACAAATCATTGATTGCATTCCCTTGACTGTCATAACGTGCATACAACGGATTAATCGAACCAACCACATCAATAATTCTAACATGTGTAATATTGTTTAAATCAATATTAGCCGAATCAATCAAATCTTCTAAATCAAATGGTGTCCCATATCCTTGGCGATATTTCCCTGCCAAATTGTGAATTTTCGTAGCGTCCAAACTGCCGAAACCATCAATTTGTGTATCTGTTTGTGTCAGCGAAATAGATGGGAAACGCACAAATCGATTTCCATCGGAACTTACTTCTACAAAGGCCAATTCCAAATAAGTGTCCGAAAAGCCATTCTCAAAGACACAAAAATCGTATCCTTCACCGTTTCGGATTGGTTTTGCAAACGTAAGTGTCGCCATTCCGCCATCTCCCAAAGACACGATATTCATCGAATTCCCTTCTGCTGCTCCTAATGCTTCTTCTGGTGTACCAAAAGATGCATAACTGCTACCTTCATGTTCTGCAGATGGGTTAGAAATATCAATTAACTCGCGAACAACTTCTATTCCAGTTGCCCACGCTACGATAGTTGATGAATCTTTATGAATAGCCGTTGTACCTACTTGTCCAGCGGGAGGAGCGTATTGAGCAATTGATAAACCACTCAAAAGCACACTAATTAATGTTGTTAATGTTGTTTTCATATTGTTTTATTGTGGTGAAATAAATATTGTTTTATTGGGATTTAACCCACTTGTATATTCAAATAATAAATGACCATTAAGGTCGATAACCATTACTTTTCCTTGATTAATATATCCTTTTGCATCACTCAAAACAAGTACATCTTGCCCAAGTATTTGCATATATTGAATTCCATATAAGGTCTCGATATTCAAATGACCTACAATGTTCTCTTGCTCAATTGCCATTGTTTGGGAATTCATCACCATTAATTTTGAAGTTCCTTGCGAACTGTTGTAATGCGTCAAATAGAGTTTTCCGTTTACCGCTACCATTGAACCGACTTCTAATTCTAAAGACTCTATTACTTGCCAATTCGTAGGATTAAGTTTTACCAAACGTGTTGGAATACTTGTGTAATTTCCACGCGCAACAACAAATAAATTCCCGAAATCATCCTGCACAATGCGCCCTGGATTTCTGCCGACTGTAATTCGCTCTATTTCATCCATGTTGGGCAATTGGAACACGCTCACGGTGCTGTCTCCTCCTGTTGTTAATCCTCCGGAATTAGACACCAATAGTTTATCATCAACAACACACAAACCATCTGGGTTATTTCCAGCAAGAACTATATTCTGAATTGAAATTGAAGTCGTATCTATCTTAAAAATCGAACCATCAAAAGCGGAAACGTAAGCGAATTCACCATAAAACCGAATCTGACGAGGCGAACTTCCACTGTTATTATTCGTGAGTGATAAATGCTTTATCAATTCTCCTGATTTTCTATCAATGACATGTAAGATGTGTGAGTTATTCACGACAATATAAATCTTGTCTCCATAAACCGCTAAATCGTTCCCCGTATCTCCTAATCCAAGTCCTGTTTTTGATTCGAAGACCTGATAATGTGTTTTATGCGTATGCAAATCATACCACGTCAATGTAGAATTGTTTTGCTGAAAAAGTCCTTCGTTCAAAGTCAATAAACCATTTCCCAAAGACGCCGGCAGTTCAGAGTCCTCCGCAACAGGTTTCTTGCAAGAAAATGAAACCAAAGCCAAAGAAATGATAATTAAGAAATTCCTTAACCACGCCCCCTTCACAATCTGCAATCTGCAATCTGCAATCTGTAATTTACTTCCCATTCCACCCAAATTTTAATCCAACTTCAAAATTTCTGCCTGGCATAGGAAAACTACGAATCACTTGATAGTGCGTATCGAAAAGATTATTGACTTTGCCATAAATTCTAACCTGCGTTGACTTCAGCTTGATAACTCCCGAAAGACGTACACTGTGCAACCAATATTCATCCAACACATTTGAAGCGATATTCTCTCCCAACACAAAACGAAAATCGTAATAACCCACTTCATAAGAAAGCTGTAAGAATTTCCATTCAGCAACAAGCTCACCCGAATAATTCCAATAAGGCGTATAGGGAATTTGATGTCCGTATGTTGATGAATTTCGATCCGTGATATCGCGTGAAACGTTGAGGGATGTTTTTTGAATCAATTGCAGCGCTTTCTTTTTATCTTCAGAACGTTTTTCAAGCATAACCGCAGCGTCAAAACCATAACTCAATACTTCTCCTACATTGCGCACCGACCAGACAAACAAGTTTTGCGTAGGAATTGTGACAATCTTATCCTTTATATGTCCTACAAAACCGTCAACACTGACTTCCAAAGACAAACTCCGTTCAAATTTCGCATTCCACGTACCTCCTAAATTGAACATCTTGGCTTGTTCAGGTCTCAAGTTTGTGTTTCCAATTTGACCGAAAAATAATTCGTTAAATGTGGCTACTCGAGCGGTTTGACCGAGAGAAGTTCTGAAACTAAGTAAATGCTTATTTTTAAAAAGATGATAATTTGCACCTATCGATGGCGTCCAAATCGGCGTGTTTCTCCAAACGCTGTCAGCATGATTTCGTTCCGTAAGTAATTGTACTGGCAAATCTACACGCAGCACCCAATTTGAAGGTTTCCACACCAAACCAGCAATTGCAAAACTTCGGTGTCTAACTGGACTTTGGACTGCGTCTGTATTACCCTCAAGTGTTCCAAACATATATTGTGCACCCCAACTTACTGAAAGTTTATTTATGATAGCATAAATGGAACTATGACTTACATCCAATGTCTGTTCTTGGTAAATTTCTTTATGCTCCTCTCCTATTGAAAAAGGATTGCGGTAATCCGTCAACTGACTGCCGTAATTGACATAATTCTTCGACTTCAGCTTATTGCGCACAAGTTGATATTGAAGATTAAATGCCAAATTTTCATTCAACAAAGTCTGGTGATTTTCAGGTTGATAAAACACAATGGCTCCTGGCAACACTTTGTCACTCTGAAAATACTGCACCCCGCCCTGAATCAATTGACCAGGTTTTAACTCTACTCCTCCTCCAACACGAAAAGCTCCCTCGCGAATGACATTATTGTAGCGCACATCTTCAATCGTTGTCAGTCCATTTTCATATTCGAAAGGATAAGCACCTCCGAAATACATTCCGTATCCATTGGCAGAGAAGTACGATTTTTTACCAGAGAAATACGTATTAGCAGACCACTTGTGACGATTAAAAGAGCCGTACAACCCACTCAACTCAACTTTCTTCCGGTTGGGAATAAACATATAATCAGTTGTGAATACTTGCAACATTCCACCGTGAGTTTTAGCTAGGACGGGAATTCCCCATTCATCTACTCCGTTCATAGAGAACTTTACAGCTTCAATAAAGTCGGCCTGAATATCACCTAAGTTTGTGCTTCCATTTTGATGAAAAATAGCTGGCATTCCATTAGTCAGCACAACAAAGTGCTGCGAACCTAATCCACGTGCATTCATTGTTTTCAATCCTCCCACTCCACCATAAGAGCGGAGAAAAATTCCTGGAAAAGCTCGAGTAAGATCTCCTAAATCATCTGGCTTTCGGCGCTCTATTTCGTCTCTTAATACGATACCCCCAGAAACTGTAGAAAGTGACTGCGGAACGAGCTGAATCGAGTCGCGATGCATTATTTCAACTGTATGAAAAACCTTTCCTGTTAGCGTATCAGGCTGAGCACAAGCAGTGTTTTGAGTTAATGTCCCCATAAAAAACAACCAACCCCAAAGTAATTTAAGCCACGAAAAGCGACTTAACATTTTATTTACTTTGGGGTTGAGTTGAACCATTGTGAGACTATGAACTATTTTATCACAATACGTTGAGTGGTACTATTCAACTTAAGTAAGTACATACCACTTTGTAAATCTGTCACATCCATTGAAGTGCCTGATGGCAACTCACTAAATTCTCTTATTACTTGACCTGACAAATTAATCAACTGAGCATTTATCACTTCCACACCTTCGTATTTAACTGTGATATGAGTTGTTGCAGGATTTGGATAAGCTGAGAAAGAAGTGGATTCTGACGACATAAGACCTGCAGTTGATACAGGCTCAAATGTCACATTATCCAATGCAAAATAATTTGGTGTATTCATTCCCCAATCACCAACATCAGACGACTCCAATCGAAAAGTTAGTTGATTAATTTCACCCAAAGATGTCAAATCAATTGACTCCCAAGTATCAATAATGTAGTCTTCTAAATCATCAGCAAAACGATAATCAGCTAAGTAAAAAATAACTGAGTCAGTCATTTCTGCTTCGCTATCCCAACCAAAAATGATTAATCTGAACCAATCTTCACCATTTGTTCCATCATCGTCTCCGTTTGCATCTGTAGTTGAACCAAACTGCTTTCCAAACGCATCACCGTCACGCATCGAAAGTGCAGCATACGTTGTGTTCGTAACCATTATGCTCTCGATGACACTCGTTTGGTCAAACGTAATCGTACCATTCTGATTCCACACAGCATAATTGTCAGAACCACTAGCTCCTGTTCCTACAAACCCACTGTATTGATTAGCATACCCTTCTGTAGTATTATCCGTTTCCTTCGAATAAGCAAATCCAGACCATGAGCTCCAGTCTGTATTATAGCTATTCGAAAATGTGAGAGAACTACTCTGAAACATTCCTGATTCATCTGAACCGTTCCAGTAATTTTGACTGTCTGGGAAAGTCAATTCTTCAAAATCAACAGTTTGTTGACCAAATGCCATACTTGTCGTAATGGCCATCGCAAATAGTAGCGACTTTTTCATAAGCATAAAGTTTAGGATGCAGCAATTTTGTTTTTGGCTACATCGGGTTAAACATATACTTACAGGGAAAATTAGAAAAACCTGGTTACAAATCAGCATACGATTCGAAACCAAATTTCCAGCTTTTGTCCTGAAAGCGAAAACTTCATGATTAATGGCAGGTATTCTGACTTGTCTCCCGTTTTATTCGCCTTCCCACCAACCAAGAGGTCAACAGTGGCATAATGAATAAACCGTTAAGAGACTTACAGCTGCAGGAACAGTTCTTGATTTTAACAAGATTCCCTTTTTCATTTCAGGCATTGACCCGAAAACCATAAATCGCTGTAAAGGTAAACAAATATTCTTATGGGTAAAAAAATAACGCACCTAGTAATCTTAAGTGCGTTATTTTCAAAACTAAATTAACGATTTAGCGAATCAAATTAACATGCCCGACAATAGAATGTCTTTTGTCAATTCCATTTATTTTGAATGTAATTTTCCAGATATAGACCCCATCTTGAACAATACCTCCACCATAAGTCCCATCCCATCCCACATCTGCATTATTCGACTCAAATAATACTTCTCCCCATCGATTAAATATCAACATATTGAAGTTATAAGGATCATATCCAAGTGTAAAGATCGGCTTAAATACTTCGTTGAAATCGTCATTATCAGGTGTGAACGTGTTTGGTATGTAATAAACCAGTTCTTCATTTACCACAACTAACTGACTAATTGTATCTGTACACCCAAAATCAGAATAAGCTACAAGTGTTACCAAATAAGATCCTCCTTCATCACTTGGAAATTCGTGAATTGGCGATATTTCAGAAGAATTGGCTGAACCATCTCCAAAGCTCCAGTCATAAGAAGACGCCCCAATACTCTCATTAATCATTTCAGATTCCCAGTCTAATGTCGATAAAATATTAGGTGTTGGAGTAAAGTCTGCATCAGGATATGGATACGCACAAACGTATTGCGGAATTGTGTGAGTATTCGTACATCCTTCAACAGTAGTAACAGTATAAGATACAGTAAAGCATCCTGCACCACTAAATGAATGAGTGACTACATCACAATCATTAGACGTTGACCCATCTCCAAAATTCCAATTACAGCTTGCAATATTTCCTGTAGTATTTGCTACAAATTCAGTCACTACAGGCATACATCCATCTAAAATATCTCCGACGAAATTCACTTGTGGTGTTGGCGTCCAAATTATATCCATTTGATCTGATGCTTGACATCCATTATTATCTGTTCCTATAACAGTATACGTACCAGACGATGTAGGTACAAATGATTGACCATTAATCGCTCCATTATCCCAGACATAAGAAGATGCACCACTCCCTGTCAAAACAACTGTATAATCCTCACAAACCGCAATATCATTACCCGCTGACACAATTGGTAAAGGATGAACTGTAACAGTAACAGTTCCTACTTGATTTTGTCCACACGTCATTGGCGAACTTTCTTCAACTCCAAGTAAATCAAAAACAAAATCACCTGAAACATTTGTTGGAACTGAAATAGTTACCGTACTCCCTCCTGTTGTCGAAATGGTTTGATCAGCTCCCCCATTAAACGAGTATGTAAACGTAAATGGTTCTACTCCATTCTGACCTTCGAAAGTAACCAATGGTTCAGCATCATTTAAACAAACCTGAGTCGTTCCATTGATTGTAGCTGTTGGAAGTGGATTTACTTCTACAGTAATTGTACCTATTTGATTTTGAGAACATCCATTTGCATCTACAACACTTACAATATTATAATCAAAAGTTCCTACTTGATTAGTCGGTGCACCAACGATAACATCGTTATTTCCAACTTGCGAAGAAACAACTTGATTTGCTCCACCATTTATATTATAAGTAAATGTATATGGATTGGTCGCTCCTGCTCCTTCAAAAAGCACATCTGGATTTGTATCATATTGACACACACTGACAGTTCCATTTATCGTAGCTGTTGGTAAAGGCGTGATTTCAATAATTACAGATTCATTTTGATTCTGATTACATTGTGAAACAGATGATTCCTCCACGTTTACCAAATTATACTCAAAAGTACCAGCAACTCCAGTTGGAACATTAACTGTAACAGAAGATGACGCTCCTACTGTTGATACCATTTGATTAGCTCCTCCATTAATATTATATGTAAAAGTATATGGTGGAGTCCCATTTTGCCCTGTAAATGTAACCTGGGGTTCTGGACTGTCAACACAAATCGTAGTTGCACCAGAAACACTTGCTTCGGGTAAAGGGCTGACAATTACTGTCGCTAAACCAACCTGAGCTTGTCCACATGCACCTGATCCACTTAATACGCTAACTAAGTTATAATTAAACGTCCCTGTATTATTTGTGGGTACTGGCACATCAATAGTATTATCTCCCATTGCTGTTACTGCTATCAAATCAGGCCCACCATTTATATTATAAGTAAATGTATATGGTGAAACTCCATTTGCCGCTGTAAAAGTTATTTGCGGTTCCGCATCATTTAAACACACATTTGAAGTCCCCGCAATTGTTGCAGTTGGAAGAGGATTAACTGTTACTTGAGACGTGTAGGAGTCGTAACATCCATCGGCTGAATAAACCGTAAGCTCCACATCATAAACTCCTGAATTCGGATATTGATGACTCGCAAGCGTATAGGTGCCCGTTGTCTGTGGTACCCCAGCAATTGCTCCGTTGGAGTGTGGAGTTTCGATTCCGTCACCAAAATCCCATTGATAGGTAGTGATGCTACCACCAGCATCAATTACCGTTTCATCTGAAAACTGAATTTGATCTCCTTGGCAAATTTCAATTGGATTAGCTAGAAAATCAGGTTGCGGAACTGGGAATGGTTCAATGTCAATTTCTACTAAAATATTACAACTAGCTCCTTGCACAGGGGTTACCTCACACCAATAATTCCCAGCAGTATTTATACCAATTTCTTGGGTAACTTCACCTGTGCTCCACAAATAGCTTGCAGCTCCATCTGGAGCACGTAGTATTGTATTTTGACCATCACAGTAAGCTTCGATTTCCAGTACTTCACAACTAGCATCCACATAGGCGTAACCATAGTGTCCTGATTGGGAGCAGTCACCTACAGCAAACTCCATAACAACATCCTGTCCAACATAATCCTCCAAAGACGCGAATACTGTTGTCCAGTCTCTATAGGTGACACCTCCATTAGTAATCCATCCCGTTTGACCGTCACCACCGTACGCTTCATATTCTGCACATGCAATACTTTGTCCACTTTCATCATATAGCCTCACTCTTACAAAAGGTTGCTCACCAATTGTATGACTTGGATCTTCTAATATTGCTGCATAGCTGTAGGTAAAAACAGTACTACTTGCATCCACTAAAAAAGTTTGACGTAATACAGATGCCCGTGATCCTGTTCCCGTTCCATCACCAACCCTTACAGAACAAGATCCTCCGTCTGGACTTACCATTGGCACTCCAACTATCGGATCATTACCACCTGTTACAATTAAATGTTGGTCATTTCCACTTCCTGGACATCCTCCACCAGGGGTATATGCCACCGGATTAATTACTTCAAAAGGATTATTGTTTACACTACCGCAATAAGTCTCCCACCCAGTATAATCACATGTTTCAAAATCAGCATTATTACAGGGCTCACCAGCAGCACGGGTACCAAATGTTTCAATATTATTAGGATTATCTTTCGGAATCGTATAGTATTTTCCTATATGGATAACATCAGAACTCAAGTCTTGAGGCTCTTCTAACCAAATATCATTCTCATAGATTGAAATCAATAAGTCTATTTCACTCACCACATTCTCAAGTTGAATTGAATTTTTGCATAAACCGTCGATTAGTTTTTGCATAATCACACCCGCATGAATCTGATTTAATTGCGTAAACCTATTTATGGTCATACCATATCTCCCTAAAAAATAAGTCTGATAATCAATATCATTCAGATATTCTGCCAATTGATTCTCAGCATTCTCTCTACAATGCAATAATTCGAAATCTGCACAACTGTGGGAATCGCAGTTGTGTGCACTTTGACCATTTACAGTATTCAAACCGACTACGGTAAATAACCCTACAAGGGTAATCAGTATTTTTTTCATAATAGTAGTAGTGTTAACCGATTAATATAAACTATGTTAACATTGCTTCAAAATTAGTTGATTTCAAACTATTTGAAAAAGAACCCTAGTTAATTAACTATTCTTTCGAATCAGGATCTAAAATTCAACATTTAATCAAAATATATTTTCAAGCTTTGATTTAGAACGCACCAAATTTGTACATGGTTGCCTTTATATCCTCGCAAACATCACTCTTTAACAAAGTAAGCGTCAAAGCGTGATTTATTTAACTTTTATTAGGAATGTTAAATTCATAAAAACGCACTGCATTATCAACCGTTTCTATGATATTATAGTAGTTTTCTGGAATAATCGAATCAATCTTTTCAGTTGAATAACGTGTTGTTGAAAAAGCACTTTGGGTAGATTGTCGTGTAAGAGCGGTAGGGCGACGCATAAAAAAACTAAAAACCCCTGCCACTCGCCACGAGATTCCCATCAGCCATTTTCGAACGCGAATACTTGGTGGCCTCTTACCTAATCGCAGAGCAATTGCATCAAAAAGTTGTTTAAATGTAATGTTTTGTCCTACAATTAAATAGCGCTCAGCATGGACTGGGAGTTCCATCAGCTGGATCATTCGAAAGGCCACATCTCGAGCATCTACAATTGCATTTGCTCCAGGTGGATAAAATCGCATCCCATTATTAATTGCTCGGAAAATGGTGAGCGAACTTTCGTCCCAATTTCCTGGACCCAAAATAACACAAGGATTTACAATAACGGCGTTTAGGCCCTCCTCTATTCCTCTCCAAACTTCTTTTTCAGAAAGGTATTTAGATATGGCGTAACCTGTTGTACTCTCGTTTTGCTCCCATTTATTTGACTCGACAACAATTTTATCAGGATCTTTAGTTGATTTCCCAACAGCTGCAGTAGAACTTACATGGCAAAACTTTTTAACTTTCTTTTCAATTGCCAAGTTGACCAAGTTAGATGTGCCTTGCCGATTAGTAGTAATCAAGTTTGTAAATCCTCGATTGCGAAAAGAAACGATTGCGGCACAATGATACACTTCTGTCACGCCATCCATTGCTTCTGTCAATTCAATAATATCAAGAACATCTGCTTTAGCCCACTCTATTTTCGCAAACAACTCATCACTACTCTCTGGGCTATAAAAATCAACTAGTTTTTTGACATAAGCAATTTTATCTGGATTTCGATATAATGCACGAACAGGTTGACCAGTACTTACCAGTTCATAAACTACATGCATCCCTAATAAACCTGTCGCTCCTGTTACCAAAATCATGCTACGAAGATAATTACTTTATATGATGTGCGTTTAATTTTAATCACAATGAATATTTGCTTTGTTTCAATCTCGCATTTTAGTATATTCGCACTGCAAACATTAAAACAAATACTACTATGCGAAGATTCAGTTGTTGTTTATTACTTAGTTTTATGATAGGATCTTCATTTTGGGCCTCCGCTCAAGATGATAGTGCATCACAAGACTCGATAAAAGAAAGTACATTGAGTATTGAAGCTCAAGAAAAATTCAATGAAGGAGTAACTGCCTTTGAAGCAAATAATTACACTGGTGCAGTCGCTAATTTTAGCTCAGCAATAGACCTAGCCCCTGAATTTGCGAAAGCTTATCTGAATCGAGGTTTCGCTTATTTGGAGCTGAAGAAAAATGATGAAGCTAAAAATGATTTAATCAAAGCTGCAGAGATGGACAACAGCTACCATCAAGCATATTTTGAATTAGCTGCGATGGCTGATGAGGCTGGTGAGCAAGATGAGGCAATTTTACTATACTCAAAAGCAATTGAATCAAATGACAAAGAATATCGATATTTTTACCAACGTGGCTTAATTTATTTTGCAAAGGAAGAATATAATAATGCAAAAGACGATTTTACTTCCGCAGTAAACTTAAAGAAAGATTTCTCATTTGGATATAACGAACGTGGCAGTACATATCGCGAAATGGAGGATTATGACAATGCAATCAGAGATTATCAACTAGCAACACTACACGATCCTAAGCTTGTAATCGCATTTAACAATCTTGGTAGTGTGTACAGAAAAAAGGGCGACTTTGATAATGCAATTAGAGCATACGACAGCGCTGTGAAAGCCGACGCTAAAAGTCACTTAGCTTTAAACAACAGAGGTTATGCTAAATTTGAAAAAGGTGACTATACAGGAGCCATTACAGATTTCAAAACATGTATTCAAGTAAAATCTGATTATGCATATGCACATAACAACTTAGCAGCAGCTCACATTAAACTTGAGCAATATAAAGAAGCCGTAAGCGCATGTGATAAAGCAATTCAAATAGATGGCGAATACGGTTATGCGTATTACAATCGAGGAGTAGCCCAGGAAATGCTCAGAAATGTAACCCAAGCATGTGAAGATTGGTTACGTGCTGCAGAATTAGGAGTTGGCGCAGCTCAATCTTATTATAAAAACTCTGATTGTCAAAATCAATAATATTACTACAATGACTAAAATTTGGACATTAATACTAATCGTAGCTCCAACACTATTGTTTGGACAACACGTAGAATTCGATAAAGGAATCTTTAAAGATCGAAAAGACGAATTTAAAGAAGCCACTAAAAGTTTAGATGAAGGAGATAAATTTTTTAATGCTGTACCTTTTCCTCTATATGCGCAAGCTATTCCTCATTACGAAAAAGCAAATCAATTCAATCCTAATAATGGCGACCTGAACTATAAAATCGGAGTTTGTCATCTCATGTCAAACATGAAGTTTAAAGCGTTGGAATATTTTGAAAAAGCCTATAAACTAAAACCAACAGTGAGTCCTGATATTCAGTTTTATATTGGTCGTGGATCACAACTAGCAGAGCAATGGGACAAAGCAATTAAAGCATATGAACTCTACAAAAATACCTTAAGCACAAAAACAGATATGCCTAAAATCATGGATGTATCTAAACGCATAGAAGAATGTAGAAATGCAAAAAAACTTGTAGCAAAACCTGTACGCGTTTGGATTGATAATATGAGTAAAAATGTAAACTCTGAATATCCTGAATATGGGATGATTATGAATGCAGATGGATCAGAAATTTACTTTACTAGTCGTAGACCAAATACCACGGGTGGTGGAACTGACGAATATAGCGGCGGTTACTTCGAAGACATCTACATGTCTACAAAAGTGGACAAGGAATACCAAGCTGCAAAGAACGTAGGAGAGCCGATCAACACAAAAGGACATGATGCCACTGTCGCATTGAGCCCTGATGGATCAAAAATGCTTATCTACATTGATGATAAGGGAGATGGAAACATTTACGAAAGTCTTCGCAAAGGAAACGAATGGAGTAAACCAAAAAAATTGAATAGTGAGATTTGCTCACCTTATCACGAACCTTCTGCTTGGTATAGCCCTGACATGAGAAAATTGTACTTCGTAAGTAACCGTCCTCTATCAGGAAAAGGAGAACCGAAAGACAAAGATATTTATGTAGCTACTTGGGATGACAAAAAGGAAATCTGGGCAAACGTAACGCGTTTACCTGAAACTGTAAATACTCCCTATGATGAAGATGGTATTTTCCTTCACCCTGATGGAAAAACATTGTACTTCTCTTCAAAAGGACACAATACCATGGGTGGATATGACATATTCTATACAGTTCTACAAGAAGATGGTTCGTGGTTAACCCCAATCAATGTCGGCTACCCTATTAACACACCAGATGATGACATTTTCTTTGTTGTTGCTGCAAATGGTAAAGAAGCATACATGACATCATTCCGTCAAGATGGAATGGGAGAAAAAGATTTGTATAAAATCACGTTTTTAGGTGAAGAAAAACAACCTATGCTAAATACAGAAGAAATTCTTTTAGCTGGAAAAGGTGTACCGATGCGTGAAAAAGTTATCGAACCTAAAATGGAAATCAAACGCAGCTCATTGTCACTTCTAAAAGGTGTAATTCGCGATGAGAAAACTAAACAACCTGTGTTCGCTTCCATTGAATTAGTTGACAACGATAAGAATCAAATTATTGCTGAATTTAACTCTGACCCTGTCACTGGTAAGTACATGGTTTCTCTTCCTGCAGGAAAAAACTACGGTATCGCTGTTAAAGGAGAAGGCTATCTCTTCCATTCAGAAAATTTCGATATCCCAAAAGAAAGCGATTACCAAGAATATGAAAAGAACGTGGACTTGAAGAAAGTTGAAGTGGGTCAAGTAATCGTACTCCGAAATATATTCTTTGACTTAAACAAATACTCTCTGCGTCCTGAATCTCAAAACGAATTAGATCGCTTGACTAAGTTACTGACTGACAATCCAACTATACGAATTCAAATTAGTGGACATACTGATTCGAGAGGTTCTGCAGCATATAACAAAGAACTTTCTCATAACCGTGCAAAAGCAGTGGTAGACTATCTAGTTGACAAAGGAATCAGTTCCAAACGTCTCGAGTATCAAGGTTATGGAAAAGAACAACCTATGATCACTGACGCAGAAATTGCTAAACTGCGCCTTCCTCAAGATAAAGAAGATGCTCACCAAAGCAATCGAAGAACGGAATTTAAGATTATTTCTAAGTAAAATCCTTTTCAAAGCACAAAAGCTACTTCGCAAGGAGTGGCTTTTGTGCTTTTCACAAGATCGTAACAACACTTTACTAAATAAGTCTTCTAAATCACCCTCACTTTTCTTAACTTTACGTTTTAAAGATAAAATATGAGATTATTAATTCTTTGTTTGGTTCTACTTTGCACTTCAACTGTGCTTTCGCGTAATCTCCGCGTAATTTTGAATCACAATACATTCTATCACCCTCAAAGTGGTCATTTTATTGAAGTTCATCTTCAATTTCTTGCAACATCAGTTCATTATGCTGAGGTAAAAGGAAAAATGGAAGGTGAAGTAGAAGTTCAACTTATATTGAGTCAACAAAATTCAATTGTGAGTTTCGATAAATACAGACTCAAATCAGAACCAATTGGAGATACATTGTTTGAAGATTTTTATTCCATACGTCGATTTACAATCAAACCCGGGAATTATGAATTAGAAATGTCTGTAGTCGACATAAACAAACCTGAAGACACGATTTCTTACATTCAAGAAATTGAGGTACTTGATTGGGAAAGTGATTTAGCCTTTTCAGATATTACACTTATAGAGACAGTCTCTAAATCGACTGAATCAACAGAGTTTACTAAAAATGGCATGGAAATAATACCAAGACTATCCACTTACTTCCCTGTAGAATCAGAAAACATGATATTCTACACTGAACTCTACAACACTAATCTGCTTGGAGATTCTGCAAAATTTGCTTTGCGTTATTTTATAGGTGACCAAAAAAGCAAAAAATTAGTTGGTCAATACATGGGAATAAAACGACTCAAAGCAGCACCAGTTATTCCCCTACTCTATTCGTTTAATATTGATCAACTTCCAAGTGGTGAATATTATTTAGGCTTTGAACTCCTTGATGATGAAGGCGTTGTTGTTCGAACAAAAAACTTGTATTTTGACCGACACAATCCTATTATCGAAAACATAATGGCGAATATGAATGAGACTGTCTTAGATCCTTATTTTCAAAAAGAAATTTCTGGCGATTCTCTATTCTACTATTTAGAAAGTTTAACTCCAATCTCAAGCAGAGAAGAACAAGACAATATCTATAAAGTAATCGCTAAGAAAGATACCCTTGTAGCTCAGAAGTATTTTCAATCTTATTGGAAAAAAACTGCACCATTGAATCCAACTGAGGGCTGGCTTCAATACAAAAAACTAATTCAAATTGTTGAGAGAGATTATGGCACAGGTCTTTTTGAAGGATTCAGAACGGATAGAGGTCGTGTTTTTCTTAAATATGGTCAGCCAAATGCTGTAGTGAGTAAACCAAATGAGCCAAATGAATACCCTTATGAAATCTGGCAATATTATAAAATCGATAATTTATCAAATAAGCGTTTTGTATTCTATAATCCTACAATGGTCGGTAATGATTATGTTTTACTACATTCGGATATGATTGGTGAATTGTTTAATAACCGTTGGCAACAAGAATTGACTAAACGGGGTTCTGATGGCAATTCAAGAACCAGAACAAATGATGAAGGCATCATGGAGGGTGGAAGAAGATGGTAGACCAACTTTTGAATAACAAAATCAGTTACTATTTCCGCACTCAATGAGTCAAAACACACCTAAAATAGCTGTAGTAATTCTGAATTGGAATGGAAAACTTTTTTTGGAGAAATTTCTTCAAAATGTTGTAATCAATTCTGCTCCACACAGGGTAATTTTAGCAGATAATGCTTCCACTGATAATTCGGTTGACTTTGTACGTTCAAATTTTCCTGATGTAGAAATTATTGTCAATAATGAAAATGGTGGATTTGCTCGTGGCTACAATGAAGCTTTAAAGCATGTTGATGCAAATTATTACGTTTTACTTAATAGTGATGTAGAAGTAAGCCCTAATTGGTTAGAACCGCTTATTGAGGTTATGTCTGACTCTTCTGTGGCAGGCTGTCAACCCAAAATAAAATCACATCTCAACAGAACTGTTTTTGAGCATGCAGGAGCTGCAGGTGGATATCTTGATAAAGACTTTTTCCCTTTCTGCCGTGGACGCATTTTTGATTTTATTGAAGAAGATACAGGTCAATACAACGATACAACTGAAGTGTTTTGGGCAACAGGAGCCTGTATGATGATTCGCGCAGACTTATATCATAAGGTAAATGGGTTGGATGAAGACTTCTTTGCGCACATGGAAGAAATTGACTTGTGTTGGCGCTTAAAAAAATTGGGGTATAAGTTTATGGCAGTCGGAAAATCAGAAGTTTTTCACGTAGGTGGCGGAACCTTAGATTATTTATCCCCCCGAAAAACATTTCTCAATTTCAGAAATAGCTTGTTCATGATAACCAAAAACTATGATGGGTGGAGAACAGTAAAATTGACTTGGCGACTTTATTTAGACGGATTGGCGGGCATGCGCTTTCTTATACGAGGTGACTTCAAACATGTCGGTGCTGTATTCAATTCGCATGTCGAATTTTACAGGTATTTGGGTAAAATGAAGCGTAAACGCAAGGCTTTTTATTCGACCCATGAATTAAAACCAAATACTTTCGGGATTTACAAGAAAAGTATTTTGAAAAAATATTTTTTTGAAGGGGTAAAAAAATTTAACAACTTAAACCGAAGGGATTTCGATTAAGCACCTACTTTTTACTATATTAATACCTCTAAAAAATGTGATACCTTAAAGTCAGATATTATCTAATCTACGATATCACAATCAAAAATTCTCAAAATCAAAAATATCGAGGGGTTAATGTTTTATCCTTATTCAACATTAAATCATACCCCAACATCAACTCGTGCGTTCCATAATTATGACGAACCAAAGCTGTTGTAGAGATATCAAAAGCATAGCCTACTTTAAACTTTTCAGAAATTTGCATTTGTACAAACCCTCCTGCACTCTCCATCAACCTGTAATTTGCACCAAACCACCACTTATCATTAACAATAAACGCCATAGACATATCCCATGAAAAAGGTGCGTTTTCTGTTAATTTAATTAATGTAGAGGGGCGCAATTTGACATTTGAGGATAAATCAAAATACCCCCCTGCAATAATATAATAATGACGTTGCTCCAACATGGTATTCAAATCCAATTCGGCACCATGTTGAAAAATTTTTGGAACAGAAACTCCAGCAAACCATTTTTCAGAGTGGTACATCATTCCAAATCCAAAATTCGGCATAACACGATTAGCATAATTAGTCATCATTGTCGGATCTCCCTCATTTGTTGTGGTCAATTCTGAAAAACTTCCATTAACAAGATTCATCCCTCCTTTCAATCCAAAAGCTAGTTTTCCGCCATTATTGAATTTCAAACTATACGAAAAATCAACATTAATCCACGTTTGATTTAAAGGACCAACGCGATCATTAATTATTGACCCACCAATTCCAACAGATTCGTATTTAAGTGGACTATGAATAAATAAAGACTGGGACATTGGAGCACCTTTATACCCAGCCCATTGTTGACGGTATAAACCTCCCACATTGAAGGTCCCCCTGCTCCCTGCATAAGCTGGATTAAGATAGAGTTGGTTATCCAAATATTGGCTAAACTGAGGTTCCTGTTGTGCATTCACCACACTAACAGTTGCAAGAGTAAAGATAACACTTGCCTTCAGTAACGTATAATTCAATCTTTTCATCTTGATTTCTTTTAGTAGTAATTATCTTTTCAAGTACACATAACCTTTATACACTTCACCTGAGATACCATCATTCAGATCCCCTCCCATTGTAATCAAATAGTAATACGTTCCTTCTGGAAGTTCATCTCCACCAACATTGAGTGGGCTTTGAGAAATTCCCTGCCAATCATTTTGGTAGTTATCACTCTCAAAAACTTTAGCTCCCCATCGGTTAAAAATTATCACTATTGTATTTGGATATAGGTGCAAATTAGGCAACTCAAACAAATCATTAGAACCATCACCATTTGGCGAAAAAGCTTCTGGAATAATAAACTCTTCAAGTGGATCAGTCGGATCTTCAGTTGAGGTTACTTGAATAGTAACTAATGCTGTATCACAGATTGTTGAACAAACCCCACTGCAAATTACATAACTGAACGAAACCTCACCAATAAAACCTTCTTCTGACATATAAGTTATTGTTCCATCAGTCTCAACAAATGCAGAACCAGAAATTGGATTTGTGATTATAGAGGGAAGTCCATCAAATCCACTGTCATTAGTCAACACATTGATGTTTATATTACTGCCATTGTGTACACTTGCTTGATCATTTTGCGCAACTACAGAACCATCGGACAAAACTGTCACAATAATATCTACACTATTTATACATCCTTCAGCATTTTCAACTGAAGCTGTGTATGTCGTTGTTTCTTCAGGACTGACAATGATAGAATTTCCAGTTTGACCTGTGGACCAATCAACAGTTTCTATCGCAGCTACAGTAATCATGACATCATCTCCAGGACAAATAGTCTGGTTACCTCCTGAAGTAACTACAGGAAGTGGATTCACTACAACTTCAAACTCCACACTCACACTTGAACAATTCGCTGCATTTTCAGCTTCTACAAAATATGTATCGCTTGCAGATGGTGTAAAGGTATATGGAGCTGTTCCCAGCAATGTCCCTCCTGTTTGCGCATCGTAAACGGAATATGTAACTCCACCAATAGGATTATTAACCGTTATTGTCACCTCTTCACCTTCACATACTGTTGCTGAATTATCAGTTAGAACAGGTGCATCTGGCACTTCAAGTATTGAGACATCAAAAGTTGCAGAATTTGAACATGAACCAACAGTCGTATAGGTTATCTCATAGTCCCCAGAAGTAGAAGAACTTAAATCAATACTTCCTGTAGATGGATCTATTGACAAACCTACTGGAGTTGCTGAAAAAGTCCCTCCTGATACTCCTGTAACAGTTGGCACTTCATTCAATCCGCCCGCACAATAACTTGACATATTGTATGAGAATGATGCGTCATCTATATCTGTAATTGTAATTGACGCCGTTGACTGCACCTGTGGACACGTTCCTGCCGCGATTGTATTTGTGACAGTATAACTATTTGGCGTACTTGCTCCTAGATCGATCTGCCCTGTTGATGAATTAATCACCAAACCTGCTGTAGATGAGAATACGCCACCTTCTCCTGCTCCAACAAATGTAACTGTAGCATTTCCTGCCAAAGTACAATAAGGTGAATCTTCATATTCAAATGTTGCAACAGGAGTAGCTTCAACACTTACATTTGTGCCTGCTGACGCAGAACTACAACCCGAAACAGTAACTACTAGTGAGTATGTGCCATCCATAGCCAATGTAGCATTTGATATCTGTGGGTTTTGATCTGTTGACGTAAATCCATTTGGACCAGTCCACGAATAAGTTGCTCCTACAACTGGATCCGTGTTCAACTGAATTGTACCATCAATACATACAGGGTCATTTGAAGATACATTTGGAGTTCCGGGAACAGGAGAAATCGTTAAGGTAATTTCCGTACACCCTGTCATACCACAAGGTCCTTCTGCTCGCACATAATAAGTAGTTGTAGAAGCAGGACTTACATTAATTGAAGTACCTGAACCAACAGGTGTGCCTCCACAAGATTCGCTATACCATTGCCATGAATCACCTGAGTCTAACACACCTCCATCAATAGTAAGTGTATGGCTTTCCGAAGGACATGTTGAAGCCTGATTATCGGTGATTCCCGTTGGTGCAATCGAACCAGAACCTGTAGAACCATCTTCATAATACATAATTAAAGCTACTGATGAAGTCGTCTTAACAGGTTCATAATATGCTCCTGATCCATAATCAAATAAAGGCACTGAAAGACTATTTGTCGAGCCAATAAAGAACTGCTTATACCCACACGAAGATTGAATTGTGGATGTATTAATTTTCACTCCGTAATTACTTTCGCCATCGGCACCTCCATAATATGTGGACCAATCTAGAACAGATGAACTATTAAACTTCATTAATATGAGATCCATTCCACCGTCATTTGTGTTGTCATTATATGAACCTGCTTGAAACTGGGTAGGGAAATCAATCGAATTTGTATACCCCACAACATGAATATTGCCTTCACTGTCACTTGAAATTCCTGGTGTTGAGTTGGTACTACCTGTACCTCCTACATATGTCCCCCACAGATAACCTCCAGTAGAACTGAATTTCATCAAACCACCGTCATGACTAAAGTCTGAAGACCATGTTCCAGGAGATTGCTTTGTCGCATGGTAGAAAGCTCCTCCTCCAGGATTTTGTGTTGGCATATTGTTTCCACCAATTGTACGACAAGCAACCAATATATTATTATTCAAATCGGTTGCTACTTCAGAAACTCTATCTAGGTTATCACTACCAAAATAGGTTGACCATGAAACTTGTCTACTGGTATTGAACTTAGTGATGAGGATCGATATGTTGCCCAAATTTGTACCCTGATAAAACGCTCCACCTCCAGGGTTTAATAAATATGCTGACGCATCTGCACCACTTGCTTGACTCACCAAAATTAAATTCCCACCACTATCTACTGTTAAGTCAGCCCCTTGCTTATATCCTGTTTCAGCAGGATTTCCTCCATTAAAGTAAGTCGACCATTCCAAAACACAATCACTACTGAATCGTCCTAAAAAAATATCCTGATCACCAACGAAAGTAGTATTGTTATATGCCCCAGAAAGATTAACAAATGGAATGTCAAAACCACTAAATCGATATGTTTGTCCAGTGAAATATACCTTATCACCTGAACAAACTATCCCGTTAATTCTAATCCCCGCTCCACTCGTCGATACGTTTTGGTGCTGATACAAAGTAGACCATTGTAACACACCAGTTGGACTAAACTTAGTTACAAATGAATTATCACCTCCTTTAATATTTGTCTGATCCATGTAAAATGCACCTGGAGCACCCGAATTTAAAGTTGGAAATGTTGTTGGATTTGAAGATGCATAACCAGCGAGATAAATAAAATCATTATCATCTATATCAATCGTTTTTCCATAATCCCCACCAGTCCCACACAAATAATCTCCTTGATTTCCGCCAAAATAGGTCGACCATTGGATTGTTTTATTTGCATTAAATCGAGTCAATGTCAAATCGGTTATACCATCACGTGTTGCATCAAAATACTGACCTGCACCTGCGTTAATTACAGGCCAAAATGCAGAGTAAGTAGCAAATGCCGTGTACAAATTCTCTTGAGAGTCGTATACTGAGTTAGCATGGAACCCTGAAGATATGTCAGGATTGTAATATGTAGCCCACGAAATAGCGGGGTCAATCACAATATCTTCGTTAATTGACTTCGCATTTAAATTGAAAGAAACAATATCATTTTCGTCTAATACAAAAGATGATTTAATTTCTTTTCCTGAATTTGCATAATAAGTATAAGGCACATCTTCACTCAAGCTATTATATGCCGTTTTTATCATCAACTTACCTTCACTGATGTTTAAGTTTTCTGCACCTCGATAAGTAAATCGAATATCACTTGGATTGGCTCCAGGATGAAGAATAAACTCATACTTTAGCTTCCCATTGTCAATTAAGTATTTTAAGTCGATATTAGGATAGATATTCTCATAAACAATCGATTTATACGATTTTACATCCGTAATTCCGTTAGGACAATGTCCAAAATAATAATTGCGTACTTCCTGTTGCTCGTCTATTTTCAACCTTGGAGCAGATTTGTTAGCCCCAATTAAATCAAAATCCAATCGAAAGAAATAAACCTTATACCCTATTTCGGCTAGGTCACCACGCATATACATTTCCTTTTCACTAGCTGTATAAGACATCAAATCTTTGTCTTCTTTATGATGGAAATGATATACAATTCCCTCTGGACGGAAATACACATTTACGCCTGCCATTTCAAGCTTAAAATCAATATCTTCTCCTAGCTGATCTTTATGATCTATCCACTGTCCGTTATTCTCAATAAATTGTGACCATGAAAAACTGATACACATTGTAAAAATCAGGGCAAAAACGTACCTTAATTTACTCATAAATAATTTTTTACGATGAAATAAAAAAAACTTTCTGTGCATTTTTAGTAGCAGCACTGACCAAGTTTACACAATTCGTGTTAAAAATAAAAATATTAGAAGGTATTTTTATTCGAAAAAATGGAGCTCAATTTTGTTATTCAACCTAAGTGTTTGAATAACAAATACAACTGGTTTTTATAGAATAGAAATAATAGCAAGACGATACCCATCTGTTCCAAATCCAAAAATACACCCTGTACAAACGGGTGAAATTAAAGAATCGTGGCGAAAGGTTTCACGAGCTGTAATGTTGGAAATATGCACTTCAACAACAGGAATTTCAATGGCTGAAACTGCATCTCGAATTGATACAGAAGTATGTGTGTACCCACCAGCATTTAATATAATCCCCTTATGATTGCTTTGTTGCAAGGCATCAATAATTTCTCCTTCGTGATTTGACTGAAGATAATCAATTTGTACAGATGGAAATTCAACTCGAAGTTGTTCCAAAACAGAATCAAATCCTTTTTCACCGTATATTTGTGGTTCACGCTTGCCAAGCAAGTTTAAATTCGGTCCGTTAATTACTAATATCTTTTCCATTGTCAAATTGGAGTATCTATATAAAGAATTTCGAAAGTTACTTAAAAATTGAGAAAGGCTTAAGTGAAAACTCAATTTTTGCGTATCTGAATGATGTGGACAAGCTACGTGAATTTTCTGAAGCGCTTGATAAATCAGTGGAAAGTATAGAATTAAGTGACTTGCAATATTTTGTAGGAGATCTGTTTGACATGGGATTATCGACTCGCTCTCAAGCTCGAGTTATAAGTGGGATAAAACAGTTCTTCGATTTTCTACTTTTGGAGAATACCATTTCAAAAAACCCATCGGAATTACTCGAATCACCTCAAATTGGAAGGAAACTGCCTGAAGTGTTATCCACTGACGAAATTGACATTCTTGTTTCACACATCGATTTATCTAAACAAGAAGGACACCGTAATAAAGCGATAATAGAAACATTATATAGTTGTGGACTTCGTGTCAGTGAACTATGTGATCTAAAAATATCAAACATCTTCTTCAAAGAAGGCTTCATTCGTGTAATTGGAAAGGGGAATAAAGAACGTTTGGTACCACTCAGCCCCAGTGTAGAAAAGGAAGTTGGTTTGTATTTTCAAAGCATGCGAAATCATATTCAAATTGCAACTGGACACGAAGATTTTTTGTTTTTAAATAGGCGTGGAAAAAAATTGACTCGTGTGATGATTTTCACCATTGTCAAACAACTTGCTGAATCAATGGGGTTAAAAAAAACGATCAGTCCACATACTTTTCGCCATTCTTTTGCTACTCATTTGATTGAAGGCGGCGCCAATTTGCGAGCGATTCAAGAAATGCTAGGACACGAGTCTATCCTGACGACTGAAATATACACACACATCAGCCAAACCGCACAGCGCGACGCTATAATGTTGTATCATCCGAGAAATAAATAAGTGAAATTAGCTTAACTTATCAGATAAAATTCGCATCTCAATAACTGGTGAGATTTTCTGATAAATGATGTTGTAAACCGCTTCTACGATAGGCATTTCAACTTGAAACTTTTTGTTGATCTCAATAATGGATTTTGTTGCATAATACCCTTCAGCAATCATGTCCATTTCCATTTGAGCTGTTTTTACAGAATATCCTTTTCCTATCATAAAACCAAAGCTTCGGTTTCGCGAAAATTTCGAATAAGCTGTCACCAATAAATCACCCAAATAAGCAGATGATTTAACATCTCGGTGAATAGGACTCACCTCATCTATGAAGTTTTCAATTTCTTGAATCGCATTTGCAATTAATACCGCTTGAAAATTATCACCATACCCCAATCCAGAACAAATTCCTGATGCTATTGAATATACATTCTTCAACACTGCCGAAAGTTCTGTTCCAAACAAATCGTCTGAAGTTGTCGTTTTGATATAGCGACAAGCCAGCATTTCTGCCAATTCTTCAGCTATTGAATCTGTTTGGCAAGCAATAGTAAGGTACGAAAGCCGCTCTAGAGCTACTTCTTCAGCATGACATGGCCCACTGATAATTCCTATCTTCTCGTACGGAGTTCCAAACGTTTTATGAATATATCGCGCTGGAATTGAGTTATATTCAGGAATAATACCTTTCACAGCAGAGAACACTACTTTTCCATCAAATAAGTTCTCAGGAATATTTTCGAAAAGTGTTTTAATAAATGCCGAAGGTGTAGCGATAATTACGATGTCCGCGTGTTCGATAATTGCAATTAAATCGGTTGATATTTCGATTTTATCTAAATCAAACTCTACAGATTGCAAATAATTAAGATTTCTGCGGTACTTGAGGAGATGACCAACAGCAGCTTCATTTCGCATATACCAATATACCTTAGGCATGTTGTTACACAAAATCTTAACTAGTGCTGTTGCCCAGCTTCCACCTCCTATGACTGCAATTTTTCTATTCACTTTGCTTATATCCGAAATGCAAAAATAGTATTATTTCTGAAGGTTTTGCATATAATGAGTGACTCACTCTTACTTCATCAACAATTCGAAGCCTTCCAATTCACAAAGCGCCACTTCTGTATCAAAATCCTCTGCACTCATCTCATTGATGTATGCACAGTCTCCCTTAAACTCAATTTGATCAGGTTCCGCTTCTTCAATACATTGACAAAAAGCTTTTTCTCCTGAACAAGCCACTAAAAGCAAACTTGTTAAAAACAACACAACAATAACTGTTAATTTATTCATCTCACTTTATTTTATAATTTGTAATTCATTAATTCTAAGTCCAATAGTTTATGAAAATATTTTTTTGAAAGATTATTTTCTAGAATTTCTAAATGCTTTATGCGGTGACAATCAGAACCAGCTAAATCAACAATGCCTGCATCAATAAGTCGTTCAGCTTGCTTTTGAACAGATGATCCGTAATGTCCAGTGAGTGAGTTTAAGTTCATCTGGATTTTCACTCCTCTTTCACGCAACTCTTCAGCAGGCTTGATGTTCTGATAATAGACATATCGCTCAAAATGCGCCAATACAGGCTGATAACCTTTACTTTGTAGAGAAAAAATCAATTCATCTACTCGAATGGGTTCTTGGTTAAATGCAAACTCAAAAAGCACACAATTCTCACCAAAAGTGAGCAACTTCCCATCATCAATTTTATGAAACAATTGCTCATCAAAGTAATATTCTGCTGCAGCATAAATTTGAATGTCAATACCTGCGTCTGATACAGCACTTCGCAAACTTTCTAAGCCTGCCAATATTATTTCAGGTGTATTTCGATAAAGGTCAGACATTACGTGGGGAGTAGTGATTAACTTGGTATATCCTAATTCAGCAAATCGATTTATCATCCCAAGACTATGATCCATCGTGGCTGCACCGTCATCTATTCCAGGAATTAAGTGGCTATGTACATCTGTTCCTAATCGGGCTAAATCGACTGGCGTTTGTTTCCCGAAGATGTTAAACAGCCCCATTATCTATTAGTATATTGCGATTCGTAATAGTCTTTATAATCACCCGAAGTGATGTGATTTACCCATTCTTGATTAGCCAAATACCAATCTACAGTTCGCTCAAGTCCTTCTTCAAATTGAAGAGAAGGCTCCCAACCCAATTCATTTTTCAATTTTGATGCATCAATAGCATAACGCATGTCGTGCCCTGAACGGTCTTTCACAAAAGTGATTAGCTTTTCAGATTCTCCCTCATCACGGTTGAGCTTTTTATCCATCAAATGACATAAGTAGCGAACTAAATCGATATTCGTCCATTCGTTCAACCCACCAATGTTGTACGTTTCTCCGTTTTTTCCTTTGTGAAAAATAACATCAATAGCCCGAGCATGATCTTCAACCCACAACCAGTCCCGGATATTTTCACCAGTTCCATAAATTGGCAATGGTTTACTCTGAAGGATATTGTTAATCATCAGAGGAATCAACTTTTCTGGAAAATGGTGTGAACCATAGTTGTTAGAACAGTTTGAAATTACAGTGGGTAAATTATATGTATGAAAATACGCATTCACAAAATGATCTGAGGAAGCTTTTGACGCCGAATAAGGACTTCTGGGATCATATGCTGTCTCTTCTGAAAACAATCCTTCTTTTCCTAATGAACCGTATACCTCATCAGTAGAAATATGGTAAAAACGATGATTCTGCTCTTCACCCCAAAACTTGCGAGCGGTGTTAAGTATATTTACAGTACCTACTACATTTGTGATTACAAATTCCATCGGTCCGCTTATCGAACGATCAACGTGTGATTCAGCCGCCAAGTGAATCACATCAGTAATGCCATAGTCAGCAAATACTTTTTCTAAATCACTTGTTTCCCTTATGTCACCTTTAACAAAAGTGTAATTTGATGCCTTTTCAACATCTTTTAGATTCTCAAGATTACCTGCATAAGTGAGTTTATCAAAGTTGATAATTTGATAACTTGGATAGCTGTTCACGAATAGTCTTACGACGTGTGATCCAATAAATCCTGCTCCACCTGTTATGAGTATCTTTTTTTTATACATCTAAATCAGTCATTGTTCTATTAGAATCTAGGCAAACAAATTTAATTAAATATAAACTACCTATCAACCTTTGAAACACGTATGTTTATTACATCTACTATTCACACTCTTCTTTTTTTTGCATCGCTCAAAAAAAAGAAGCAAAAAAAACGCTATCCGTATGATATTAACTACCTTTTATGATTAAATGTAATCTGCAACACAGATTACAAACTCCAATAAATCAAATCCTTTATTTTGTTTTTATACATCCCTTTCACATCTATAAAAACTCCTTTTCCTTCTTTTAACAACGCTTTAAAATCAGCTTCCGTATAATTTTGATATTCTTTGTGATTTACAGCCAATATTATAGCGTCATAATCTTTTCCTGGGTTTGGAAGAACTCCAACACCGTATTCTTCCATCATTTCTTCCGAACTAGCATGAGGATCGATAATATCAACTTTACAAGAGAACGATTCCAACTCGCGAACGACATCAATTACTTTAGAATTTCGAATGTCACTAACGTCCTCTTTAAACGTGGCACCCATAACAAGAATTCGAGCATCCATTATGTTACGTCCCATTCCGATAATTTTCTTTACCGTTTGTTTACCGATATAGAATCCCATCGAATCGTTTACGTAGCGTCCTGAATTGATCACTTTTGCATGGTATCCAGCTTGTTTCGCTTTGTGCGTCAAGTAATATGGATCAACACCAATACAGTGACCTCCAACTAAACCTGGTTGAAATTTCAAGAAATTCCATTTCGTCCCAGCAGCATTTAGCACATCATATGTGTTTATTCCAAGTCTATTAAAAATAATCGACAATTCATTAATCAAAGCGATATTTACGTCGCGTTGCGTGTTTTCAATAATTTTTGCTGCCTCAGCAACTTTGATAGAAGCTGCACGGTGTACACCTGCATCGACAACCAATTCGTAAGTTTTAGCAATTTCTTCAAGTGATGTGTCGCAACATCCTGAAACAACTTTCACCACAGATTGTAGGGTATGAACCTTATCTCCTGGATTAATTCGCTCAGGAGAATATCCAACCATAAAATCTTCGCGGAACTTCAAGCCTGATATTTCTTCTAAAACTGGAATACAATCCTCTTCCGTACATCCAGGATAAACTGTAGATTCGAAAACTACGTAATCTCCTTTTTTCAATACTTTAGCCACTGTAGCACTTGCTGAAAGTAGTGGTTTTAAGTTTGGCAAGTTCGAGCTATCGATAGGAGTTGGAACAGCAATGATAAAGAAATTAGCTTCTTTCAACTCTTCCAATTCAGCTGTAAAATAGATATCAGCACCATCAAATGCACTTGCTTCTAACTCGTTACTCGGATCTATATTTTCCCGCATCATATCGACGCGTTTTTGATTGATATCAAAACCAATCACTTTTACTTTTTTTGCAAATTCAAGAGCAATTGGCAAACCAACATACCCTAATCCTATTACGGCTAATTTCGCTTCTCCTTTAAGTAGTTTATCGTAAATCATTTTGTGCGTCTCTTTCTTGATATATTCTTTCTATAATTTCAACAACTTTCAATCCTTCTAGAGCATTTGTCGTTGCTGTTGTTCTTCCTTTTAATGTGTCCACTACATTTTCAATTACATAGTGGTGGTTAGCTGCAGAACCTTTATATGGCCCATAATCATTTGGTGGATTAGATTCTGCTAACTGAGGCATTTCATATCCCTCGATATTGCAAACTTCTACCTCATTCATATATTGTCCACCAATTTTGACACTTCCTTTTGAACCAATAATAGTAATGGAACTCTCTAAATTCTGCCCAGCAACTGCTGTAGAATAGTTAACACTTCCCATTCCACCATTCACAAAATCAAAACTCACAAATCCTGAATCTTCAAAATCTGTGGAATCTTTATGTGTAAAGTCTTTAAACTTTGCTTGAATGTTTTTTATGTCGCCAAATAGCCAATACATGATATCGATGAAGTGCGAGAATTGTGTAAACAGTGTTCCTCCATCCAACTCCTGCGTACCTTTCCATCCACCTTTTTTGTAATAGCGATCATCACGGTTCCAATAACAGTTCAACTGAACCATAAATGTATCACCCAACACATTGTTTGACACGATATCTTTAATCCAAACGGATGGAGGTGAATATCTATTCTGCATCACGCAAAATACATGACGCGACATCTGTAGTGATTTAAAGATAACTTTTTCGCAATTATCTTTGGACAACCCCATTGGTTTTTCACACACTACATGACAGCCATTTTCCAAAGCAAGAATACTTTGACTTGCATGCACACCATTTGGGGTGCAAATATTAATTACATCAACTTCTAATTTTGCTGCAATTAGTTCTTCAATTGAAGAAAAGAATGGAACATCAAAATGATCAAGCCCCAAATTTTCTTTTGGTGCAGTGTCGACTAAAGCAATTAATTCCGCTTCGGGATTGCGCGAGATCATTTCTGCATGACGTTTCCCAATATGACCACATCCAACAACTGCAAACTTTATTTTAGTATCTGTACTCATTCGTTAATTTTATTCACTTGTTCATTAATCAATACATATACATCTTTCGATTCTGGACATATTGCACGATTATCATTATCAAACTCTAAACGGTGTCCGTATTCACTCACCCACCCTATTTGGCGCGCAGGATTACCAACCACCAACGCAAAAGCAGGTACTGTCTTTGTAACTACAGCTCCCGCTCCAATTAAAGCGTATTCTCCAATATCATGTCCACATACAATCGTTGCATTTGCTCCTATCGAAGCTCCTTTTCTCACTATGGTTTGCTTATATTCTTCTTTGCGAATAATAGCACTACGTGGATTGATTACATTGGTAAAAACCATTGATGGACCTAAAAACACATCATCCTCACAGATAACTCCTGTATAAATGGACACGTTGTTTTGAACTTTTACATTCGCCCCCAAAACGACTCCTGGAGACACAACCACATTTTGCCCGATATTACATCGTTCACCAATTTTACAATTGGGCATAATGTGAGAAAAGTGCCAAATCTTGGTTCCTTCACCAATTTGGCAACCTTCATCAACAACCGCTGTTTCGTGTGCAAAATATCCCATTAGCGAACTATATATTTTTCAAAATCTTTATGATCTGTCTCGTACAATTCTTCTTTAGTCAAAGACTTAAAGTAATCGTAAGTCAATTTCAATCCTTCTGAGCGAGAAACTTTTGGTTCCCACCCCAGCAAAGCTCTCGCCTTTGTAATATCCGGCTGACGCTGTTTAGGATCGTTAACTGGTAAATCCTTAGTAATCAACTTTTGATTTGAATTTGTCAGTTTTAAAATTTCCTTAGCAAAATCCAAAATCGAAATTTCATCAGGATTGCCAATGTTTACTGGCAAATGGTAATCACTTAACAGCAAACGATAGATTCCCTCAATCAAATCATCTACATAGCAGAATGACCGTGTTTGAGAACCGTCACCGAAAATAGTTAAATCTTCTCCGCGTAATGCTTGTCCTATGAATGCAGGTAAAACACGTCCATCATTCAACCTCATTTTAGGACCATAGGTATTGAAGATGCGTACAATTCTCGTTTCCACGCCATGAAAAGTATGGTAAGCCATCGTTATCGCTTCTTGGAAACGTTTTGCTTCGTCATACACACCACGCGGACCGATTGGGTTAACATTCCCCCAATATTCCTCTGTTTGCGGATGCACCGTTGGATCTCCATATACTTCGGAAGTTGAAGCGACCAAAATTCTAGCTCCTTTTGCTTTTGCTAACCCAAGACAGTTGTGCGTCCCTAAAGACCCTACTTTAAGTGTTTGAATTGGAATTTTCAAGTAATCAATCGGACTTGCAGGTGAAGCAAAATGCAAGATGTAATCTAACTCACCTGGCACATGGATAAAAGTTGTGATATCGTGATTGTAGAACTCAAAATTCTCCAACTTAAACAGATGCTCAATATTTTTCAAGCGACCTGTAATCAGATTATCCATGGCGATAACATGATAATCTTCTTTAATAAAACGATCACAAAGGTGCGAGCCTAAAAAGCCTGCTGCCCCTGTAATCAATATCCGTTTTCTTTCAGCCATGTTATGCTTTTATTGTTTTTCGACCAATCGAATTGTAATAAAATCCGAGTTGAGTCATCTCATCAATTTCAAATAAATTTCTTCCGTCAAAAATTACTGCATCTTTCATCAGTGATTTAACTTTGACGAAGTCTGGATTTCTAAAGATGCCCCACTCAGTACAAATCACAAGTGCATCAGCATCTTTTAAAGCTTCGTACTCATTCTCCGCATACGAAATTTTATCTGCAATAGTTCTCTTTACGTTTGCCATTGCTTCAGGGTCGTACGCCATAACTTCAGCTCCTTCAGCAGTAAGCGCATCTATCATGTATAAAGCTGGAGCTTCACGAATGTCATCTGTATCTGGTTTGAAGGCTAATCCCCACATCGCAATTTTCTTCCCTTTCAAGTCTCCACGGAAAAAATTCTTAATTTTTGGCATCAACACCGTCTTTTGGTTTTCGTTCACTGCCATTACTGCATTCAGAATCTCAAACTCAAAATTTTCTTCGCGTCCTGATTTTACCAATGCCTGTACATCCTTTGGAAAACAAGATCCTCCATAACCAATTCCTGGAAATAAAAAGCGCTTACCTATTCGTGTATCCGAACCAATTCCAATGCGAACTTTATCCACATCAGCCCCAACAAGTTCACAGAAGTTCGCTACTTCATTCATGAACGTAATCTTTGTGGCTAAAAATGAGTTGGCTGCATATTTTGTCAATTCAGCAGACTTTTCGTCCATAAAAATGATAGGATTTCCTTGGCGAACAAAAGGCTTGTAAAGTTGCTCCATTACCTTCTGAGCTCTGTCTGAAGACGTCCCTATCACCACTCTATCAGGTTTTAGAAAATCATCTACTGCATAGCCTTCACGCAAAAATTCAGGATTTGATACTACATCAAATTCAACTGTTGCATTTTTTGAAATAGCGTTGTGAACTTTCTCAGCTGTACCTACAGGCACAGTACTTTTATCCACAATCACTTTATAATCTTTCATGATTTTACCAAGCTCATCAGCTACACCTAGTATGTATGACAAATCAGCAGAGCCATCTTCACCTGGAGGAGTTGGTAGTGCGAGGAAAATAATTTCTGCATCGCGAATTCCTTCTTCCAAACTTGTGGTAAAACTTAAACGTTCTGCTTTAATGTTGCGTTCAAATAGCACATCTAAGTGCGGTTCATAAATTGGTACTTCGCCGTTTTTCATGCGCTCAACTTTGTTCGCATCAATATCCACACAAATTACTTGGTTTCCTGTTTCAGCAAAACAAGTTCCTGTAACCAAACCAACATATCCAGTACCAACTACAGCTATTTTTTTCATCTATTTACAAATTCTTTAATCGCATTACAGATGTATGCCAATTGTTCTTCTTCCATTTCTGTATGAATAGGTAAAGAAAGTACTTTAGTTGTCAATAAATCTGTTACCGGTAAGATCATATCTTTTAGCCCAAATGAAGCAAACATTTTTTGCTTGTGTCCAGGTACAGGATAATAAATCATACTCGGAATATCTTTTTCTGCCAAAAACTTATTCAATTCATCGCGATTAATCCCCTTCAACTGCATAGTATATTGGTGAAACACGTGATTGGAATGCATATTGCGAGCTGGAACTGTTATCCCAGGAATTTTTGACAATTCACGATCATAATATTCAGCAACTTTATTTCGCGCCGTGATATATTGATCTAGTTTTTTCAGTTTTACACACAACACAGCAGCCTGAATTGAATCAAGACGTGAATTACATCCCACTACATCGTGATAATAACGTTCACTTTGCCCGTGATTCGCTATCATTCTCATTTTATCAGCTAACTTATCGTCATTCGTGAAAATTGCACCTCCATCGCCATAACATCCTAAATTTTTTGAAGGAAAGAATGACGTTGCACCAATATGTCCGATAGCACCTGTTTTCTTTTTCGTTCCGTCAACAAAAGTATAATCACAACCTATCGCCTGCGCGTTATCTTCAATTACGGTTAGATTATGTTCTCTAGCCACATTCATGATTTCTTCCATGTTTGCTGCTTGACCATAGAGGTGAACAGGAACAATTGCTTTTGTGTTAATTGTGATTGCAGCGCGTAAACTATCAATATTCATACAGTAATCATCCTCGTTTACGTCTACAAAAACAGGAGTCAAACGGAGTAATGCAATCACTTCTGTCGTAGCGATGTAAGTGAACGAAGGCGTGATTACCTCATCACCTGGCTTTAAACCGAGTGCCATCAAAGCTATTTGAAGCGCATCTGTACCGTTTGCACAAGGAATTACGTGTTTTACGCCAAGATATTTTTCTAAATCTTGTTGGAATTGCTTTACGTATGGACCGTTAATGAATTGTGCATTAGTGATAACCTCTTGTATCGCCGTATCTACATCGGATTTAATTTCCTCATACTGAGTTATTAAATCAACCATTTGTATTTTCTTCATAAATCTTTCGATTGAAATATCTTGAATGTGTTCAATAAGGCTGTAAAGATAATAAAATCATGAAAAAAAGAAATATAAAAGTCCTAGCTTTTAAACACTACCTAAACCTCTATATGTCTGTCATTTAAATCACAAATGGATAACTTTAAAGATAAGTTGAGAAAATTACGCCATTCGGGATTGACGGATACAAAAAAAATAATTAGATTAGTGTCAAATACTCCTCACATGAAAGTTTTTGCAATTACATTTTTCTCATTAATTCTAACTCACAATTTATTAAGTCAAAAAATATACACAAAAGACAAGGTGGAAATTGGAGACAGAAGTATGTTTATTGAAGCATGCATAGATGGAGCTAAAGAGACGCTAATTAATGTAAATGGAATTGAAATTGATGCCTACAACTACTGTTCTTGTATGAGTGATAACTTAATTCCAGAAATCACAAGTATTGAATTATTGGAAGCAGTTGAAAATGATAAAGTCGCTGAACTCGTAACCAATGACAAAAATCTTGATATCTTGATGAAATGTGTAGAAAACAATTTTCAGATAAACGATGATTATGTTTTTCAAGATACACCTTTACAAGATCTATCACAAGCTGCTGCAATTAAGGTATGTGTTGCGGAAATCATGTCTGACCCTGAAAATTTAGACTTTTGGACTAACGAAATTTCAACTCAATATTGTGAATGTGCCATTACTAAAGTCTATGGTCTTGGCTACACATATAAAGACATCCAAGAACTTGAATTGGAGGACGGTGAATCTTACAATGAAATTATTGTTCCTTGCATCAACGATATACTTGCTCTATATGACGGTAGTGACTTTTCAAACTCTTACTTACCATCTGACATAATTGGCAACAAAACCAATTCTAAAGTAGAATTGTTGGACTATCTGGGACAAGGATACAAAGTGAAAATCTCTATCAATGGAGTCTCAAAATACTACTTATTTGACACAGGTGCCAGCGACCTCGTCATTAATGGCGAAGTTGAACAAGCACTTATCAAAAATGGATCATTAAAAGACGACAACTATGTCGGCTACAACAATTACATTTTGGCAAACAATGAAGAAGTTGAAGCCAGAATAGTACTGCTAGACAACATAATTATCGGCGACTACAGCCTTAACAATGTATATGTTGCAATCATCGATGGCGGTTCGCTTCTATGTGGAAAGGGCTTACTCGATAAATTCCAGAAATGGGAGGTAAATAAAGAGAATAAATTATTGATTCTCTACAAATAGCCCAAAATCAATCATTTTATAGCAAAACATATCCTGTTTTGAGTACTTTCCAATCAAGATTTTAGTTTATATTTGCCTTCAAAATTTTATAAAATGATTAAAATAACTCTGCCTGATGGCTCAATTCGCGAAGTGGCGAAAGGTACGTCAGCATTGGATATAGCCAAAAGTATCAGCGAAGGTCTAGCGCGAAACGTGCTTGCCGCAAAAGTGAACAACGAGGTGGTGGATGCTATCCGCCCTATTGAACAAGATTCAACCCTTCAATTGTTAACGTGGAATGATACGGATGGTAAATCGACAATGTGGCATTCATCAGCTCACTTGATGGCAGAGGCTCTGGAGTTCTTTTACCCTGGAATAAAATTGGCAATCGGACCTCCGGTTGCAAACGGTTTTTACTACGATGTAGATTTTGAAAATCACCACATCGTTGAAGCTGATTTGGAGAAAATCGAGAAGAAAATGCTCGAACTTGCAAGAGAAAAACTTGAATTCGTTCGAAAAGAAATATCAAAAAGTGAAGCTGTAGCTTATTTCAAAGAAAAACAAGACCCATACAAATTGGAATTGTTGGAAGACCTTGAAGACGGCACAATTACTTTCTACACACAAGGAAACTTCACTGATCTTTGTCGCGGACCTCACATTCCGAACACAGGATTTATCAAAGCAGTTAAACTGACTTCTATTGCTGGTGCATACTGGCGTGGAGATGAGAAGAACAAACAACTTACTCGAATTTACGGAATCACTTTCCCTAAAAATTCGGAGTTAACAGAATATTTAGAACGTTTAGAAGAAGCTAAAAAACGCGACCACAGAAAATTGGGTAAAGAACTTGGTCTGTTCACTTTTTCTCAAAAAGTGGGACAAGGTTTGCCATTGTGGTTGCCAAAAGGAGCGGCATTG
>CAYUQU010000012.1:0-60757 GCA_964447015.1 uncultured Flavobacteriales bacterium
CAATAAAGTCCTTTATGTTCAAAAATCACAACAGGATTTGGGTCATAGAAAGCTGATTTCAGTAATCCTTTTAAGTCTGCTCCTGTAGATGGATAAGCGATTTTCACACCGCGAATATTTGTAACTACTGATTCCACACTAGATGAATGATAAGGACCACCCGAACCATAAGCTCCAATAGGCACACGTATCACAGCTGATGCGGGCCATTTTCCGTTAGAAAGGTAATATGAGCGACTTAATTCTGTAAATAATTGATTGAGTCCAGGCCAAATATAATCAGCGAATTGAACTTCAACTATTGGCTTTAGTCCAACGCACGCCATCCCTACAGTCGAACCGATAATAAATGCTTCTTGAATTGGTGTATTAAACACGCGCTCATCACCAAATTGTTGAGCTAAAGTAGCTGCTTCACGAAAAACGCCACCAAGTCGACCTCCTACATCCTGACCGTATAAAAGCGCTTCTGGATGCTTCGCTAAGATTTCACGCATAGCAAACAGTGCGCTATCCACCATTACAGTTGGTTTCTTGCCCTCTGGTTGACGAATTCCTTTTTCTTCAGTAATAGGGGTTGGCGCAAAAATAAAGTCCGTTACAGACGATGTTTCTGGCTCAGGTGCACTAAATGCTTTTTCATAATCAGAATCAACTAAATCGCGTACTTCTGCCTCTATATTTATTATGTCAGCTGGGTCAAAACCAGCATTCAACATTAAATCTTTCATTTTTGGATAGGGATCACGCTTTGCTTGTTCTTCCAAATCATCGCGGTACCACTCTTTGCGCACACCCGATGTGTGATGACCCAAAAGTGGAACTTTAGCGTGAACGATAAACGGGCGACGTTCTTTTCGCACGGTGTCTATAACTTCCTTCATTGACTGGTACGACTCCTCAAAATCACTTCCGTCAATCTTACGCAATTCAAGACCTTCAAAACCTTGTGCGTACTTTGAAATATCTTGCGCTCGAATTTCTTTCGCATTCGCAGAGATATCCCATTCGTTATCCTGAACTAAAAAGATGATTGGAAATTGTTTCAACGCTGCCATTTGGAAGGCTTCAGAAACCTCACCTTCAGTACATGACGCATCTCCAAGAGAACAAATCACTACAGGGTTCAAACCACCAAAATCCTCGGCTAATCCTTGTTTTTCTTTATATTGAATTCCCATCGCTACACCTGTCGTTGGAATAGCCTGCATTCCTGTTGCAGATGATTGATGCGGAATTTTAGGCATATTGTCTCTATCCAAAGACGGATGAGAGTAGTACGTTCTACCTCCACTAAAAATATCATCTTTTTTGGCAAATACTTGAAGCATCAACTCGTAAGGCGTAATTCCTATTCCTAGTAAAATACTATCATCTCTATAATAAGGAGATACCCAATCCTGCGGGAGCAATTGCATTCCGGTAGCCAATTGAATTGCCTCGTGACCACGTGAAGTAGCATGTACGTATTTAGCTGTGACTTTAGCATTCGCTTCATACTTTTCAGCAAGAGTCTTTGCTGTAGCCATCAAAGTAAACGCCTTTTTGATTATCTCTTTATCCGTCTTTAGTACCTTCTTAGTCTTCTCCTTCACAGCCTCAGCCATATTGTTTAGTTTTTTTCTTTGCAGGCACGAAGTTACAAAATAAAATACGTTGGACTTGTTTACTGGTTAGGATTTACACAAAATCAAATCGTTTCGTTATAAATATTTGTGTGTCAATATATACTTAAACATTCTCCTTTCCATTAATAAACCAATTTTGATGATAAAATAAATGACTATAAAAGACCATCGTATTACATTTTTTATATTTTTGTGGAAAGCCTTAATACTAAAAGTTTTGAAAATCAATATTTACATTGTAGAAGATCACCAACTAATTGCAGATGCATGGATTAGTTTATTGAACCAGATAGAAGATTTCAACATTTGTGGTCATTCTGACAATGCAGAAGACGCGCTGAACGGCGTAATTGATACAAGACCAGACATTGTGTTAATGGACATAAATATAAAGGGCGGATCAGGTTTAGACGTTACTACCGAAATAAATGACAAACTACCCAAAACAAGAGTAATTGGTTTGTCTATTCATGACGACATTGCTTTTGTAAAAAAGTTTTTCCAAAATGGTGCACGCGGTTACCTTTCGAAAAACACAACTAAAGCTGAATTGGAATTAGCAATAAGAGATGTTTATAGTGGAGAAACATATGTTTGTAAAGAAATAAAGGACAAACAGTTTTTCAATAACCTAAGTGGTGGGGAAAATTCACAAAAAGAATTGACATCTAAAGAAATTGAGGTAACCACTTTAATAGCACAAGGACTTACTTCACAACAAATCGCCGATAAGCTTTTTGTTTCGCGAAGAACCATAGACGCTCACCGACACAATATCTTAAAGAAACTTAACATTCCTAACGCTGCTCAGCTAAGCTCTTACGCTAAAGACAAAGGTTATATTTAAGCATTCCCTTATTTATCCTAATTCTATTACTCCAGTTATTTAACCTAATTGGTACTCTAATTTTTGCATCTAATAAGACTAGGTACACACCAAATGTATCATTCATCAGTAACTAGGTATTTACACTTAGTTATAAGTACAACTACTTAGAACCCTAATACAAAGTACTTAAACCCCTATAAATGTTATATTCTATTTTGCTTTGACAGCAGGTAAATTAGTTGTCCTGAGGCCTAAACATGCATTCCTTTGAAGAAAAAAACGAGGAATTATGAAAACAGTTCAACTCAATTTACTAGCTCTTTTAACACTTATATTTAGTGCAAGTGTTTATTCTCAACCTACTGAAAACAAAATCTTGGTTACTTTCAATGAAAGCGCAACTAAATCTATACAAATAGAAAACGGTAAAGTATTGTCAAACGAAAATCAAATACAGAAAATGATTGAAGACAATAATATTGTTTCAATTAAAAAAGCTTTTCCAACTTCAAAAAATGAAACACTCCAAAATGTATTTGAAATTACATGTGAGTGTGATGCTAATGATTTACTAGTAGAGGTTGCAAAATCTAGAGGCGATTTATTAACTAAAGCTGAAATCGCTCCTAAACTAGAATCTTTAAGTTTGCCAAATGATTACAACAATGTATTTACAGAAGACTACGCATTAGATTTAATTGAAGCTGCTGGTGCTTGGAACATTACTAATGGAAGTGAGAGAATTAAAATTGCAATTTCAGACTCAAATTTTGATTTAGATCACGAAGAGTTGGCTGGTAAATATTCTTATGTTCAACCAAACCTTACAAATACAAACTTTGACCACGGAACTGCAGTTGCTATTACAGCAGCTGGAAACACTAATAATAATGTTGGGAAAAGTTCAATTGGTTACAATTCAGATTTAATGCTCTACGGGATGAGTTACAATAATTTACTTCTTGCAAGTCAAAATGGGGCACACATTATCAATGTAAGTTGGGCTGGTGGATGTTCTTATAGTGAGTATTATCAATCAATGATTGATGAAGTACTTGAAAATGGGAGTATCATAATTGCTGCTGCTGGGAATGGCGGAACATGTGGTGGAGCTTCTAACTTAGTGTTTCCAGCTTCCTATGATGGTGTAATTTCAGTATCTAGTGTAGGTTCAGATAAAAACCATGAACGTATTATTGGAGACTCTAATTCTACTCACCAACACAACAACAAAGTTGATATCGTTGCACCTGGTTATAGCGTAGCAATAGGAATTAGTAACAATGTATATACGACTTCTTCTGGAACATCTTTTGCTTCTCCATATGTATCGGGGACAGTTGGATTAATGCTTGCTGTAAATGAGGATTTAAATCACTGTGAAGTTGAGTATATTCTTGAAAACACGTCTTCAAATATCGATTCTATAAACCCAAACTATATAGGTCAATTAGGTTCTGGTATGTTAAATGCAAAGAGTGCGCTTGAATTGACAAGTATATTTGAAAACACAATTGTTTCTCACTCAATTAATCACCACTTCTTAGACCCAAATGGCGCTCTTTTTCTAGATATCACTTCAGGTGCTGAAATAGATGGATTTCAGTATGAATATGTAAGTACATCTAACTATAATGATACATTGGAATTAAGAAACTATTTAATCACAATTACATACAACACAGGTTGTGTATTCAAACAAAGATATTCAATCAGCGAATCAGAGTTTTTCAATGATGATTCACTTTTAGTTCTTCCAGTAACATTGGCTGCTTTTGAAGTTGGTGTTGTGAATGATGAAGTTGTTCTTGATTGGAAAACAGTATCAGAATCAAACAGTGCTTATTTCACTATTGAAAAAACAATTGACGGAAAAGTATGGGAAGAAATTGGACAGGTTAACGCAGCAGGAAATAGTAATAGCACAAACAATTACCAATTGACAGATCCTAGACCAGTAAATGGCCTACAATACTATAGACTAGTTCAAACTGACTTAAATGATGATTCTTACGATTCAGAAGTACTATCAATTGATTTCAAAAAAGTGAATACGAATGAGATTACAATTTATCCAAACCCAAGCTCAGGTATCTCGAATATCAAATGGGACACAAACGATATTGAGAAAATAGTTGTTATAGATCAGTCTGGAAGAGTAAGCACAGAAATCCTTCACGTAGATTCAGCTTACTTAAATGCTTCTGATTATAATGCTGGTATCCATTTCGTTCAATTCACACATACAAATGGTGAAGTGACTACTAAAAAATGGATAGTACAATAATTACAGAATAGGGCATCAAGGTTACAGAACACAAAACCCCAAATTTTTTGGCATGAAACAATATAAAACACTAATAGGAATTCAACAATATCAAAAATAACTCTCAGACGATTTCAATTTTCCTTCTAATTCTTTTAAATTTGTTTGGAACAATTTTTGTACTTGTTTGTTATAAGAATTGATTGCCTAAAATATAACTTACACCATGCCAAATAAAATTAACGCTTTAGTAGTAGAAGATTACAAGATGATCGCTGATGCTTGGGGGAAACTTCTTGAGAACATGAAATTGTTCAATGAAGTTAAAGTAATCTATACTCCTGAAAATTTAACAGAGATTGTAACAGACCTTAGGCCTTCATTAATCTTTATGGATATCAATCTTCCAGGACCTCTAACTGGATTAGAGTTAACAAGCCAGTTAACAAATGATTTTCCAGGAGTCAAAATAGCTATTCTTTCGATTCACAATGAGCCAGCAATGGTAAAACGTGCAATAAATAATGGCGCAATGGCTTATCTTACTAAAAATTCATCCATTAAAGAAATGGAAACTGCCGTTGTAAAAGTATTAGCAGGAGAAAGATATTTGTGTGAGGAAGTTAAACATTACCAGCTTTAGAACAATCTACCACAATTAATTCTTAAGACTGACTGCAAAAACACTTAGTTATTTGTTAAAAACAACTTAACAAATGTTCTAACAAATAGATAATTAGTATACTTGTAAATTGGTTTGATTTTAAATCAAGCTAAACACACTATTACGCTTCAAATGTCTGAGGAACTAGGTTCATATTCAAAAAAATTCATTTCTGACATCCCTATGGATGTGAATAGTGAATACTATGCTTACTACAAAACACGCCTATATAAATACCCCTTGGAAGGAGTGTACATCTACAGTTTTGAACACGGTAAAATGTTATATGCAGATGGTTGGGAAAGTGTTGCTGGAATACCCGATACTGAAATATCCATGTTGCGCATTGTAAATATGACCTCGCCTGAATATGCACCATTTGTACACGAAATAAATGACAAGGCGCTTCAGTTTTTACATGTCCGAAACAAACAGCTAAAAGAATATAGTTTCACTATTGAAACTAAAATTAGAAATCGAAATGAGGTTGACATCCCTGTTGTTGCCCGCGTTGCAGTTCATGATACATTTGAAGATGGTACGCTAAAAAGTATTATAGGAAGATTTCAGGTTGATTACGGCTTGCGCTTCGGGAAAATCATGCGCTATGCGGCTTATGGCCCTGAAAAAGATGAGTTTGAGCGAAATCTGAACAGAAACTTGTTCTATCCTTTCCGAATCTCAGATGTTGAACTTGAGGTTATTCGTTTATTAGCTAAAGGAAAAACATATAGAGAAATTGGAAATGAAATCAATGAATCGTTCTCGCACATTCAACGCACTATAGATAGCCTTCTTGAGCGATTTCAGGTCAACAACACAACAAGCCTTGTATCTTTCTGCTACGACAATAGGTTACTACCTTAATTTTCCTCATAAAGAAAAATCATCGAGATTTTCTCAGGTGAAATGCCGAGCTTAATTAGCATATCCTTCCAATTTTCGGGTGATTCACTCTCTGTGCATTTGCCAACAACCCAAGCCACATTTTTAGAATTAAGTGCTGATATATTTCGTTCAGAATATAAAGATGTTTCAATGTAACTCAACACATCTGCAGAAGTGAATTTATTTGCCTCACATGGATCTCCTGGGTTAATATCATCAATAAGTAAAAAATTTGAATCAAGCCAAGACCATAGACTTCTATTCCCACGATTTAATTCATTCGTACTGTCTTGAATTAAACTTACCCATTTGCTAAAAGTAGTATACGTAGATTTTTTATGACGTATCGATAGCTCATTTGCAATCCCTACAGTCAACGTTGTTTTACCCGATTTCTTGACTCCAAATACCAAGAAGTGTCTCCCCTCTTCTTTTTCTTTTAGAAAATTTTTTATTAACGGAATGTCTGTTGGGCGTATAAACCCATTCCACTGACTTAATCTAAACTGGTAAGGAAAGAATGCATTTTGCTGATATAGTTTCGTTAAAAACCAAAAACGAATAGAGAAAAACAATCCTATTAAACACAAAACCAATATCCAGATGTAAATCTTATCAAGATTTTCTATTGCACAGAAATAGTACGTCACGGATCCAAGCCAAAAAAAGCATAAGTCAGTAAACGTATCAAAAGTCAAATTGCTCCAATGAGGTTTAAAGCTGCCGTTGCCCTTATATTCTTTTTTGTAAAGCGGAGAAGATGCGTTGTAAATTTCAAATAGCAGCCAGAAAGTACTTACGATAAGTAATGAATTGAGGAGATCATATCCAAACACATGCATTAAACTAACAGGAATAAACCCCAATGCAAAATGTCCAACTTGATTTGCAAACCAACCATAAGTCAGTGTAATTCCTCGGTGGGAGTCTTTCCCTATAAGATCTGCATGGATTGTTGCTAAAACTTGTCGGAATGTAATTTTCTTATTCATAAATTCTACTTTAGAAATAATATAAGCTCAATATCAAGTCACTAAAGTAAAATAATTTACTGAAATAATGGTGTTCAATTTTCTCTAAGCATTAATACCTAATTCTCAAATGAATTTCCAAATTCCAAAAAAAACTATCTTCCAACTCTTATATTTGATGTATTAATCCCAGTAGGGAAAATATTCACATAGCAGTGTAGTTTTTGGATTTAAGAGGTTGCCACATTACTGTAGCAACCTCTTTTTATTTTGAAGTCATTTTAATTAATAACCCGCAATCAATAAACCAATCTTCAATTAGGCTGAATTCTATTTCACTTCTTCTTAGGAGGAAGCTGAACAACATTCATCCAAAAGTCTTCAATTCTATAAATAGCATCCATAAACTCTTTCAAATTAAGCGGCTTAGTGATAAAACTATTTACATGATGTTTATAAGCCTCTGAAATATCCTTTTCGGATGAGGATGTAGTCAACATAATAACTGGTATATGTTTATACTTCTCAGAACCCTTAATAAACTTTAAAACTTCGTGCCCATTTCTCTTGGGTAAATTAACATCCAATAAAATAATATCGGGATGACTAGATGAATCTAATGGATCCAGTTCTTCTAAAAAATCAATTGCGGCATCGCCGTCTCGTACGACGCTTATTTTATCAATAATGCATCTCTCTTCAAAAGCATCTTTTGTCAAGATAATATCCCCCTCGTTGTCCTCTACCAATAAAATGTGTGCTGTACTCATAATTTGAAATTAGAGAGCAAAAGTACGACATTAAAGTCGAGGCAAAAAATTAAACAGTTCTCTTTCTCTAAGCATTTATACTTAAAATCTAGATAAAAAACTATTAACTCAGAATGGTATATCATCCTATTTCACAAGGATACAAGGCTTTAAATCACAATCCACCCTTCATGTACCGTACCTTTACAGTATTATTTAAAAGAGATAAAATGAGATTAGCCGAAATACTATTTGCATGTGTAATAATACAGAATTTAACTCCTATCAAATTAACTGAAGGACAACTCAACAGTATGGAAGAATTCCAAATGGAAATCCCTTACGTCAAAGAAAAGGACTCCTTATCTTCAACCTATACTTATGATTACAACTCGAGTCGTTCAAACAAATCAAACTAATTGTGTACACTAATTTATCTAAATGTTATTGAACAAGGGTAGCCTGATAATAAATCGACTCCCTTCTCCCTTCTCCGAATCCACACGAATAGTCCCTCCAAAACTCTCTACAATTTTCTTTGTAATTGCAAGACCGATTCCAGTTCCGCTATACTCCTCTCTGGAGTGCAATCGCTGAAAAAGCTCAAATATTTTATCGTGATATTCTGGCGGAATCCCTATTCCGTTATCTTCTATAATGATTAGATGATATCCTTTTTCTTTCTTAGCAAATACATTAATTATTGGAGCTTTGTCCTTGCTTTTGTACTTTAATGCATTGCCAATAATATTTTGAAATACTTGCCTCATCGGAGAACTCGCAGCCATTATCTTAGGTAATTTTTTCACATTTAATTTGGCTTGTGACTCTTCAATACTTTTCTTAAGAAGAATTTTCACATCTGCAATTACACTATCTAAATCTATAGACTCCAACTCCTGTTCTGCTAGTCGGCCAGCTCTTGAATATTCAAGTAAATCCAAGATTATAGTATGCATTCTTGCAGCCCCATCTACGGCAAAATTAATATATGTCCGTGCTTTATCATCTAGTAAATTACTGTATTTGTTTTCTAATTGAGAAAGAAATCCAGTTACCATTCGAAGTGGTTCTTGCAAGTCATGTGATGCTACATAAGCAAACTGTTCCAATTCTTTATTGGATGCCGCCAAATTTTTAATATTCTTTTCGAGTTCACTATTTAGTTGCTTTAGTGAATCTTCATATTCCTTACGATGAGTAATATCCGACATGGCTCCAACCATACGAAGAGCTTTTCCTTTAGCATCGCGAATAATTTTACCTTTATCAATCACATGAGCATACTTTCCATCTGCCTTTAAATACCTGTACTCTTGCACCCAGCTTTGTGTTAGCTTATCTTCAACTGCTACATTCAAAGATTCTAATACCCTACTTATGTCGTCCTTATGTACATTAGAAGCCCATATTTTTAGCGTTGGTGCTTTCATTTCAATATTGTATCCAAAAAGAGTATTAAACCCTTTGCTCCAATAAAGTTTATCATTTACAATATCCCAATCCCAAATAGCATCATTGGTTGCTTCTGTAACACGTTCAAAACGCTCGTTTGATTCACGCACTTGTAACTCGGCCAACATACGGATACTCACATCTTTGAAATAAACTGAAAGTCCTTGGTCCGAAGGATAAGCACTCACCTCAAACCACTTATTGGTACTTGGCTGATATTCTTGAAAGTGCACAATCTCACCAGAATTCATAGCGTGATTGTATTGATGGAAAAACTCGAGTTCTTTCGCATCAGGATAAACAGCCCATAGGTTTTTGTCAATAACAGCCTCACGTTTCATTCCGAGAATTAATTCAGCTTGCCTATTCCAATACGTTACTATCCAATCTTTATTCAAAGCAAAAAAGGCGTCACCTATACTTTCAAGTATATCATTTCGTTCTTCATACGACTGTTCCAATGCCAACTGACTATTTCTTCGTTGAATTGCCGCAGCTAAATTTGAAGTAATATTTTTCAGGAAGGTAACCTCGCTCTCACTCCATTTTTTTTCATTTGTACAATTGTCAAGACCGATAAATCCATAAAAAGTTTCTCCAACCATAATTGGAATCATAAGCACAGACAAAATACCCTGCTCTTCAAAAATACTCTTTAAATCACCCTCATTTAACTCTGATATAACTGATTCATAAGTCTTCCCCTTCACCAGCAAACCAAATGATTCCGCATACATTTCAACTGGCATATTCTGCAACTTGGGGTTATCTATTTGAACGGAGACATTATCTTTCACCCACTCAAATCGCTGACTTATTGTTGTTTCCTGAGTTTCGGGGTGCAGATGGCTTTCAAAATAGTAGACCCTATCCACGTCCACCGTTTTTCCTGTCAGTTCAAACACTTGCTTCAATGCCTCAAACCAATTTTCAACTTGCAAGAAAGTACTAATGATAGTTGTTATTACAGCTAGTAATTCGTTTCTTTTCGCTAATTCAAGTTCATTTATTTTCTGAAAATGTATATCCTGGAAACTACCGTAAATCTTAGTACATCGCCCTCCTCTTCGATCAGACCTTCCAATACACCTAATCCATCTTGGATTTCCCATATCGGTTGTCACTAAAAGTTCGATGTCAAATTCTTTTCCATTTTTGATCAGTTCATCAGTGGCTGTTTTAATTTTATTTCTGCATTCATCAGTGTAAAACTCATAACCTCCAGTAAGCGTAGGATCATAATCTTTATCTACTTCAAAAATTTCTCTCGTCATTGGTGACCAATACATTTTCTCATTTGCGTCGTGGAACAAATCCCACTCCCAGCTACCAACTCTTGCCATTTTAGCAGTACGATTTGCTAATTCTTCAAGATTATACTTTTCAGTTACATCCATCACAATTGCATCCCAAAAAACAGTACCGTCACTTAATTTTTGTGGATTTCCGAATCCTTCATGAAAACACAATCGACCATCAGGCATTATATAACGCCATTGCCCATGCCATCTTGATAAATTAGTTGCCGAGATTCTCAGGGACTCTCTAAACTCTTCTTTGTCTCCACCTTCACGAATACCCTTCCACACATTTCTCACATCGTTTGTGCACTCATCTGCTGTATATCCCCACACTTCTTTAGCTCCTTCACTGATATACATCATTTTCTCAGTACCATCAGGATGCAAATGGTACTGAAATAATGTTCCAGGGATATTGTTTGAAATATTCTTAAGTCTTAATTCTATTACTTTTTTATCTTGTATATCCTGAAGACTACCTATTATCCGTGTGCTTCTCCCATCAATCATTTCAGCTTGTCCCTTGGCTCTAACCCATCTCTCTTCTCCACTTGCTGTAATAATGATTGCTTCAAAATCAAATGTCTCACCTGTATCAATAGTCCATCGCACTGCGTGCTGAACCATTTCTCTGTAATCTACCCTGTAAAAGTTGATTGCTTCTTCTAAAGTAGGTTCATAATCCATGTCAACTCCATGAATTTCTTTGGTAATTGGTGCCCAATAAAGCAAATCATTGACTACATCAATCTCCCAGCCCCCTACACGAGATAGTTGAGTTGCATTGTCGAGCAAATTTTGAAGTTCTTTAATCCCCGTCACATCACGTCCAAATGCAAAGACAAGTCCTTCCTCTCCAAAAACACTAGATGAATTCCATGAAATCCACTTATATTTTCCAGACTTCGTTCGATATCGATTAATAAAACCTCTAACTTCTCGCGTCTCATTTAAGAGACCCTCGTGATCTTTAACAGATTCTATCAAATCGTGTGGATGGAGAAAGGTTCTAAATGGTTGCTTCGTTAACTCTTCCTCTGTGTAACCCAACAATTCACAAAATGCAGGATTGACTTTAGTGAAATAGCCATTTGGAGATGTTATAGCAATAATTTCAGGTGCACTTTGAAACAGCAAATAAAATTCTTCTTCTTGTTGTTTTCTCTTTATTTCAGTTCCTAATAATCGTGACAACCCCTTAAAGTATGATGTCTTATTGTCTTTTTCTAACGTTTTCTTATCACTACAAAACATAATCACTCCAATGACTTTATCGTTATGTGTCAACGGTATGCCTACTGCCAAATTTAGATTAGCCTTCTTAGCCGCTTCTTTACGCAAAAATCCTTTTCTTGTTTGTATGTCTTCCCACAAAACCATGCCATTACTTACCAACACATTACCAACGAGACCTTGCTCAATTTGAAACACTTTTTGATCTACTGAGGCATTAAAAAAATGATTGAATGATTTGTTTTGAGCATAATTTGCAACTAGATTAAGTTGTTTTTCATTACTCCCAAGAAGCCATATTTCTCCAGTTCTAAAGTCTCCAAAACTTACTAAAGACTCAAGTAATTTTGACATAATTGAATCCATGCGTTCTTCAACCTTAAAGAGTTCTTCAATCTCTTGATTCAAATCTTTTTGGATTTCAATTTTCTTAGATTGTGAAACATCCCTCAACACACCAATCATGCGAGTAGGCTTTCCTTTTTCATTTCGAATTAAATGTCCATTTTCTTCAACGTAGGCATATGTGCCGTCACTTTTGCGAAAACGAAATTCTTTAACCCAATGAAGCTGATTTTCATCTTTAAGAAATTTAGTCCATTCTTTTTGATGTTTTTTATTATCACCTGGATGCATAAGCCGCTCCCAATCGCTTAGCCTAAAGGTCGAGGCATCTTTTTGATGCCCAAATATTCTGAAAAAACTATCCCCCCAATAAAAAACATCATTCACTACATCCCATTCATAAATAGCATCTTTCGTTGCTTTATTTACGTATTCATATCGTTCATTACTCTTTTGAATATTTTCTATATATGAATATTGAGCAAATATTAGTGAAATAAAACGTTGAGAACGGGTGAAGGCAAGATCTTCACGCTCATTGGGCACACGTGATGTGGTGTAATAATTTGAAAAAGTAGCAATTACGTTGTTATTTCCATCTAAAATTGGTCGTGACCAACAAGACGTAAAGTTATATTTTTTAGCCAAATGTGTCAATTTCTTCCATCTCCGATCTTTAAACACATCCTCTACTATTATTGTCTTCTTTGTAGATGCAGCTGCACCAAAGGATCCCATGTCTTCGCTTACTTCAATTCTATGAATAGCTTTCAAATACGTTTTAGACATTGATGGTGACACAAGGTTGTGCAGCTCCCCATCTTTAACTTTTAATATAGAAGCTTTCATTTCAGGAAATAGCTCTTCCAATCTTATCATATAGAGATTCAACAGGCTACTTAATGAAGATTTTCCAGACAAGCTAATTTCCAAAACTTCACGCTCTATATTGTCCAATTGATGAAAGAAATGCTCTTTAGTTATATCTTTAAGCACCCCGACAACACGATATGCCACCCCCTTCTTATCTCTTAATATTATTGCCTTATCAGCCACAAACGCATAATCTCCATCGGGTTTTTTCAATCGATATTCATACTTCCATTCTGTACATTTCTTATCAAATACTGCGTTTGAAAAACTATTTTGAAAATCCTTTTTATCTAAAGGATGAATATGCTTATTTAGCACCTCATTATTCCTATTCACAGATACTGGCTCAATTCCGAAATTTCGCTTAAATCCGTCACCAAGAAATAATTCATCATTAATTAAGTCATAATCCCAAATGGATTCCGATCCTGTTTTCATTAAAATGGAAAATCGTTCATTACTCTGATTTAGCGCATTTTGTGTTTCAACCAAGTCAGTGATTTCTACCGTATTAATAACAATTCCCTTGATTGAATCATCATCATATAGATTAGTACATACGCTCTGCATCCAACAATACGTTCCATCTTTGCGTCGAAAACGGAATGGGCTTGAGTTGACACGTCGTTTAGTTTCTAACTCACTAAACTGAGACTTAAATATTTTTAAATCCTCGGAGTGAACATAATCAAACCCATTAGTACCTAAGAGCTCCTCTTCTTTATATCCAACTATACTTGGATAATTAGGGCTTACATATTTGTAGTCGCCTTTACTACTTAAGATAGCAGTCATATCTGCTCCTTCTTGAACTAAAGACTTAAAGCGCTTCTCACTTAATGACAATTTTACTTCAGCTTTTTTTCGTTCAGAAATATCAACACCTACACCATAAATACAAAGTTCGCCTTTATAAATAAACTTGGAAGCGACAAAGTGAATGGGTTTTGAAATATTTGATTTTGAAATAAAATTAGCTTCGACATTAGTTTCACCTTCTGAAAAAACTTTACTAATTTGCTCAGAGATAATTTTTTTTGATTCTTCATCAAAGAAATCAAGAGGTGACATCTCTGCGATTTCTTCATCAGCATATTCACTTACTTCCAATAAACGATTATTCCACATTAAAAATCTTCCCTTATCATTAAACATGAAAAAAACATTTGGAAGATTCTGAATCAATTCTTGAGTTAAGTTTTTCTCTTCTAACAATTTTGTATTCGTGAGTACTAGCTCTGTAATATTCTGGAAAACACCTAAAAGTTTAATTGGGTTGTTTTTTTTGTCAAAAACCAATTCTGCCTTGGAAAGAATATGAATCACATCGCCATTTGCTTTAATAAATCGCTTTTGAATATTGTATTTTTCGCCACTGTTAAGTACTCTTCTCAAGTAATTTTCGGCTCTTTCTCGATCATCAGGATGAACTACATCGTTCTGCCTTGCCAACTCCACATCAAATGATTGAGCTTCATAACCCAACATATGAAATACCCCATCTGACCAATACATTTGATTAGTCAATAAGTCGGCTTGCCAATAACCAATTTGTGCTATGGATTCGATTTGTTGGAATAAAATCTCTTCTTTCATACAAGGTTGAAAAATTAATTTTTAAACAGAAATTTCGAGTAAGTTTTTGAAGATACAAATTAATACTACACTAAAAGTAAGAATGAGGCAATACTAAATATAACAAAGGGCAAATCGCTGAAATAAAGACTTTATTTTTCGTCCCTAAGTATATATACCTATTTTAATAATTCAATTCAATAATGAATTGAAGGTTTCTTTACACTTCTATACATTTGAATACTGAGTAGTAAAGTTCCAACGAGAATTGGAAATTTTCACTTTCGTAGTTTAAATAGTAGTATGTGTTTATAAAGGAGGGATTTCGTCCCTCTTTTTATTACCCTACAGTAATTGTCAATGTTGTTCCTTTACCTAGTTCGCTAGTAAATTCACTTTTTATTCCGGCTGTTAACACTCGATGTTCCATATTTTTCAACCCCAAACCTTTCACAACATTATTTACATCAAAACCAACTCCATTGTCTTTGACTTCAATTATTAATTCCTCTCCTTTAAAAAACTGGCATGATATAACTGAGCATTTGCTGTGTTTGATTGAATTATTTACAAATTCCTGAATAATTCGATACAATCCATATTCATCTACATCTTCAAGATCATCAGTCGTTATTGAGCTATCCACTTCCATTTTGAATTCTATGGGAGTAATGTTTGTTAAACGCTGAAACATAGCTGATAGACCCGCGATCAACCCTTTTTCCAACTCAGGCGGGGTAAGATTATAGCACATCGCACGCGTTTGATCTAAACTCGTTTTCAGAATTTCCTGACATCCATTTACAATTGCATCAGATTCTTCAGAGATTCCCGAAAGTTGCGCCACATAGAAATTCATCGCTACAAGGTGCTGAGCCAATCCATCATGAAGTTCTCGTGAAAACCGTCCTCTCTCGTCTTCTAATGTTTCTGCTATTAATCGATCTTTTTCAATCTCGAATAATTGCTTCTCCGTTTCATCTTTTATGATGATTGTATAAACTTCTTTATTTTGAAAGGTTGTTTTTGCAGACAATTGCTCTACATAAAGTAAATTACCGTCCTTTGTCACATGCTTGTATTGCTTTGATTTTTGCTTGATAATCGAATCCAAAAATTTAGTTCTAGATTCACTTTTATCTAATAATTTATCCAATGTTAATGTATCTGCTTCATCAGCAGAATACTTATACAAATTCAAAAAAGCAGGATTGGCTTGCAATACGTTCAAGGCTTTATCAACCATAAAAATTGGTAGTGGACTTGCTTCAAACAGTAAACGATATTCTTCTTCGGAGCGCACAAGTTGTTGTACATTTTTTATCCGCTCAATTGCATAATGAATCGATTTGACCAGAATATTTGGATCGCTATTTCCTTTTACTAGAAAATCTTGTGCACCTTCTTTTACAGTCGTTAGTGCAATCTCAGTATCAGATAAACCCGACATAACAATAATAGGTGTATTATTAAAGTGAGATTTCGCTTTAATAAAGGTATTTACTCCACTTGAATCGGGAAGAAATAGATCCAACAGAACCACATCTGCAATCGAATTTAGGGTTGCTTCAAAAGCGTCTTTTAAACTTGTATACACATTAATGTTTCTACTTGAAAATCCAGCAGAAATAAGCAGTTCTTCAAGTAAGTATGCGTCACCTTGATTGTCTTCGACAATGCAAACAGTTATATGTTCAGTTCCTTTATTCAACTTATTTTTCTATAATTTCGCTCTTCAAGTTTCGCTTGAGATTGATTTCCAATCGAAAAGTAAAATATTGATCCATTTCCAACTTCACTTTCTAGCCAAATATTACCACCATGGATATCGACAATTTTTTTACAAATTGCTAAACCAACGCCAGATCCTGAAAATTCATCTCGTTTATGTAAGCGCTGAAAGATAAGAAAAATTCTATCATAATCTTCTTTACTTATTCCTATTCCATTATCCTGCACAAAAAACACTTTTTCATCGGCTTCGCTTTCGAGTGTACCAATTGTTATAGTTGGTTTTTCGTTTGTTGAATATTTGAGTGCATTACTAATTAAGTTTTGAACCAATTGATTTAATAGAGATCTCACTCCAAAAACACTAGGTAGATTTTCGAAATGAATGACCGCATTTCTCTCTGAAATTTCATTTCTAAGAAGAACTTTTGCATTATCAACAACCTCACTCATATCCACTAATTCATGTGATGACTCTGTGGCTCCAACTCGTGAATACGAAAGTAAATCTTGTATCAATTTCGACATTCGTTCAGCTCCATCTGTAGCAAAATGAATGTATTTAATACCTCGCTCATCCAAACTCTCTTCATAATTCTTTTTCAATAGAACGAGAAAACTAGAAACCATTCTAAGTGGTTCTTGTAAATCGTGTGAAACAATATTTACAAACTCCTCTAAAACTCTATTTGATAATTCAAGTTCATCGGCTCTGTTCTGTAAATTTGTATTCATTTGACTCAACATAACCTCAGAATTTTTCAACTCAGTTATATCTCGGGCATATAATACCGACACTCCTTCCCTAGCAAGTAGAACTCCTGACCATGAAAGCCAGATTTCTTTATTCTTACTCGTAATAATTCGATGATCAAAATGGTTAATCCCATCTCCTGAAAATAAATCTTCCAAAAACTGGTTTGTCGCAGCTCTATCATCTTTAATTGCAAAATCAACAATAGATTTCTGCAATAACTCATCTAAACCGAATCCAAATATACGTCCATAAGCAGGATTAAACCAACTTGGACGCCCATCTTTGTTTAAAATACAAAAGATGTCCTTAGAGATTGATAAAATGGATTCAAACATTTCTTTAGAAGCTCTTCTCTTAATGTCTCCAGACCAAATTGAATGAATTAAATCAATTGAATTACTATACGTATTGGCAACAAGTTTTTCATTACTGTAGTAGATTAATATTCCAACTAATTCATCAGAAAAATATATTGGAATTCCAATTAGCGACTTTATACCACACTCAACAAGTTGATTTTTTCTATGAAACTCATTTTCATCTTTCAAATTTCGAATAAAAATCACTCTATTTTCATCCAAAATCTTACCTGCAACATCTTCTCCCTTTTCAAAAAACAAAGTCTTAAATTGCTCGAAACAGTTTGTTATACCAGACTTTGCATAATAGCATTTTTGATAGACCGAACTTTTCTCCATGTTTGGAAGCCATAATTCTGCTGCTTCGATTTCAAGATGTTCAACCAGATTTTTCAATACGGATTGATACGCAATGTAAGTTTCAGAATTATTTAGATCATTCAACACAGCTGCTTTCAGGTTTTCAAATTGACTTTCTTGAACTTGTTTTGACATATCTCTACCAACAATATATATCAAATTCTCACTCTCTACCCACCTCCCAGACCAATCAATGAACCTAATGTCTCCATCCTTAGTTATAAATCTATTCCTAAAATCATAAACAGGTTGGCTTTTAAACGTATCCTGAATTACTGATTTGGTTCTTTCTTTATCTTCATCATGCAAAAAATCAACACAAAGTTTACCTAATAATTCTTGCTGTGTATATCCCGTGATCTGTTCAACTGCTCGATTTACATCGACAAACCTCCCTTTGCTATTAAGTGTGCAAATTATATCTAATGACTGATCTAAAATTGTTTGTCGATAAATCGATTCTTTCAGTAGTAATTTATTATAAGCTTCAAGTTTATCAGCCTAATTAACCTCATCAGTTACATCTCTAAAATTAGCTACAAAAGTAATTTCAGGATTGTCTTGATCAATTTTAAACAAAGTCACTAATACCTCTACCCATATAACTTGGTCGTTTTCACAAAGCATTCGAAGTCTAAACTTGGCGTTGTCTAATTGTTCGTTTATTAGTGCATCAATTGCATCATTACCAATATTACTATCTTCTGGAAAAGTAAAATCAAGAATAGATTTACCTCCCATAAAATCATCTTCATAACCCAACAGCCTACATGCAGAGGGACTTGCAAATTGGATTATCCGATTTTGTCCATAGACAATAATTCCGTCGTGAGAATTTGTAATTAGTGCTTTAAAAAAAGTATTGTTCTTGATTATTTGTTCTTCGATTTCTTTCTTCTCTTTCAATAAATTCAACCTCTCACTAACTTTAGCACGGTAGCTTCGAATCATAAAAAACAGGATCAGTCCAGTCACTGAAACATAAAAAAAACCTTTAAGGGTTTGAAAATAAGTAACATCGGATTCGCCTTGATTATCAAATAATAAAGAGACTAAACTATCACTAAAATAAATCCATAGAATCCCAAGAATTAGGTATACAATAGTAATTTTATATTCAGGTCTCATCGCTGCTTTAAGAAGTTTCCGAAAAGTACAGTAAATATATCAGTCTAGCAAATAATTTTATCGATAAAAAATCGCTAGTCATCTACATTTCGAATTAAACAACTTTATATTTAAATTGTTCATTTAAATCATTAAAAATTGAAAAACTGAACAACTTTTTGTGGAATACATTAGGAGAGCAGAAGAGCTATTTATTTTCAGTTCTCAAAAGCAAAACTCATTAAGTTCATATATCATATTCCAATAGAACTTTCACATCCAACGGTTTTGACAAAAAAGATTTTACAAAATCGTAGTGTTGAATTTTTTCTACATCAACTGGATTAACTGATGATGAAAGAATATGAACCTCAGGGGAAAGTCCATTTAACTTACATGCTTCAACAAAATCCCATCCTGACATCAATGGCATATTCAAATCCAACAAGACGATATGGTCATCCCCATTTACTGTCAAATAATGGAGAGCTTCATTGGCATCAACAAATTTAATAATCTCACAATCAATTTTTGCATCACTAATAATTTCAGTTGTCAAATACACTGATATCGGATTATCGTCAACTATCAATACCGGTTTTGTGATATTCATATTGTCTGATTTAATCGTAAAATAACTTTAGTTCCCTGATCTGGATTCCCTTCATATACTATTTGACCTTTGAGTAAGTCAACTTGTTTTTTGGTAATATATAAACCAATCCCTTTGCCTTCAGCAGCTGTAGGATGAAACCGTTTATACATACCAAATAACTCATGCTTATATTTACTTACATCCAGACCTAAACCGTTATCCTCAATTTCAAAGACCCAAATTTCTTCTTCACGAAATACTGAAACAGAAATTTTAAGCGTTCGAAGTTTTGATTTGTACTTAACGGAATTAGAAAGAATATTAAATAAAATACTTTCAACATAACATTTGATTGAAACAAAATCATAACATTCTTTAGACAAGTTAAGCTCTACATTATCTAGAATGTTTAGGTCTTTTGCTATCGTTAGAATGAGCTCTTTTAAATTTACAACTTCTGTTTTAGGTTTTCCAGCAACTGTTAAAGATAAAATGGATGACAAATCTTTTACAACCTCATCAATTTGCAAAGCAGATTCTTTTATATATCGTGCGAGTTCTTTAGCTTTATCAGGTTCATAAGCTCTAGTTGAAAATAAATTTGATAAACCGACCACATTCGAAAGAGGAGATCTAAGATTATGAGAAATGATGTAGTTAAATTGAACCAACTCCTCATTTACCCTCTGTAGTTCATCTATTTTTCGCTTGAGTTCTTCTTCTTTAAGTTCAACTTCACGAAACAGTTTTTTTCTATCTGTGATGTCAACATGTCGGATTAGAATTCGCTTAGAATTATCCTTGATCTGCGAAGCGCTAAAGATATACCATCGTGTTTCATTCAAATAGTCGCTTTGGTACTCTATTTCCAAATGAGGATTGTTGTTTTCAAATAATTGATTCAAAAGTCGAATTGCTTGTAGACAACTCTCATTTCTCAATGCTTCCTTTTCTAATGTTTTTAGATAATTCTCACCAACAGATGGCCTTGAAGAAATTCCAGAAAATTTATTGTAATTGGCTTTTTCCCAACTTTCATTCACAAATAAAATGGTTCCTTTGGAATCTATTACCGCAATATGTGACGACATTGTCGAAAAAATAGACTTACTGAATTCGTCACTTTTTCTGAGTAAATTCTCGGCTCTTTTCCGGTCTGTAATCTGAAACCTTACCGACAAGTAACGTTCAATCTCACCCTCACTATTAAAAATAGGGGAAATAGCAGTATCCACCCAATATAATTCTCCCTTTTTACTTCTATTACATACCTCTCCCCTCCACACGTTTCCAGAACCAATGGTTTTCCATAAATCCACAAAAAAGGATTTAGGATGAAAACCTGAATTGATAAGTGAGTGGGACTTCCCTATCAACTCATCCAGTTCATAACCAGAACATTCAACGAATAAGTTATTCGCATAAATTATGATTCCCTGTTTGTCAGTTATAGAGACAATCGCTGTCTGATTAAGAGCTTTTTGTACAGAAATGAATAATTGAATAATTGAATCATCATTTTGTTCATTTATGTCATTCTTTACGATATAGCCTTCCATGCAATTTTCACCTGTATCGTCTACAAAAAAGTTTCTATACTCCGTTACATTGACCACTCCGATTTTCTCAAAATAAAGATTATAGGAACCTTTAAACTCACCTTGATTTAGCTTTGCCTCATTTAATTGAGTTATTCGCTCAAATTGACAATCGGGCAAAATATAATCATCCCAGAAAAGTGCGACAATACCTGGTATTTCATCGCCAAATAGATCCTCAAGATTCTGTTGATCTAATCTTAAACTCAATTGGGCTTTATCTGTAAATGTTGTAGCACCAATATCATTACATAATTTCTGTAAAATAGTGCTTTTAAGCCCGTTCATAATCAAATCAATTTAGTAGTAGTAAAATTAAACACTCGCTTATACAAGCCCCCTCTCAATTCCATATCGAATAATTTCATATGAGTTTGTCAAACTCAATTTAGTCATAATACGTGCGCGATATGTAGCAACCGTATTTACTGATAATGATAATTCTTTGCTAATCTGTGTTGGATTCACCCCTAAAGCAATTAGTTTCAACACTTGGAGTTCTCTATCGCTTAATTTATCCAACTCCTCCATATCCACATCGATATTTGTTTTTGAAAACTTTTCGGCAATTCGTTCAGCTAAACTCATCGACAGATAAGTACCTCCTGATAATACTTTTTTAATTGCTTTCATGAATTCATTAACTGAAGACTCCCTAGAAAGATATCCAGAAGCTCCTAACTTAAGGATTCTATATGCATATAATTCTTCAGGATAAATACATACAACTATTACAGGTATGTTGGGGTAACTCAATTTCAGTCTCTCTAAAACAGGCATCACATTAGAACCTGGTCTTGTTAAGGACAATAAAACCAAATCACACGAATCATTTTTCAAAAAATTCAAAAGTTCTACTTGACAAGTAGTATAATACAATTTGTAACGCCCATTCTCACTCTGCAACACCCTCTCGATCCCCAAGTAACTCAAAGGATAATTATCAGCTATGAGTACACGGTAAGATTTCTCTTTTGAATTATTTTTCATATCAATATCACACGCAGTTTATTTGGAACACAAGTATAATAATTCCATTTAGAGAAAAACAAATGTAATCCATCAAATTCGTGAGGTCAAAACGACCACATGATTTGATATATTTAAGCGTGCATAGTAACACTTATTCCATTAAATAAACACAAAAACCACATTATTCTGATAATCAAGGCTATTTATTATCATGAATTATTGAATTTGTCATTGACAAATAAAAATATATTGAACAAATATTTTCCAATTTATTCAATATTTAAAAGGATTCTCAGCTCATTTTTTTTCTCTTTCAGAGCCAATACCGCACTTTTTTGATCAAACATCAGAAATAGGTACCGCCATTTGAAGGCGATATGGGTGTAATATTTATGAAAATAATAGGCTAAAATTCCAGAAATAGGCATACTTGCAAAGTACATGATCTTCGCCCACCACGGCATATGGACAAGCTGATGTAATAAAACCACAAATCCAAAATAACTCAATGGATATAGAAAAATTCCCAGCAATACAGCTAAGGGGGCATAGTACTCTACTTCTTTTGTTATGAGAGGGATAACCTTATCCGTAAATTTAAATTGGACTACATTATGAATGAGACCATAAAAGAAAATTGGAGTTGCAATCAATAGAGCAAATACAGAAAAGAGCAACTGCCTAAAAAACATAACCGACCTAAATCGTCTATCCAAAAAATCAATTTTTATTGCTAATTGGTCAGACTGCCACTTTATTTCCTGAACCAATTGACGAATCTCATTAAGCTTTTCAGGATCATCTATAGAAATTGAATAAAGTGAATCTCTAATCTTTCGCATAAAATTAAATTCATCTTTATCTTTCGTGATGTATTTACTTGTTAATATATCGCGTACTTCATCGAGTAAAAAATCTTGTTGTTTATCTTCAGTTGTAACGAGAACTGTTTCGAGTTTACTTCGGAAAATCTCAGTTAAATCGCGTGAAGTAGCTATAAAGTCAGTTCGATAATCATCCAAATAATCTCTTGCTTCAATCGGTTCTCCAACTGAAATCAATATTGAACTTCGAAAACGCTCGGGTCGCGAATAATTTAACCCCATAGGAACAACCTTTACTCCTAACTGACCATTATTTCTTTTCTCTGTTTCCAATGCAATTCGAGCGGCACCTGTTTTCAACTTTCTCAACACACGCTCATTATAACTAGAACCCTCAGGGAAAATGACAATTGTTTTTCCTTGCTCAAGTAGCTGATAACATTCTTCAAAAGATTGGTTATTTTCTACCCCCATTGCTTTTTTCTCTCCTACTCTATTAATCGGAATCATATTCAACCTTCTCAATAACCAAAGGCGAAATTTCGAATTGAAAAAAGAACCTTTTGCCATGAAATAGATTGGTTGTTTACACGCATAACCCACCACCCATGCATCCATTAATGTATTGGGATGATTTGCAATAATAATCAATGGTCCTTTGTCTGGAAGATGTTCTTTACCTACCATTCGAATCTTCTTATAATAAATTCGAATCCCAGTGCCGACGATAAATTTCATTAAGCGGTAAAGCATAGCGTGAAATTAATCAAAATATCAGAACAAATATCTTCTATTTGTGTTTGTCGTTGTAAATTCTGCAACTCTATTGCAAAAAGTGAAAAAATAATGTAAATTTGTGGTATGAAAACGTATATCTTAGTCTTAACAAGTGTTGCTTTTCTTACATTTTCATGTAAAAAAGCTGACTCAGAAAAACCCACCATTTCTACTGTTAAAGTAAATGGTTCAAGTTCTGTTCTCGATATTTCGCCGGGTGAAGCTATCACAGTTTCATCGCTAATTTCAGATAATGAAGAACTAAGCCAGGTAAAAATCGATATCCATCATGATTTTGACGGACACTCGCACAAGGCCATGACAGTTCGATTTGCAGAAATAAGAATCAAAGACATTTCGGGAGGCAGTTTCGACCTTAGTGAGCAATTTACAATACCTGCTAATGCATCATCGGGAGCCTATCACGGGACGATTATAGCTGTAGATAAAGAGGGTAATCAATCTGAAAGTTCGATATTCTGGTTTGACATTGTTCGAGTAGAGCAACCTGCAATTAATCTTGACATTCCATTAACAGTTAACGCGGGTGAATCATTTGGAATTACAGGAGATATCACTGGAACAGTTAATTTATCCGCAGTATATGTAAAGGTTACCAGTGAGAGTAGCGGAAATTCTCTTTACAGCCAGACATTCAATATCGCCTCATCGGAGACAATGACATGGAATCCTGAGACTGACGCTAGTATTTCAATTGCTGTTCCATCGGGAACAACAGGAAATTTAAAATTTCGCGTTCGTGTCGAGGATATTGACGGAAATAATTCTATATTTGAACAACAAATAGTCGTTAATTAAAAACTTTCTCTCAGCTTGCAGTAATCCCTCGGCAGTTTCGTTTGAGGGATTTTTTTTATAACTAAAATACTGAAAAGTCTATTTTTGCATCATGACAGATTTCGCTAAAAAAGAATGGTTTGAGGAGTGGTTTAACACAAAATACTACCACACCCTTTACAAACATCGAAATGATGAAGAAGCTGCACTATTTATACGTAATTTGATTTCATTTCTGGACATTAAGAAGGAGAATTCGTACATTCTCGATTTAGCTTGCGGAAAAGGGCGTCACAGCATTTATCTCAACTCTTTAGGATATGAGGTAAAAGGAGTTGACCTTTCAGAAGAAAGTATCAATTACGCAAATAAATTCGCAAATGAACAACTCAGTTTTGCCGTTCAGGATATGCGTAAACCATTGAATGAAAAATTTACACATGTTTTCAATCTTTTCACCAGCTTTGGGTACTTCGATACACAAGATGAAAATCTAAAAGTGATTCAGGCTATCGAAACCATGTTGGAAGAAAATGGAACGGTTGTAATTGATTTTATGAATAGTTCGAAAGTGGCTGAAAATCTTGTGGCTGAAGAAACAAAAACTATAGACGGAATTGAGTTTCAAATTCGTCGTGAATTTGATGGCCATCATATTTATAAACACATTGAATTTCAAGACGAAAATCAAAATTTTCATTTCACCGAACGCGTTCAGGCACTAACCCAAAATGATTTTTCTAAACTAATTAATGCAACTTCCTTGCAAATATTACATATCTTTGGCGACTTCAATTTGAATCCCTTTAATGAAAAGGAATCAGATCGATTAATTGTTATTGCTAATAAGCGGATATGAGTGAATTTTGGGGAATTATCTTATTGATTTTATCGGTAATGGCCGGAGGTGGACTGGTGTTGTTTCTTCAACAACGAAATGGCACGAAATTAATTAAACCGCTTCTATCTTTCAGTGGTGGATTTTTGATTTCCATTGCTTTTATTCACTTCATTCCTGAAATTTACGCCAAACACAGCGAATCCATTGGTGTATGGATTTTGGTTGGTTTCCTTGTTCAACTTGTCCTTGAATATTTTTCGGGTGGAATTGAACATGGGCACATGCACCCAAGTAAAAACGGAAATATTCCAATTGTGCTTTTCATTAGCTTAAGCATTCACTCCATTCTTGAAGGAATTCCACTTGAAGCGGAGTTTCACCCTGAATTAATCAGTTCGCATCTACACGATCACGATGGACACCATCATCACAGTCATGGAAGTGGACAAAGCTTGTTGTTTGGAGTTATTTTTCACAACATTCCTGTTGCAATAGCATTGACAACTTTACTATTGAAAAGTGGCTGGAAAAAATGGTCGACATTGTTGATTCTTTTTGCCTTCTCAATGACTGCTCCAATCGGAATTTTTATTGGACACAATGCTCCTCACTTCTTTGACGGTTACACTGCCGATATCATTCTAGCAATTGTCGTAGGTATGTTCTTACACATCTCCACCACCATTATTTTCGAAACATCTGAAGGGCATAGATTTAATTTAATGAAGTTGGTAACCTTATTGGCAGGAGCGTTTTTAGGGTTTTGGTTTCATTGATAAAAAAAGGGCCGGTGAAAAACCGACCCTGGATAAATAAATTGTGGTTGTTAAACCAACTATATTTTCTTGAAATTATTTAGATGCTAATTTCCACAACTCTTTGATTTCTCCTTTAGAGAAAAACATTCCTGCAGTTGCGTAACCATTGTACCAAACATCACCAGACTCGCAATCGACAACCAATAAATACTTGTTTCGCGAGTAAATTGGTAAGAAATAACAATAGTCAGGATTACCAGAGTTAATTGCTTCTTCAAGTTCTTCTGTACTTACGAACTCTACCTTACCTCCATAATTTGCCTTGAAGTCTTCTTCATTAAAAGTTGCCTTGCGCATACTAACTGCATAATCACCCTGAGTGAGTTGAGCTTTATCAACTAATAAGGTCTTTTTTGCAACTTTACTTACATTCTGGTTGTACACATTTCCAGCTGTGTAACGCACACGTGTTGCTGTTCCCCCCGAAATTGGTTTACCATCTATTCTCATTTGAAGAAATCCTTGCATCATACTCGCCATTCCTCCTGCACGATATGCCGTCTCTTCAATCTTTGACTCTCTACCAAAAACATCTAAAATAATGTCTGCTACCAATCTTTTTTCAAGACCTTCACTACCTCCTATGAAAATTCCATATCGCACATAAGATTGAGTAGAAGTACTACTTTCTACCTCCAATTCAAAAACACTCAAATAGGAAATTCCTTCATCTTTTGTGTCAATTTTATAATCAGCATCAACCATCTCAAATTCAGTCAACTTCCAATACTTAGTAAATCCTTGCTCTAGATTCTTATCAAATTGCTCGTCACCAGTTCTTGGTACCAATACTTTTGATTTTAAAAATCTATCCTTAACATTATCATTCCATACTGTACCTCCAAATTGAGCATTGACAGTAAAACCGATGAGTAGCACCAGTGTAAAAAGTGTGTTTTTCATGTATAATTATTTTGTTTTCCCAAGTATAGTAATTTTAATTTAAATACTTGAATTCGCAGCTCATTTGGCTGAAGGTTACACTACTATTATTCTACTAATCGTCATAGCAACCTTATTGGTAGCATCATTTTTTTTTTGGGTTTTGGTTTCATTGAGATTCTAAGGCTTCTTCTATCGAACGAAGAAAGTTGGTTTCGAAATCGTTTATTCCCGATCTCAACCAAAATTAATTTTAAACGTCAACATAGATAACCTAAACATTTTCCTTATCAATAACTATTTCTCTAAATCATTGAGTTTTAATTCGACGATTATTCGTGTACGTTTATCATCAATGTCGAGTGGAAGAATGATTGGATACCTAATAAACTCAATTTTTGACATGTCAATTTGATACTCAATTAATTTTTTCTCAAATAAAATCATTCGTTTTTTTGCTAATCGTCTTGATTCATTTGGATAAATCTCTTGATAAAAAACTAATTTAAAATCAGAATAAATAGATTCAACATATTTAATCGAACTCACAACATCTGAAAAGTCATCTTCCTTTAAATCTATCTGATTTTGATTAAAATAAATCCCTGTTTCAACCAACCAAGGTTTTCTTGGTTTAAATAATCCAAACTCAAAAATATGGTCACCATAAAAGCCATTTTCTAATTTTTCTATCAATTTAAGTTCATCCAAAAGGTAACCATAATCCAATTTTAGATAATAGTCTTTATCTTGCTCAAGATGATGGTATACATAATAATTGCCTAGACTATCTGTTCTGGTTTGTTTTAGAATTATACTATCACATATTAACTCTATTAAGACATCTGGTATTCCTTCACCATTGGTATATTTTACGTTACCTGAAACTGAATTTTTAAAATCATCACCCAAATTTAACATTCGTATTCTTTTTTTGAAATGAAACTGTAAACTATCATCCAAAAGAGGAAGCTGATTCCTAACTCCTAAAGTCAATATACTTTTCAAATAAATTTTATTGAAATGTCCATCAATATTATGTTCCACCATTTCAGGGTGACAAAAATAAATTGCCGCTAAAACATCTGCTTGCGTTTCGTCTGCTGAGCCACTTGTTTTATTCAGCACATCTATAAACTTTGTGAATAAAAGTGTATCATTTTCATTACATACAATACTACCTAACTCTTCAAAAGCAGGATTTACAGTAGTCTGTACGTACTCATTCAAATTTTCATTATCTTGATATTTTTGAACGTATGATTCAAGAATCTGCACAACTTCGTATTTAGACTGTGCAAGAGTACCAAACGAAAAACAACAAGTGAATAATAAATAACACACTCTAAACATAGAAGTAAAACTAATCATTTTAAATTATTCTATTTTAACCCTAATCCCCTCACTATGCGATGTAAACTCTGGTGCGTACATACACTGAATGGTGGTGATACCATTTGAGAAATCACCGCTGAGGTTTGCGCGCAAATCATACTCAAACACATACGTTCCTTTGCGCAAATAATCCATAAAGAAATTGGTTGACGCATCTTTCGTGCTTTCATAATAGCCAATTCCTCCTTGGTACTTGTATCTTGAGAATACATTGACAGGTTCGAAACCAGCCGCACGCATGTCTTTCATGTGCACGTATTCCATATCGCGATCTGTGCGTAGCTCTACTCGCACACGAATTTTATCTCCAGCCTTGAGTTTAGTTTGCGCTGTAATTGGTGTCATCGATTCTCCGGATGGAGTCAACTTCACTAAGAACAACTTTTTCTCTAGCTTCAAAGGTGTTTCATGAGGAGTGATTTTATCCAAATCCTCAAAATATTGCCAGTAAAGTGCGCCCCAACTTACTCCTTTTGTTTTTCGTGTCACCTTCACTTCGCCCATTTCGGTTTTCACTTCACTTCCACTCCACGTTTTCTTAAAGTAACCTGTCCCTGCTTCTACTTTCTGACCTGTTGCACTTGGGTCAACACGCTTGCCTGCAACTTCAATTTCAACTATCTCCTCATTTGTCAATAAGTCTGTTCCGCGCATCAAAAGTGCATACACCGCTTCAGAAGTTGCTCTGGTTGTTTTCCAGTCGGTCGTTTGTTTTTGTTTTAACAACCACACTTTCATTTCTTCAACTGCATCCATGTCATTTGCTACCTCATCAAACGCTTCAATCAATAACGCTTGTGTTTCAATCGGAGCTTGATACCAATAGTAACCTACTACGTTGTCTTTCCAATACATTCCGAGTTCTTCGTGCGTAATTGAACGTTCTTTGAGAGAAGCCATGACTTTACCTGGAAGTGTTTTCATCTCGTAGCGATGTCCTGCTAAAGCAATCATCGCCTGCGAATTGATTCCAAATTTCAACCAATATTTCGCCATTTGTCCGAGGTAATAATCGTGCGCTTCTTTTAGTTTACTGTTGATTGGCAAATCGGTAAAGAAACTTCGTGCATAGAAATATTGAATCTGCGTTTGGCTTATGTGTTGTTCATTCAAATACGTTTTCGGATAGTGTTTTTTCAACCAAGCCAAATCCTCAATCAAACGTGTATCAAGATAATCGATTGCTTTTTTCACCATCTTCCACGCTTTGTTATCCCCTCGCACATCTTTAACTCCCAAGCGATCCAAATGTCCCATTCCAGTTACAATATGCTGTGTGATATAGCGATTCTCTGGCATACCAGGGAACCATGGCCATCCACCGTTGGAAACTTGCATTTTCTCCAATTTACGCAATGCGGATTGCAATTCGCCACTCATTTTGTTCAAATCAAACAATAAACCTGCGCGTTTTTTGCGTTCCGATTCATTTTGCGCATTCACCACCCATGGTGTTTCCTCAACAAGCAATGATTTCAATTCCTGATTTTTCTCCAAATTAGACAAAAATGCATCCGGACTTGATGTTTTCCACTCATCGAAAACCGCTTTAATTTTCGGATTTGAATTCATCACTGTTGTAGCCAGTGAATTTGCGTAATATCGAGTAAAAATTTGCTCTGCACATTCATACGGATATTCCATCATGTAAGGCATTGCCTGAACAGCGTACCAAGCAGGATTCGAAGTATATTCTAAAGTCAATTGGTGATGTTTAAGCGAAGATGACGAACCTGAATTCAACAATTTTTCCAACTTAAATACTTTCGTTCCAATTCCTTTTGACGGGAGTGGTAAACTCTCTGTCACGAGCATTCTATTTGTAAGAATTGGAAGCGCACTCTCTTCACCGTCACTAAAATTGCCTGCAACTGCAGTAACGCGATATAATACCGCATTCACCCCAAATGGCACTTCAATCTCCCAAGCTAAAGGTGTACTTTGCGCTTTTTTGACAGAATATGTCAAGATATTATTTGTCAAATTAAATTTATCATTCAACGGCGCCATAGTCAATGCATCGAAAAATTCCAATTTAGCTGTACCATTCAAATCCTTATCAGACAAATTGGACACTTTCGCCATAAAGGTCATCTTATCGCCTTCGCGCATGAAACGAGGTGGATTTGGCATTACCATCAAGTCTTTTTGCGTCACTATTTCTTCAGTCAAATAACCTGTTTTCAAATCTTTTGTGTGCGAAATACTGATGAATTTCCATCGCGTCAAAGCTTCAGGGATCGTGAAACTAATGATAATTTCTCCCGCCGAATTTGTTTTCAGATGTGGGTAGAAAAATGCAGTCTCATTCAGGTTTGTACGAATTTGTGGTTGTTGAGCATTTCGAGATTCTATGCCTCCCAATCTGTCACCCTCTGCTTCGCCTATCTCTCTTTCTGTACTTATGGTTGTTGCGTCTGCTCTTGGTGAAGAAAAAGCAACTTCCCCTGATTTTCCAGCTGCAAGTTCATTTTTATCTTTCTTAGACATCGACTGATTAGCTGCTACAGATCTCGGTTTTTGCTGTATTTCATCAGACGACATTTCCTCCATATCAAATGAGTATGCAGCATTGTAGTATCTGTAATACCCATCAAAATAATACCCAAACCATTTCAATGTTGGGAAGATTCGTTGCTGTGCATAGAAATAGGGATTCCAATTATCTTGATACAAGGAAGCTGATTTCATTCCAAAACCGTCTACTGTCCAATTTGCTTTTGGGTAATAATACCCATAAATAGACATGTAGAACGAATTTGCCATAAACTGATCTAGCGAAGCATCATACATCGCAGCTAGCATTTCAGCAGCCACTTTTTCGCCTTTCGGTCCTTTAATTTTAACTTTCCATTCTTCTTTTTGTCCTGGAAGAAGTTTGTTGCGGAATGTTTCAAATGATACGTCGAGTACTTTGTTAGAATAAGGAATTGAGACTGTAAATTGCTCACTAAAGAACACACCTTCTTTGACTGCAGTAAAACGCGCAGAGAAATTACCTCTATGTTCTTCCTTCACTGGAATTTGAATGCGTTGTTGCGTGTTACTCAGCACCATTCTCTCCTTGTGAATGATGCCATTCTTTCCTTCAACCTCAACTAGCACTTGCATATTTTCGCAAGCAGAAGAAATCAAAAATTCAGCAATTTCACCAGGTTCATACGATGATTTTTTAGCCGTTATCCACCAGAATTCCTTTGTTGGCGGATGAAGCTCATTGAAATCATACAGCGTAAAATATTTTACATCTTTGACCTCTACGCCAAATGTATCAATGGAAATTACTTCCAATACATAGCGACCAGTTTTCCATGTGTTCATTTTATTCAAGCGAACAGAATCTCTAACAGCTGTATTGAATACATCTTTAAAAACCTGAGTTCCTTTTTTGAGGTTTTCAACTTGACGTTCATCATTAAAATCATCAAACGGGAATTTTTGACGGAGTTCGTCTTCGGTCAACATCGAATAATCTGCATCGTATTGTTGCGCTGGTTTATACAATTTTGAAGGCTCTTCTAAACGATGAACGGTTATTGTTCCTTTGGCGTTTAGTTTACGACCATTTAAATTTGTACTACTCAGCGGAAAGTCATTTTGACCAGTGCGATCTACCTTGTTTGCAATTCTAAACTCCAAATTCATAGCATGTTTTGCTACAGCCACACTTTGTGATGTGGATTGTGTCTCTCCCGTTATATCAGTTACATCAACAGAAACCGAATAATGATACACAGGATAGAATTTGCTGTTTGCTTTTTTATCTTCTTTCGAATCAAAACGCACTTCAAACGCTCCTTTTTCATCCGTTTCTATCGTTCCATTTGCAATCTCCATGTCAGGAATTTGCGGATAGTATCCACGATAATATCGTCCCCAATATGGGTAACGCACGCTTCTTGTTACGCGATATGAAACTTTAGCTCCATCTACTACCGAACCAGCATAATTTTTCGCTTCACCTTTTACGGAAATAGTCTGACCTAGTTTATACGCGCCCTCCATAGGCAGCATTTTCACTTCAAACTTTGGGCGTTTATATTCTTCAACAGAAAAAGAAACCGAACCGCGATTTGCGTCCATTATGCGCATTGTGCCGTTTATCAAACCTTGAGGCGCATCAAATGAACCGCTGAACGAACCAAATTCGTTTGTGGTATAGTCCATGTCTGCCACTTTCTGATTATTCACGTCATAGAAAGTTACCTTACCACTTTTGTTGGTTTGAATTTCATGCTTATCGCCTGTATGCTCCATCAAAATTCCCTTGAAAAAGATTTTTTGTCCAGGGCGATACATTTTTCTATCCGTGAACAAGTTTGTAGTATAAGTCGTTTCCTCTTTATACGGTCTGTTATTGTACAGATAATGCTGCGTACCATCTGCATACTCATCCTTATCATGACTTACGTGCACATACACATTGCGGTAACTTTTTGAAGCAGGTAAAACTGCAGCTCCATCAATATTTGTTGTGAGTTTCTCACTTTTCTTCAATTTATATTCACGCGCTGTGTAGTCGTAATCTCGATCATAAATTTGAATTTGAGCGCCTTTAATTGGTTCACCTGTGATACGATTCAAGACCGTGTAACGCATACTATTCTCATCCTCTTGCCTTTTCAACAACGTCAATTCTGTCGACCAGTATGTGGTGTGTGCAATTGCATTTGTCTTTATAGCAAAATTTTTATCTGGAGAAGCGAGAATCAAATAATGTCCTTTTGGCATTTCAGGAAGAACGGTCAGAGCCGAATGAGCTTGATAATCCTCAAAATCCTTCAACTTCACCGACCATGATTTTTCGGATTTAAGTTTGACTAACTTCTCCATCAATTCTTCGTGATAATACCTGCTCACAATAAAATAATCCCACGAAATTGGAATCACGCGAAAATAAAGCGAGTCAATATTGGTGTATTGAATTTGGAGTTTATTTGCTTGTTCAGGTCCAACAGCGTAATCTGTTTTAAACGACACTGCTTTTCTCAAAATCTCATTCTGCAGACTTTTACAGAGGTTTGCTCCAATCGATTCGGGAAAACGTTCTATTGTCTGTTTACACAACTCAAATGCGCGTTTCTTTTCAAATCGATATGTCTCGTCTTCTTTTGAAGATTGATCTCCCCTTTGATTAAGAAACATTGCCATTTTGTAAAATACTTCAGAAGTATTAGAATGTGAAGGATATGTTTCTGTCAATTTGTTCAACGCAGCAAAATAGAGCGACTCTTTTTCTTCAACGGTAGATTGTCTGCGCACAAAATCCAATCGTCGAATGGCTAACTGAATAAGTGCATCATGAGACTTGTCATTTGCGTGAAATTTTGCCAAATCACGGTGAATGGTAAAGGCATAAAAAGTAGTAGACAATGAATCTGGCGTTTCAAAATTCAATTGTGCAAATTCAGAAGTTGAACCAAAATAGCGTGGATCATCTGCAGAGAATACATCAATGGGAGTTGGCAGTTGAAAACTTGCCGTTTCAAAGAAATTTAATGCTTCGTGAGCTAAAAAATCGTAGAGCGTTGGTCTGATTATACCTTTTTGTTCAGGATTTTCAATAATTAATTTAAACTCATCGATTTGAATGCGTTGCAACAAAGACGGTTCACTCAACGAAGCAAGGAAATGATTGCGCACTTCTTCTGCAATTTTGTATAAATCCCATGTGCGAAGATCCGCCTGTTCAAAATTCTCAGTTCGGGTTCGATTCATGAATTTCCATTGATTGGTATTGTAATATTCCCAATACAATTTCGCCACAACCGAATGTAGAATTTGCTTCAAAGGAGCTTCGGATGTAGCAATGCGTTGCTCGATGTTGTAAATTGCCACCACTTGTTCATCTTCGGTAAAGTATGTATTGAACTTGACTTTATGAATCAATGCTTTGACTACTTCGGGATAATTTTCATCGATTACAGCTTGTTTGTCAATTACATCCACTAAATCCAATGCTGAACGATATAAACCATTTCGTTCAAGTGAATCAACTTTGCGCCACATGTCGCTGTAATCGCCTTCAAAAACCATGTTGATTGGAGAATCTGTGATTACTACATCATCTGGAAGATGTTCTTTTTCACATTTATTTGCCATAAAAACCAATGACAAAAGCGCCACCAATACTACTTTAGAGAAAGAATGAAACTGCATATTATTCAATTACTTGTTAAACAAAATTACAATAAGAACGGAAAGGTTCCCTAAGAAAATCAAAACACTGTACATTTTAGGTTTTAAATGGTTCAATTTCTTTGCTAACTTTATCAAAAAAATCAAAAAATGTTCGACAACGACTCCCGATTAGCTGCCCTAAGACGATTTGGAAAAAAAGGACTCGGTTGGTTATTTAATACGTCAACATTTACTGGAAATCTAGTTATTGCTTTAATTTCCACTTATTTTTTTCGAAACTTAGGTTATGGTGACGAAGTCAATTTTGTATTTCTAATCAGTTTACTTTCAATAGGACTTTGGATTACTGAGGCCATTCCACCTTTTGCGGTTGGGATTTTCATTATTGCCATGATGCTTGTCGGTTTTGGGACTGATTATATTTTTGACGAGTCATCAAACGTTGAAGTGTATGTGGATACATGGACAAGCAGTGTTATTTGGCTCCTTCTTGGTGGATTTTTTCTCGCTGAAGGCATGCGGGTGGCGCAATTAGATAAAACACTTTTTTCTTTCACCATCAGACGTTTTGGTTCCAACCCGAAGCGTTTATTATTTGGTATGATGCTAACTACTGCAATTGGTAGTATGATTATGTCAAACACAGCGACTACCGCTATGATGGTTACTTCTGTTCTTCCGCTGATTCATGTGTTAGGTAAAGACCATACATTTTCCAGATCTTTATTGATTGGAATTCCTGCCGCTGCATCTGTTGGGGGAATAGGAACTATAATTGGTAGCACACCAAATGCTATAGCTGTAGGTGCTTTACAGGAAATAGGTATCCACCTTTCCTTTTTAGATTGGATGATTTTCGGAATTCCGACCGCACTCGTTTTAGTATATACGTTCTACCGCTTTTTGTCGCGAGACGTAGGAACTACATTTGAAAAAGAACATATTGATTGGGAAGAACTAACCAAAACAAAAAACATTAATCGGAAAAATAGAAATGCCGTAATTTTCACGCTTATTGTGACTGTCGCGTTATGGTTAACTGAAGGAATACACGGAATTCCAGTAGCAGCCACTTCTGCTGTGCCAATTGTACTTTTAACACTCACTCAGGTCATTTCAGCTCAACACGTAAGAAGATTGCCTTGGGAAACATTAATGCTCGTAGCGGGAGGCTTAGCGTTAGGTATTGCCATTGTTAATGTAGGTTTAGCAAACATCGTAATGACTGAAATTATGAACTTGTCCATTTTACCAGTCGGAATCGTGTTGATCTTTGCATTTATCAGTGTGCTGTTATCAAATGTGATGAGCAATACGGCCGCTTCGGCAATTCTTGTTCCATTAGGATTGTCATTAACAGGTATTTTCGGTGTAGCAGCTCCGTTGATTATTGCGGTGAGTTGTTCATGCGCACTTCTTCTGCCTGTTTCCACTCCCTCCAATGCCATTTCATTTGCTACGGGCTTAATTGAGCAAAAGGCTTTTAGAAAAGGGGGGATTTGGTGTATTGTGCTCGGGCCTATTGTTGGGTTTACGCTGATTATGGGATGGGCTTGGGTGATGGGGTATTAATTTTATTTAAGACTAAAAGATTCAAGACTATAAGACTCAAGACTAATGCCCCACAATTTCAAATCTTTAGCCTTTAGAATGATTAGAATGAATGCGGAAACTCAAATAGAGAATTTGATTCAACTACGTTTGCCGTTGTTATTATTCACTTTTCGATCCTTCCATTTCACTTTAACCAGTAAGAAAGAACCCAACAACACAAGGAGATATATCGGATAAACAAGTGTTAGAATCGGAAGCAATAACACCCTTCTCCATCTTACATATTTGCTCAACCAAGGTGTGTACGTCAAAAAATCAAGGAGAACTTTGTAAAAATAAAGTGAGAAGGCTAACAAATAACTTGAGGACAGAATAAGTGTAATAATGAGAGCCAAAAACAGCACATTATTCACAAAAATCCATGAAGCAATAAAAGGTGCGCGAAAATCTTTTGTTCCTGTATTATTGCCCATCCAACGGAGACGTTGTACAAATAATTCAGCAATAGAATTTGGCACATCGGTGTACACGGCTTGTTGGCTGAAGAGCGAGCTTCTTACATTCAACTTTGCTTGTTTAAATTGCGCCAGTGCAAACTGATCATCGCCAGAAGCTTTGTGAGAATGCGTTGACAAATCGTTGTGTTTCAAATAGTCGTCTTTCTTAAATAAGAGATTCGCACCACTTGCCATCAACGGATCGTTTTCTGATACAGCACCCTGTAAAAGTTGAAAGCTTCCGTATTCGATCTCCATTAAAGAACCCGAAAACCCTTTCCCTTGCATAAAAACGGGGAGGCAAATCATAGAAAATTCGACAGGGTGAGGAAGATGAGCAAAATAATCATCAGACAGTTCAAGATCGGCATCAAGGGTTAAGCAAAATGCTGAATTTGCGATTTCAACAGCGCTAAAAATGGCTTTTTTCTTGCCAAAGTTATTCTCGTCAAGGGTTAATATTCTCCAATTTCCTTTCCAATCACTGAGTGTTTTTTCAATCAATTTCGCTCCTTCATCAACAGAATGATCGTTTACGAAAATAATTTCTTTCGGTAATTGGGCTTGGTTTTGTAGTGAGTTCAACAGTTTGCTAATTCGCTTTTCTTCGTTTCTGAAAGGAATTATCACCGTGAGTTCGCTCAAGTCAATTGCGCTTGCTTTGGTTTGCTTTCTCAGAAAGTTGCCAAGAAAAATGAACGCGGTAAAAACAGCGCTACTGATAATCCAACTAACAATTATGATTTTGACGGCTTCCATTTCAACCATATTAGTCCACCAAGAATGGCAGGAAGACTGAGATTAATAAACCACAACACCAGTGAGCAACTCAAAATAACAGCGGAATTTGCAATCAGACCTGAAAGAACTAATACAGCGACATTCTCTCGTACCAACAACTTACCAAAAGCAACTGAAGGCATCAAGGTCATTAGGAAATAGATAGTCCACACAGCAAACAGCATATTTGCATTTACGGGAATGGTGAACGCCGACAAAATCAATACATATTGCGAAGAGAAAACCACATGTCGCAAAATACTGTACCCAAGCAATTGCCATTTCATACTGTGATTTCGTTCAAGCACTTCGGCAGAATGTTCCAATTGTTTTTTCCAGAAAAAACGCGAAGCAAAGCGGGGGACAACTTTGGGGATGAGATAAAAAATAATGGTCAAAATGGTAATCGAAAGAAATAAAACCCACGTCCAAACTGGAATTTCGGGAATAGTAGACGTTTCCAAATTTCTGTAGAACAAAAACCCAATTGTGCCAAAAATCATAGCCGCAATCCATTGAGCGATGTTTCCGTAAATTGTTAGTACAGACGCTTCAATTCTCAATCGTTTGGGAAGCCAAATCATTCGCCCAATAAAATTACCCGAGCGATTAGGCGTAATTAGACTTGAAGAAACACCTGTGAGCAATGAAAAAACGAGTTTTACAAACGGAATTTTCGCTCCCAAGCGCTTTAGCATCAGTCGCCATTTCATTCCTTCGAGAAGCCAGTTCAACGGCATCAGCAAAAAAGCAATAAACAGCAACGAAGGCTTGCGAAGCGTGATTTCTTCAGGCGAAAATTTATCAAAACGCATGAGCTGATAGACTAAAATAGCTATCAACACGATACTTACAACCAACTTGATTGCATTGACAATCTTCCCGTTTATTTTCCTTATTTTCGCCAAAGTAGTTTACAAATAATGGTTGAAGATAAAATAATTCTCGGAATTGACCCAGGTACCACCGTTTTAGGTTACGGTTTGGTTCATGTCCAAGGCAAGAAATTGGTCTTGTTGAATTTTGGCGTCATCCATTTGCATAAACTCGAAAATCAACCGGACAAACTCAAACGCATTTACGAACGCCTAATTGAGGTCATCACAGAATATAAACCTGATGAAATGGCTATCGAAGCTCCTTTTTTCGGGAAAAATGTACAGTCCATGCTCAAATTAGGTCGCGCACAAGGCGTAGCGATTGCCGCAGCACTGAGCAAGAATGTTCCCTACGAAGAGTACACACCAAAACGCATCAAACAAAGTATTACAGGAAGCGGAAATGCATCCAAAGAACAAGTCGCTGCGATGTTGCAAACTCTCCTCAATTTCCCCGACATGCCCAAATACCTCGATGCAACCGATGGTTTGGCCGCCGCAGTTTGCCACCATTTTTCAAAAGGAATTGGGGAGAATAATAAGACGGGGGCAAAAGATTGGAAATCGTTTGTGGCTAAGAATCCTGAGAGGAAGAGATAGGGGTTTGGGAGGTGTGTGTTTTTTCAAAATCATAGTGTATGGGATAGCGTGGTGATGAAAAACCGTTAAAACGGTTGCGGGGGTGAATGGGGTGTTTCGTATTGGCGCGGAATGAATTCCGCACCTATGTTTTTTTGGGTGAATTGTGCCTAAATCATTTGTAGCTGAATGCGTGGTGATGAAAACCGTTAGAACGGTTACATAGTAAACGGGGTGTTTTATTTTGGTACGAAATCAATTCCTCACCTATGTGTATTTTTGAATGATTATTATGTGGGCATTTTTATACCATTCACATGTGTGGTACAGAAAAATGGTAACCACAATTTGACACAAATTCGATTTAATATAGGTGCGGAATTCATTCCGCGCCTATAGGATTAATTAATAATGAACGTAACCGTTTTAACGGTTTATTTCGTTTTACCATTTCTGTTTCAAACAAAAATTTCTACTCTAAATAACTTGAATCGCCACCCACTTATTCACAGTCATTATTAATCGCTGAAAGAATTTCAACGTCTTTCAATACATTTTTTTTTGGAATATAAGGCAGAACAAATCCATTCACTTTCTTCTTCCTCTCTTTCTCAATAAAATAATATCCTCGTAGTGTGATTAATTTATTGTACAATGTATCAGGCCAACTGTCAAAATCACTGACGTAATAAAACTTATCTTCGTCCAATAACAAAACTGCACTATATTTAGCATTCTTTGCAATTCCAGTTAAAGTTATGATACTATTTTTCTGTGTATTTTTTTTCGATACAGTACAAGACAATATTATTACAGTAAGTAAACTAATAATTGCTTTGTTCATCTTTATAATATTTTTAAGTTTCTGACTTTTCCTTTGTGTTTACTAGACATGAAAAAATTTAACGCCTTTACCTCTTCGTTCTTGATAAGTTTTTACTACGTGTCAAAAATAGCACTTCAAACGAGGTAGTATATTTCTTAGTCAATATCATAATTGATACTTAAGCCATCATGTTTCTAACAAAAAATCATTTCTATCGTATTTATTTCCACTAAAACTCTTAAATTTGAGTTTATTATCTAACCAAAACCTAATTTTATGTCTAAGTCTTATACCAAAGTATGGATTCATGCTGTGTGGTCAACAAAAAATCGTTTACCTCTTATTGACTCCAAAATTGAACAGCCTGTTTATGATTATATCTTTCAAAAATTAAAACAATTAGAATGTCCTGCGTTCATAATAAACGGAATGCCAGATCATGTTCATTGTTTGTTTTTACTAACCCCTCATAAAACTCTTACAGAAGTCATTAAGCAAGTTAAAGGTTCAAGTTCGTATTTTATAAATGATAGTGAATTTACCAGTCAGAAATTTACTTGGCAACGTGGGTATGGAGCATTTTCAGTTTCAGAATCTTCAGTTCCTAAAGTCCATAATTACATTAAGAATCAAAAAGAACATCACAAAAAGCAAGATTTCAATTTGGAATTAACGAAATTATGTGAATTGCATGGTTTGGAATGGCGGGGTGATGAAAACCGTTAAAACGGTTACATGGTAAACGGGGTGTTTTATTTTGATGCGGAATGAATTCCGCACCTATGTGTATTGTTGAATAATAATATTGTGGGTATTTTTAAACCATTCACATGTGTGGTATCGAAAAATGGCAACCATAATTTGACACAAACGCGATTTAATATAGGTGCGGAATTCATTCCGCGCCTATATGATCAATTAATAATGAACGTAACCGTTTTAACGGTTTATCTACTCACCCCAACATCCTTCACGTATAATTAAACCCACCAATTCAAATCAATAATCCTTTTTCTTTGTTCCACTTAAATGGATTACTTACATTTGCGCCCTATTTGCTTTAAGTGAAGAACGGAATTAAATATATACTTCAACGTCTACTCGGTTTTCGGAGATATTTGCTCGTGTTTTCACGCTTCAAAATAGCTACGCTTAAGAGTGACAAAAAAGAATGCGACTTTTTCACATTTATTGCGTTGTTGAAAAATCCAAGTTATATTCTCGACATCGGAGCAAACATTGGTATTATGACGGTGCATCTCGGGAAGAAATTTCCAAAGGCAACTATTCACGCTATTGAGCCAATTCCTGATAACCTCGACATTTTAAAAGCAAACATTGCGCACTACAAACTGAAAAATGTAATTGTGCACGAGGTAGCTGTGGGCGATAAAGAAGAAATGGTGAAAATGGTGTTGCCTCATCATGGGAAAACCAAAATGCAAGGTCTCAGTCACGTAAAACACGAAACCATTACCGATTGGAATGAAGGGGATGAATTTGAAGTGCAGTGCACCAAGCTCGACCAGTTGTTTCCAACACAACATATTGATGCTATTAAATTGGATGTAGAAAATTTTGAGTTTTTTGCACTAAAAGGTGGAATCGAATTAATTAAGCGCTCAAAACCTGTTATCTACGCCGAATTGTGGGACAACGAAAACCGCACAAAGTGTTTTGACTTACTTACGAATGTGGGATACACCATTAATGTAGTAGACAACGGCATCCTTGTTCCTTTTGATTCACTGAATCATGGACAGCAGAATTTTATTTTTCTGATTGGGAAGTAGTCTTTTTAGATTCAAGACCTTAAGACTCAAGACTACAAGACTTAATTAAATTCGTGTGTTTCCTCCCCCTTAGTCCCCTCCAGCGGGCCTGTCCCGATGACCAGTCGGGGGGAAACTACTCGCTGCAAAAATTCAAACGTTTAGCTTTGATTCATTTGTATGCGAGATAGAGAATTTAAATTACACAAAAAGTGACTGCGTGGCTCTTCCCCCTTTGGAGGGGGACCGAGGGGGAGGAAATTCGAAGGACAAAAAAACCACACATGTTTTTCATTAACTGAAAACCATTAAATTTACCCCAACTAGAAAACTATGAGCAAAACTTTCTTTTCCAATCTTTTTTTGCTGATACTGCTGAATGTACTCATCAAGCCCTTTTTCATTCTTGGGATTGACGCTGAAGTGCAGAATCAAGTGGGGTCAGCAGAATACGGAGACTATTTTGCTTTGCTCAATTTCAGTTTTCTGTTCAATATTCTCCTGGACTTTGGAATTACGAATTACAACACCCGAAATATTGCGCGCAATCCAAATGTGCTGAAAGGATATCTGGGGCCGATTATCGGTTTGCGCACTATGTTGTTTGTCATTTACGCTGTTTTCACTTTTTCATTCGGACTTATAATTGGGTATTCTGACAAACAACTTTATTTGGTGTCAATTCTCATTCTCAATCAATTTTTTGTTTCTGTTCTACAGTATTTACGAAGTAATTTTACGGGACTTCACCTTTTCAAAATTGATGCATTTTTCTCTGTGTTGGATCGGGTTTTACTCATCGGAATCTGCTCGTGGCTTTTGTGGTGGAGAACTTCAGATACAGCTTTCCAAATAGAGTGGTTTGTATGGGCACAAACTGCTGCTTACGGATTCTCGGCATTATTGGCATTGCTTCTGACTTTTGTTAAAGTGGGGAAATCTAAACTTCAATTTAAAACCTTGTTTTCGTATGTCATGCTCCGCCAGTCGTTTCCCTACGCACTGTTGATTTTACTGATGATGATCTACAACCGAATGGACTCCGTAATGCTTGAGAGAATTCATGAAAACGGGCCATTGGAAGCAGGAATTTACGCACAAGGCTACCGTCTCTTGGACGCGGTGAATATGTTTGCCTTGTTGTTTGCCGGACTGCTGCTACCGATATTCTCCCGAATGATAGCCAAAAAAGAATCAATTTCCTCTCTTTTGACCAGTTCAGGATTGGTTCTGCTAAGCATTGCTACTATTGTCGCAATCGGAGGTTTATTTTATTCGGAAACGATCATTTCAGCACGATATTTGGCGCATATTCAAGAATCATCAGCCGCATTTAGCATTTTGATTTTAAGTTTCATTCCTGTGTCCGTCACTTATATTTACGGAACTTTGCTCACTGCAAATGGAAGCCTTAGACGATTGAATCAAATGGCATTTGCGGGATTAATTCTCAATTTCTTTTTGAATTATTTCCTGATTCCAGAAACAGGAGCTTGGGGCGCAGCGATTGCCACATTGATTACGCAATCAGTCACAGCGATTATACAAATTGTGTTGGCATTCAAGATTGTTAAGCTCACCCCAAACGTCAATGCTGTTACAAAATATTTCATTTTTGTGATTCTTTGCATTGGGGCATTCTTTTTCATTTCGCCATATATCAGCGGATTAACCGGATTTGTCGTAATTTCATTCGTGTCATTCATCGCCGCTATGCTCATTGGCGCTATACCTGCCAAACAAGCGTTGAGAATTCTTAAACGATAATTACTATCTTCGAAAACCAAAAAACGCATTATGAAAGTTCGTGTAGGCATTGACATTGGAGGAACAAACACCAAATTTGGTTTAATCAGCATGGATGGGACTGTCCTCAAACGACACCGTATCAGCACCACTGATTATGACTCCTTCGATGCATTTATGGACGAAGTAATTTCTGCTGTTCATTCTATCGTGAAGAAAGAAGATGAGTTGGTTGGAATTGGAATTGGCGCACCAAATGGCAATGTACACTCTGGCTTGATAGAATCTGCACCCAATATGCCATGGACAACAAAATTGCCTGTTCGTGAAAAAATTCGCGCGGCTTTTGACTGTCCTGTAGAATTAACCAACGATGCCAATGCAGCGGCTATGGGCGAAAAACTCTTTGGTGGAGCAAAAGAAATGAATGATTTCATCGTGATAACACTCGGCACAGGAGTGGGAAGCGGAATTTACATCAACGGGAAATTAGCTTACGGTCACGATGGGTTTGCAGGTGAAATAGGTCATGTGATTACCTATCCAGGAGGGCGACTTTGCGGATGTGGGAGAAGAGGATGTATAGAACCTTATGCAAATGTAAAAGGAATTCTCCGCACATGGAATGAGCAGAAATACAATTTCCCTGAATCAGATTTAGCAAAAATTGACGAAACGAAAATAAACACAAAAATCATTTCTGAATTTGCCGAAAAAGGTGACAAATTGGCTTTAGAAATATTTGAAAAAACGGGAGAATATCTTGGGTTGACATTGGCAAATTCGATGGCATACACCAGTCCTGAAGCATTCTTCCTTTTCGGGGGAATTACAAATGCAGGAGAATTATTGCGCGAACCTATCCACCGCCACATGGAAGCGAACATGCTGAACATTTTTCAGAAAAAAGCAAAAGTGTTGTTTTCAGAATTACCTGAAGATGATGCGGCTATTTTGGGGGCAGCGGCATTGGTTTAATACAAATTGAAAAATAAAAATATAACATGATTAATCACACAGTCGAAGAACGCTTTTTACGCTACGTACAAATTGACACCACAGCAGATCCTACATCGGAAACTTTTCCTTCTTCTATGATTCAGAAAGATCTTGGAAAAGTGTTGGTTCAAGAATTGAAAGAAATTGGAATTGCAGATGCGGAAATGGATGAGTGGGGATATGTGTTTGGAACGATTCCTTCAAACACTGACCGCGATGTACCCACCATTTGCTTCTGCTCACACATGGACACAGCACCAGACTGTAGCGGAACAAACGTAAAACCGATTGTTCATCGAAAATATGACGGCAAACCGATTGTATTGCCAGACGACAATACGCAGGTAATTACAGTAGAAAAACACGGATATCTAAAGGGTAAAATTGGTGATGATATAATTACCGCAAGTGGTTTAACCCTTTTGGGAGCGGATGACAAAGCGGGAGTTGCAATCATTATGGATTTGGCGAAACAACTTATCGATAACCCACAAATCAAGCACGGAAAAATTCGCATTCTCTTCACTCCAGACGAAGAAATCGGTCGCGGTGTGGACAAGTTGGATATGAAAAAACTGAATGCCGATTATGGATACACTTTAGACGGTGGACCTTTGGGCGATATCGAAGATGAAACATTCTCAGCTGACGCGGTAAAAGTAACTATCCACGGTATAAGTGCTCACCCAGGTTATGCGAAAGGGAAAATGGTCAATGCTATAAAAGTAGCTTCCGAATTTGTACACGAACTTCCCGCAGACAAATGGTCGCCTGAAACGACTGAGCACAGAGAAGGTTTTGTGCATCCATTAGCTATCGAAGGTGCATTGGAAAAAGCAAGCGTAACTTTCATTATTCGCGATCACGACACATCTAAATTGGCAGAATACGAAGCCACACTTGAAGGACTTGTGAAACGAGTTACGGAACAATACCCAGGTTCGAGATACGAGTTTGAAGTGACTGAACAGTATCGAAACATGAAGGAAATTCTAAAAGATTTACCTTTCGTAGCTGATTACGCTGTGCAAGCGATGAAGAATGTAGGACTGACACCAAAACAATCCATAATCAGAGGAGGAACAGATGGTTCGCGCTTATCATTTATGGGATTACCTTGCCCAAATATCTTTACGGGAGAAATGGCGATCCACTCAAAACACGAATACGTAAGTGTGCAGGATATGGAGAAAGCGGTAAAAACGTTAATCGAGTTAGCTCAGATTTGGGAGAAACATGAAAAATAGACGCTGTAAATCTAAATGGCTTACCGTACTTAGTATTCTTTTAGTAAGTCAAAGTTTAATTGGGCAAAACCTTATAAACTACGTCAATCCGTTTATTGGAACGGGAGGACATGGCCATACTTATCCTGGAGTCAGCGCGCCTTTTGGATTTATGCAGTTAAGTCCTGACACCCGTCTTTCTGGTTGGGATGGCTGTTCTGCATATCATTACACAGATAACATCCTTTATGGTTTTAGTCACACCCATCTTAGCGGAACGGGAGTAAGTGACTATGCTGATCTCTTATTAATGCCCTACGACCCAAAACTGATGCACGCGGATGAACAAGGTCGTATTACCTCAGAATTTTCTCATGAGATGGAGAAGGCAGAGCCGGGATATTACCGTGTGGAGCTGAAAGATTATCAAATCTCGGCAGAATTCACTGCTTTAGAACGTTCTGGAATTCATCATTATACATACAATAACAAAGATCTTGGTTTAGTAGTTGACCTCAACCACCGTGACATAGTGATTGATTTTGACATAACAGCAGTTGGTAACAATGTGCTCAAAGGAAAACGAATTTCAGATGCATGGGCAAGAGAACAACATTTTTATTTTCACATCGAATTTTCCCAGCCTTTCACTATAGATTCAACTTCATTAGAAGGGCAACGCATGTTTCTACGCTTTCCTCAATCAAATGAATTGACTGTCAAAGTGGGCATTTCTGCTGTAGATTCAGATGGTGCTGAGAAAAATTTGAATCAGGAAATTGGTAAACGCACATTTAAACAAATTCGCCAAGAAGCTCGCACAAAGTGGGAAAATGAGCTGAGTAAAATTACGATTCACACCAAAGACGAGAATTTCAAAACCATCTATTACACCGCTTTATACCACAGTTTCTTAAACCCAAATCTTTTTATCGATGTAGACGGGCGTTACCGTGGAACTGATTTAGAAATTCATCATACAACGGATCAACAGTACACCGTTTTCTCATTGTGGGATACATTTCGTGCCACCCACCCCCTATTTACCTTGATTCAACAAAAAAGAACAGAAGAGTTTATTCGCACTTTTTTGCGCCAATATAAAGATGGTGGAAAATTACCCATGTGGGAATTGGCAGGAAACTATACCGGCTGTATGATTGGTTACCATTCCGTTCCTGTAATTGTCGATGCGTACATGAAAGGACTCCGCGATTTTGATGCCGAATTGGCACTTGAGGCCATGCTTGAGAGAGCAAATCAACGCACTTTGGGTGTTCCAGCCTACATAGAATTTGGATTCGTTCCAGTTGAGGAGGAACACGAATCTGTATCAAAGACATTAGAATATGCGTACGACGATTGGTGCATTGCTGTGATGGCTCAGGCTATGGGTAAACTTGATATTGCGAAAGAATTTTACCAGCGCAGCCAGTACTACAAGAATATTTTCAATCCTGCCAATGGCTTTATGCATGCCAAAATAAATAACACTTGGCAAGAACCATTTGATCCGCGCGAGGTGAATTTCAACTTCACTGAAGCAAACTCATGGCAATACAGCTTCTTCGTTCCTCATGACGTTAAGGGTTTGGTGAATTTACATGGAGGTCAGGAGAAGTTTGAGCAAAAACTCGATGAACTTTTCACTACAGAATCTTCAACTACAGGTCGTCATCAAGTTGATATTACTGGTTTAATTGGGCAATACGCGCATGGCAATGAGCCAAGTCATCACATGGCATTTTTGTATAATTTCATTGGAAAACCACATAAAACTCAAGAGAAAACAAGGCAAATTATTCGCGAAATGTACAGTTCAGAACCTGATGGACTTTCTGGGAACGAAGATTGTGGGCAAATGTCGTCTTGGTTAAACTTAACTGCAATTGGAATGTATCCTGTTACTCCAGGGTCATCTCAGTACACGTTAACTGCTCCGTATGTAGATTCTGCAACTATTAACCTTGAAAACGGCAAACAGTTCAAAATTAAAGCAATTGGGTTATCAGATGAGAATATTTATATTCAGACAGTTAAGTTGAATGGCAATTACCACGCGAACGGATATATTGAGCATCACAACATCGTAAAAGGTGGAGAATTGGTGTTCGAAATGGGTGACACACCTACAGAATGGGGCAAAGACAACCCACCATTTTCGAGCGTTCCGCAATACCCGATTTCCATTGTTCCATTCTTTAATACTCAAAAGCGTACATTTTTTGACAGTTTGTGCATTGAAATGGGCGTGACTGAAAGTGCACAAAAAATTTACTATACGCTTGACGGAAGTGAACCAACAACAAACAGTCTCGCATACGAAAACCCTATTTGCATCTATAAGTCGACTACAGTTAAAGCAATAGCCGTAAAAAATGGTGTTGCCAGTAAAATAGTAAGTTCGGACTATCACAAAATTCCTGCAAAATGGGATATTGTAATTGAAAGCAAGTATTCTCCTCAGTACACAGGCGGTGGCGATAAAGGTATTATTGACTTTCTGCGCGGAGGTAAAGATTTTCGAACGGGAGCATGGCAAGGATATCAAGGACATAACTTTAAAGCCACAGTCGATTTACAAAAACCTACGAAAGTGTCGAGATTGGGAGCCAATTTCATTCAAGATATCCGTTCGTGGATTTGGATGCCGAAAAACCTCAAAATCTGGACATCAAAAGATGGCGAAAACTGGAAAGAAGTTGCTTTTATAAAAAATGAAATCCCGTTTGACTCCTATGAAATAACTGTTGCTGAATTAGCTACCAACATCAAAAAACAAAAAGTACGCTACGTTCGTTTTGAAGCCGAATATTTCGGAACCATTCCTGATTGGCACTTGGGACATGGTGGTGAAGCATTTATTTTCATTGATGAATTGATCATTGAATAATCAAATCGAAAGAACAATAAAAAAGGAGTTATTCAGTTTTATCAAGCGTTAACCAATTCACTCAAAAATCGTACATTTACGCAAATTTTTAAGGTATGCAGGAAAAGAATCGTTTTGACCAAGGGGCACAAGATTTATTGGTTTTTTTATGGAAAAAGAAATGGATTTTATTGATCATTTCGTTTACTGCGGCAATTATAGCTGCCATAGCATCACTAATGATGACAGAATTGTTCCGCTCAACTGCTATTGTTTTTCCAGCAGCAACGAGTACAGTTTCTTTCTCTGAACAACGCAACGCAAAAGCTAGTTCGATGGATTTTGGTGAAGAAGAACAAGCTGAGCAGCTTTTACAAATTCTTCAATCATCAAGAGTTAGAAATCGAATCATCGCTAAATATGACCTTTTAAATTACTACGAAATTGGTGAAGACGACAAAAACAAAAACTTCAAACTTGGTAAAATGTATGATGCTCACATCAGATTTGAGCGTACCCGTTACGGTTCTATTTTGATTGATGTATTAGACAAAAATCCTGAGCAAGCTGCTGCAATTGCAAATGACATTGTTCACTTAATTGACACCGTTAAAAATGACATGGTAAAAGAGCGTACAGTTCCAGCTTATGAAATTGTAAAACGCAAATACCAATATCTCGAAAGCGAGAAAAAAATGTTAGAAGATTCGATTAATAAATTAGCTCAACTCGGAGTGGTATCATCTGAGTCACGTGCAAATTTATTTACTTCACTTACCACTGTAAAATCTCAAGCCGACCACGATTACATTCGTGCTAAGATTGATGTAAACATGGAACATGGAGCACTTTACGATGGATTAGTTGAATTAAGAGAATTCAAAACAGACAAGTTAACCACACTTGAAACCACTTACGAGCAAGCTGAATCAGATGCCAATGTCGATTTTAACCACAAGTTTGTGGTAGAATGGGCTGTAACGGCGGATAAGAAAGCTAAACCAATTCGCTGGATAGTTGTAGTGGTTTCTACATTTGGAGCATTTGCTGCAGGAGTTTTACTCTTACTGATTAAAGCTAAAATAGAAGAACTTCGCAAAATCGCATAAGTGAAGATACTGGCGATAGATAAATGGATAATACTTTTTGCTCTTGTTTTTATTGGGCTTAACTTTTATTTTAGTTTAGAAGATCAATGGCTTTTTAGTTTTGTGCCTTTCGCGCTGATAATTGGTTATTTCACTGTCTTCAGAATGGATTGGGCGCTTTTATTTACTGCTTTTACTGCGCCCCTTTCTTTTAATTTAGAGTATTTGACAGATGGTGAAATTGGCCTTTTCATGCCCACAGAGCCAGTTTTAGCAGGTCTTTTATTGCTAATTATTGCCAAAGAAATTCACAAACCTTTTTTACCTCGCGAATTATTCAAGCATCCCATATTTTGGGCTGTTTCATTTTACTTATTCTGGATTTTTCTGACAGCTATAACTAGTACCCATCCCATAGTCTCATTTAAGTTTTTACTAGTAAGACTCTGGTTTTTCGTACCCGTTATGTTTTTCGGCACTTATTTATTCCTCAGAGAATATAACATCAAACGATTTATATGGCTTTATGCCATTGGAATGAGTATTGTGATTCTATACACTGTGTTGAATCACGCTCAGTATGGTTTTGGTGAAAAAGAAGGGCACTGGGTTATGTGGCCATTCTTTAAAGACCATACAGGATATGGGGCAATGGTTGCGTTTATCATCCCCTTACTTATTGGTTTATATTTTAGCAAGAAACATGGGCCATTGATGCAGGTTACTTTAATGGGACTCATTACACTTTCACTCATTGGCGTTTATTTTTCTTATACACGTGCCGCTTGGGTAAGTTTAATTGCAGCAGTATTAGTTTTAGTTGTCATCAAGCTTAAAATTCACTTTAAATACTTAGCTGCAATTGGTGCTATTGCGCTTATAATGGTTTTCTCTCGTTGGGATCAGATTAATATGGAGATGGCTCGAAATAAGTCTGAGCACACAACTGAGGAATTTGGAAAACGCTTAGAATCGGCAACCAATGTAACTTCGGATGCATCAAATTTAGAGCGAATTAACCGCTGGACTTGTGCCATTGACATGTTCAAGGATAAGCCTTGGTTTGGATTTGGACCAGGAACTTATGCTATGGAATATGCTCCTTATCAACGCCCTGAAAATATTACTATTATATCAACCAAAGCTGGAGATTTAGGTAATGCGCACAGCGAGTATCTGGGTCCATTGGCAGAGACAGGTTGGATAGGTGCCTTATCCGTTTTAATTATAGTCGCACTGATTTTTTACAAGGGGATTACGCTTTACAATCGCTATCCCTCAGGGGAATTCAAGACGTTAATTCTTGCTATGATTTTAGCACTTGTCACCTACTTTACACATGGGATTTTGAATAATTATCTTGATACTGACAAGGCTGCTGTTCCCATTTGGGGAGTTGTTGCTGCGTTTATTGCTTTAGAGATAAATCTCAATAAAAAGCAAGCGCAATAATTCAGTTTCTGATTTCACTAAAAGCCTAATCTATCACGAAAAACCACGGCAATACTTATCACTGACAAGCCCATTAGTGTAATACCAAATTCGTAAAATTGAACTTCTTTTTGCATACACATAATTCCGACAAAAAGATAGCACAAAGCCAATATAAACAGTGTTATTCGATATCCTAATTTACAATAAAAAAGACCGAAGAAAATGGAGACAAAAGCTATTAGCAATATTGAGCACAACACTACTAAAACGACATCATCAACACCACTCAACCCGTTCAGATTGAATTGCATAAATCCAAGGAATTAGTCTTCAAATACAAACTCAGGGTACTCAAAGAATCCCATTTCAATACTGAACATATTGTAGCTAGACTTTGTATCAATAAGAATTACTGACGCAAGCACACCTTTTCTGTATTCTGGGTAATATCTGAAGTGAGTGTCATCATTTACCGTATTAATTCCATAGCCAAGGTGATGCGGTTTAGACCAAGAGCTCCCACGTCTTTTAACTACATACACATCATATCCTCCCATCCCATCACGATTATCAGAAGAAAAGAAAAGGTATTCTCCATCCGGCGTAATATAAGGAGTTGTTTCTCTACCTGAAGAATTTACATTAGCCCCTAAATTCACAGGTTTTGACCATTCGCTACCCTGAAGTTCACTAACATAAATATCTGTACTCCCTAGCCCTCCCAAACGCTCGGAAACAAAATACATTGTTTTACCATCCGCTGTGAGTGTAGCAGCCCCATCATAGAACGAAGAATTAATGGGAGCAGGCAATCTTTTAGGAGTTCCCCATTCACCCTTATCACTCAAAGTAGAAACAAAGATATCAGATGATTGAGTGCGCTTTTTGGTCTTTGGCACCATTGTATTGTTTATAGTAAGATACATTGTTTTCTCGTCTGGTGAGAGGTAAGAAATTGCGTCAAACCCATCCGTATTTAATCTTTTAAACTCGTTGTTTACTCCTGACCACAACCATTTGTTCTCATCCCAAGTAGCAGTAAAGATATCCTCAAAAAACAATTGATCATCAGGGTTTACCATACCACCTGTCGTATTATTTCTGCGCGAAACAAAATAAAGGCGACTCCCACCTTCTGCAAGAATTGGAGCATAATCTTGGAAACCACTATTCACTTCACCTGTATACAAAATACGATTATGAAGAGCTGTATCCTTCATCAATGTCGCTGCTAAACTCACTTCACTCATATTTCTTTTCACATTCAAATCTTTCGAACGCGTTGCACTCATTAATGAATCTGCAATCTTATAGTGCATCAAAGCAGAATCAAGGATTACAGATCGGTGATAACACTTTGCAATCAAATAACTTGCCTCAGGATCAACTTCATCTTTTAACGCAATTGATTCTCTTGCATACTTTAATGAAATACCATAATTTTTGATATCGTATTGGCATTGACCTAAACCAAATGCCGCTCTCGAAGATCTAGGATCTTTATTATATGCCTCTCTATACTTAACTAATGCAGCACGCACATTACCTTCATTATAAAATCGACGAGCATCTTCAATTAAAAATGCTGCAGCAGTTTTATCGACCAATGAAGTTGTAGTATCTGTTTGGGCAAACAAACCTGCCCCTAAATTAAGTGCAACTACAACTAAAACAAATGAACTGAGTAAATTCTTCATAGAATATTTTATTTCAACCAACTAAATTATAATTTATCTTCAAATATTGCACCATTTTTTTCCTCGGAGTTATCCACATTCTTTTTTAGAGCATATTCATTATCACTCAAATCCACTATTTCATGAAGCGAAATAGTGGCTGCGATTATAGCAAGTACTGGTGCAGCAGATACAAGAATCCAACCAAAAAAGTATATAACAAAATCCAATATTGTTTTTGCTGGCTGATTAGAAAAGTCTGAAAAATCAAGCATTTGTTTAAAATCCAAGGGGAGTAAAAAAAGTAATGAATATACACTACCTATTGAAAGCGCAACCCCTCTGTGTTTTCTCAAAAAATAAATACTTTGCTCAATATTTAATCTTCTGCGCTCATTTATGTAGTCGATAAAACTAAAACCGTAATAGTAGAACCCAATAACTAGTGGCAAGGAGAAGAATACTGCCGTCTTAAACCCACCGTCTAAAAAAGTTGTCAAACCGATGACTACTATCAAGAAGAAATACTCCCACATCACATTTCGAAGTGCTATACGAACTCCACGCTTCACATCATGAACGGTTTGTTGGAGACTAAATTGGTATTTATTTGAGGTAAGAATTTGTTCAATTCGCTCAGAAACAAATGCAAAAAGGGGTGATAACAAAATCACTACCAAGTATTTTGAAGATTTACTAATGACAGTCCCTACAATATCTAATGAATGTTGGCTTAAAGCATACCACACCATGTCATTCATCGTTTTCACATTACTAATTGAGGGTGCTCGTTGCATATCCACCAGCCATTCACCTAAAAAATGAATCCCTATCATTAAAAGTGAAGGAATCAAAAAATAGATGTACAGTCGATGGTTAATTACCATTTGAATTGCAGCAGCATAACTTCTATACCCAATAAATAGATGAGAAAAGAAACGTTTCATAGTTTTCCTAGGAAAACAAAAATAAGCAAAGGATCTTAGTAAATGGACATAAACATGAATAAGAAATTCACAAAAGTCAAAAGTAACTTCGTATCTTTGCTTCTTTTTAATAAAGTTATGGAACTGAATACACTGACAGCAATATCTCCTATAGACGGACGATACAGAAATAAAGTAATTGATTTATCTCCTTATTTTTCCGAATTCGGATTAATAAAATACCGCGTATTGGTTGAGATTGAGTACCTTATTAGCTTAGCTCAATCAGGTATTTCGCCAATGCAGGGTTTTCCTGTAAATAAGTTCAGTGAACTACGCGAAATTTACATCAATTTCAGTGAAGCTGACGCATTAGAAATAAAGCACACAGAAAAAACGACCAACCATGACGTTAAGGCTGTTGAGTATTTTGTAAAAGCACGTTTGGAAAAACTTGGTTTGGAAAAGTATTTAGAGTTTGTGCATTTCGGATTAACTTCTCAAGATATTAATAACACTTCAATTCCTCGCTCGCTAAAGGACTCACTGAATGAAGTATATATCCCGATGTTGCAAAATTTGATAAGCAAGTTGGGAGAATTAAAACAGGAATGGAAGGATATAAGCATGTTGGCTAAGACACACGGTCAGCCCGCATCTCCTACGCGTCTTGGAAAAGAAATTCAGGTTTTTGAAGAGCGATTAAACATTCAGTTAAATCAATTGAAACAAATTCCTTTCTCAGCAAAGTTTGGTGGGGCTACAGGAAATCTAAATGCACACCATGTTGCTTTCCCTTCAGTAAACTGGGTAGAGTTTGCCAACAATTTTGTTGACAATCAATTGGGATTAAATCGAAGTCAAACTACAACACAAATTGAACACTACGATAATTTAGCAGCATTATTTGATTGCCTAAAACGAATTAATACTATTATTATAGATTTGAATCGCGATTTTTGGACCTATATTTCAATGGACTATTTCAAGCAAAAATTGAAAGAAGGCGAAATTGGTTCATCAGCAATGCCACATAAGGTTAATCCAATTGATTTTGAGAATTCAGAAGGTAATTTAGGCTTTGCCAATGCAATGTACGAACACCTTTCAGCTAAATTGCCAATCTCGCGTTTACAAAGAGACTTGACAGATTCAACCGTTCTTCGAAATATCGGCGTCCCTGTTGCTCACAGCCTTTTAGCGCTTAAATCAACTCTTACGGGGTTAGAGAAGCTTTTATTGAACCAAGATGCCTTTGAAAGGGATCTAGAGAACAATTGGGCAGTAGTTGCTGAAGCTATTCAAACAATATTAAGAAGAGAAGGTTTCCCAAAACCTTATGAAGCACTTAAAGGGTTAACTCGAAAAAATGAGAAGACCACAAAAGAAAGTGTTCATGCTTTTATTGACGAATTAGACGTAAGTGATTCAATTAAATTAGAATTGAAAAACATTACTCCTCAAAATTTCACTGGAATACAACTGGTTAAGTAAACTTACTAAGGCAATTTTCTTTCATCGTATATAAATTTGTTTGCTACATGCTAAGAGGTAAATAGCGTCAATTATTATGTGGACACCCTAGCTCTATTCCCAATACGAAGTACTCTCTAAGAAATTTATTAACAGAAAATCATAAGCAAAAAAAAAGAGGCTATCATATTGACAGCCTCTTTCTCGGAAATAACTATTTTTTATTGCTTGATGAACTTCGCTGTTTCAACGCGATCACCTGCTTTAAGTCTAACAATATAAGTACCATTTGAAAGATCATTAACTCCGAATTGGACATTATGTTGACCCGCAACTAGTCCAGATTGAGTAACTCTTTTCATCAGTTTCCCAGTAATAGAGTAAATTTCAATGTAAACATCCTCCTTACTATTCAATTCAAATGCTATCGTACCGTTATTATTCATCGGGTTTGGATAAACATTGATGTTTGATTTGTGACCTGCAGGACCTGAGTAGTAATTGGCTGGATCAGGCATACTTAACACTGATTCTGAAGCAAACATACCACGACCGAAGGTAGAGATATAAATTTCACCTGGTCTCCAACATCCAGCTTGACCTTCTCTCCAGTTTTGAGTAATACGTGTTACAGGAACTTCACCAAAACCTTCAGATGAATAAGTCCATGTTGTACCTCCATTATTAGTAAACCACAAACCGAAGTCAGTTCCAACAAGAATCAGATTCTCATCTGCTCTATCTACTAATACATCGTAACACGCTACATTATTACTCAAGTTTCCTGAGATACTAGCAAAAGAACCATTTCCTACAGCCACTCCATCAATGTCAGCTGTATTAGATTCAAATACACGTCCACCTGCACCTGTACCAGCGCGAGCAATAATAACGTGACCTTTATCTCTAGGATCTACAGATATCCCCGCAACAGCATTATTAAAGATTTTAGTCATTGTAATTGCAGGAGCTCCACCACCTTCTCTTAAGTCAGTTCGTGTTGAATAATCACTTTCAGTTGAATAAACATCGCGAAGACCGTCAATACGGAACAAACCTGTAGAAGTCGCAACATATATATGCTCAAGATCAGCAGAGAATGCAATTTCACCTACACCACCCATAGAACCTATACCAGTTACAATTTGTGACCATTTTGGTTGAGAAGTAGCTAATCTAAGAGCGTCACGTGTAGCATATAATTCACCCCCATTACGAGACGTATAAGTTACGAAAATAGATTGGAAAGGATCTTGAACTCGCAATGTATCCCATGATACATCCAACTCAAACATCGATTCATTCAAATCAAGAACTTTACCTGTAATAGGATGTTCAGCAAAGTATCTATCGTAAGCCTCTAATGACTCTACTACGATAGTATCCATAACAACCCCAAAATCAACAAGTAAAGAATCTCCTACAATTGGAGGATTTAGTCCAGAAGCAGTTACAAATGGAGTATAATCTAATTCGTATAACGCGTAAACAGCACCAGTGATAGCATCTGTAATTTTGTAATCTTCAATTGTCATTGATGGATCATAGTATACTGTATCATCAAAATATACATCTGTCAATAAAGTATACATTATTGTATCACCTGTTGCCATACTTGGCACCGAAATCTCAGTTCCTGAAGTAAAGTTACCACGTGGTAAGAATGTAACAGAATCTTTAGAATTAGGATCCAAGAACTCACCCAAACCAAGCTTAGTGTTGAAAGGGAAGTTTGTATTTCCTATACCTGGCTCACCATATCCCACATAATCAGGAATAAATTCAGTAAACGACTGACCTTGATCTCCAGAACGACGAACTTCTCCATAATATATCGAACCAATCATTACTTTTGGATTATAGAAAGAAATCGCAGCGTCAAAACCATCACCACCAATTACATCTCTAAATTCCATTGGACTAGCATTGTTTTTACTGTTATATAGTGTTCCGTTATCTTGTGTACCACCAATTAAACGACCACTACCATCATTGGCAATGGAGTAAAACTGTACAGTGTTGTAACCACGGTTTGCTGGAATAAATGATTGACCTAAGTCAGTAGAAATTCCGACACCACCATCATTACCAATATACATTCTGTTAGATGAATCAAAAACGATTTCGTGATTATCAGCATGTACATACATTGGAGAAGACTCTGCGGCAAACCATAAAGACAATTGATTCCAACCTCCAGTAACAGGGCTGCTTGTTGCTAATTGCCATTGGTATAGATCAATACCACCTAAAATTAAACGATCAGCATTTGTAGGGTCAACTTCAACAACACTATTATATTGTCCTTGCCCGTTATAAAAATTCACCAACGACTCAGGATCAGACGACCCTGGTGCAATTTGAGTCCAATTATTACCACTATCAGATGATCTAAACACACCACCTGTCCAGCCTGTTGTTCCAGCTGCATAAGCTACATACTCTCCACCTACACGATTACGTGAAATAGTGTACTCAAAACGGCTACCAGAACCATTTGGAATATTTCCAGGATTACTTCCTGAAACTAAAGTAAACGAAGCTCCACCATCATTTGAGACAGATGTACGTGCTCCTGTTTGGTGAAAAGCAAGAATAACCTGACCATCACCAGAAATTTCCACTTCAGCACAGTTACCACTAGGCAAACCAATTTCTGTACCTAAAGACGTTACAGAAGCATCACCTATAGTCCATTTTTTCAAACCTTGTCCAGGTCCACAAAAGAAAATAGTGTTGTTGATTCCTGAAGAAACTAATTCACCTGTATTTGAGTTTGAAGTCCCTGGCACTAGTTCCCATGTAGATGAACCAGGAGTTTGATACCAAACACCACGACCACCAACACCTGAATACTCTCCGAAGTTACCAGAGTCACCCGTACCGACAAAAACAGTTCCGTCAGCAGTTTGACACATTGACGTCAAGAACATAAATGCATCCCAACTTACAACTCTTTGCCAAGAATTACCTTTATTAAAGGATTCAAATAAACCACCTGAAACAGATGCTGCGTAAATATGATTTTCATCCAATCTATCAACAAGAATTGCACGAGTTCTACCTCCTATATTTTCAGGACCCTGCTCAACCCAATCAAAAGAAGCTACTTTTGGTTGACTAGCAGCACTCATTCTAGCTTCACGCAAACCTAACTGAAACTCTTCGGTAGTCATCATCTCACCTGTTTCAGAATTTATATGGTGAGCTCTCCACCACTCATTAAAACCATCAATTTTCTGACTGTCTGATTCAGTCGAGAGAGAAACCGTTTCATATCCGGATTCCTGTACACTTAAATTAGAAATCAGCATCGTTGACACTGCAATGGCAGCAACGGATACAGATCCCAACAACAATTTGTTTCGCTTCATAACTTAGTTATTTCCTTTTTATATTCTTAAAGCAGCCGCCAATTTAGTAAATAAATTTGATACCACTTACCACATTAGCCTTAGTTTTTTATCACAATACCGTAAAGCTACGAAAATTCAGCAGTTCCGGCAAATCAATTATTACTCAAAAAACAGTTAAATTATACTAGTCTAAATCAAAAATATGCTTTTCGGCATGATAAGATGAACGAACTAAAGGTCCACTTTCTACATATCTATACCCCATCTTCATTCCTATTTCTTTATACTCTGCAAAAGCTTCTGGAGTTACAAACTCTGCAACAGGAAGATGTTTAGGCGTAGGTTGTAAATATTGCCCTAAAGTTAATACATCCACTCCTACACTTCGCAAGTCTTCCATGGTTTCGAGTACTTCTTGTTTCGTTTCTCCCAAACCTAACATAACCCCTGATTTTGTTCGCATCCCTCCTTTTTTCAAACGGAAAAGAACCTCAAGGCTTCTGTCGTATTTTGCTTGAATTCTAACTTGTTTTGTGAGTCGACGAACTGTCTCAAGGTTATGAGATACAATTTCTGGAGCGACATCAATAACGCGTTGCAAATTTTCCCAGTTACCTGCGAAATCAGGAATCAAAGTTTCCAATGTCGTTCCTGGTGATTGCGCTCTGATTGCTCTTACCGTTTGCGCCCAGATTTCTGAACCGCCGTCTTTTAAATCATCTCGGTCTACCGAAGTAATTACAGCATGCTTTACCCCCATCAATTTTACCGAATTGGCAACACGACCTGGCTCAAAAGGATCCGCCTCCATAGGCTTACCTGTAACCACCGCACAGAACCCACAAGAACGCGTACATATATTTCCAAGTATCATAAAAGTTGCAGTTCCTTCTCCCCAACATTCCCCCATATTTGGGCAACTTCCAGATTCGCAAATTGTATGCAACTTATGTTCATCTACAATATTGCGCACATTACGGTAACTTTCACCTGTAGGCAATTTTACTCGCAACCATTTTGGTTTCGATATTTTTGACTGCTTCTCCTCCACTTCCATATTATTCATTTACATCAGCTTTCTTCCAAACATAATATTCGCATACAAAGATGGGAATATAAAATGGTTTTTTGAATTGTGCATAATGGGTAATCGCTCTAGATATACATCAGCCATTGCACCAATCTCTACTCCCCAAAGACTTAACCTTCTCGCACTTAAGTCAAAATAGCAACCGTACTTCATAAACAAACCAGGCGAGAGCTTTGTGCCACCAAACCCTTTGAACCATGAACTTCTCCCAAAGATATTCTCAGGATGGTGCAAACTTGGATCGTATTTTTCCTCAACTGTTTCAAATTTTGAATTCTCTTCGTTAAACTTTTTAATCTTTAGATATGTTGGTTTTAATAATGTTATAGATACGCCAACTGACCAAATAAAATTTATCTCTACACCTTGACTTCTTGTCTTCTCAAAAAGAATTCGCTTGCCACCATAAAAAGGTCTGAATGCCAAAACAGAATTTAATTTCCCGTAATAATATCCTTTTGCATCTTCAAACACAGATGTATACGACTTTGTCTCTTTTTCGTGTCTAATATTCCCTATATGAATACCATATAAATGCTTGTACTTATAATTTTTTTGCTTTGCATAATGAAAATTTATTCCCCAACCATTTGTCGCTAAGGTCAAACCTCCATAAACTTCTCTACGCATCAAACCTTCTCCTGTTTCTACTAATGGTAATTGTCCAAAAGTAAAAAGAGGAAATAAAGAAAAAAACACTATTTTTAATGCGTTACTCATATTTATATCTAACAAAGTTAAGTATTAAATTTTTATCTTCATTATGGCAACAGCTAAAGTCGTTTATACAGGAAAACTTAGTACAACATGTACACATTTACAATCGGGAAATTCAATTGTAACTGACGCTCCGATTGACAACAATGGAAAAGGAGAAGCATTTTCTCCGACGGACCTTGTTGCTACAGCTTTAGTGGCTTGTATGGAAACGATTGTAGGAATTTACTGCGAAAATCACGGATATAATTATTCGTTTTGCGAGGGCGAAGTAACCAAAGTGATGGAATCAAACCCACGAAGAATAAGTGAACTTAATGTGAAAATGGATTTTTCAGGAAATAATTGGAATACCGAAATTCAAAAAAGAATAATCGCAGTTGCTGAAGCTTGTCCTGTGGCAAAAAGCATACATCCAGATATAAAAGTCACTTTCGATTATATCTTTTAGTATCGCCTAATTTTGTATAATCAATAACTTATCAGTTTGCTGATTTTCTGTTTTAATACAGTAGTAATATTTGCCATTGGCTAGT
>CAYUQU010000013.1:0-58314 GCA_964447015.1 uncultured Flavobacteriales bacterium
CGTTGGGTTTATAAATGGCCTGCCGCTAATTCATATTGAGTTGAAGAAACAACAGTTGGTGCAGCCGATATCAACGGTGCCCCTATTGGAGTACCGCTACCATCAACCAACTCAAGTGTAATATTGGTAATCGCTGCTGGATCAGGACAGGATAGATAATCTGAAAATCGAATTACACCGTCGAAAGCAGTTGTCCCTTTATTAGCAAACTCAATAAACCGCGTAATTGTTTGTCCCGCATGACTTAAAGTTGATAAAGAAGGATCATTTGTGTAGGACCCGATAATGTTGGGATAATCGATTAAATAGGTGAAATTTGTTTCTGAAGCTAAAGGCGAGCCTCCACTATCATTGAGGTGCCATTCATCGGTGGTTATTTCATATGGAATGTAAGTACCATTGATATCTTGTTGTGGAGATATCATATCACATGGAAAATACAATTGATACGTAAAATCCTGAGAAGAGCCTGCCGTGATTGTTATACCAGAGATTTCAATCTGTCCTGGAGTGGGTTGGTTAACAGTATAGCCATTTGGGTTCTGAAAAACTGCGGCATCAGGATAATCGATAATCAGTGATCCGTTTGTAATATTAGAGCCGACAGGTGCTGTTAAGGTTGCTACAAAAGTATTTGAATTACAAGTAGAGGCATTGCCGCTAGTGCTGACAGAAATCGTCTGCGCATGAATACATGTAATTTGACTCAAAACCGCGAAAATGAATAGTAGTTTGGGTAAAAACATAAGTAATCAATTTTAATTTGCTCGAAATATACTCTTTAATTTTAAATAATAGCTGATTGTGAAGGTTTTAGTTTATCAAATGATGTCTTAATTATCTCTTAGGTTGTTTACTTTATTGTAATTTATCTTGATGTTTCATCGAAATTGAGTTTTGAAAATTCTTGTGAATAGGGTGGTGTAGGGGGCTCGGTCTTACCATGGTGAAGTTAAAAAGGTAGCGGTGTAAATCACTCTTTATCTTTAGTTTGCATTCTGGTTTTTTTGTGTCTCTTTCTCTTTTTTTTCATTCTTCTTGATTCTGGATATCATTCTGATTTTCATCAGACTATTTGCAGCTAATTAAAATTACACTAACTTTGGTTGCAACTTAATTTCAATATATGAATTCTATATTACAACTAAGACAAAATCTCATAATGGCTTTAATTGCTGTTTTAGGATTAAACTTGAATGCTTACACTCAAGTACAGATAGGGCAAGATATTGATGGTGAGGCAGCTGGTGACGGGTCTGGATTCTCGGTAAGTATGCCAGATGCGAATACCGTAGCCATTGGTGCATCAGCTAATGATGGCAATGGAACTCAGGCAGGTCATGTGCGGATTTATACGTGGAATGGTGCTGTTTGGATGCAAAAAGGTATAGACATTGATGGTGAAGCAGCCTTCAACCGCTTTGGCTGGTCAGTAAGTATGCCTGATGCCAACACCATAGCCATTGGAGCAACAGCTCATAGCGGTAACGGAACAAGTTCAGGTCAAGTGCAGATTTATTCTTGGGATGGGATTGCATGGGTTCAAAAAGGATTAGACATATATGGGGAAGCAGCTGGTGACAATGCTGGATACTCGGTAAGTATGCCCGATGCCAACACCGTAGCAATTGGGGCAAAGGATAATCATGGTAATAATGGGGCTTATGTTGGTCATGTTCGAATATATACTTGGATTGATAATGCTTGGGAGCAAAAAGGAATAGATATTGATGGTGAAGTAAACGGTGATCGATCTGGGGCCTCAATAAGTATGCCAGATGCTAATACCGTGGCGATTGGCGCTCCTAAAAATAGCAACAACGGTCTTAATGCTGGTACTGTTAGAATTTATACTTGGAATGATAATGCATGGGAGCAAAAGGGAATAGACATAAATGGTGAGACAGCTTATGAGTTCTCAGGAACTTCAGTAAGTATGCCAGATGCAAACACTTTGGCAATTGGCGTATCTATGAATGATGGAAATGGCCTAGTTTATGCACGGATTTATTCATGGAATGGCACTACTTGGATACAAAAAGGGATGAGTATTGATGGCGAAGAGTCTGGGGTACATACAGGTTGCTCCATAAGCATGCCGAATGCCAATATTATAGCAATTGGCTCTAGATTTAACGATATTAATGGGGAAAATTCTGGTAATGTGCGTATCTATAATTGGAATGGTACTACTTGGGTACAAAAAGGAGTAGGCATTTTTGGTCAAATTTTAAACGAGAACCTAGGTTGTTCAGTAAGTATGCCCGATTCTAGTACTGTGGCTATTGGAGCCCCTTTTGGTCTTACAGCACAAGATGCAGGTAGAGTTCGGGTGTACAAATTAAAAGGGGTTCAAGGAAAGTTGTACAATGACCTAAATCAAAACTGCATAAACGATGAACTAGGAATTGTTCCTAATGTTTTAGGTCTCATACAACCAGGTAATATTATTGTTGAAACAACCACTAACGGAGTTTGGTATCTAGACTCTCTACCTATTGGTAACTATTCCATTACATACGACACTACGGGGAGTTGGATGAATACTTGTCCTAATTCCGTGAATTTTACCGTAACAGACCCCGATGACCTTACTCAAATACCTAGCTTTGGTATGGTTAACACCAACCCATGCCCAGAACCAAATGTTAGCATTCACATGCCCTTTATGCGTCCAGGATTTAGTAATCAAACGGTGTATGTGAGTGCTTGTAATGCAAATACAGGAACTGGGGTGTTAGAGGATGCTACTGTTGTTGTTTCATTAGATGATTTATTAACAGTAGATGCTGCTTCAATCGGTTATACGAGTTTGGGAGATAATACCTTTAGCTTTGATATAGGTGATTTACTCCCAGGACAGTGCGTTGATTTTACTATTTCTACAACTTTGAGTACCTCTGCAATACTCGATCAAACGTTGTGTATGGAAGCTCTTTTGTTTCCTGTAGATCCTTGTGTTTTAGATACACTTCCTTCTCCAATATCTCCTGATTTCACTCCTTGCGATTTACCTTGGGATAATTCTTCTGTTTTAGTGATAGGGGAATGTATTAGCGATAGTATAGTATTTACCATTACAAACACGGGGGATTTTGGAGATGGCGACATGGATTGCTTCTTACCAGTACGATTATACATTGACGGAGATTATATTTGGTTAGACTCAATTCAACTTGTAGGAGGAGATAGTTTTACGTATAGTTTTGCAGGTGATGGGAGAACATGGCGTTTAGATGTTGATCAACATCCTCTGCATCCAGGGAACTCAAATCCCAACGCTACTATAGAGCTTTGTGGAAACTTTACTAACTGGACACCTGATTTAGTTAATATATTACCTCACGATGATTTAGGCCCAATAAAAGACATATATTGTGGAATCGTAACTGGGAGCTATGATCCTAATGATAAAACTGGTTATCCATTGGGTGTTGGTGATGACCATTTGATAGCACCTAACGGAAAAATAGACTATGTGGTCCGTTTTCAAAACACAGGAACCGATACTGCATTTACAGTTGTCATCAGAGATACCTTAGATATTGATTTAGATATTTTTTCTGTACAGTCTGGAGTAGCGAGTCACGCCTACACTTTTCAAATGCACGGACCAAGAGTGTTGGAATGGACGTTTAATAATATCTTACTGCCTGACAGTACTACAAACGAACCAGCAAGTAATGGATTTGTAACGTTTACCGTAGAACAGGTACAAGACCTGCCTGATGGTACCGAAATCAATAATACCGTTGGTATTTATTTTGATTTTAATGAACCTATAATTACCAACACTACAAGCCATATTATTGGTAGAGAAATAGAAACGGTTAGTTGGACAGAAGAAAAAGACACTACTGTTTATATATGTGATGAATCTGAATACGAATATAATGGATTCACATATACTCAAACAGGCAGTTATTATCACATAATTGAAGGAGTTTCAACAGATACTTTGTTGACTTTATACTTAATAATAAACAGTGACCCTGATTTATCTACATCACTTGATGTCGCTACAATTACTGCAAATAACTCAAATGCAAACTACGTTTGGTTAGATTGCAATAATAATTTCGCTCCAATTTCAGGAGAAACAGCTCAATCCTTCACGCCAACTGAAAACGGCAACTATGCTGTTGAGTTAACAGAAAACGGATGTGTAGATACTACAGCTTGTGTAGCGGTTGTCACTATTGGGATTGTTGAGAATTCGATGACAGAGAAATTTGTATTGTTCCCCAATCCAACAAATGGCGAAGTAACAATTGTATTTGAAAATAATCAACAAGAAATGAATGTATCTCTTTACTCCATTTTAGGTCAATTGTTGAAACAGAAAACGTATCATAATTCTGCAGCAATAACATTTGAGATTGAAGGTCCAGTGGGTGTTTATTTATTGAAGCTACATAACAATAACCAAGAAGCTACGATTAGGGTAGTGAAAGAATAAGTGATTGACTTCCTTGTTTTGTTTGTGAATGAGGAGACGAAATTGAGAACAGAGTGAACGTGAAAAGCGAGAGCGATTTACTACACTCTGTTTTTTTTTATCTATTTTTAGTTTCATTCATTCTCCTTCTGACCAAACTATTCTCACTATTTTTTACTAAATTAGTTGGCAACAACTCCATTTCCAATGAAAACAAAAATTTTTCTCATTCACGGTTGGTCTGTGCGGACTACAGAAACTTATCAGGCACTACATTTGAAATTAGCAGAACAGGGATTCGAAATAAAGGATATTTATTTGGGTCAATATGTCTCGCTTGAAAATGAAGTGGAAATTCGAGATATCTCTAAGGCTATGCATAGGGCGCTTTCGGAAGAAATGGGGAATTGGACAGAACCTTTTCACATGATTACACACAGTACAGGGGCACTCGTGGTCAAACATTGGATAGTCAACCATTATAAAAATGAATTTGCAACTCATAAGGCATTGAATAATGTAGTTTTTTTAGCTGCGCCACACTTCGGTTCGCGACTTGCACACCATGGGCGAACGATGCTTGGAGAGATTTTGGAATTGGGAGAGACAGGACGCAAAATTTTGAACGTACTTGAACTAGGAAGTCAATTTTCATGGGAAGTCAACGAAAAATTCTTTGATGATACCACGTGGAAGAATAAAGGCATTCGACTCTATAATCTGATAGGTGATCGAGTTAAAAAGGAATTATTTAAATCCAAAATCTTTCCAGCGGCGTATGAAACAGGCTCGGATATGGTGGTGCGAGTGGCTGCAGGAAATTTGAATTTTAAGCGCTTTGTGTATAATGGGAGCAATCAAGCGTTTACTAAAGTGAATGAGCTTTCTGGAATTGCATTTGGCGCATTACATCTGTTCACACATTCCAATGACGATTTCGGAATTATGAACAGCATAAAAAAGAAATCGACGATAGCGAATCATCAAGCGTTGAATTTAATTGTGCAATGTTTGAAAGTCGAGAATGAAATACAATACAATCAAGTATCGACCACGTTAGCAAATATCACACAAGTTACGCGAAGTCAACGACAGGGTTTTGCACAGCTTGATTTTAGATTTAGAGATGATGAGGGTCACCCTGTGAATGATTATGTTTTTGAGCTAGGAGCGATTGTTGGTGGTAAAGCTAAACCTTCTAAAACAGTTGAACACGTTCACAAGAATAAAGTGGCTTCGAATCATTTTACTGTTTTCGTGAATTTAAAAGAGCTTGAACCGCATTTGATTTATTTTATTAATATCAAATCGATCTCCGAATCATCTTTATATGATTACTCGCCAACACCTTTGCAAATCGAATCGTCACCCAACACCATAACGGACATTATTCATCAGGATCAAACTACTCAAATCGATGTCATTTTATCGCGAACGCCTTCGGATAATCTTTTTGTTTTCCATAAAGGCGATGACCCGAATTTACATGTGACTTGGGATAGAACAGGCGAAATAAAAAGAAAGAAACGTCCGATTAAGTGATATTTCCTAACTTTGTAAAATGAAACCAAACCCCGAAAATCTAATTCCTGAAATTACTTTTAAAACTGCACGAAGTGGTGGGAAAGGCGGACAGCACGTCAATAAAGTTTCTTCTAAAGTAGAGTTGAATTTGGATGTGAAAAATTCTAAATTACTATCAGAAGAACAAAAAGAAGTTATTCTTGAAAAATTGGCAAATCGCATTACTTTAGATGGTGTTTTACAGATTATTGTACAGTCAGAACGAAGTCAGTTGCGAAATAAACGTTTGGCACTAGCCAAATTTGAAGAACTAATAAATGGGTGTTTTGTAGTTAGAAAGCCGCGAAAGGAAACAAAAGTACCCAAATCAGTGATAGAAAAACGCCTAAAAGACAAGAAGCGAAGAGCTGAAGTCAAAAAGTGGCGGCGTGAGTAAGTAGATGTATAAAACTCATCAAGCAAAAAGACTGCTCCATAAATGAAACAGTCTTTTCGCATATATCGTCTATTTTAAATTTTATTTCAGTAGTGACAAATGTCACTTTTCGTGTACTATTTACTTTGGTTCAACTGATCAAATTTACATATTACCAACTGAAAGTAAGAAACCTAAATTTTTCTGACCCCCATATTATACAAAGTAAATGCAATCATATCTGCATATTCTTCAATAGTCATCGAAACTGGTTTTCCTGCTCCATGCCCAGCATTTACGTCAATTCGGATGATTACAGGGTTTGTTCCTGTTTGTTTTGCTTGCAATTCCGCCGCAAATTTAAACGAATGTGCTGGAACTACGCGGTCGTCATGATCTCCAGTAGTTACCATTGTTGCAGGATACTGAACTCCTTCATTTACGTTGTGTACGGGAGAATATGCTTTAAGGTATTCAAACATTTCTTTAGAATCTTCAGCAGTTCCATAATCATATCCCCAGCCAGCTCCAGCTGTAAATGTATGGTAGCGCAACATATCGAGTACTCCAACTCCTGGCAGAGCTACCTTCATCAAATCAGGGCGTTGCGTCATTGTCGCTCCAACAAGCAATCCACCATTCGATCGTCCAGAAATAGCAAGGAAATCTGATGAAGTATACTTTTCAGCAATAAGATATTCTGCTGCCGCAATAAAATCGTCAAATACATTTTGTTTTAACATTTTAGTTCCTGCATTGTGCCAAGCTTTTCCGTATTCACCTCCTCCACGAAGATTAGGAACAGCGTAAACTCCACCCAACTCTAACCACATTGCATTTGTGATACTAAATGAGGGAGTCAAACTAATATTAAACCCACCGTAACCATAAAGCATAGTAGGGTTTTTACCATCAAGTTTCAATCCTTTTTTGTGCGTAATAATCATCGGTACTTTTGTCCCATCTTTTGAGGTATAGAACACCTGTTTTGATTCGTAGTTGCTACCGTCAAAATCTACTTTTGGTTGTTGGTAGATTTGTGATTTCCCTGATCTAGGTTCGAAACTGTATATGGTTCCAGGCGTTATGTAGTTTGTAAATGAGAAATACAACACATCATCTTCTTTCTTGCCGCCAAAGCCTCCAGCAGAACCAATACCAGGTAATTTGATTTCGCGCACCATTTTACCCGAGTAATCATATTGTTTTACCATCGAGATGGCGTCTTTCATGTAATTTGCAAAGAAATAACCACTTCCTGTAGAAGGTGAAAGTACGTGTTCCGTTTCAGGAATGAAATCAACCCAATTAGCAGTACTTGGTTTATTCGCATCCACAGTAACGATGCGTTTATTTGGAGCTTCTAAGTTTGTTACAATAAACAATTTATCTTCCTCATTTTCGATTACATAATGGTCGTTGTCGAAATTACTAACCACAGGGCGAATTGGACTTTTAGGTGAGAGTAGATTTTTAATATACAACTCATTTCCTGAAGTAGAATTGGCTGCAGAAATGAACAAGAATCGCATGTCTTCAGATACGTATCCTGACACATAACGACGTTTCTCTTTTCCCCCAAAAATCAGTTCATCCGTTTTTTGAGAAGTGCCTAATTTGTGGAAATACAATTTGTGTTGATCTGTTTTTGCTGACAATTCACTCCCTTTAGGCTTGTCATAACTCGAGTAGTAAAATCCTTCATTTCCTAGCCAAGAAACCCCACTGAATTTCACGTCAATTAAGGTGTCTTCGAGTTGTTTTTTGGACTCTGCATCGATCACAATCACTTTACGCCAGTCACTTCCACCTTCAGAAAGGGAATAAGCAACTAAACTTCCGTCTTTTGAGAAATGAACGCCACCGAGAGAAGTTGTTCCTTCTTTTGAAAAAGTATTCGGGTCAAGGAAAATCTCTTCTTTACCTTTATCTTTCTTGCGGTAGAGCACAGACTGATTTTGCAAGCCATCGTTTTTATAAAAATAAGTGTATTTTCCTTCTTTAAAAGGTGCAGAAATTCGCTCGTAGTTCCACTTTTTCGACATTCTATCTATCAGTTCCTGACGAAATGGAATGTTTTTTAAATAACCAAAACTCACTTCGTTTTGTGCCTTTACCCACTCTTCAGTTTCTTTCGAACGATCATCTTCTAGCCATCGATAACAATCCGCAACTTCTACACCAAAATAGGTGTCTACAGTATCTACAATTTTCGTTTCTGGGTATTCTAACACGATTGGAGTTTCAGGTTTATTTTGTTCTTGATTTTCTTCGTTACTACATGCTGTGAGCATTATTGCTGCTATGAAATATAAATGTGATTTTTTCATTTAATTCGATTCTGTGTTTTGTCAAATATAGTATTTAAAGTAATATGATTATAGAGTTTGCTAGCAGTTTATTCTTTTTTAAAAAAGTGAAATAAAATACTTAATTCACTTATCTTCAAATCATTTTCTAAGCTATATTTGTTCAATGAGAATCTTATTACACATAATCGTATTGATAGGTCTACTATCTTTTGGAATACCAACAACCACTTTTGCGCAGAAATCGAAAACTGATACAAAAGAGCAAATTGAATTTTATCTTCAACGTGCATCCGAAATTAAAACGACAAATGCAGACTCTGCTTTAATTTATACTGAAAAGGTAATTGAATGGTCAAGAAAGAATAAAGACGCTAAACTTGAGGTTGAGGCTAGCTTTCTTATTTCAGATATTTATTACTTCAAAAACGAACGTGAAAAGGGATTTGAGTATATGGTTCGTGCGTTGGAAGTGTGTGAGAATAATGATTTAGAATTTGAAAAAATAGAAGTTTATTATTCCATCGGTCTTCATTATTCTCGTAGTGCTAGAAAGGGTGATGAAACTATTGATGTGAAGAAAATGCAAAAAGCACTTAACTATCACAAAAAAGGAATTGAATTATCCGAAAAATTGAATTTACCGGTTAAAGTATCAAAGGGTTATAATTTATCAGGCGTATGCCTTTCTCGCTTAGGACAAAATGAGAAAGCCCTTGCGTCTTATATGAAATCTGAAGAGTATTCACGAGCAGCTGATGATTCGGTTGGTTTAGGATACACCTTGGATTATATGGGAGGATTACTCACTCAAATGGGGCGTTATGATAAGGCAGAGAATATGTTGTTAGAAGCGCTGGAAATAAGAAAGCTACTCAAAGATACTTTTGCTTTTGCCGTGAATTTGAATAACATGGGTGAGTTTTATTATCAACTTGAGAATGATGAAAAAGCACTTCAATACTTAAAAGAATCGTTTCAAATTTCGTTTGCAAAACCCTATCACGATTTAGCTCTACATACTTCTGGTTTACTTGCTACTATTTATGAAACCATGAAAGAATATGAATTGGCTTATGAGTTGAAAAAACAAGAAGCTATTTTGATGGATAAACTCTATAATTTGAATCGTTCAAAGACCTTAGAGGAGATGGAGGCGAAATATGAATCTGAGCTAAAAGAAAAACAAATCGCACAACAAGACCTGAAAATAAGTAAGCAAAACTCTCAATTGATTATTACGATTTCAGTTATCGTTCTTCTTATCCTTGTTGTATATTTCGTCTATTCTAGACAAAAATCGAGGCAGCAACATTTGCGCAAAGAAATGGAATTGAATGAAAAGCTGGCTGCTCAAGAAATGTTGGAGAAAATCCAGTCAGAACGACTTCGTTTATCTAGAGATTTGCACGATAGTCTTGGTGCAGAGTTAACGTTAATCACATCTGCAGCGGATGGAAATGCATATGAATCAAGAAGCGAGACAGACAAGTCTAGTTATGAGAAAATAGCAACCATGAGTCGAAATGCAGTAAGTATTTTGAGAGATACAATATGGGCGATCCGTAAAGACGCGCTTGACGCAGACGAATTTACTGCCAAATTAATGCAGTACATCAGTCAACGACAGGGAAAAATGGGAATCGAGATTGAGAATCATATTGATGAATCGATTATGTTGACGCCGAGTCAAAGTTTGCATTTATTCAGAGTTTGCCAAGAGGTTATTCATAACGCAATTAAACACGCTGAGGCTTCAGAATTGAAAATTGTCTTTGACTCAAATGAAAAACAAATATTGTTGACATTGACAGACAATGGCAAAGGGTTTGAAAAATCAGATTCAGGAGGATATGGATTAGGAAACATGAAAGAGCGAATCTCTGAAATAAACGGAAGCATTGAGGTGTCCAGTCAATTAGGTCAAGGGACAAAAGTGGTGATTGAGGTTCCGAGAGAATTATAGCCCATCTGTCGTATTGTTGATGTTGCTTTATTCAATTATTTTTGAACAGTCAAAAAACTGAAATTATGATTAAAATTGCACTTGCAGAAGACATTCCATCGCTAGCTGAGGCCATGAAAAAAAAGTTGGGCATGCAAACAGACTTTGAGTTGAAGCATGTCGCGTCAAATGGTAAGGAATTGATTGATTTATTGGAGAAGGATCACAACATCGACCTTATTCTTATGGATATCAAAATGCCCGAAATGAATGGAATTGAGGCAACAAAGCAAGTGAACAGCCGCTGGCCGCAAATCAAAGTAATCATGTGTACCGTTTTTGACGATGATGAGCATATTTTTCAAGCTATTTTAGCTGGAGCATCGGGCTATTTAATGAAAGATGAACAACCATCTGCACTTTTTAGAGGAATTTACGAATGTCTAGAGGGTGGTGCACCCATGTCTCCTGCAATTGCACGACGTTCACTTGAACTGTTGCGAAAAGGAGGTCCTGCTGAGAAATCGGAAGATCAAACTGATTATAATCTCTCCAAACGTGAAGTAGAAATTCTCGAACAACTCAGTAAAGGTCTTACTTACACGATTATCGCAGACAATTTGTTTATCAGTCCGAATACCGTGCGAAAACACATTGAGAACATCTATAAAAAACTGCAAGTAAGCAACAAAACTGAAGCTATCAAAGTTGCTGGAAGAAGTGGTTTAATCTAAATTGTTACGTCGATATTAGAACTTTCTACGATAATTTTGAATACTTTTCTTAGCAGGACTGACAACCCACTTGATACTGCGTGAAAATCTGCCGTCGGTTGGGTATTTCCTATCTTTGGTCATGTTGTTAAATATCAAAGCTGTGATTAATAGAATCAGCGAACCTGTAAGCACGGGGGAGAGTACGTAGTAATAACCTAAATCGTGAATTTTTTCTGTGCCAATTACCGCAATCAAAGCCGCTGCTCCACCAGGAGGGTGCAAGGTTTTTGTGATTTGCATTACGACAATGGACAAGGCGACTGCAAGCGGAGCTGTAAGCCAGATGATATCAGGGACAAATTTATAAACTGTAACACCAATAAAAGCAGAAATAACATGCCCCCCAATTAAATTTCGGGGTTGTGCTAATGGACTTTGAATGGTAGCAAAAACAAGTACACTAGAGGCACCGAAAGAACCAATCAAAAAAATGTTTTCAATATCTCCCAGCGTTTTACTCTGAATAAAGGCGATAATTCCTAGCCCTACAAAAGCCCCTACAAAAGCCCAAAAGTGCTCCTTGAAGTCGACAAGTGTTTCCTTGTAAACAACATATCTTGTTACTCTATAACGTCGATTGAAAAAACTATTTTTACTCATTCATCTAGTTTGCCCACAAAAATAGGATTATTTCAAGACTTTATTTTTTGTGTGTGATTTAGGGTTAGGTTTTATTTGATGTGCTGAAATATATTCAGTGTGTCATTAGATAACTTTCCGCATTCATTTTACTATGTAAACATATTTCAGGATTGTTAGATTTTTATGAGGGACATGTGTTTATTATATTCCGCCCCTTCAGGGCTGATAAATAACAACCATCAGCCCTGAAGGGGCGTGATATGCTAACGATGGGCAACGCCCATCGTTTAAAAATAACCACAAACCAAAGCCCTGAAGGGGCGAAATACTCTACCCCCAAACGTATCGATCCGTACTAAAAAAGTTTACACAGAAGAATGTCTACCCGTAATTAAGACTACTCGAAATAAGTATTGAATTCTTCAAAAGAATGCTTCATCTCCTTGAGTTGTTCCTTTGCAATTGCCTCATCTTCATTTTTAGCAAACTCATTGACAAGGTTAATAAAAGGCACCAACCATTTATGCAATTCATCATGAGCTTGTCCTTGCATCGTACAGTTTGACGTCAATAGATCCAAATGAACGATCAAACTATCAGCGATATCATCTATAACGATTGTACTTTCGATGGGATTACTGGCAATGACAATTTCTTCAATTTGTCTAAGTTCATCCATCATGTGGTCAACCACTTTCCATTTCTGACCATCGTTTAACAGTAATACATCTTCATTTTCAACTTCATGTTCGAGTTGATGATTCTCAGTAATTTGCTCATTTGAACTGCAACTCACGATAATAAGTGAAAGGGAAATGAAAAGGAGTATTTGTTTCATATTTTATTTTTTCGTTTTTGAAATTTACTTAACTTTTGTTTGAAGCGTTATCGCTTCTGGAAATAAGATGTTATTCTCCAAATGAATATGCTCGTGCAGATCATCTTCAAATTCTTTTAGTAAGGCGAAAGTCACTCTGTAAGTATTACACGCATCAGTGGGTGGAGTGTAGTTGTTGGTTAGTTCGGCAATTTTTCTGAATCGTTCACCTTCATTGTCGTGTTCTTCCTGCATCATCGAAATCGGATTTTCGACAGTTTGAAAATGGGGTGGAGCTAAAGCTTTTCCCGATAATTGAGATTCTACCATTTTCTCAATAAATGGGAATAAAATCAGCTCTTCTTTTTTCATGTGCTGTGTCAATTCGCCAGCCGAAGCCAAAAACAATTCCTGTACTTCCATCAACTCTGGATGCTGCTTGCCGTGAACTTTGACAATTTTTGCCAAGTAGGGTTTTATTTCCGTTATTTTCTCCTCCACAAAGCGATGGTGCTTTTTCACGATGTAACTCACAAGTAAGTCCAATGGCCACGAAGAATAATCCGTATTTCCTTTACTATCAGAGGTAGAAGTGTTTAAGTCATTTAAAACTTGTTCCATATCAATTCCTGCTGATTCACAAGCTTCGCCAATTGTGCGGTTACCATTGCAACAAAAATCAATTTGATGTTGTTTGAAAACGCTAGCCGTCTGATAATCCTCGCGGACTACTTGGCCAATTATACTATTTGCTGTTATATTTTTCATGTCCTTTAATTTAACTATTTTTCTTAAGTCAGCCTAATGCAATTGCCTTTTTCTGACTTGATTTTCACTTTCTTTATTCTCCCCAATTATCTTTTTCTATTTCTGTCCATAATTCTGGAAAAAACTTCCTTTGTTGATACTTTGGATGTAAGTACTTCTTCCATTCACTGCCCCCAGTGGCTGCTTTGTTCTCATTTTTGCTGTCTAAGTAATGTTGAGCGGTTTCCAAATGTACCAAAGGCCACTTGATGTTGTACAATTTATCAAACTCGCGGAGTTTTTGCTTTAATTCTTCTGAAATATCAGTGCGTTTATTTGCTAAATCTGCCAGCGTTCGACCTTCCATTTTATAAGCTAAAGCGGTCAATTTTTCTTGATACTTATCTTCAAATTGTCTAAGTGTCAACGATTTTTTTCCTGTTTGACGGTTGTACCCAGCATCTTTCCAGTATAAATTCTCCATGTATTCTTCAATTGGAGGGTTGTCACTTAAACGCATACGGCCACTTTCATTGATGAGGTTTAATATAGGTGTACAGTATAATTCGATAATTCTAAACTGAACACTTTGAAAACCTGAAGCTGGAGCGAGCGTCATGCGGAATTCATTGTAATCGTCATAATTCATTCCGTGCTTCATCACGTCAAAAGAAGTTATGAGCATAGACGTATAGCGATTCAAACGATTTATTTTGTCTATCCAAACCGAATCTGTAAGGTCGTCAAACAACAATTGCTCTATTTCATGCACCATCATTTTTAGCACCAACTCAGTTACTTGATGATACATGATGAAGATTGATTCGTCTTTAAAATCTGTACGTGGCTTTTGCAAAGTCAATAAGGTATCCACTTCGACATAGTCCCAATAATTTATCGGTTTAGCCATTAATAAACCTTTGAGATAGGTCTCGGGATTTTCACCAAGAGAAGTGTATTTTTCGTCAATACGATTAGCTAGAGTGTCGTGATTCATATTTTATAGTTTTAAGATTTTTATTCCAAAATAAGCCAATGTCCCTACTTTGATTAATTCAGCAATGACATAATACAAGTGAAGATACGAGTGAGCAATCTGTGCTCCTTGAATGTGGAGTTCAGCTCTAGCATCCAAGGCTGGCAATAACCATGCGGTTTGCAAGATCAAAATAATCAATGGAATGAGGAGAATAAATTGATGTGAGAGCAACGTGCCTTTCTGTGTCCAAAGTAAGTTAGCGAATATGATAATTGCAAAAATCCATTCTACTTTATTTAGAGCAAAGAAAACCAATCGCCCAATTCCCAAACCTAAAGGAACTGTGATGCCCGGTGCGCGAAATTTTAGCCAAGCTTCCATGAAACTGATTGCGCAAACAAATCCTATCCAAAGAAAAACACTGGCTATGACAAGAGGATATTTAATCATGGTTTTTGGTTTAAAGATTCGATTTTATGTAAGAAAATTTTGGCCATTAACTGACCTCGATTCTTAGCCTCATCTGCAATAGGACCTTCAAACAAGTCATCCACTGTTTGGGTAAAGGTTTTTACCCAATGTGAAAAATGTAATTCACTAATCGGCATGGTGGCATGTGGGTGAAAGGGATAGCCATGATACGTATGTTCTCCTAAAAGAATTGTTTGCCAAAAACGCACCATTTTTTCCAAATGTTCTTCCCAACGGTTCTCAAGTCTAGTGTTGAAAATTGGTCCGAGAAGTTCGTCCTCACGAATTCGATTGTAAAATGTGTGTACCAAATTGCTCACATCCTCGACATGTTTTATATCTGTCATTGCTATATAAATAAGTTGACAAATAGCACTATTGTACTAACAATTAAGCTAGTGTAGAATATGTTTAGGCACCATTTAGCTGGTGATTGAGCTATGAATGCAGCATTAGATGCCAAGGTCATAACTGCGACTATACCAAGTGAAATAAAACTTTCGTTAACTAAGCTATACATCGCTGCTATTGATCCCCAACAACTTTGAAGAGTAATCATAAGTGTCATTGCACCATAGCGGTTTACTTCATAATTTGCTAGCTGTTTCTGATACCAGTTGTTTTTAATTTCTTGCGTTTTTTCCATGATGTGTTAGTTTTAATTAAGGATAAAAATGTCCGATATTAATTCAATTTTTTTTAACTCTTTAAAAAAGTGATGCCATTTGACAGCCCTTTTGATAATTCGTCTAAAGAAGTGTTTTCGAGCATTTTCTTTAAATTGTTGCGAATAGCTTTGAATTTATGGTGAACAGGGCAGGGCTTTTGTTCGTTACATTGTTTTAAACCTAAACCACAACCTTGAAACAGTTCATCACCATCTATTGCCGAAACAATTTCAACCAACTTAATCTCTTTTAACCTCTCCAAAGAGATTTCAAACCCTCCATTTGGTCCTTTTGAAGATTCAATAATTCCACTTCGCGAAAGCTGCTGCAAAATTTTAGCCGTGAATGCTTCGGGAGAATCGATGGCTTTGGCAATGTCCTTCAGTCCAACTCGCTTGTTTGATCTCGATTGATGAGCAATATGCAGTGTAGCCTTAATTCCGTATTCACACGCTTTTGAAAACATTTCTTCTTTATTTGCAACAAAGTTAAGGTAAATAATAATAGCGGACAAAAATATCCTTTATTATTTTCAGGAATAATTATAAATGGGTTCGTAGTGAATGGAACGCGGATAACGCGGATTGAGCGGATTTGCACGGATTATATTTTTTTCCGCCTATTTAACCAGTAGGGGCGAGTCGCGACTCGACCCTACTGGTTAAAGGAATATAACTTTGAGGGGAAAACAGGTGTCTATTTTCTTTTAGCCTGCCCAGTCAGCATGACGAGGTCTAAAAGTCTAATATCTAAATGAAAGTCTAAACAACAATCCCCACAGGGCAATGATCAGACCCACCAATCTCATTCAAGATAAATGCATCTTTCACACGGTCTTTAAACGATTCACTCACCAAAAAATAATCAATTCTCCAGCCCACATTTCGTTCTCTTGCTCCACCACGATAGCTCCACCACGTGTATTTGATGGTGTCTCCGTGGATGAGACGGAAAGTGTCAATTAAACCGTTAGAGGTAAATGCATCCATACCGTCAATTTCTTCTTGCATGTAACCCGCAGCTTTGTTGTAGTTTTCTTTTGGGCGAGCTAAGTCAATGGCTTTATGCGCTACATTGAAATCTCCACAGACGATTACTGGTTTCGATTTTTCGAGGAATTTCAAGTAATTCAAAAAAGATTGATCCCACGTTGTGCGGTAATCTAAACGCAGTAATTCCGACCCAGAGTTGGGTACATACACTGTTGTCAAATAAAAATCTTCATATTCTAGCGTGAGCACTCTACCTTCATTATCGTGTTCCTCAATTCCAATGTCCATCAGAACGGAAAGGGGTTTTGTTTTGGTCAGAATAGCTGTTCCTGAATATCCTTTTTTTGTAGCGGAATTGGAATATAAATGATAATCCGAAAAGCACTTTAATGCTTCAGCAACCTGATCGTCTTGTGCTTTGGTTTCCTGAAAACAGATGATATCAGGATTCATTTCGGCCATTGATTGCTCAAAGTTTTTATTCATGATGGCACGAATGCCATTGACGTTGAACGAAATTATACGCATGTTACAAATAGTTTTGTCCGATAAGATAATTTTTCACGTAGTCTTCCACACCTTCTTCAAGTGAAGTGAATTTGTCGCTGTATCCAGCTTTGATTAGCTTTGACATGTCCGCTTCGGTGAAATATTGGTATTTGTCTCGAATGTCTTCAGGTGTGTCTATAAACGAAATTTGCTCCTGTTTCCCCATTGCTTTAAAGGTCGCGCGAACTAAGTCTAAGAACGTGCGAGCTTCTCCTGTGCCGAGGTTATATAAACCACTTTCTGGTTTTTTATCCATTAAAAAAGCACAGACATTCACGACGTCTTTCACGTACACAAAATCGCGCAGTTGTTCACCGTCTTTAAATTCAGGGTTATGCGAACGGAAAAGCTTCATGCCCTCAGTAGCATTGATTTGATTGAACGCATGAAACACTACAGAAGCCATTCGACTTTTGTGATATTCATTCGGACCATAGACATTAAAGAATTTCAATCCTGCCCAGAAAGGGGGAGTATTTTTTTGTTCCAGTGCCCAAATGTCAAAATCATTTTTTGAATCTCCGTAAGGGTTGAGTGGTTTTAGTTTTGGAGTGATTTCGTGGTCGTCTTTGTAACCCAATTCTCCTAAACCATAGGTCGCTCCTGAGCTTGCATATACAAGTGGAATGTTGAATTTCACGCAAGCATTCCACACCATTTTACTGTAGTTCAAGTTCAATTCGTCAAATATAGATTTGTCAAACTCGGTGGTATCAGTTCGTGCACCTAAATGAAAGATGAATTTCACTTCATTTCCATATTCAGCTAACCACTTTTCAAAATCAGAACGGGGTACTTTTGCGAGAATGGTTTTACCTTCAAGGTTGTTGGCTTTCTCGGTTTTTGAAAAATCGTCTACGACAACAATATCGCCAAATCCCATTTCATTTAACTTGCCCACAAGACAACTCGCGATGAAACCTGCAGCACCTGTAACTATAATCATGTGTTCTTATTTCGAATTCTCCTCAAAGATAAGAGTGCAAATCGTAAAATGGAAGTTTCAAACGGAGAACCTTAACTTTTTTCCATTTCCTGTGAAACGATTTTATCTATTCGCTCCATCACTTCAAAGAAAACGGCGAGTTTACCTTTTGGAATTTTAGACATAAGTTTTTCGTTGAAATCTAACACAACAGCCTTTGCCAGTTTTCGTTGCTCGAAGCCATATTCGGTTAAAAATATAAGTACTTTTCTCTTATCAACTTTGTCGACTTGTCTGTAGATATAACCGTCATCCTCCATCACTTTTAAAGTTCTGGAAAGGCTCGTAGGCTCCATCCCAAGGCGAGGGCCTAATTGAGTACTTGGAGTTCCTTCTTTATCAATAATTAACAGAATGAATGCAATCGAAATAGTTACATCATGCTCTGCCGCTTTCTGATTGTACATGCGTGCAATCTTGTGCCAGGTATGTCGTATAACAAAGTCAACGGTAGGTGTCTTTTGTTTTTTGTCATCACTCATTGCAGTAATTTGATTGAATACGTATAGTAAATATACGACTTTAACTAATTGTTTTATAGATTGGAAATAATAAATAAATCATTTATCACTTCCATTCACTAGTTTTTCTAAAAACTGTACCCTTAAATAGGGCTACTAATTCATCCGAGGAATTGATAATTTCAATTTCATACACACCGATTCGGTTGCTGATTGATCGCTCAATTGCTTTAACGCGAAGCAACTCGTTTGGACCTATTTGTTTGAGATGTGAAATAGACGTTTCCACACTCACAGCGTGCCGACCTTGCGAATTTGAAGCAAAAGCCAAAGCTGAATCTGCCAATGAGTATGTAATTCCACCATGTAAAATACCAAAGCCGTTAAGCATTTCAGCTCGAGTGGTCATTTCCAGCACACAAGCGCCTTCTTTGATTTCAACAACAGTGATGCCCAACCATTGGCTGAAAGCATCACTTGTCATCATTTTATTTACAATATCATTGGAGTTCATACCCTATTTCTGCATCGCTCGATTCAATAAACCGACTAGAGCTGAAAGTACGATAAACAACTGAGATGAAGTTTCTACATCAAGTACATTCCCTTCTTCGTCTTCACCGTCTAATTCTTCAGCTATAAAGCCAATCAAATTTGGTTGATTGATATATGTGTCTAAAATAGCAGGATCTTCTTCGCTTGTGTATTCTTCCAACACGGCCATAAACTCATCGTGGAACTCATCAATCATGTCGTCTGTAACGCGTTGAAGTGAAACTCCAGCTTGACTTACAGATTCCATAATTATACAAAAGTAATACATGATGTATGAAGAAAGTTCCTCGTTTTCGTATTCTTGAGCCGCTTGCATAATGTAACCCAATAGTTCGGTTTGCGCAAGCGAATATGTTTCGGATAATCTTTCAAGTCCTGCATCGTCAAGGCTGTCAAATTTGTCTAATGCCTTTTCGATGTCTTCAATTTTTATTAAGCTCATTCTAATTTTTTTTCAAAGGTCTGAAAAATGTCTGATATGCGTGCGTGTTTTGAGGAAAAAGACAGGAATAAAAGAAGTTAGGTCTTACCTCAACAGGTTTATATGACCTTTGTAGACTACAGGGATTTTATTACTTAGCTGGGTGAATTCGATAACCCAAATGTAAGTGCTTTCAACAGCGGGAACTCCATTGTATAAACCATCCCAACCTTTGTTGACATTGTTTGTCTCAAAAACAATCTCTCCCCAACGATTGAAAATTTTCATATTGAAAATCTGTGGATTGATGTCGCCAGTAATGATTGGCAAGAAAACGGTATTGAACTTCCCTCCATTTGGTGTGAATGTATTGGGAACATACACATTCAATTCAGGCACAACAGAGATAATTCGAATCGCAGTATCTTCGCATCCATTATCATTTGATACGATTAAAGTGGTTTGGTAGTCTGTAGCTTCAGTGTTATCATACGTTTGTGTGGAGCCAGAACTGTTATCTAACGAATTTCCATTTCCAAAATTCCATGAGTTGCTAGTACTTCCTTCCGAGTTGTCAAAAAAGTCGATTTCAACTCCATCTTCGTTAGAGCTAACAACGGTATAAGTGAACGATGCATTGGGAGAATCCAGCACAACTAAATTGAAATACAGTATTGAATCACAACCAAGTGCGTTTTCATAAACGATTTCGTATTCTCCTGTTGTTTGGAAAGTTTCGCCGTCAATTTCATACGTTTCTCCATCGCAAATTGTGGCTTCTAGGTAGTTTGTTACTTGATCTTCAATTGTTATTTGCAAGGTTACTGTAGAGTCACAGCCGAAAGAACTTGTCAAGTAGACAGGGAAATTTCCAGCGGTATTATAAGTAACACCCTCAAATTCATATACCTCGTTTCCACAAAGTAAAATTGAGCTGGATTCTGAATAAGTGGGATTAACTGATAATTCGACTGCCACTGTAGAATCGCAGCCATTTTCAGAAACGAAGGTAGCTGAGTATGTTCCTGAAGTACTGTAGTTCGAACCGTGAAAATTGTATGATTCACCCACGCAGATCGCTTGTGGATTAGTGGTATTGAAACTTTCTAATACTGTAAGATTTAACGTGATTACAGAATCACAGCCATTTGCAGACTGGAGCGTTTGCATAAATTGCCCTGTTGTCGAATAGTTAGTTCCGTTTAACGAATAAATTTCGCCATCACAAAGCGTAACATCAATGGATGATTGTGAGTTGCTTCCAACTGCAAGTGTTAAATTTATAGTCGAATCACATCCAGCAGCATTGTTTAAATTGATCGTATAATTGCCCGCATCAGTATAGATGTTGCCACCAGCTGTATAGCTTTCTCCTTCGCAAATCGTTACCGCAATATTTTGGGTAGATGGCTCAGAGATAGTGACGATGAAATCAAAATTAGCACCTGTAATAGGAGTGCCACAACCAATGTATTCTGGCGTTACAGAAACGGTGTAAGATCCAGCAGGCGTGTTGCTCCAATCTATCCCCATCGTACTTGATGCTTCCATTCCATTTGGGTCGAGAAGCTGAGCGGTAGGCGGTAAGCCCGACCAAGTGTAATACACATCACTTTCTGAAGTGATTTGATAAACGGATGATTCACCCACACATAATTGTGTTTCACCACTTATAAGCGCATCGATGGTTGGAGTAGCATTAAGTTGAGGAGTACTCAATCTGACATCATCCAAAAAAAGTAATTCATCTCTCCTGTTTGTGGAAACGTAAATTATAAAGGAAAATGTATTCACACATGGAGCGATGTCGTACGAAAACTGGTTGTTTTGAATATTGAATGTAGCATTATTTGTTCCAACAGCGAGCGTTTGAGCAGGTTGCACAACACCATCAATAATTGGAGTGAAAATCAAATCTTCGTTGCTGTCCCACCCAGTTCCCACACAAGCAGGAAATCTATTTCCCCAAGAAAAACTTAAATTTCGAGTGTATTGATTGGAAGCCGAAATGTCAATTGGGTCAAAAGTGAACGTGCGGTTGTAGCTTGTTCCGCTTCCACTTCCTCCGTCTATGCAACTTCCTCCTGGTGTATTTCCACCAACTACAATAGAATTTAATCCCGTAATAATGTTTGGTGCTTGACTTGATTCAAATTGAGCTGTAGCATCTGCTCCAGTTGACGTATAATTCCAATTATCTCCCGTTTCTCCTCCTTGAAATGCAATAGTCGTTTGCCCAAAACCCGCCATTGGAAGTGATCCCAATGAGAACAAAATAATCGAAACACATTTAAGAAAATTGGACATTAAAATTACTTAATTTCAAAATTCTCTGCAAAGGTATGACCTTATTGTGTAGAAACATAAAATTTTTGGGTTAACTTAATGTTATTTCATTTATTTAGACTCTCGGCATCAAGTTTTGTTAATAGGTAAGGAAACACTCCCAATGAATTTACAAATTTGCCACTTCAAGTAATTTTTTCGGATTCAGAATTCTAATTTTTCGACCTTCTGTTTCAATTAAATTTTCATCTTTAAATTCCCGTAAGAGACGAACTAAGGTTTCAACAGCTGTACCTATTGTATTTGCAAGATCTTCTCTACTCAAGATTATTTCAATCTTATCATCTTTCGTTTCATTAGTTCTATATTTATCACGTAAAATAAGCAGACTCAATGCTAAACGTTCTCGAACATTTTTGTGAGAAATTGATAAAATACTATTTTCTAATACGGCAAATTCATGACTCAAATTTTTTATAAGTCTTTTAGAAATAGTAGAGGATTTATCGATTAGATACAAAAAATCTTTTTTAGACATAAAACCAATGATCGTTTTCTCAATTGCAGAAGCTGAGTCAGAAAATGTTTCTTCACTCAATAAAGCAGGGTATCCCAATAACTCACCGCTGTTACAGATATAAATGATGTGCTCTCTCCCTTCTTTATCAGCTTTGAATTTCTTCACCTTTCCTTCAATCAGATAAAAAATTCCAGAAGGGTAGGATCCTTCAATAAAAAGCATGGCACCTTTTTTATATTCTTTCACCACAAGAGTTGATTTTATAAACTCTTCATCTTCTTTAGGCAATCCTTCAAATATAGAATTACTCTTAAAATGAAATTTTTCAATTGGGAAATCAAATTGTTCTGACATGGTAATACTTTTCAAGCTATAACAAATGTATATAAACTAAAGTTAGCTTGATGAAAAATTGACTTAAATCAATTTTTCTATTAATCTATCTCAAAGGATTTCTTGGGATCTACTGCTAATTTTGCTTTGCAAAGCAATTACATAATTGCAAGAAGTTGTTAGGGGGAGAATAATAATCAAACGATGAGTAGAGGATGAGAAGACTACAAGCTATTTACAACAAATATGGACATTATTTTATCGATTTCTGGCAGTATTTAGTTATAATTCTCATTATGGTTTTTGCTACTATTTTCATTCTATAATCACATAATTTCAACTCAATAAATTTTAATAACGATGAATATTCTTGATAAACTGAAAAACCGTCTTGGTCCTTTAGGAGACCATGCACATTATGCTCATGGATACTACACTTACCCAAGACTTGAAGGAGAAATTAGCAATGTAATGCGTTTCAAAGGTCAGAATAAGTTAGTATGGAGTTTAAATAATTATTTGGGTTTAGCTAATCACCCCGAGGTAAGGAAGGCAGATAACAAAGGAACGGAATTATATGGACTAGCATACCCGATGGGGGCGCGTATGATGAGTGGAAACAGTGAATTACATGAAGAATTTGAGTCAAAAGTAGCAGATTATGTTCAGAAGGAAGATGCTTTTTTACTTAATTATGGCTATCAGGGAATGTTATCCATAATTGATAGTTTGGTTGATAGAAATGATGTGATTGTTTATGACGCAGAGTCCCACGCTTGTATTATTGATGGTATGAGGTTGCATCTTGGAAAAAGATTTGTTTTCAAACATAATGATATTGAGGATTGTAAGAAACAATTGGAACGTGCTGTAAATTTAACATCTAAAACTAACGGAGCTATTTTGGTAATAACAGAAGGTGTCTTTGGGATGAGTGGAGATCAAGGTAAATTGAAGGAAATTGCGGAATTAAAAAAACAGTTTAATTTTAGTCTTTTGGTTGATGACGCTCACGGCATAGGTTGTATGGGGAAAACAGGAGCTGGCACAGGAGAAGAACAGGGGGTTCAGCATGAAATTGATTTTTACTTTGGTACTTTCGCTAAGTCATTTGCAGGTGTTGGTGCCTTTGTAGCAAGCACTAAAGAAGCTATTATGTTTTTAAAATACAATATGCGGTCTCAAATTTACGCGAAAGCTCTGCCAATGCCAATGGTTTATGGTGCATTAAAGAGGTTGGAATTAATGCGAACAAAACCTGAATTACGTGAACGACTTTGGGTAATTACAAGAGCTCTTCAAACAGGCTTGACAGATGCAGGATTTAATATTGGAAACACAAATTCACCTGTAACTCCAGTTTATTTGAATGGAACAATTGACGAAGCTACTCAGTTAGTCATTGATTTGCGCGAAAACCATAATGTCTTTTGTTCGATGGTCGTTTATCCTGTAGTTCCAAAAGGAATAATCATATTGCGATTGATTCCCACAGCAGTTCACACTCTTGATGATGTGGAAGAAACAATAAATGTATTTAAAGAGATTCGAATTAATATGGAGAAAGGTAAGTATCGAGGTGTATTAATCAATAGTGAAAGAGAATAAACTGAAGTATGAGTTGATTTTATTTAAAATTAAATGATGATACTTGACTTAAATCAACTTTTCTATTAATCTACCTCAAAGGATATTTTTTTATTGTAACATAACTTTGTTTTAGTTAGAGTAAGAATTTGATTTTTCGATATGGTACGACATACCTCAGAAATGAAATTAATTCAAATGGGAGTGGAGAAGCTAAAGAGACTTGGCTTTTCTGGAGTTACTGACCGCAATATTGTGATGGATATAGTTTATAAAAATTATTTTGAACAGATGTTACTTGAGATAGTAGTTAACGATAGTAAATGGAAAGATTGTGCTGTTAGTCTTTTGGATAAGTTGAAGGGAGTATAATAATCGATTTTATTGTATCTGAATGAGATGGAAAATCAAATCATAGAATTTAATGAGCAGATGACTTTGGGGCGATTGAAGCATTATTTACCAGCTCAAGCACCACTGAAAGATTTTGTACACCATAATACACTTCATGCTTTTCAAAAGGAGGAGTTTCATAAAGGAATTACAAAAGCAGCACAAATTTTTGGATTTCAGGTTTATCTTACTTTGTCTGAATATCGAAACCTATATACATCCAATAAGATAAATGATAATATTCTTAATCAAATTATAGTCGAAAACACAAAAGATAGAAACCTTACTCAATGGCGAAACAGATTAATCCACAAAGAATACGATGCATTAAATAATCAGAGAATTGGAGTAATAAGAAATCGTTGGAAAAGCGTTTATAAAATAAATTTAGACAAGAAAGTACATCCCGTTTTATTTCGTTTGGTAGGTGCTTATTTAGATCAGGGAATAAGTATTGTTAAGTTCCCAAATAATGGAAAAGGCTTGCTTTCGTCTGTCAGGGAACTAGAGAAAAACAGCTTTGTGAAGATTTTTCAGAGTAAAAGAGCGTCAAAACTGCTTTTTCATGAGACCATTACTTTAGAATACCTTTTGAAGATTGTTGTTGGAGAAACGAGGTTCTATGAGCAATATCTATTTGACCAGCAATTTGGGCATCCTGGTTGGTCAGGTATGGTGAGTGTATTAGAATGCAATTCTTCAACATTGCTTGATCCACGAAAAATTTCATTGGAGGAGTTTATTATTCTAGAGTTGTTGTTGGAAATAGACACGTTAGATAATCGATTCAACGAAACGTGGAAACCTGTGGGCTTAGATCTTGAATCGAGTATTCCTCAACTTTTTGATGAACCTACAACAATAGAGCTATTTGAAGTTTATAAAATTTGGCATGAATCATACGAATGGACTTTTTATGATGAGGTTTTAAAAGGATTGCAAACTCAAAACGAAATATTACCAAATGATAATCCATCTTTTCAAGCGGTGTTTTGCATTGATGATAGGGAATGCTCTTTTAGACGATATCTTGAGCAAAATGATTCACTCTGCGAAACATATGGAACAGCAGGATTTTTTAATGTAGCTTTCTACTTTCAACCCGAGCACGGAAAGTTTCATACTAAAGTTTGTCCCGCACCACTTTCTCCCAAGCATTTGGTGAAGGAGTATGAAGCAGGGATTCGCCATAAAAAGCATGCTCATTTCAATAAAAACACGCACGGACTAGTAAAGGGGTGGATTTCATCTCCTGCAATGGGTTTGTTGTCTATGTTGAAGTTGGCAAGAAGTATTTTGTACCCGTCGCAAAACGATATGATGATTTCATCTTTTGATCACATGGATAAAAACGGGAGATTAAGTATCGAGAATCGTCCTGATGCACCTAAATCTGGCTCGTTTCAAATGGGGTTTACAGTTGAGGAAATGGTAGATAAAGTGGAAGGACTATTAAAGTCAATTGGATTAATTCAAAATTTCGCTCCCCTCGTCTATATTTTAGGTCATGGTGCAAGCAGTGTGAACAACACACATTATGCAGGGTATGATTGTGGAGCGTGCAGCGGACGTTCGGGATCGGTTAATGCACGAGTGGCAGCTTATATGGCAAATAAAGCGGAAGTGCGACAACTTTTAATGAATCGAGGAATCACTATTCCTAGTGAAACTCAATTTGTTGGTGGATTACACGATACTACTCGAGACGAAGCAGAGTTTTATGATTTAGATACGTTGACTGATACAAATACAAAATTGCATAAAACTAATTTGAAAATAATTGATGTGGCACTTCAGGAGAATGCAAAAGAACGATCTAGAAGATTTGGTTTGATTAATACAAGGAAGAATACAAAGACTATTCATGAAGAAGTTAAACTAAGGTCTTTATCTCTGTTTGAGCCCCGACCTGAGTGGAACCATGCGACAAACGCACTTTGTATAGTCGGAAAAAGAGAAAATAATAAACATTTGTTTTTTGATAGAAGAGCATTTCTGAATTCATATGATTATACTATTGATCCTAAAGGAAAAATTTTGTCAGGAATTTTAAACGCTATTGCACCTGTTTGTGGAGGCATTAATCTGGAATACTACTTTTCAAGGGTAGATAATCATCGCCTTGGAGCAGGCACAAAACTACCCCATAATGTAATGGGGTTAATAGGCGTGGCCAATGGTATGGATGGAGATTTGAGAACTGGCTTACCCAAACAGATGATAAATATTCATGACCCCCTAAGGTTATTAGTAACGGTTGAACAATTTCCTGAAGTAGTTTTAGATACAATTAAAGCGAACTCATCTACTTATGAGTGGTTTATGAATGAATGGATTCACTTAGTTGTCATTCATCCTGAAACTCGTTCGTTGTTTGTATTCAGAAAAGGGGAATTTGTGCCGTACATACCTCTCTCGGAGACTGTTTTTAAGTTTGGTGATTTAGAGCAGATGATTGAAAAAACAAGTGAGAACTTACCTATTGGCTTATTGAATCAATAAAATGGAAACAAACTATATCATTGTAAGTTTCATAGTTGTCCCCTTCTTAGGGTTCATTATTAGCCTTGTGATTCCTGCAAAACAAGAATCGGGACTATCCAAAACAGCTATTTATACAAGCCTTACACAGCTTTTGGTGGTGATAGGTTTTGTAGGCTATTGGTTGTTGAATGAAACTCCTATAATTAATATTAAAGAAGCGATTCTTTATAAAAGTAAAGATTACGAGTTTTTTATTGATTTCTATTTCGACAAAGTAACAGCAACATATTTATTCGTAGGGAGTTTTGTGACCTTTCTGATAATGAGATATAGCAGATACTACATGCACATGGAAGATGGTTATAAACGCTTTTTTAATACGATATTATTTTTCTACCTAGGTTACAATTGGACTGTGTTGTCAGGGAACTTTGAAACTTTATTTATCGGGTGGGAAATTCTCGGAATCTCATCTTTCTTATTAATCGCATTTTATCGGGAACGTTTGTTACCAGTGAGAAATGCTATTAAAGTATTTGCAATATATAGGATAGGTGATATTGGAATTTTGGCAACCATGTGGGCTAGTCATCATTTGTGGCATGAAAACATCACTTTTTTAAAATTAAACAATTATGATTTAGTACATGACCATTTAATTGGACATAGTGGTATCGGTTTGTTTATTGGATTAAGTATTTTGTTGGCGGCCGCGGCAAAATCAGCTCAGTTGCCTTTTTCGAGTTGGCTTCCACGGGCAATGGAGGGACCAACACCCTCAAGTGCAATTTTTTATGGGTCATTGTCGGTCCATTTTGGTGTGTTTTTATTGCTGAGAACTTACCCGTTTTGGGGTGAGCAAATTATAGTCAAATTTACAATTGTGATTTTGGGTTTGAGTACAGCAATAATAGCATTCTTAATCGCACGCGTTCAAACAACGGTAAAAACACAAATTGCTTATGCTTCAATCGCGCAAATAGGTATTATGTTCATAGAGGTAGCATTGGGTTTTCATGCATTGGCGCTAATACACTTTGCAGGAAATGCCTTTTTGAGAACATATCAATTATTAGTGTCACCATCAATTGTCAGCTACTTAATCAGAGATCAATTTTATCATTTCACTCCTGAGAAATTAAAAAGCAAAAAGGGATTTTTTGTAAAATTTAAGAACAGTGTTTATCTGTTGTCACTTAAAGAATGGAATCTCAACTCCTTTATGAGCAAAAGGATTTTTCAACCACTTAAAAACTTGGGTAAAAATCTCAATTTTCTGACTCCTAAAAATCTTCTTTTTTATTTTGTTCCAATGTACCTGACGGCTATATTTCTATATTTAAATGAGACCAATCTGCCATTTTATCTGAAGGAATATTTACCTGAATTTATTGCCTTTGTTGGCTTGATGATGGTGTTAAAAGCTTTTTCCGAGCGACACTATCCTCGGCTAGCTTGGCTTTTAGTGTTGTTCAATCATTATTGTGTCGCCTTAGCAGTTTCTTTTAATGAAAAGTTTGAGGTGAGTCAGAATTTAGTTTACTTAAGCGGGGTGACAATAGCAGGAATAACAGGTTTTTTGGCGCTTCACTATGTTCGCAAAAAAGAAAGAGAAAATTTTGACCTCAATCAGTATTATGGTCACATTTATAGGTATCCAAAAGTTGCTTTTGTTTTTTTTCTGAGTTCGTTGGGTGTAATGGGATTCCCAATTACACCGTCGTTCATTGGGGAAGATTTGATTTTTAGTCATATTCATGAGAATCAGTATCTCTTAGGTCTGTTCAGTTCACTGAGCTTTATATTGGGGGGTATTGCCGTGATTCGGATTTATGCAAGAATTTTTCTTGGTAATTATATAATACCTGTGAATTCAAATCCTTTAAAATCATCATAATATGTTCTCTAAGAAAACAATTGTTTCAGATTTATTGGCAGGTCTGAGCGTAAGTTTTGCTGCATTAAGTTTAGGTGCCGCATTTGGTATAATGTCGGGGAGGGGTGCATTTGCAGGAATGCTTGGCGCTGCGATTATCCCCATTATCACCTCACTATTTGGTGGAACGCGAATTCAAGCATCAGGACCTACAGCACCTATGACAGCGGTGACTGCTTTGTTGGTGGCTAGGGCTTATGAAGATTTCCAAGGTGATAAACATCTTGCAGATGAGTACATTACTTTGGTTATACTGATGGCGTCTTTTCTTATTATTGTTGCAGGCTTATTAAAATTAGGTAAATACATTCAATTAGTGCCTCAAGTAGTGGTTCTTGGATTTATGAATGGTATAGCGTTATTGATATGGGTTGATCAGTTAAGTAAGCTATTCGGTTTGAGAGGGCAGATTGCTTTAAAGGGGAGTATGTGGACTAATTCAGTTATAGCTTTTTCTTGTCTGGGACTCATTTATTTAATTCCTAGAATATTGAAGTTTCTTTATATTCCGCTGAATACAAGAAAATTCTTTCCTTCTATTTTTTTAACAATAATTATTTTAACAGGGATAACTTCATTTTTTCATGTAAATGTAGAGTCAGTTAGTTTGGGTGAAAGTTATAGCTCATTTAAAGAATATATACATATTGTGATGATTGACTTGCCAGTTGACAGGGAAATTTTTGAGAAAAAATATCTGCTTGAAGCTCTACCGTTCGCTTTTCAATTATGTTTATTGGCCTATTTGGATTCATTACTAACCAGTTTAGTTATTGACAAAATAACCAAAGAAAAGACGATTTACAATAAGGAATTAATAGCACAGGGATTGGCAAATGCACTTACAGGTCTCTTACAAGGAATACCAGGGGCACAGGCAACCATCCGTTCAGTTTTATTACTGAAAGAAGGAGCAAAATCAAGAATGGCAGGGGTATATGTTGGTGTTTTTGCTCTTATTCTATTCCTCGCTTTCGGAAAACAAATTACATTAATTTCGTCAGCAGTTTTCATTGGAATTTTATTAAAAGCAGGTTTGGATGTGATGGACAGAGATTTTGTTCTTGCTTTTATCAAGAACAAATGGATAAAAAGCAGAAAGCGTATTATTCAATTGCTTTTTATTATTTATTCTACATTGATTACAGTTTTTTGGGACTTAAATATTGCTGTAATTTCGGGAACAATATTATTTTATATAGCAAAAAAGTATTTTAATGTAATAGATGTAGAAGATTCATTTAGTGAAGTCAGTAGCGAAGATTTGTGATAGAATTGCAAACCTTACTGTAAAAGCTCCATTGTGACTTAATTATATATTTAAGGATTTCAACTATAGCATTCAACGAGTTTGACTCATTTTTGATTTTGTGAATTACCACCAACCACTTTTTTTCCCATCTTTACGATTCTAAAATTATTTTCTATGCGATTTTTAACTTTATTGTTTTCAGTTCTGTTTTTCAGTCATTTTGTAACGGCTCAAAAGCAACTTACTTTGGAAGATGCGGTGATGAACCAGTACCGCGCGTACTATCCTGACAATGTTTTTGGATTCAACTGGCTTCCAAATTCAACGGATTATGCCTTTATTGATGGATATGTGAATTTGGAAATTGTGAAATCTGGGAAATCGGAACGCATTTCAATTTCAACTATAAACGAAGTGCTTAATTCGCAATTTCGTTGGTTTTCGGGGTTAGAATGGAAAGATGCATCGTCATTTTATTTGGCTGGTGAAACCTCGTACTATTTATATAACTATACAACTAAGTCAGGAAAAGAAGTTGCTACGTTGAGCGAGGAAGCAGACAACATGAAACTTGAAAAAAATCAGGGAAATGTAGCGTATACAGTGGATAATAATCTTATGATAGCAATGTCAAGCGGTAAAAACGTTTCCGTGACTGATTTCGAGGATAAAAACATCGTATCAGGTCAGGCGATTGCGCGGAGCGAATTTGGAATTACAGATGGGATCTTTTGGTCACCAAAGGGAAATTTGCTTGCATTTTACCAAAAAGACGAAACGAATGTGGCAGAATACCCAATGCTAGACATCACGGAAACTCCAGGCAAAACGTCATTCATTAAATACCCAATGACAGGGCAATTGAGCGAACACTCACGAGTGGGAGTTTATAACTTGAAGTCAGGGAATACTGTTTATATTGAACCGCGAGGAGATAAACACGATTATTTAACAAATGTGTCGTGGACGCCTGATGAAAAGCACGTGCTGATTGCAGAAGTAAACCGCGATCAAAACCACATGAAATTGCAATTATACGATGCAAATTCTGGAGCGTTTGTACGTACCATTCTTGAAGAAAAAAATGACAAGTGGGTAGAGCCCGAGTATCCCGCATTTTTCCACAGCGCATTATCGGATAATTTTGTGTGGATGAGTGAGAAAGACGGTTTTATGAATTTGTATCTGTGTTCAACAGAAAAAGGTTTTGTGCGCCAACTAACTACCAATAAATGGCCTGTACTTGAAATTATTGGATCAAATGACAAAGGAACAGAGGTATATTTTGAAGGAACGGGTAACAGTCCACTCGAAAGAAAACTTTTTGCTGTGCAAGTATCGTCAGCTAAACAAACTGAGTTGTCATCTGCAAGTGGAACGCACAGTACAAGCGTGAGTTTTGACGGTAAATTGATTTTCGATCAGTATTCGGCTTCAAATGTGCCCAACATTGCTCAAATTCTAGACAGAAAAGGCAAACAAGTGAAAGAGTTGGTGAAAGCCAAGAATAAACTGGAAGGTATCGTAATGGGTACTTCTGAACTCAAAACGATTAAGGCAGTAGATGGTACGGAATTATACACGCAAATCATCAAGCCATCTGATTTTGACCCTGCTAAAAAATATCCTGTATTGGTTTATGTTTACGGTGGTCCACACGCACAATTGATTACAAATTCATGGCTTGGAGGTTCAAGCCTCTGGATGTACTGGATGGCAGAGCAAGGATATCTTGTGTTTACCTTGGATAATCGAGGTTCTGCAAATCGTGGTTTTGAATTTGAAAGTGCCATTCACCGTCAACTTGGTACAGTAGAACTTGAAGACCAAATGGCAGGAGTTGAATACTTGAAATCATTGCCTTATGTAGATGGAAATCGCCTTGCCGTTCACGGGTGGAGCTTTGGCGGTTTTATGACTTCGTCACTGATGTTGCGTCAACCTGGCGTGTTCACAACAGGAGTTGCTGGAGGTCCAGTTACCGATTGGAAATATTATGAAACAATGTATGGTGAACGCTATATGGACACTCCTGAGCAAAATCCTGAAGGATATGAATTATCAAGCTTATTGAACAAAACTGAAAATCTTGAGGGTAAACTTCTCCTGATTCATGGTTCAGTTGATGATGTCGTAGTTATGCAACACAGTCATTCACTAATAAAATCATTTGTAGACAAAGGCAAACAAGTTGATTTCTTCGTGTATCCAATGCATAAACACAATGTTGGTGGAAAAAATCGTGTGCACCTAATGGAAAAAGTATTAACTTACGTGTTGGAAAACAACAAATAAGTTTAATTGAAGAAGATTTTATTTTTCATTTTCCCTATCATTTTCTTTACTCTGAATCTTCAGGGGCAGGAGGACGTTGAGCAGAGTGATTCAGTCGCAGTTAGATCTAAAGGTGCGGGTGAGATTTATTTGTCTTTGGGGTATTCCAGCGCAATTAGATCGGTGTCCTCATATCAACCAAATGCTTTTACAGTTGGAGCAGGAGTGGAGATGTTGCCAGGCAGTTGGGTTATAGGTATTGGTACACGATTTTCATATCTGAATCAAACAGATAAGTTTTTTAGAAATTTACATTACCCTCATTTGCATGTGTACGGTTTGTATCGAGCATATAATACAGATAAAGGGCAAATTTTCGCTGGTCTTGCAGCAGAATTATTGACGAGTGTTTTTTATGAGGAAATAGTAATGCAACAAGAGCACGGCTCATTTCATCAAAAATCAGGCTTTCAGAATTTTCTTTGTTTAGGTTTCAGAGGAATGTATAAGTATCCATTTCTAATCGGAAAAAAGAAAAACTCTAAGTTAGTTCTATCCTCTTTTGTAGAATTCAGCCTGCCTGTTTATGCCTTTTCCACCGATAGTCCCACCGATGAAACTCGTGTGTCTTACAACGATTGGCTTTTTCGTTTCGGCGCCCATATTGGTGTGCGTGTAGGGTTTGGAAAGTAGACTATAAGACTCAAGACTAAAAGATTCAAGACGCGTGTATACTCATTGGGTTTTGTTTACATTCGTTGCTGTTTGATTTTATTTATCAAACACATGATAGTTTTTTCGTAGTTTTTCCACTTTGAAGAGGAGATTTTCAATCCGTGCAAATCCGTTCAATTCGCTCAATCCGTGTTCTATTCACTACGCTAATCTTTACTTGTCTTTAAGCCCCACGAACCTCAAGTCTTAAAATCTTAAGTCTTAAAATCTTAAGTCTTGTAGTCTTGAATCTTTTTTTACTTAAACTATGCGTACATAATAAAAAAATACTATATTAGGCTCAGATTTGCTTATTTGAGAATATTTAATACTTTGATATCAAAGGCTAATGAAATAATTATTAAATTAAGCGTCTAGAATAAGTGACAACAGTATAATCGATATATAGGATGATGAATAGAAAAATTAATAAGGTCGCTGTACTTGGCTCGGGAGTGATGGGCTCGCGGATTGCGTGCCATTTTGCTAATATTGGCTGCGAAGTGTTGCTTTTGGATATTGTTCCAAAGGAAGTGAATGAGAAAGAAGCAAAATCTGGATTGACATTGGAGAGCAAAGCAGTGCGTAATCGAATTGTAAACGAGTCGCTAAATTTTGCGTTGACTTCTAATCCATCGCCAATTTACAGAAAATCATTTGCTTCGCGAATTGTAACGGGCAATTTTGATGATGACATGTCCAAAATTGCGGATTGCGATTGGACAATCGAAGTAGTGGTCGAAAGATTGGATATCAAGAAAGTTATATTTGATCAAGTGGAGAAATTCCGTAAACCAGGAACTCTAATCACATCAAACACATCTGGAATTCCTATTCACTTAATGGCTGAAGGGCGTTCGGACGACTTTAAAAAACATTTCTTCGGAACGCACTTTTTTAATCCTCCGCGTTATTTGCAGCTACTGGAGATTATTCCAACACCCCACACTGATTCATCGGTAGTGGACTTCATGATGGACTACGGCGTTCGTTTCTTAGGTAAGAAAACGGTGTTGTGTAAAGACACCCCCGCATTTATTGCGAATAGAATTGGTGTATATTCTATCATGTCACTTTTTCACACAGTCCAAGAAATGGGACTGACTGTAGAAGCAGTTGATAAGTTGACAGGGCCAGTGTTTGGTAGGCCCAAATCAGCTACTTTCAGAACGTGTGATGTGGTTGGGTTAGACACTTTGGTTCATGTGGCAAATGGGGTGCGTGAGAATTGCCCAAAAGATGAGTCAAATGCCACTTTCCAATTGCCTGAATACATCACCAAAATGGTCGAAAAGGGTTGGTTAGGTTCTAAAACTAAGCAAGGTTTTTACAATAAAGTTAAAGGTGCAGATGGTAGTTCTGAGATACTGAGTTTGAATCTTCAAACGATGGAATACCAATCTCAGGAAAAAGTGAAATTCCCTACTCTCGATATGGCAAAGCCGATTGAAGATCTTAAGCAGCGAATCAAAATGTTGTTTATGGGAATGGATAAGGCTGGAGAATTTTACAGAAAAACTTCAGCTGGTCTGTTTGCTTACGTGTCGCACCGAATTCCAGAAATTTCAGACGACCTTTTCAAAATTGACGACGCTATGCGTGCCGGTTTTGGTTGGGAACTCGGTCCTTTTGAATTGTGGGACACAGTTGGTTTTGAACAAGGATTGAAGTTGATTGCAGACAGTAAAAGTGAAGTCGCCCAATGGGTGAAAGACATGCAATCAAAAGGCATCAAATCATTCTACAAAACAGAAAAAGGAAAGCGCTATTATTACAATGTGAGTAAAGGCGAATATTCAGTGATTCCAGGTACTGAGGACATGGTAATTCTGGATGTACTTCGCGAAGAAAACACCGTTTGGAAGAACGCAGATACGACGATAGTTCATTTAGGTGACGGAATTTTGAACTTAGAATTCCACACGAAAATGAACACGATAGGTGGTGGTGTAATCGAAGGTATCAACAAAGCGATTGATTTAGCTGAGAAAGAATACAAAGGTTTGGTGATATCAAATACAGGACAGAACTTCTCGGCAGGAGCAAACGTAGGAATGATTTTCATGATGGCTGTCGAGCAAGATTATGACGAATTGGATTTTGCCGTTCGCGCGTTCCAAAATGCCATGATGCGAGTTCGCTATTCCAACACTCCCGTAATCGTGGCGCCACATAATATGGCGTTAGGTGGAGGGTGTGAAATGTCCATGCACGCAGATAAAGTAATCGCTCATGCAGAACTTTACATGGGACTTGTAGAATTTGGAGTGGGATTAATTCCAGGTGGTGGAGGTTCTAAAGAATTTGTGCAACGACTTAGCGAAGAATTGAAAGATGGAGACATTCGCATCAATCGTTTACGCGATAGATTCTTGACTATCGGCCAAGCAAAAGTATCTACATCTGCACACGAAGCTTTCGATTTAGGCTATTTGCGAGAAGGAGTTGACGAGATAGTAATTAGTCGCGAATACCAATTGAAACGCGCAAAAGAGGCGTGTTTAGCTTTGGCAGATTCAGGCTACAACGCACCAAAACTGGAACGAAACATTAATGTCTTAGGTTCAGAAGGTTTGGGAATTGTCTATGTAGGAGCAAATTCAATGCTCAGCGGAAAATACATTTCTCCACACGACGCGTTGATTTCAGAAAAACTAGGTTTTGTACTCTGTGGAGGCGACTTGTCGGAACAAACAAAAGTAAGTCCGCAATACCTCCTCGATCTCGAACGCAAAGCCTTTGTTGAGCTCTGTAAGGAGAAAAAGACATTGGAGCGTCTAGAGAGTATTGTCAAGTACGGGAAGATTCTTAGGAACTAAAATAGAAGATAGACTAATAGACGTTAGACAAAAGACTGGATGGTTAATTAATTTAGAAATGGCTCGTTTAAAACATAATTTTAGAGAATTGAAGATTTGGAGAGTATCAATGGATATTGTCAAATCTATTTATGTTTTCACGGAGAATTTGCCGTCTGAAGAGAAGTTTGGACTGATTAGTCAGATTAACCGATCTTCAGTTTCTATACCGTCTAATATTGCTGAAGGATCAGGTAGGTCAAGTGATAAGGAATTTGATTATTTCTTAAGCGTTGCTTTATCGTCTTCATTTGAATTGGAAACACAGTTGATTTTAGCCAATGAAATTTTTGGTTTTGAAATCGAAGAACAAATAGAAAATATTCACGAATTACAAAAAATGATTGTCGGATTTAAAAAGAAACTCAAAGTCTAATTTCTTTTGTCTAATAGTCTAATTTCTAAAAAATATGGATGCATACATTATAACAGGTTACAGAACCGCAGTCGGCAAAGCAGGAAAAGGCGGATTTCGTTTTTCGCGCCCTGATGATTTAGCGGCAGAGGTGATAAAACACATCATGAAAGAAATTCCTCAATTGGACCCAACACGTGTGGATGATGTAATTGTAGGAAACGCAACGCCTGAAGCAGAACAAGGGTTGAATGTGGGACGAATGATTTCGTTGATGGCACTGGGTACGGATAAAGTGCCAGGAATGACTGTGAATCGCTACTGTGCGTCAGGGTTGGAAACGATTGCTATGGCACAGGCGAAAATTGAAGCAGGAATGGCAGATTGCATCATTGCAGGTGGAGCTGAGTCTATGTCGATAATGGCAATGGGGGGATGGCGAATTGTGCCAAATCCTAAAGTAGGAAAAGAGAACCCAGATTGGTATTGGGGAATGGGACTAACAGCTGAAGCTGTTGCAAAGGAATTTAACGTTTCTCGCGAAGAACAAGACGCTTTTGCAGTGAAGTCACACGACAAAGCACTAGCCGCAATCGCAGCAGGTCGATTCAAGCAAGACATTGTTCCAATTGAAGTGGAACACATCTTTTTAGATCAAAACGAGAAACGTCAAGTAAATAAACTAGTTATAGACACAGATGAAGGTCCTCGCGCAGGAACAAGTCTTGAGGCTGTTGGTCGATTGAAACCTGTATTTGCAGCTGGAGGTTCAGTGACAGCAGGAAATTCTTCACAAACTTCAGACGGAGCGGCATTTGTGTTAGTCATGTCTGAAAGAATGGTGAAAGAATTAAATCTAGAACCGATTGCGCGCTTGGTTTCGTACAAAGTAGTTGGAGTGCCACCACGCATCATGGGAATTGGCCCTGTGGATGCCATTCCGGCAGCGATAAAAGCAGCGGGACTCAATGTGAAAGACATTGACTTGTTCGAACTAAACGAGGCATTTGCATCTCAATCCATTGCTGTTATTAAAGAGGCGGGTTTGAATCCTGATATTGTAAATGTAAACGGTGGAGCGATTGCTTTAGGTCACCCACTAGGTTGTACAGGAGCAAAGTTGACAGTGCAGATAATCAATGAACTGAGAAGGAGAAACCAGAAATATGGTGTGGTGACGATGTGTGTGGGAACAGGGCAAGGTGCTGCAGGTGTAATTGAACTATTAAAGTAACCAAAAGAGATAAAAATGAATAGCGAATTAGCACGTTTTAAAGAACAATTGTACTTGGTAACTATAGACATCAGAGATAAATATCTCGAAAGAGCAGTAACCAAAATTAATGAGATGATGCAAATGTACCCGCATCGTCCGGAATTGCATTATGAATTGGCCAAGTTGGAATACAACAATTGGAACAACGAAGAAGCTGAAAAGCACTATAAGAAAGCATTGGAAGTTGACCCCAATTATTTTCCGACTTACACCCAATATGCATTAATTCTCATTAAAGAACAACGCTATCGCGAAGCCGAGGAATTGCTAAATCGCTCCAAAAAACTGCGAAATAAAGAAGATTCGGATATCTATTTTTATCTAGGAATGATGCACCAACACCAAGGAAACTTGGATAGCGCAATTGAAGCATACACACACTCTTTGCACTACAGTATAAATGACGCACAAATTGATTCCGCATTAAAGTTCATCCGCGTCTGTAAAGAACTTAGAGGTTGGGAATAAAAAGTGGAAAATGAAAAATGAAAAATGAAAAGTGGAAAGTGGAAAGTGGAAAGTGGAAAATGAAAACATTACCTCTCATATCGACGTGTCTTGTAATTGTAGGAGCAATCTTAAAAATTCTTCACCTTGTAGATCCATGGTCTAGCATCGTATTTTATTCAGGAATAGCGCTTTTCTTTTTGTATCTGTTCTTGAGATTAACAACAAGCGTAAAGGTTTCAAATAAGTCATAAATACTAATTATACACCAAGCAAAAGTCTTTTGTCTAACGTCTAACAGTCTTTTGTCTTAAAACAAAATATATGAAAGCAATAAAAGGAGGAGAATTCCTCATCAGAAAAACAAGTCCCGAAGACATTTTCACTCCTGAAGAATGGTCTGAAGAACAAAAAATGATTGCACAAATGTGCGAAGATTTCATCCGCAAAGAAGTGGAGCCAAATTTGGAGGATATCGACAAAATGAAAGAAGGATTGATGCAGTCCATTCTCGATAAAGCAGGTGAATTAGGTATGCTTGGTCTTTCCGTTCCTGAAGATTTAGGTGGAATGGGAGTAGACTTCAAAACATCACTTTTGGCTACTGAAGTGTTGGGAATGGGACATTCGTTTTCTGTGGCATTTGGTGCACACACAGGAATAGGAACTTTGCCGACATTGTATTACGGAACCGAAGAACAAAAAGCAAAATACATTCCGAAATTAGCTACTGGAGAATGGAAAGCAGCTTATTGTTTGACAGAGCCAAGTGCAGGATCTGATGCCAATTCAGGTAAAACAAAAGCTGTACTAACGGATGATGGGAAACATTACGTGCTCAATGGGCAAAAAATGTGGATTACCAATGGTGGTTTTGCTGATGTAATGACCGTTTTTGCAAAAATCGACGAAGACGAAAAGCTGACTGCTTTTATCGTAGATGCGCATTCAGAAGGGATCTCATTGAATCCCGAAGAAAAGAAAATGGGAATCAAAGGCTCTTCGACGCGTCAGGTATTTTTCAATAATGTGAAAGTACCAGTTGAAAATATGCTTTCTGAGCGTCAGAATGGATTCAAGATTGCATTGAATATCCTGAATATCGGTCGTATTAAGTTGGCGGCGGGTGTGCTAGGAGGAGCGAAAGAAGCGGTGACTTTATCTGTGAATTATGCCAACGAACGCGAGCAATTCGGTCGTTCCATTTCAAAATACGGAGCAATTCGCCACAAGTTAGCAGAACAAGTAATTAAATGTTACGTAACTGAGTCAGCAACATATCGTGCTGGACAAAATATAGACGATGCTATTGCGCAATTGATGAATGACGGAATGGATAAAGGAGCTGCTACCTTGAAGGGAATTGAAGAATTTGCAGCTGAATGTGCAATTCTGAAAGTACTGGGTTCAGAGTGCCTTGACTATGTGGTAGACGAAGGAGTTCAAATTCACGGAGGAATGGGCTATTCTGCCGAATCTAAAATTGAACGCGCTTATCGTGATTCACGCATCAACCGTATTTTTGAAGGAACAAATGAAATCAACCGCATGTTGACGGTAGATATGATTTTGAAACGCGCGATGAAAGGAGAATTGGATTTGATGGGGCCTGCAATGAAAGTAGCGGGAGAATTAATGTCAATTCCAGAAGCAACTGAAGTGCAAGAAGGTCCTTTGGCGAATGAACATGTATATATTGAGAATTTCAAAAAGACCTTGCTAATGGTTGCAGGTTCTGCCGTGCAAAAGTTAATGCAAACCCTCTCAAAAGAACAAGAAGTATTGATGGCAATTGCGGATATGGCAATTTGGACATATGCTGCTGAGTCAACATTACTGCGCGTTCAAAAACGAATCAATAAAGAAGGAGCAGAGACATGTGCAGATGAGATTGCAATAGCAAAAACTTACTTCGTTGATGCCGCAGATCTAATCAATAAATCGGCAAAAGACGCACTAAATGCCTTCGCAGAAGGAGATGAATTGCGCATGATGCTGATGGGACTGAAACGTTTCACCAAAACAGAACCATTTAATACGAAAGAAGCGCGTCAACAGATTGCATTAAAATTAATCGATGCAAATAAATATTGCTTCTAAGACTTAGTATATTTTTATTGAAAGGCTCGTTGATTTCAACGAGCCTTTTGTTTATAAGTGTTTTAGGAATTGTGAATAATTTTAGGTAGATTATATTGATGTTTTTTTTTGTTAAGAATTTCTTTTACCGTACTTTAGCTGCCCTGATTTAATTTTTTGCCACTACTACTGTTCTAAATAAAATTTTATGAAAAGACTATTACTCGCCTTTGCTTTGACATTAGGTTTTTTGAGTGTTAATGCCCAGGTAATTACTGTTGAAAATCCTAACGGTGGGGAGGTTTTGTATGCATGTCAAAATTACACGATCACTTGGTCAACATCAGGGACATTGTCTAATTATTACGATATTCATTATTCACTGGATGGTGGAACTATATGGGCCTCAATAGCGACAAATTATTTGAGTTTGAATGGTCAGTATTCGTGGACTATACCCCAAGTACAATCCACCACCTGTTTAATCCGAATTCGCGATGCTCAGAATACTACGATTCTAGACGTTAGTGATGCTTTTTTTACTATAAACATTCCAGTTACAGTTCTTGCACCTAACGGTGGAGAGACACTACAAGGTGGGCAAGTTTATCCTATAACTTGGGATGCACAAGGTACTTCTAATTTGTTTCACCTCTATTACTCCACAAATGGAGGTACATCTTGGACATCGATTGTGTTCAATTATTCGACTTTGTCAGGAACATACAATTGGACAGTTCCGAATATTCCATCTTCGAATGTTTTAGTACGCGTTCGTGATGCATCGACTGCATGTATGATAGATCAAAGTGACAATCCTTTTACAATAACTCCTGCTGACCCTGTATTGACAAGTCCTAATGGTGCAGAAGTCTGGTATCCCAGTTGTACATACAATATTACATGGAATACCGCAACGTTTTATTCTACCTTGAATTTGGAATATAGTGTGGATAATGGGAGTAACTGGATTACGATTGTGACCAATACCCCAAATGATGGCACTCACCCATGGTCAATTCCATATAATGTGTCGAGTACATGCCTTGTTCGTGCCAGCAATTATGCTAATACATCCATTAATGATCTAAGTGATGCAACTTTTGAAATTGGAGAACCAGTTCAGTTAATTACACCAAACGGCGGAGAAACCTTTTATGGTTGTTCAAGTTATCCAATTACGTGGTCAAAACCTTCTAGTTGTATCAGTCAATTTACCATTCAATACTCTCTTGATAACGGAGGTGACTGGACAACTATTGCAACACCTAATAACTCAGGAACTGGAAACACGCAAAACTATAACTGGTCAGTACCTAATGGTATAAATTCAACTCAAGCTCTTATTCGCGTTTATAATTCTGCTCAACCAACTTGGGAAGACCAAAGTGACAATGTATTTACGATTTCACCTAGTAACGATATTACTGTGACTACTCCAAATGGTGGTGAAGTTTTTCAAGCTTTAACAACTGAAGTTATTTCTTGGACAAATCTTCCGAGTGCTTCAGGAATTTATAATATTCATTACTCGATAAATGGAGGTACTTCATTTAGTACAATTGCAACGAATATTACAGGTAATAACTACATCTGGGAAGTTCCAAACAATCCTTCAACGAATTGTATCGTAAGAATTACAGATGCATCTAATACTTGTAAATTTGATTGGTCCGATAATGTATTCACCATCGAAGCAGCTCAACCTATCATGTATACTCCAAATGGAGGTGAGGTACTTAATGCAGGCTGTCAAACTGTCATTACATGGGAACCTGAGACTTTTCATTCAAGTGTTCGCCTTGATTATTCTTCGGATAATGGTTTTACTTGGAATAATATCGTAAATATAGCAGCAAATAATGGCTCGTATAACTGGACTCCACCTCATACCTATAGTTCACAATATTTAGTCAAAGTAGCGAACTTCACTAATCTATTACTTTCAGATAGCTCAGATGCTGTTTTTACGGTTCAAAATCCGATTAAAGTAACTTACCCAATTGGAGGAGAAGATATAAGCGGTTGTGCTAATCATACAATTACTTGGGAAAAGCCAGGTAGTTGTATTTCTCGTTTTAGAGTTGAATATTCACTAGACAATGGAGCAACTTGGGTTGTTATTGGAACACCTAATAATTCAGGTTCAGGAAACACGCAGTCTTTAAACTGGTCAATTCCTTATCATTTTTCTACATCAACAGCCCTTGTCCGTGTATCAAATGATTACATCCCTTCAGTGTTTGATGTGAGTGATACTCCTTTTACCATAACTCCTTCATCAGGAGTAGAGGTTTTAACTCCTAATGGAGGAGAGAACCTAGTTGGTTGTTCAAGTTACACTATTTCATGGACAAAACCAGGAAGTTGTATTAACCGATTTAGAGTCGAGTACTCCCTGAATAACGGAGTAAGTTGGACGCCTATTACTTCTCCGTATAATTCTGGGACGGGTAACACGCAGGATTACAATTGGAACGTTCCAAACACAATTACCAGTTCAGAAGCATTGATTAGGGTGTCTGATTATGATATATCCACAGTGAATGATGTAAGTGATGCAGTATTTAATGTAAATCCAAGTAATAATATTACTGTGACTTCACCAAATGGTGGAGAGGTATTAACTGCGTTAACAAGCACTACTATCACTTGGACGAACTTACCTTCTGTATCAGGGTTGTACAATGTGTTATATTCTACAAATGGAGGAACTAGCTGGACAACTTTAGCTTCAAGTATTACAGGGAACGGATACATTTGGGATGTGCCGAATATTCCATCAACGAACTGTTTAGTTCGAGTGATTGATTCGGGAAGCTCATGTAATGTAGATGTTTCTGATGCAGTATTTACTATTGCTCCACCACTTCCAGTGTTATTATCTCCGAATGGAGGGGAAGTGTTTGATGCAGGTTGTGAAGTAAATATTACATGGGATCCTGAAGTTTTTTATTCTAGTGTACGAATTGATTATTCTTCAGATGGAGGATTAACTTGGACAAATATTATCACAAATGCTTCAAACACTGGGTCACGTTCATGGACTCCACCATATGTCTATAGCTCGAATTATCTAATAAAAGTAGCTAATTCTTCTAATGTACTCATAGCCGACACATCAGATGCTACATTTACAGTTCGAAATCCAATTGAAATTGTATCACCAAATGGTGGTGAGGAATTGATAGGTTGTTCAAGCTATACGATTACATGGACTAAGCCAGGGACTTGTATCAACCGATTCCGAATTGAATATTCAATAGATAACGGATCAACTTGGAACTTGTTTGCTACACCTAATAATGCAAATACGGGTGATACACAAACACAGAATTGGAATGTACCTAATGGTATTAATACGACTAATGCGCTTGTTCGAGTGTTGGACTTTTATAATACTTCTGTTTTTGATGCAAGTGACGCGGTATTTACTATAAATCCAAGTAACGATATTACAGTAACATCGCCAAATGGTGGAGAGGTGTTAACCGCATTGACAACAGCCACAATTACATGGACAAATTTACCATCTGTAACTGGATTGTATACAATCTTCTATTCCACAAATGGGGGGACTAACTGGACAACATTAGCTTCAAGTATAACAGGTAATGCATACATTTGGGATGTGCCTAATTTACCTTCAACAAACTGTTTGATTCGAGTAAGAGATTCGGGTAATTCTTGTAAAGTAGATGATTCGGATGCTGTATTCACTATCGAACCACCACTTCCTGTATTACTGTCTCCGAATGGTGGAGAAATATTTGATGCAGGTTGTGAAGTAAATATTACATGGGATCCTGAAGTTTTTTATTCTAGTGTACGAATTGATTATTCTTCAGATGGAGGATTAACTTGGACAAATATTATCACAAATGCTTCAAACACTGGGTCACGTTCATGGACTCCACCATATGTCTATAGCTCGAATTATCTAATGAAAGTGGCTAATTCTTCAAATGTGTTAATCGCTGACACATCAGATGCTACATTTACCGTTCGAAATCCAATTGTGGTTACATCTCCAAATGGAGGAGAAGAGTTAATTGGATGTAATTCACATAATATAACTTGGACTAAACCAGGAAGCTGCATTACTCGATTCCGAATTGAATATTCGATTGATAATGGAGCAACTTGGGTTCTCTTGGCTACACCAAATAATTCGGGTACTGGAAATACACAAACCCAGAACTGGAATATCCCCAATGGTATAAATACGGCTAATGCGCTTGTTCGAGTGTTGGACTTTTATAACACTTCTGTTTTTGATGTAAGTGACGCTGTATTTACAATAAACCCAAGTAACGATATAACAGTAACCTCACCAAATGGTGGAGAGGTGTTTACAGCATTGACAACAGCCACAATTACATGGACAAACTTACCATCTGTAACCGGATTGTATACAATTTTCTACTCCACAAATGGAGGGAGCGGCTGGACAACAATAGCTTCGAATATATCAGGAAATGCTTATGTTTGGAATGTACCTAATGTTCCATCAACGAACTGTTTGATTCGAGTGAGAGATTCGGGCAATTCTTGTAAAATAGATGAATCTGATGCCGTATTTACCATTGAACCACCCCTTCCTGTGTTACTGTCTCCTAATGGTGGGGAAGAGTTGAATGCAGGTTGTGCAACAAATATCACTTGGGTTCCTGCAGTATTTTATTCTAGTGTACGAGTTGATTATTCTCCTGATGGAGGACTTACATGGATAAACATAAGTTCAGGTGCATCCAACACTGGGACACTATCTTGGACACCACCGTATGTATTTAGCAATAATTATCTAATCAAGGTTGCTAATTCATCAAATGTGTTGATAGCAGATATCTCGGATGCTCCATTTACGGTTCAAAATCCTATTGAGGTTACTTCTCCAAATGGAGGTGAAGAGTTAATAGGATGTAATTCTTACAATATAACTTGGGATAAACCAGGTAGCTGCATAAGTAGATTCCGAATTGAATACTCGATTGATAATGGAGTAACATGGGTTTTATTGAATACACCAAATAATTCAGGATCAGGAAACACCCAAAGTTATACATGGAACATTCCAAACACAATTACTACAACAGAAGGATTAGTTAGAGTATTAGATTATTATAATTCATCTGTTTTGGATGTGAGTGATGCAAACTTCTCAATTACCCCTTCTAATTACATTACTGTCACTTCTCCTAATGGGGGAGAAGTATATCAAGGTTTAAGTACTACTACAATCACATGGACAAATACCCCAGAGGCTTCAGGGCAATACAATATTAGATATTCTGTAAATGGTGGGACTTCTTGGACTACTATTGCAACAAATGTTACAGGGAATGCATACGTATGGAATATACCTAATAATCCATCAGCTAATTGTCGAATTAGAGTACAAGACAATCAGGCAACCTGTAGTTATGATGATTCGGATGCAGATTTTGAAATTACACCAGCAATTCCTTTAGTGTTAGGTCCTAATGGGGGTGAATCTTTCTATGCAGGGACAAACACTACAATTACATGGGATCCAGCTACTTATTATTCGAATGTAAGAATTGATTATTCATTTGACAATGGATTTACTTGGAACAATATTGTGACAAGTGCGATAAATAATGGTTCATACACTTGGAGTGTGCCAAATGTTTCATCAAATTTATGTTTAGTTAGAGTTAGTAATACAGCGAATTTATCGATAAATGATGAGTCGGATAATGTGTTTACTATTAAAGCTGCTGTCACTGTAATTACACCAAATGGTGAAGATGGTATCACTTCATGGGGAGGTTGTACAGTGACTTCTATTACATTTGACCATACACCTGCTTATAATAGATGGGATATTTTATATTCAATTGATGGGGGGGCAACATGGATAAGTATTGTAAATAATTGGTTTCAATCTGCTAACCCTGCAACCTATAATTGGAATATCCCCAACTTAAATTCCGATGATGTATTGGTTAGGGTAAGACCAAACTTAAATCCGTCATGGGGTGATGATAGTGATGCTCCATTTGCAATAACTAAACCAGTTACGATAATCCAGCCAAACTTTGGTGGGATTATGCAAGTAGGTTCTATATATAATATAACATGGAGCTCAGATGGAATTTCAAATATTTACGATATTTTATTTTCTGATAATGGTGGTGCTACCTGGTCAACAGTAGTGCTGGGATATGTCACTTCTGATAATACTTATGCATGGACAGTTCCTAATGCTCCTTCAACCAATTGCTTAATTCATGTGCGTGATAATATTGATCATTGTAAAGATGATATTAGTGATATTCCATTCACTATTTCTTCAACAGCACCTGCGCTGACTGTTATTTCACCTAATGGTGGAGAATCACTAATAGGTTGTGGCAATTATGCAATAACTTGGGCAGAGTCATCTCCACATGGTGAGTACGATATCTACTATTCAACTAATAGTGGGTTGTCGTGGAATGTAATTGAAGAAGGTTACTTAACAGGTTCATTGTCGTATAACTGGCTTGTTCCAAATATTTCATCTTCTCAGGTTCTTGTAAAAGTGAAGGCTACTGGAACCGCGATTGAAGATTTGAGTGATGCTTTGTTGAGCATCCAACAAGGAACTATGACAATCACTACTGAAGACACTCTAGTTTGTTCAGGAAGTCCAGTAATGTTAAATGCTGAAGGAGCTCCTTCGTACTCATGGTCTCCGACTACTGGCTTGTCAAATCCAAATATTGCGAACCCAGTGGCAACTCCAATGGCGACGACGACTTATACTGTACAATATTCTAATGGTGGTTGTTTGTTAGAGGATCAAGTGACAATAACGACGAATACTGATGGAGCTGTTCCAGTCGATGTATCAATTATATCTACACCCTCCAATGATATTTGTAGTGGTGATCCAGTTACGTTTACTGCTTCACCTCAAAATGAAGGAGCTACACCAAGTTATCAGTGGTATCTTAATGGTGCTCCTGTGGGAACAGATTCTCCTTCATTTAATTCAAGTACGCTTAATGATGCAGATGAAATCAATGTTGTACTTACATCAAGTGAGTCTTGTATAACAAATAATCCTGCCACATCAAATGTTATCGTAATGTCCGTTTCTGATCTTTCTGCGCCTGATGTGTCAATTTCAGCTTCAGAGACTACAGTTTGCCAAGGAACAGAAATTACTTTTACGGCTACAGGTAATAATGCGGGAGCTAGTCCTGTGTATGAATGGTTTGTGAATGGGATTTCTGTAGGGAACAATTCTACGGTTTATGCGAGTTCAACTCTAGCTAATAATGATGAGGTTCATGTTATGATGACATCAAGTTCGGCTTGCGCTGTGGGAGGACCTGTTTCAAGTAATACCATTTCAATGGTTGTAAACTCCACTCCAAACCAGCCGAATCCTATTGCTGGTGCTACCTCATTATGTAGTGGTGTAAATAGTACTTACACAGTAGATATAGTTCCTGGTGCGACCTCATATACTTGGTCACTACCATCGGGTTGGGTTGGGTCTTCATCGACAAACTCAATAAACGCCTTATCAGGTAGTTCTGGTGGAATTATATCGGTAGTTGCCAACAATGCGTGTGGATCTAGTTTTGATCAATCTCTTCCTATTACTGTACACCCAACAGCTAATGTAACAGCAAATGCAAGTTCGATTTCCGTTTGTGAAGGTTCGACAGTAACATTGTTTGGAACTGGTGCCGTATCTTATGTTTGGACTGGTGGCGTTGATAATGGCGTTGCGTTTACTCCAGTTGTTACAGCTTCGTATTTTGTTACAGGGACAGATGTGAATGGCTGTACTGACACAGATATGATTACTGTATCTGTAGAAAATGTTCCAAATGTGATTGCTAATGCTTCTGAGGCTTCGTTGTGTGTAGGAGAGAGTGTTACATTGACTGGAAGTGGAGCGTCAAGTTATTCATGGAATAATGGTGTGTCTAATGGTGTTTCATTCACACCTGGTTCTACTCAAACGTACACTGTAGTTGGTACTGCAGTTAACGGATGTAGTGCGTCTGATCAAGTTACTGTAGTCGTAAATAATTTGCCCGTTGTATCTGCAGGACCGAACATGATGGTTTGTGAAAATGAACTTGTTACCCTATCAGCTACTGGCGCCTCAAGCTATTCTTGGGATAATGGCGTTTCAGATGGTGTACCTTTTAGTGCAACTAATTCAGGCACGTATACAGTAATAGGTACAGATGCAAATGGTTGTAGCAATACAAGTTTCATGGATTTAACTGTCAATCCTGCACCAACTGTAGGAGCAAATGCTTCTCAAACTTCAGTGTGTAGTGGAGAGGAAGTTACTTTGACTGGTACAGGTGCTACAAGTTATTCTTGGGACAATGGTGTGTCTGATGGTGTTGCATTTGCTCCATCATCAACTCAGACATATACGGTTACTGGAACTGATGGAGATGGATGTTCAAACGCGGCACAAATTACTGTTACAGTGAATCCGCTACCGACAGTTACGGCCAATGCTTCAGAAACAAGTGTGTGTCCTGGTACTTCAGTTACCCTTACAGGTGGAGGTGCTTTGAGTTATACTTGGTCTGGTGGAGTAGTTGACGGGGTATTATTTACGCCTTCGACAACTGAAGTATATACTGTAACTGGTACAGACGCAAATGGCTGTTCAAATACAGCTGATGTGACGGTGTCTATTTTAATTGAACCAACAGTAAATGCAGGAAATGATTTCACTGTGTGTGAGAACACTCAGGTAACATTGACAGCGACTGGAGCTTCAAGTTATTCTTGGGATAATGGAGTTGTGAATGGTACTCCATTTACAATTTCAGCTACAACCACTTATACGGTAATCGGAACAGGAGCAAATGGCTGTTCTTCAAGTGACGATATTACGGTGTTTGTAAACTCGATGCCGAATGTTGTTGCTTCTGCTACTTTGACAGAGATTTGTGAAGGTGAAACTGTTACATTGACTGGTTCAGGAGCTGATAATTACTCATGGGACAATAGTGTGTCTGATGGTATTGCATTTGTTCCATCGTCAACTCAGACATATACGGTTACTGGAACTGATGGAAATGGATGCTCAAACACGGCACAAGTTTCTGTTACAGTCAATCCAATTCCGACAGTTACTGCCAATGCTTCAGAAACAAGTGTATGTCCAAATACCTCAGTTACCCTTACAGGTGGAGGAGCTTTGAGTTATACTTGGTCTGGCGGAATTGTTGATGGGGAATCATTTATACCTTCAGCAACTGATACTTATACAGTAACTGGTACAGATGCAAATGGTTGTTCAAGTACTGCTGATGTGACGGTGACTATATTAGTTGAACCAACAGTAAATGCAGGAAATGACTTTACTGTGTGTGAAAATACGCAGGTAACATTAACAGCAACTGGAGCTTCAAGTTATTCATGGGATAATGGTGTTGTGAATGGTGTTCCATTTACAGCTACAACGACAACGACATATACGGTAGTTGGAACAGGTGCGAATGGATGCTCTTCAAGTGACGAGATTACAGTGTTTGTGAACTCGATGCCGAATGTTGTTGCTTCTGCTTCATCGACAGAAATTTGTCAAGGTGAAACAGTAATGTTGACTGGTTCAGGAGCCGATAATTACTCATGGAACCTAGGTGTTAATGATGGTGCGGTATTTGTTCCGTCTTCAACTCAGACATATACGGTTACTGGAACAGACGGAAATGGATGTTCAAACACGGCACAAATTTCTGTTACAGTGAACCCAATTCCGACAGTTGGAGTAAATGCCTCAGAAACTACTATCTGTGAAGGTGAGCAAGTAACACTGAATGGAACAGGAGCTCAACTGTATTCTTGGAATAACGGTGTCTTTGACGGAGTTGGATTTATTCCTTCTGCAACACAGACTTACACTGTTACAGGCACTTCACTTGCCGGTTGTACGAATACAGCTCAGGTTACCATTACAGTTGAAACTTCTCCTTCAGTTACAGCTAGTGGTGGTGGAACTATTTGTGCAGGAGAATCAATCACGCTTACAGCTTCAGGTGCAACGTTGTATACTTGGAATAATGGAGCAGGATCAGGGTCGTCTGTTACGGTATCTCCATCAAATTCAATTATATATACAGTAACAGGAACAAGTTTGACAGGTTGTACGGCAACAGATCAAGTTGTGGTAAATGTGGAGGCAGCTCCAGTTTTAACAACTTCTGGTGATGTGGCATATTGTGAGGGTGGTTCGACAGTATTGACAGTTAGTGGAGCAAACGACTATGAATGGAATAACGGTGCTGGCTCAGGTGCTTCAGTATCTGTTTCACCTGCTAACACAACAGTGTACACAGTAACAGGAACCAATACAGAAGGTTGTGTTGGAACCGCTCAATTGACAGTTACAATAAATGACTTACCTGAAATTTCAGCAACTGGAACCTCTCCAATATGTGAAGGTGAATTAGCTGAACTCTCAGCAACTGGAGGGCAAAATTATTCATGGAATAATGGTGCTGGAAATGGAGCAATTGTTTCCGTTTCGCCGTCGAATACAACGAACTATATTGTTACTGGAACTGATGCAAATGGATGTTCTAATACAGCGGGAGTGACAATCGTAGTTAATTCTGCTCCGACACCAACAGCAGTAATTAATGAAAGTATCCTTCAGACTGGGAATTATGTAACTTACCAATGGCATGTGAACAGTTCACCAATTCCTGGAGCAACCAGTCAAACCTGGGAGTTTACTGAGAATGGTAATTACTATGTCGTAGTAACTGATGGGAATGGTTGTTCGGGAACTTCAGAAGTAGTGGTTGTTTCAACGGTTTCAATTGATGAAAAAGTTGAGTTGACATTGAGACTTTATCCAAATCCAACAACTGGAGAGTTTATTGTTGATTTTGGACAGCATGTTCAAGACGCTGAGCTTAGAATTATTAATGCACAAGGGCAACTTGTTAATGTAACAACAAATATTAGTGGAGATTCCTTCATCTATTCTTTAGATGATAAAGAACCTGGACTGTATTTTGTTGAGATTTCAGCGCAAGGTTGGGCTGTGGTGGAACGAGTTATAAAACATTAAATTGAAAAGCAAAGGAGGGTTTAATCAACCCTCCTTTTTTTATACTGTTACTTGAAGTCACGTTTACTCAAAAATGCCCTTTTCATATCTAAATCCCATCAAAACAACATCATCAGTTTGAGGTGTTTCTTGTTTCCAGTTTCGGAAAGCATAGTCCAGAAAACCACCTTGTTCTTCAATTTCTAAATCTTGAATAGACTCGATAAGCTGGCGGAATTTGGCTTTTGAGAATTTCTTATCTCTCTCCCCACCAAACTGGTCGATATAGCCATCAGAAAAAAGGTAAATACAATCCTGATCTTTCAATTCGAGCGTATATGTCTTAAACGATTTCGGAATCTCATCAAAGAAACCGATAGGGTAGCGCTCTCCTTTCAATTCTTGATACACTCCATTTCGAACCAAACCAACAGGTCTGAACGCAGCCGCATATTCTAATTTCGATTCTGTCTTACTCAGTTTCAATAACACGATATCCATTCCGTCTTTAGCTTTGTAGTGACCGTTATCGTCTCTAAATGCCTGAATTACTTCTTGGTCTAGTGTGTTCAGAATCTCTCCTGGTGAACTGATACCTTGTTTCTGTATAATTTCTCGCAGTAAATTAATTGCAAGTACTGTTAGCATAGCTCCCGGAATTCCGTGACCAGTACAATCACCCGCCACGATGTAAATTGATTCTTCATCTTCAGTAAACCAATAGAAGTCACCAGAAACAGTGTCTTTTGGTTTGTAGAGTACGAATCCGTTGCCAACTAAGCGCGATAAACGATCAGGGTTGGGCAGAATAGCTTCTTGGATTCGCTGAGCATAATCGACGCTGTCAGAAAAGTCCTGTTGTCGTAGTTGGAGTGTTTTATTCGCCTCAATTATGCTTAATTCTTTCTCTTTAGCTCTTGTAATATCTTGCCCAATAACCAGTAATTTGGTTGTGTCAAGTTGCGAAACAGACCATAGAAAATATCTGTTTTTGCCAAACGCATCGCGAATAGTTTTTTCAATTGGAAGATAGATTTGTTCGTTCTCCATTGTTTGCGAAAAGCGAAACAAATGCGGATTACTTTCATTTGAAAATAATGTTGTTTCTGTCCAAATTCTTCCTGTCAATTCTTGAGCTGAATAGCCCAATATTTTCTTAACGGATGGACTTACAAATTCTAGTTTCCCATCATTGTTTATCACAGTGATGATACTATTCGATTGTTTGAATACGTTGAGCAAAGCTTCCACGATAAATAAAATTAGAAATTAAAATAAAAACGAAAAAAGGGTAAAAAACAGGGGGAGGTTAACAGCAATGATATTGCATAAACCTATGCATTCCATTCATATTAATGATAATGGATGCGAATTGAATTTGATATGTACGCCAATATAGCACGGCGCAAATGTAGTAGAAAATTTGAGATTAAAGCAGATTTTATTTTTTTATGCGAAATGCAAGGTATGCCTCGAGTGAACTATTAAATCCTGCAAGGTTATCCGAAAACCAGTATTCATAAGAAACTCCGATGTGTAATCTATTCCATATTTGAACTCCACCACCTACATTCAAAGCAGGTCCTATACTTGAACTTATTGCGATAAATCTATATCCAACTAACCACCAAAATCGATTGTAATGCATCCCTTTTAGAGATAGAAGATTAGAAGCTGTTATCCAATCTGTAAAAATAAAAACCGACGGAATGAGACTGAAATTATCAGTTAAGTCAAACGTATAATCAGCTAGTAAAGTAGTGTGTAATCTTTTTCTGATACTTAAACCAGAATTTTGATAAGACTGATTATCAATTGCTTGATTAATATTCATAAAACCCAATCCAATGTTCAGCTTTTTACGTTGAAAATACAGTCCAGAATTAAGGTTCCACACTGAAAGAGTTGTAGGAGGTAAAAAGGGGTCTGGAGTTGGTTCTGGAGTAATCCATCCATTCGAAAAACGCTGGTGATACCAATTTAGGCCAAGACCTGCTGACAACTTAGAAAACTCACCTAACTTAAATGTGTAGCGATAATTTAATCCTATGGAATGGTTGATATTTAGTCCTATTTCATCACGCATGGCAACTAAACCAACTCCAGAATTAATCTTATCAATGTCCATTTCATAATTCAGTAAATAGGTTACAGGAGCCCCATTGAATCCAATCCATTGATTGCGGTACTGGGTATTTATCAAATATTGATCGTGCACAGCAGTTGCGGCAGGATTAAAAAAAACTTGGTTGGTTTCGTTTAAACTGAAAATAGGTTCTTGTTGGCAAAGACCAATGAAACTAAAGTGAAAAAATATCAGGATAGGCAATAATACTCTCATTGTAGTTAATTCACATTAATCTCAAATATAAACAAATTATCACTTTAACGTCCACAAATCAAGATTCCGCTTACTTCTTGCTATATTTGTTTTGGAAAATCAAGTTTATGCGTGCAAAATTATCCCTTTTACTGATTGGAATCATAGCTCAAATTCAACTAGATGCACAAGATTCAGTAACTCAGAACTACAAAACTGAATATGTAATTATTTTAGTGATTGACGGCCCACGTTATACTGAGACGTTTGGAGATACAAGTTGTGCTAATATTCCTAATCTGTGTAATGAACTTGCGCCACAAGGGGTTTTGTACACAAATTTTAGGGCAAATGCTCCACGCACTACAACAAATGCAGGTCATACAGCAATCACAACTGGTGTAAATCAACGCATCAGCAATGATGGAAAGCAACTTCCAAAATATCCTTCAATTTTCCAGTATTACATGAAGCAAAAGGATATTAATAAAAACAAATTGTGGGTAATCTCAAGTAAGGGGAAACTGTCTATTTTGGGAAATACAAAAGACAAGAACTGGCATGATTTGTATACGCCACATGTGTATTGCGGAAAAAATGGTAACGGAGCTGAATACGTGAATGATGCGCGTACGTGGGAGCAAGTTAAATGGGTAGTGGATGAATATCAGCCCAAAATTATGTTGGTTAATTTATTGGCTCCTGATACTTATGGTCATGGAAATAATTGGAATGGTTATATTCAGGCGATAAAAAACTCAGATAAATATGCTTTAGAGTTGTGGAATCAGATTCAATCAAATCCAAAGATGAAAGATAAAACAACACTATTTATTACCAATGATCATGGAAGAAATGCGGATGGTCATAAAGATGGATTTGTATCTCATGGAGATGGAACCGAAAGCAATCGTCATATATTTTTGCTAGCAATGGGGCCTGATTTTAAAAAAAATATACGATATGATATTCCAAGAGAACTAACAGACATTAGCCGAACTTTGGCGCTCCTTTTAGGTTTTGATATTCCCACCTCTCGTGGGTGTGTAATGACTGAGTCTTTTTCTGAAAATTAACACTATATTTTATCTTTGTAATATTTAAGCTAACTTTTTGGAGTTTATTTTATTTTTCATAACTTTCGGATGTAAAACCCGAAAAATATGAATACTTCCACTGCTATGATTCCTACACCGGATAATGAACCCGGAGGAGGGGAATCTCTTTCGTTAACACCATACACAGGTCCTTGGACAAAAGAACAAGCTGCGCATTTGCTAAGGCGAGCTCTTTATGGCCCTACAAAGCAACAAATTGAAGATGCTGTTGCTAATGGCATGAATACTACTGTTGATTCGTTACTTACACTCCCAGTTGATGATTTTCCATTAACATACTTGGCAGATGAAGCAGTCGCTCCAATCGGTACTACATGGGTAAATGAATATATTCCAGGGTCAAATGAGCAGGTAACTATTTTCGCAAGATTTGCCTCACTTTTTGGTTGGATGTCTGAAAAAATGTTTGAGCCAAATTTGAGCATCAAAGAAAAAATGACGCTTTTTTGGCAAAACCATTTTGCGGCAACTTATGACAATGAACCGCGCATGGCATACGACTATATTATGTTGCTTCGAAACAATTGCTTGGGTAATTTCAGACAATTGATTAAAGATATGACTATCGATCCGCAAATGTTGGTATTCTTGAACGGAACTACGAATAACAAGTTTAGCCCAAACGAGAATTATGCACGCGAGTTACTGGAACTTTATACAATTGGTAAAGGACCTCAGATTGGTGAGGGAGACTATACGAATTATACTGAACATGACATCGCTGAAATCGCGAAAATAATGACAGGATGGATTGTAGAAAATTATTTGGCCACTTCAGGTGATTTGGTTACAAGCAATTTCTATCAAATTCTTCATGACGACACTACCAAACAATTATCAACTAAGTTTGGTGAAGCCATAATTACTGATGCAGGTGCAAATGAATATTCGCAACTAATCGATATTATCTTCCAACAAGATGAAGTTGCTCGGTTTATTTGTCGAAAGTTATACCGTTGGTTTGTGAATTATGATATCACGCCTCAGGTAGAATCTACTATAATAGATGAGATGGCAAATTTGATGATAGCAAATGATTACGAAGTTGAACCAGTAATGGACATGCTATTGCGAAGTGAACATTTCTACGATATTACTCTGCGAGGAACGATCATTAAAAATCCAATAGAATTTTTAACATCAATGTATAAATCTTCAGGCTCACAAATGAGTTTTGATTTGAATACCAATTATCAAATGCACAATATCTTCGGATGGATTACCGATAATGTTGGTATGAACTATTTTGCTCCACCTCAAGTAGCTGGATGGACAGCTTACTATCAACAACCAGGTTATAGCCAAATGTGGATTAATGCAGCGTTGATTAAAAAACGTGTTGAGTATTCGTTTTATGCGCTCTATAATGGAGTAGATGCAAATGGTCAACAGTTCCCAATTGATGTATTGAGTTTAATTGACTCATTTGACTATCCAGATGATGATATAGAGGTCATTCGAGAATTTGAAACATTGTATTGTTGTAAGCCTCTTTCAACAGCGCAAAGAGCATTTTTGGCAAACACATTAAATGCAGGATTTGGTTCAGCAGTATGGGCATCAGCTTATAATACATATGCAGCTGATCCTTCGAATCAGACAAATGCTGATGTTATTCGCAATCAAATGCGTGTGACATTATTGAACTTATTTAAAATGCCTGAATTCCATATTATATAACCCTACATTACTATGAAAAGAAGAGATTTTGTAAAAAACACATCTATAGGAGCGATAGGAGTTCCATTTGCATTGAACGGTCTTCAAATGAATACCGTACTGAAAAAACTGTTTTCTTTTTCGCGTGCAGCGGAGGACAGGGTGCTGATTTTAATTAGATTAAACGGAGGGAATGATGGGTTGAATACTATTATTCCATTGGATCAATATGACAACTTAGTTATTCAACGCAATAACGTTCTTATTCCGCAAAATGATATTATAAGTCTAGGGACAAATTATCTTGGAATGCATCCTGTGATGACAGGAATGGCCCAAATGTTTGGTGAGGGGAAACTCTCAATCCTACAAAACGTAGGATACGAACAACAAAACCGTTCTCATTTTAAGTCAATGGATATCTGGACCTCAGGAAATGTGACAAGTAATTCCTCAACTGGATGGTTGGGAAGATATTTTGATAGTTACAATCCAGATTACCCAGAAGGTTATCCAAATGCAACTTATCCACATCCTTTTGCAATAAGTATGGGGTATGAGGTGTCGACAACTTGTCAGGGGATTTTGAGTAATTTCTCGTTGGCTGTTCAAGACCCTACAAACAATACGGATTTAGGTACAAATATTTCAAATCCAGAGACAAGTTATTACGGTACTCATTTGGCGTTTATTGAAAATGTAATTAATCAATCCAATGAATATGGTCAGCATGTTGCAGATTCAGTTGCCGCTGGGAATACATTATCATCATTGTACGATGAAAATAATCCACTTGCTGTTCAGCTTCGTAGTGTAGCTCAGATGATTTCAGGAGGGTTAGAAACAAAAGTTTATATTCTAAATGTAAATGGATTTGACACTCATGATGCGCAAGTAGTGCAAAGTGATGTGACAACTGGTTTCCACGCAAATCTTTTGAAAACACTTTCTGATGCGATTCATGCTTTTCAAGATGACTTGGCTCTTTTAGGTATTGAAGAGCGTGTGCTGGGTATGACATTCTCGGAATTTGGAAGACAGATTGCTTCAAATGCAAGTTTTGGCACTGATCACGGGGATGCAGCTCCTCTATTTGTATTTGGTTCGTGCATAGATTCCCAAGTACATGGAGATAATCCAGAGATTTTAGATCAAATAGTGAATCAAAAGGGTATAGATGTGCAATACGATTTCCGTGATGTGTATGCATCAATTCTCTGTGATTGGTTCCAAACTCCAGAAGCAGAAGTTCAGGCTATGTTTGAACATACAGTAAATTTAATTCCAATTGCTCGTTCTTGTAATGCTCCAGTTGGGATTCAAGAGAATCTTTTAGCTAGAACAGGAACGTATTGTTATCCAAATCCTTGTAAGGAATTTACAACAGTTGTCTTTAATTCAGACAATGAACCTGTAACATTAACTTTAGTTGATATGAACGGCCGCATTGTTCGTACAGTTTTCCAAAAACAATTGAATAATCAAGAGCATCATGTTAAGGTGGAAACAAACGATTTGAATGCAGGGAATTATTTCTATGTAATTGAAAAAGCTTCTGGTTCAATCAAAGGAAGATTTCAAAAAATAGATATGTAATTTTTGAATTTCATTTATTTTTTTGAAAAACTTCATTCAGATTTTTCTCAATTAAAAAAAATACTATCTTTGCACCCCCAATCATTGCGATTAGGGGTGTTTTTTAAACGAAAAAACACCTTTTTATAAGCGAGAGTAGC
>CAYUQU010000014.1:0-57481 GCA_964447015.1 uncultured Flavobacteriales bacterium
TCACATTTTTTGAGTTTCCACTAGTTGAAATAGCAAGTAACACATCACCTTCTTGGCCTAAACTATCTACAAAACGAGAAAAAACAAAATCATAGCCATAGTCATTAGATACACAGGACATGTGAGAAGCATCTGACAATGAAATTGCTGCCAAAGGAGGTCTATTTTCGCGATATCTCCCCGTCATTTCCTCTGCAAAATGCATTGCATCACACATTGACCCTCCGTTCCCGCAAGACATTATTTTTCGACCATTTTTCACAGCATGCGCCATATAGTCTCCAGCCAACTTAATGCTTTCAAAATTAGACGACTCACTTATAAATTTGTTTAGTATATCAGCAGCTTCTGAAAAGTGGTATGCAATTTGTTTGTGACTCATACGATAACGAATTTGTTCAAATGTACTAAATTTAGATAGTCAATTTCATAAATTAAGTTATATTTGGAACACAGCTTTAAAAAAGAAAACTGTAAAACATGAGAAAAAGTCTACTAACTTTAATGCTTTTAACACTGTCCTTAAGTGTTTTAGCGCAGAAAAAAGAATTAAATTGTTTTGAAAAAATGGAAACTGCGTTTAAAGAACGTGGTTCATATACAATAGCTGATGAAATGCATCGAAAAGTTATTGTATCATTTTTCGAAGGCGATGATGCAATGTGTGTAAATGGTAAAGTTCGCGTTGAAAACGGAAAAATCAGTTCGATTTTCCTCCAATACAGCGACGCTACTTATGAAATTTTTGATGTAAAATTCTACAATCAGAACAAACAAGCACCTAGTATAAATAACGGTATTTCAGAAATGATTTTAACCGCTGACGGTCAGAAATTACGCATTGTTTTCATTGATCAATTGAGACCAAAGAAGAAACAATTTCAACAGGCTACAATACCTGACGATTTATAAAAAATATTTAATCTGAAAAAGAGTTCCAAACTGGAGCTCTTTTTTTTTTAGAATTTAATTCTCAGTTGAACACCAATATCTGATTTTCTATTCCCATCAATTATTTCGGGACCCGAACCTATACTCTTTCTGTTACTATATAAGAATATCCCGTACTTTATCCACAAGTCAAAACGTCGAGCAAATGTCCAACGAATTAGCGCATAGGCACGCATACCTTTATCGTTATGGGCTGGAATATAGAATACATTTAACATATTATTCTCAAAAGCATAAATTCTTGAATCATACCCGTCTGTGTCGAATAGTGCATATCTCAAACTAATATCCACAGGGAAATTTTTGGGTTTATACACTATGTCTTGATAGAGTAAAACACCCTCTTGCCCCTCACTACTTTGCCTAGTAACAGTAACGTACTCAAGTCTAGATTTAATCGTGATGGATTCGCTTACTTTATATGCAAGATTTAGTCTAAAATTACGCTGAGTAACATCTTCTACTCCTGTGATTGTGCCGTCTGTAATTCTACTATTCCTAGCTTTGCGCTGCTCTCGAAAACGCGCGTAAATCTCTAGTTGACGACTTGGTTTATATGAAAGTTGAGTGAGAAATTCTGCCCCCGAAGATGGTGCATCAACTTGATACCTTAGCCATGGAAATTTAAAGAAATCAATATACGTATTAACTGTCCAAGCTCCACCCAAACGCCAAAAAAGACCTACAAAAATACCACTTTCATTTTGTGTTCTTGAACCTTCACTAAATCCTTGAGAATAAAATGTGTGAAAGTTACGTGGGTAATGTCTGTACATCGTACTTAACGAAACTCTTGAATCAAGTGCAACCATTGCTCCTTGCAGAAATCCAACAGCTCCTGAACCTGAGCGCACAACTTCACCAAATATATTGGTGTTTTTAAATACATAAGAATAATCTGCACTTATATTGAAAAGTTCTTTTCCTCTAAAATCAAATTGATTGTAAGGTTGTTCAGGGCGATTAAATTCGTTGTCATAACTGTGATGAATTGCTGCCACTCCCATATTAAAAGCGGCAGATTTATATTGTGCATATCCTCCAAAAAGCCCTTCCTGAAGTGTATTTCTTCTCTCTATCTCCGAATTTGTCCGATGCAATCCAGTCATATTAATTGAGCTAGCAAACTGCTCTTGCTGCGTTAAAGTATCTAGTAAGGCTTGTACAGTCGCATCAACTTTTTTTATTGAACCAAATGCAATCAAACTAAATTTACCAATACCTGCTTCGACAGCCGCTCCTCTCAAAAAACGCGTCTCATCCACTGACGCATAAGGTCGAATCCCACGTGGGTTCTTCTTGATATTGACAACGTCCGCCGTTTTATTGAATGCATATCCTGACCAAAAATTCAAGCCCTGCCCAATTTGAATTTGATAATCGCCCAAGGCAACTGTTCTAAGATATTTACCACCTGAATAAAATGCATGAGCTGAATAGAAATCAAAACCATATCTATTTGAGCCTTTAAAAAACTCTTCACCTGGATCTTTTTCTGCGGTAACGCCAACACTGAAGTTATTGCGGTAGGTAAATCGAACACGCGAATAATACCGATCGGGATTGCCGTGATAATAACTATTGCTACTTTGCAGTATTGAATCAGGCACATCTGTATAACCTCTCTTTTGCTCAATATTTCGTTGATATCGGAGTAGAACCTCCCCATTTCCATACTTTAACATCTCTTTTAACGAAACATGTACTTGGTCAAAACGATCATCGACACGAATGAAGGGAAGCACCATATTAATGGTAAGAATATCCCAGTATGGAACGGCTTGAATCTCATAGATACTAATTAGCTTTCCAAATTTTTTCCTGTGATTCAACAACGATAAAATCTGCACATCAGTTAAAAGACCTAAAAGTTTCAAGTCTTCTCCATCTGTTTTATTCAAATTGATAGGATGTTCAATAAAATAGTAGAGATCTTCAGTGATTTGTTCTAAGACGATATCTTCAGCTTCAAGGTTTTCTGCTAAATACTCAATTCGTTGTTGAATTATCTCACTCTTTTGCTCAAATTGAGCATATCCATTTGTTGAAATAACAAATAACAAAAAGAATATGAGATATATTCTAGTCCCGTCCATTACCCCATAAATAGTGAAGTGATATTCCAGTAGAAAAACCAAGAATTTGCTTGTACGATGATGCTAAATCTATTCTTAACCCTTTGAAATTATACCCAAGTCCAAAAGCAATCTCTACAGGCTTGGTCGAAACGCCTGCTCTAATGTAAAAATCCTCAAGAGGTTGATACTCTAATCCACCTTTTAATTTCAGGGGGAACAATACATCTTTCTCTACCTCCATCAACCATTCGAGCTTTTTGGAAATTGAATATCGTGCTCCAATTCGAATTAGTGTGGCAAATCGTTCATCTTGATAACTTGCAAATCGAGCTCGTGTGATATTGTACACACTAGCTCCCAACATCCATTTTTTATTAATCCTTGCAGCTAGTCCAAATTCAGCACTTATCCCATGCTTAGTCCCATATTCAGCTGGTTGACGAACATTGAGGTAGTTCACCTGAACTCCCATTGAAATATATTCAGCTAATTTGAGACTATACCCCATACCTGCGCGAGCTGTTCTGAATAATTCGAACCCACTATATTGCGCACCCGCAGATAATACACCCACTTTGAGAGGCTGAACAATTGTCAACCCTTGGTATTGAAATTCTCTCAGAAAAAATCGATTTTCGTAATAGACTCCTACTCCACCCTTCTCCGCATAACCAAGCATTCCTGGATTATGGTGATATGCCCAAATATCATCTACCGCTACAGAAGCATTTGCTAAAGCAGTTGAACGTGCACCCATTTTGTAAACATCTTGAGAAGTAGCAAAATACGTAGTGGCTAACAGAACTAAACTTAATCCAAATCGTTTCATTCAAGAGAGCATTAATCACTTGTATTAAATACAATTAAGAATTGCAATTTATAAAAAAAATGAAAACCGACCTAAAGTCTTAGATAAAATACGCTCATAATCAATTCAAAATGTGATAAAAAAAGAAAGGCGGTCGTGAATCACGACCGCCATCTAGGCTCTGAGTTGCAAATAATTAATATACTACCATTTGTTTATCTCAACAAGTGTATTGACATTCATGAATCTAACCTTGTAATAACCTACATTTAGATATTGAGATTATTATAATTAATGATGTACTACTTGTTACTATTTACTTTTCTATCTCTACATACAAATAACCAAAATCCCCAACAATTATAGCTCGCATGATTTCAAATCCTTACGCAGATTACGCATTTATACTTAAGCTGATTAAGTATAAATACTTAGATTTTTTGTTTTGGTAATTTGCGAATGTCAACTGATACCAACAAAAAGGGCTCCCGTTTTAAGGAAGCCCTTTCAAAAAACTTACAATTCAATTTCCTATTTTTTCACAATTCGCTGAACTGCTGTTCCCGTTTCGTTTGAAATTTTCACAAGATACATCCCTGTATTAAGCGAAGTAAGATTCAACTTACTAGATGAGCCAGTGAACTCAGTGTTCGCAACCAATTCTCCTGTAAGTGCAAACACTTCAACTTTAGTTGTTTTAAAGTTTGAAGACAAAGTCACAACAACCTCACCATTTGACGGGTTAGGTACTATTGAGAAATTCAGAGTAGTAACTTCATCCAAGCCAATAGTTACCAAGTCTTCTCCATCACAATCCTGATCTATTCCGTCATTTGGAATTTCTGTAGCACCTGGATAGATTGTATCATCAGAATCATTACAATCTTCATCATTTAGAGAATAACCAGCTCCTGGGTCTTCACATAAATCCATGCCAGTACCTGCACCAAAACCATCTCCATCAGCGTCTACATAATAGGTCACAAAAGTTAGTCCTTCATCAACTTCAGTGTTACAGTTATCATCTTGTCCATTACATACTTCAGGAGCTGCAGGATTCACATTTTCATCATTGTCATTACAGTCAGTATTGTTTAATGAGTACCCTGCTCCTGGGTCTGTACAAAATTCTATTGCGTCTCCAGCACCAAAACCATCTCCATCTGCATCTATGTAGTATTGAGTAGGCACAGTAATATTCTCATCTGTGTCATCACAATCATCATCATTAGTTGCATAACCTGCTCCTGGGTCTTCACAAGATTCGAAACCAGTTCCTGTTCCGTAACCATCCCCATCAGCATCTACATAATAAGTCACAAAAACTAATCCCTCGTCAACATCACCATTACAATTATCATCTAAACCATTACATACCTCAGGTGCTCCTGGATTCACATTCTCATCATTGTCGTTACAATCTGAATCAAGTAGAACGTATCCTATAGGTTGTTGGCATACTTGGATAAATACAGAAGAATTTCCATACCCATCTCCATCTAAATCCTGATACCAATATGTATCTGGATTAATATTCTCATCTGTGTCATCACAATCACCATCGTTAGTTACGTAACCTACTGGCTGCGTACAAGCGCTAATCTGATTCAAGATGTCTCCAAATCCGTCACCATCTGCATCAAGATAGAAAGTCTGGGGAACAAGCGGGTTTTCAAATCCAAAAACAGAGACATTGTCATTCCTCCACGTTGCACCTACTGCTCCCATGTTTGTTATGTAGAAACGGAACGTTACTTCACCTACATTTTCAAAAGTTGCAGGTAAAAGTATGGTTGTCGTTGCATCTGAAGTTGAAGACTGTCCTGTTGCTACATCAGTTGTAAATCCATCTACACTTGAGCGCAAAGTCCACGTTGGAGTTCCACCAGACCCACTGTTTCTATGCAAGAACTCAACCTTAGTAAGTGTCAACTCAAAACAATCTTCTGGAGTAATTGTAAATTCATTATACTGATCCAAATCAATTGTCGCTGTTGTATTCCAACCACTTCGATTGAAATATCCCGCTCCAGCTGCACAGTTTGTCATCATTGAACTATAATCCGAAAACGTTACATTAACGCTAGAAACAGTTGCTGCTACATCTTGATTATCGCAATCTATAGTACCATTGAATACATAGATTCCCAATTCAGCCCCCAACAAAGTAGCATCCTCTCCATCACAATCCTGATCTATGCCATCATCAGGAATATCTGTAGCGCCAGGGTAAATTGTATCATCTGTATCATCACAATCATCACTGTTCAACGAGTATCCAGCACCAGGATCTGAACAAAACAACATCGCAGCACCTGCTCCATAACCATCTCCATCTGCATCAACATAATACACCTCTGTCGCAACACCAATCTGATCATCTGTATCATCACAATCATCTCCGTTTGCTACATACCCCATAGGTGCTGTACATGCTTCTACAGTTGAATTAGGATTTCCCAATCCATCACCATCGAAATCTTCATAGAATGTGTATCCACTCACAATAGTTAAATCCAAATAAATTGTACTATCACATCCCGCTGCGTTACCACCCACAAGAGTGTGCTCATAATTTCCACTTACTGTATAATCTGTACCAAAGAAATTGTAGGTTTGACATGCTTCTACTGTTTGGTTTGATGATGTCGGAATACAAGCACCTTCAAGTACAACTGCTCCATCTATTGACAATCCATACACACCTGCCGACGGAGAGTTGAATCCCCAACCACCAGTAGTTGTTTGTCCAGAAGCGTAATATCGAAAAGTGACAGTTACTGTCTCTGCTATATTTTGTAATGCAGCTACGCTGGTTAAGTCAACCGAAAAAGATTGACCCGTTCCTATTGTAACTGAAGGAATATCAATCAACGTAAAACTAACTCCATCCAAACTATAAGCAAACTGATTCGAAACGCCTGGAGTAGCACAAAAAGAAGCCGTGCCTGTGACATTAGCATTGATTGAATTTAATGACATTTCATACCCCAAAGCGGCAGAAAGTTCAAATTCGAAATAATCAGTGTTCGAAACATTAATTCCATCATTCTGAAAACCTACAGTTCTGAATGAATTCCCCCCTGCTGAAGCTGGAGCTCCTACCCCCCTTGTCAACACATTTGAAGCATCCAGATTGGCATCCATCACTTCTGCAGTCGAGGTAGCGACAGTACTTTCGCCTGTAAAATCCCAAGCTAGGATTTGAGCGCTCAAAAACTGAACATTAAGAATCATTAATAAACCAGTCAGTATTAATGTTCTGTAATTTTTAATGAAAGTAGAATTTCTCATATCACAAATATTTTTTTTTTGCAAAGGTCTCACTTTATTTTTGAAACTACTATTACCAAAACATTAATATCTCAACAAAAAAAGGTATGTTTTTAACAATTTCCATAATCAGGTTACGATCACTTTTTGTAAATTTGGGCATGAGAAAATTTTTCCTATTCATTCTTCCTTTGTCATTATTGTTGTTTTCGTGTGACGAAACGAATCAAACCAAAGATTATATAGATTGTGAAAGGCTCCACCTTGACGTCGCCTACAATCATTTTTATGAAACTGACAGAGATCAACCTTATACAGGGGTTTGCAAACTATTTCATGTAGGCGGCAAACTCAAGCAAATGCGTGAAATGGAGAATGGGAAAAACCATGGTCGTTTTGAACTCTATAATGAGCAGGGAATCCTGGTAGAAGAAGGCGCTTTTCACGAGAATTTACATCATGGCGTCTTCAAATATTATAATGATGAAGGTGAGCTAATTGAACAAATTGAATATGCTTATGGCAGACGCAAATAAAATTTGTCTGTTTGCACTTTTCATTTACCTATCTTTGCCCAATGACAGTCAAAGCTAAAAAACATCTCGGACAGCATTTCTTAACAGACAAGAATATTTGTAAAAATATAGCTGATGAATTGCAGCACACTGACCGATACAATAAAGTACTTGAAATAGGACCAGGAATGGGTGCGTTGACAGAGTTTTTATTGAAAAGACCTGAATTCGAAACACAGGTAATGGAAATTGATTCTGAATCGATTACTTATTTAAATGAGCATTTTAAAGAACTCAAAGGAAGAATTATAGAAGCTGATTTTCTGAAAGAAGATTTGAAAAAATATATGGGAGATAAGCCATTTGCTGTTGCTGGTAATTTTCCATACAATATTTCTTCCCAAATTCTTTTCAAGGTATTTGATTATCGAAATCAAATCCCGGAAGTTGTCGGAATGTTTCAAAAAGAAGTCGCACAGCGAATAGCAGAACCACCTGGATCTAAAGTCTACGGTATTTTAAGTGTTTTTCTTCAAGCATTTTATGACATTCGCTATTGTTTTACTGTGGATGAACACGTATTCAACCCTCCCCCAAAAGTGAAATCAGGTGTAATTCAACTCGTCCGCAATAATAGAGACAAGTTAGATTGTAACGAAGCTTTGTTTATTCGAGTAGTAAAAACAGGTTTCAATCAGCGACGAAAAACATTGAGAAACTCACTAAAATCAATGCTAAACGGAGCGACAACAGAGGATGAAATATTTGACCTTCGTCCTGAACGATTAAGCGTTGACCAATTTGTCTATTTGACAAAAATTGTCGAACAGGCTCAAAAACAAAATGGTCCGCTTATTTAAGCGAACCATTCTAAATTTCTTGTTTTTTATCTCAAATCCACCTTCATCCCTAAACCGTGGTAGGAAGAGAAAGTCGTCAATGTTCCTAGCTCAGGAGAAATGAAAACATTAAGCGAAGGACGCATTTCCAAAGACAAATGAATTCTTTTCCAAAATTCATTTTTATTTCCAAGACGTATATCCAATCCCAGGGGAACGTATGCAGAGAAACCATACGCCATTTCATTTTTATTGGCTTCATTCTGCCCCACATTTCCACCCTTAACTCCCATATATTCTTGATGAGATGGATAATTCACAACAGTTGAAAGATCCTGTACATAATTAATATCTGTTCTTGAATCCAAACCAACACCTGATGTAATCCCAATCCCACCAAACAAACTCGCTTTTCTCTCAGGAGCCGTACGAAATAGAACAGAAACATCAAGATGAAGTTGTTGCGAAGAATAATTCATTCTGTACGTGTTATTAGCAACCGAATCAACAGTATATGTGGATCCACCAGATGAAGAAAGTGTATCAAAAGTATAACGATCCGTTCGTGTAGCAAATCCTGATAACAAATCTCCAGACCTGTAAGTCAATCCAATTCTTAAATGAGGATTTCCCTTCATTTTAGTTTTTTCTTTATCTGAAAAGCTAAACCCTATCATCATCGAAACTTGCTTATTCCTCATTGAATTCATTGGAGCATTTTGAGAATAATTGTTATACGTTTCGTATCCCGCAAAATCTGTATCCATAAGTTGAGAGTTCGTAGTAAGCATTTGAAAGTCCGAAATGCCCCACGCAGGCAATGTGCTCATCACGAACCCACCCGTTAGATAAAAATCTGTTACTCTTACACGCTTAATTGTTTCTTCAGACTCTTGTGCAAAACCACTAAATCCAAAAGAGATAACTAAAGATGTTATCATTATACTTTTTTTCCAATTCATAATCACATTTTTCTTTCAATAACGCCTATTCATCAAAAATGTTTTATGACAAAATGAAAAATAGCAACAGAAATTCATCCAGCTAAGTCAAATTCTAATTTCCTTCATTTCTAAAAATGAAACCAATGTCTCTCTTTTACGTATGAGTCATCTATGGAGAATTCGAAAGGAAAAATCACAGGATTAGGAGGTGTTTTTTTTAAATGCCAAAATCCACAAGTGCTGAATGATTGGTATCGTGATGTGTTAGGTATGACACCAAATGAATATGGCGTTTTATTTGAAATCGCGCCATTTAATGGGACACCAAAGTATATGCAATTGGGCACGTTCGCTGAGTCTAGCAACTACTTCGAACCATCCAAGAAAAATTTCATGTTAAACTTTCGTGTGGATCACATGGATGATTTTTTAGCGAAACTTGCTGCCAAGGGAGTATTGCCTTTAGGTGAGATAGAGAGTTATGAATATGGTAAGTTTGCCCATATTATGGACATCGAAGGTAATAAAATTGAATTATGGGAACCTATTGACGCAAGTTTCTTTGATGAAGATAGTATCACCACTATGTTTATTTAAAACTCACATTTCACTAACTGTTTTTTTTGCTTCTTCAATATGTTTTTCTGCTTTAAAAAGCGAGTCAAATATTTTGACTATTACTCCATTTTCATTGACCACATAAGTCACTCGTCCTGGAATTAAACCAAAAAGATTTCGTGGAACATTAAATAAGTTTCTAACGACATTCTTTTCATCTGCCAAAAGCAAAAATGGCAAATTGTGTTTATCAGAAAATTGTTTGTGGGCCTCCACATTATCACCACTAATCCCTATCACTTCACATCCCATCTCCACAAAATCTTCATACGCATCTCTAAACGAACAAGCTTCTTTGGTGCAACCAGGGGTATCATCTTTAGGATAAAAATAAATGACCAATTTTTTATTTCCTAAATAATTAGCAATTGAATGAATTTTTCCGTTTTTATCGGGCAACTCAAACAACGGTATTTTATCTCCAACTTTCATAAACTCCTCTCTTTTTAAAATAGGTTACAAGCTACGAATAATAAGTATACACCCTAAGTGGTTTAACAAAAAATAACAGATACTTTACACAAAAGTTCTGTTAAACAAATTGATTTTTCTATTTTTGTTCACGTGAACTTACTGTACAAATTAAATATCATTCTTGTTTTTACCATGATGCTTTGGCTTTGTGCAATACCTGTTGTTCAAAATCAGATTGGAGTTACACCAAATTTTGACACTGAGTTGTGCGAAGAAGAAAGCTCAAGTTCAACTCGCGTGATTGAAGAAGAACCACATAAACTTTTTTGTCAGCTAAGTCGACTTGAAACGGTTCTTCCTATTACAAAACACAAAGAGTCATATCAAAATTGTATAACCAACGAAAAGATCCAACCTACTTTTAAAGTTACTGTACCTCCGCCCGAGTGTTAAATAAATGTTCCCTTCCTTAAACTAAACCTGTTTTAAACATTAATTTTTCACGTACGTTTATCATAAGATGACAAAAAAGAATATTTTTTCGAGCTGGAAGCAGGACCTTCCAGCAAGTTTAGTGGTTTACCTTGTAGCTTTACCACTATGTTTAGGAGTAGCATTTGCCTCTACAGATGTTGAGGGAGTAGATGGCATGCCCAATATTTTCTCTGGTATTATTGCAGGTTTTGTCGGTGGTATAGTAGTCGGAGCATTCAGTGGTTCACGCCTTGGAGTCTCAGGTCCTGCTGCTGGATTAATTACTATAGTGGCAGGAGCCTTAGCAACTATTGGTAGTTTTGAAGGATTAATTCTAGCAGTATTTCTATCTGGAATTATTCAACTTATTGCTGGATACTTAAAGGCTGGAGTAATAGGACACTATTTCCCCTCATCTGTGATAAAGGGAATGTTAGCAGCCATTGGTCTGACACTTATTCTAAAAGAAATTCCCCACCTTCTAGGATATGATAAGGATCCAATGGGAGAAATGGATTTTGTACAACCTGATGGCCACAACACTTTTACAGAACTCTTTTATGCCTATGAGCATTTCACAATGGGAGCTGTTATCATCGGACTTCTTTCTTTGGCAATTTTGATTTTATTTGACCGTCCAATGATGAAGAAAATAGCATTATTTAAGTTTCTCCCTGGAGCATTATTTGTTGTGGTAATCGGGATAGTCTTAAACTATAGCTTTTCATTATCAAGTCCTGAATTGGCTTTAGGTGGAGATCATTTAGTTATTTTACCAGTAGCATCATCTCTTACTGAATTTTTTAGTTTTTTCCGCACCCCAGATTTTAGTATGCTTTCAAACCCTGATGTGTATGTTATTGCATTCACTATAGCTATCATTGGAAGTTTAGAAAGTTTGCTAAGTGTTGAAGCAACAGACAAACTCGACCCAATGCGCCATGTTACTCCAACAAATCGAGAATTAAAAGCTCAAGGTTTAGGGAACATGTTCTCAGGTTTAATTGGTGGTCTACCTGTTACTCAGGTAATTGTTAGAAGTTCTGCAAATATTAATGCAGGAGCAAAATCTAAACTTTCGGCTATCGCGCACGGGATCATCCTTATAAGTACAGTCCTATTTATACCTGAAGTTTTAAATATGATTCCATTGGCCTCTTTAGGTGCAATCCTCTTAATGGTCGGTTATAAATTATCAAAAATTGGTCTTTACAAAGCAATGTACAAACTTGGCTGGGAGCAATTCTTGCCTTTTATCACTACTATTATAGTTGTATTGTTAACAGATTTATTAAAAGGAATAGGGGCTGGTATGGTTATAGCAATCTTCTTTATTCTTCAAAAGAATTATAAAAACAATTACAATCGCAAGGTCACAGAAGAAGATGGTAAGTCGGTAATACGAATAATTTTATCTGAAGAAGTAACATTTCTTAACAAAGGAAGCATTATCCAAACTCTTCAAAACTTACCAGAAGGCAGCAAAGTAATCATCGATGGAAAAAAATGTAACAACATTAATTACGATGTGCTAGAGGCCATTAATGAGTTTAAGAATTTTGGAGCGATAGAAAAGAATATCGAATTCTCTACTGTAAACATTGATGAAGTCGCTGTCTAGTTTACTAAGTCACAATGTATCTAAACACAAAACAACTGGTTGATATACTCGGCATCTCGTTCCAAGAGTATGCGAATGTCGAGTATGCTTACCAGATGAAAAAATACATGCGAAATAAGTTTGAGTTCTTTGGCTTGCAATCCAAAAACAGGCGAGCGATTCAAAATCAATGGTTAAAGGAGTATGGGGCAGATCTAATGTCGCATTCGGCTGTCGAAATTGCTAAGGAACTTTTTAAGCGTGAGGAACGTGAATTTCAGCTTGCTGCTTTGGATTATTTGGAAAAAGTAAAGAAAAAGCAACTAACAATTGATGACATTCCTCACATTGAAAACTTCATCGTGCAAAAAAGCTGGTGGGATTCAGTTGACTTAATTGCTAACAAAATTGTAGGTCATTTATTGAAAAATGAAAAGAAACTGCAAATTCACTATATTGACAAATGGATTAATTCAGAAAACATTTGGCTGCAGCGAACTGCCCTTTTGTACCAGTTGAAATATAAAAAAGATACTGACAAGCCTCAACTTAAACACATCATTTCAATGTTGAAGTATCACGACGACTTTTTCATCCGAAAAGCCATCGGTTGGAGTTTACGTGAATTGGCCAAAACGGATGCAGATTATGTAGTTTCACTTGTTTCTGAATTGCAACTTGAAGGTCTCAGTAAAAGAGAGGCTTTAAAGAATCTAAAAACAACAAAATGAGGGTTGAAAAAGTTATTCTGAAGGTTTTTTCACAAGAATGTTGTTAATAAAAATTAAACATCTTATCTTTGCCACCCCAAATTGGGGATATAGTCTTATTTAAAAAAGTTAATGACGTGAATACACTAAGTTACAGAACACTGTCTGCCAACTCAGAAACTGCTGATAAGCAGTGGGTTGTCGTAGACGCAGAAGGTCAGACATTAGGTCGTTTGGCTTCTAAAGTGGCGAAGTTGATTCGTGGGAAACACAAAGCCAACTTCACGCCACACGTTGACTGCGGTGACAATGTAATTGTCATCAACGCTGAAAAAGTTGCTCTATCGGGTACAAAACTTGATACTAAAGAGTACATCCGCCACACAGGTTATCCTGGTGGACAGCGTACACTCCTTGCCAAGGAAATTATGGCTAAACATCCAGAGCGCCTTGTAGAAAAGGCTGTAAAAGGGATGTTGCCAAAGAATAGTCTTGGAAGAACATTGTATACTAATTTAAAAGTATACGTTGGATCTGAGCACAAACATGAGGCTCAAAAACCTCAAGTAATTAATTTGGACACAATTAAATAACGATATGGACGTAATCAACGCGTTAGGAAGAAGAAAAACAGCAGTTGCTCGTGTGTATCTTTCAAAAGGTACAGGTAAAGTTACTGTGAACAAGAAAGACTACAAAGAGTTCTTTCCAATCGATGTACTTCATGCTAAAATCCAACAACCGTTTATCTTAACAAATACAGTAGATCAATATGATATTACTGTAAATGTTGATGGTGGTGGTTTTAATGGTCAAGCAGAAGCAATTCGTTTAGGAATATCTCGCGCTTTAGTTGAGTTGGACCCAGAGTTCAAAACGCTTTTAAAAGCAGAAGGTTTAATGACACGTGACCCAAGAATGGTAGAGCGTAAAAAACCTGGACAACCAAAAGCACGTAAGAAATTTCAGTTTAGTAAACGTTAATTCCTTTTTTGGCGATTGTTTAGTATCTAAGTTATCTGGAATAAATATATCTCCAGGTATACTGAACTAAAAAAGAAGGTAAACAAGAAAAAAATAAAAAAATGTCAAAAGTAGATTTTCAAGAATTACTCGATTCAGGTGTACATTTCGGTCACCTTAAGAGAAAGTGGAACCCAAATATGGCTCCGTATATCTTCGCTGAGAAGAAAGGTATACACATCATTGATTTAAATAAGACTATCGCTCACCTAGAGCAAGCAAGCGCTGCGGTAAAACAAATTGCTAAAAGTGGAAAGAAAATACTTTTCGTTGCAACTAAAAAACAAGCAAAAGAAATTATCTCAGAGCGTGCAAAATCAGTAAATATGCCTTTCGTAGTAGAGCGTTGGACAGGTGGAATGCTTACCAACTTCGCTACAACTCGTAAGTCAATTCGCAAGATGACTTCGATTGATAAGATGCAAACAGACGGAACATGGGAAACACTAAGTAAGCGTGAGCGTTTATTCAAAACACGTCAGCGTGAAAAACTAGAGAAAAACTTTGGTTCTATCGCAGATATGACTCGTCTTCCTGCAGCTATCTTTGTAATTGATGTATTGAAAGAGTCAATTACAGTTAAAGAAGCAAAGCGTTTAAATATTCCTACTTTCGCAATGGTAGATACAAACTCTGACCCACGCGTAGTAGACTTTCCAATTCCAGCAAATGACGATGCAACAAAATCTATAGCAAAAATTATGGATGTAATTATTGCTTCAGTTGTTGAAGGATTGGAAGAGCGTAAAGCATCAAAAGACAAATCTTCAAAAGAAGATGATAATGATGATGCAGAAACAGTTGCTGTTGAAGCTACTGCTGAAAAAGCGCCAAAAGAAGCGAAAAAAGAAAAAGCGCCAGCTGCTGAAGTAGTTGAAGAAGCTACTGAAACTGAAGAGGCTCCAGCGAAAAAAGCCCCAGCTAAGAAAGCTCCAGCTGCTGAAGAGAAAAAAGCACCGGCGAAAAAAGCTCCAGCGAAAAAGGCTCCAGCTAAGAAAACTCCAGCTGCAGAAGCTAAGGAAGAAAAATAAAAAAGAACGATTAATCATTTAAGTATATATAAAATGGCAATTACAGCTGCACAAGTAAACGATCTACGCAAGAAAACAGGAGCAGGAATGATGGACTGCAAGAAAGCTCTTGTTGAATCGGATGGAGATATGGAGCAAGCAATTGACATCCTTCGTAAAAAAGGTCAAAAAATCGCTGCTAAACGTGGTGATAACGAGGCTAGAGAAGGTTTGGTTTTTGCTCAAGCAACAACAGACGGTAAAGCAGGAGTTATCTTGGCTTTGAACTGCGAAACTGATTTCGTAGCAAAGAACAGTGACTTCCAAGCATTTGTTGAATCAATTGTACAAATTGCAGTAGATAATCTTCCTTCTTCTATTGAGGAATTGACATCAATTAAATACGATGACAAGTTGACAATAGCGGAGAAAATTGTTGAACAAATTGGTGTTATTGGTGAAAAACTTGACCTTTCCAAGTTCGAGGTAGTTCGTTCTGAAAGTGTTGTAGCCTACAACCACCCAGGAAATCAATTGGCAACTTTGGTTGCGTTGAATAAAGATGGTGAAGTAGCGTCAGATGCAGGAAAACAAGTTGCTATGCAAGTTGCTGCAATGAATCCTATCGCTTTAGACGAAAAAGGTGTTGATGAAAATACTATTCAACGCGAAATCGAAATAGGAAAAGAATTAGCTATACAAGAAGGCAAACCTGCTGACATGGCAGAAAAAATTGCTCAAGGACGTCTTAGCAAATTCTTCAAGGAGAATACATTGTTAAGTCAACCATTCGTGCGAGATAACAAACTGAGCGTGGAGCAATTCCTCAATCAGACTGAAAACGGATTGACAGTTGTTGATTTCAAGCGAGTAGCTTTAAGCTAAAAAATTAAAATTTAAAAGAGAGAAATTAGTTTCTCTCTTTTTTTTTGTTAAATATTTGCAACGTGAAGTACCAAAGAATATTACTAAAATTAAGCGGCGAATCTCTAATGGGAGATAAACAATTCGGGATTGATAATAACCGTATTGCAGATTTTGCAAATCAAATCAAAGAAATCCATGAAATGGGTGTCGAGATTGCAATTGTAATCGGTGGAGGTAATATTTTCAGGGGCGTTCAAGCAGAACAAGGAGGCATGGATCGTACTCATGGTGACTACATGGGAATGTTGGCTACAATGATTAATAGCATGGCTCTCCAAGCTGCTCTTGAATCATCAGGGCTTAAAACTCGTTTGCAGTCTGCAATTGAAATGAAGGAAATTGCTGAACCTTATGTGCGAAGAAGGGCCGTACGTCATCTTGAGAAAGGACGCGTGGTGATATTTGGTGCAGGAACAGGTAATCCGTACTTTACTACTGACTCAGCAGCATCTCTAAGGGCAATTGAAATCAATGCAGATGTTATTTTGAAGGGCACACGTGTTGACGGAATCTACACAGCTGACCCAGAGAAAGACCCTACCGCAAAAAAATACGAAAAGATATCTTTTGACGAAGTGTACGAAAAAGGGTTGAACGTTATGGACATGACTGCTTTTACACTGTGTAAAGAGAATGATTTGCCTATTATTGTGTTCGATATGAATACGAGTGGGAACCTTAAGCGATTGATTGAGGGAGAAAAAGTTGGTACACTTGTTCACGGATAAGCTCGAAATAGTAACTTTTTATATATTTGTCTCCAAATTAGAATTATGACGGAAGAAGTTCAAATGATAATGGATGAGTTCAAAAGTGCAAATGAGAAATCGTTGTCACACTTGAACAGTGAGTTAGAAAAAATTCGCGCAGGTAAAGCAACACCATCAATGCTAGATAGTGTAACAGTAGATTATTACGGAGCACCCACGCCTCTTTCTCAAGTTGCAAACGTCAGTACACTTGACGCTAGAACTATAACTGTACAACCATGGGAACGAAATATTCTTGACGAAATTTCGCGTGGTATCATCAATTCTAATCTTGGTTTAGCACCTCAAAGCAATGGTGAGATGATTATCATTAACGTACCAGCTTTGACAGAAGAAAGAAGACGCGATTTAGTGAAAAAAGCAAAAGCTGAAGGCGAAAATGGTAAAATTGCCATTCGAAACAACCGAAAAGACGCAATGGATATGTTGAAAGACTTAAAAAATGACGGTCTTTCAGAAGATATTGTAAAAGTTGGTGAAGCAAAAATTCAAGATATCACTAATTCATTTGTTACTCGAATCGATGAATTAATTGATCTAAAAGAAATTGACATTATGAAGGTGTAGTTGACTCTCTCCTTTTCATTTTATAATTCTAAGGATAGCTTTTAAGTTATCCTTTTTTTATTCCAGCAATAAAATCTTTTAAATAGAATGGCTCATAGTAAGCTGTATCCACAAAATTACTCTGACAGAAGAGCTCATACGCGCGACTTACTTGACCACGAGCATCGGCGATAAGGTTTGAAAAAATAAACTCTCCCCTATCTTGCCACAACTCCATGAGTTTGTGAGCACCGTCTCCTAAAAGGATAATTTTGTTTCCATTCTCAAATTCCGAGTAACTCTCTTCATCTACTATATCGGCTGAAATTGGCTTAAGCTGTTCTAAATTCGAATTGTATATTGCACTAAAAACTTCCATTCTTCTTGCATCAATCATAGCACAAAACATTCCTCTAAAATCAGGATGGTTAATTTTGCCCCATTGCGCAAGACATTCTAACGAGTCAATTGCAATTAAGGGTAAATTTAAAGCGTAGCACAATCCCTTAGCAGTGGAAACACCTATTCTAAGCCCTGTATAACTTCCTGGTCCGCCTGAAACTGAAATAGCACTAAGTTTGTCGTACCCTACTTTGGAGCCCTTACAGACTTCCTCAATAAGCAAATTAAGCTTCTCGCTATGCACAAAGCCTTCAGCTTCGATATTCTTGTGCGCAATTAAATTACCATTCTCAGATAGCGCAACAGAACACATTTTAGTGCTGGTTTCAATGTGCAAGATTTTAGTCATGCCGCAAAATTAATGAATAAAGGTAGACTCATTGGAGAGAAACTATAAAATTTTAATCTCCACCCTTCTGTTGGCTTGCTCTTCGAAATGATTCTTAGGCATCGGATAGATCATTTCAGTATTTCCTAGTCCCTTATATTCTAAACGGTATTTATCTACACCTTTTTCGATTAGGTACTGATAAACCCTTTTAGCACGAGCCTCAGAAATTTTCTTCGCTGCCATTGAATTTTCACCTGTTTCATTAACGTGACCTTGAATTTCAATCCGCACGTTTGGGTTTGTGAGGAGGAATTCAGCCAGTCTGTCCATGAGCTGAATAGCATTCCCTGTTGGATTAGAAGTCCCAATTTCAAATTGAATTTCAGGTAAACCTAATTTCTTTCCTTCGCTAAGAGGTTCTAAGAGCACAACAATTTCATTGTCCACATCATCATTAACTTGGAATTCTTTAAAGAAAAAGAAATAACCTTTTGCATCACATTTCACTTCTATTTTTTTAGACTTCTCTACATCAAAAAACAAGTCAGACGCGCTATAATAATTGCTTATACTCTTCATTCCATTTATGTTCACAGATGCAACAAGTGGTAATCCTGATTCAGCATCACGCACTTTAATATGCAGCATATTTAGGAAGTCGTCCTCCCGCATATCAATCACTTTACTTTCAAGAATAGCGTCCTTTTCTTTTCTCGCATCAGATTCTTGCCAAATCTTCATGCTTACCTCCCTTAAGGATAAATTATCCGTGCCCAAATAAATAAGAACTTCTTGTCCCTTCACCAATTTAACAGGATAGAGTCTATTACTTACATTTAATTCTTCTCCCTTTGTCAAACCAACTGCACCTGGTTGTGTTTCTACTAATACACGTAATATCTCAGCTTTGCCACTAATCACATCTGATGACGCACTATTGCTGGATGTATTAAATACTGCACAAGTCAATTTGTTTTGTCCCCCATCAACCAAAAAATTAAACTCCCCATCAAAAGACGCTATGTAAGACAACCATACCGAATTTTTCTCCTGATGATTCTCAAAAACACGGTATTTCCCCAGCACATTAAGATTGCCCTTTTTTGGAGATAATTTAAATTTAGAAGTCCCTTGATTTGCAATTAAAGTGGGAATTGTAAACTCTGAATCTTGTGCAAAACTATGCTGCCCTAACATAACCATAAAAAGGTTTGTTAGTAAAATAGTAATTGACCAGATTCTGTTTTTCATCGTGTTAAAATTACAAACTATTTACAGTTTATTTACCGTTCATATTTATTAATACTAATCATATCAATATTGATGCCTTTTCTAACACTCTCTAAATAAGTTTCATTCACCTTTCAAACCTTTTAGCTGCCTATTATTAATCGATTTTAGGTAATTTTGCTCTATGACAGAAACACCAAAAACACTGTATGAACTAGTCGGAGATGATAATTTAAAAAAACTAGTCAATACATTTTACGACCTAGTGCAACAAAATGAAACGTTGGCTCCACTCTTCAAGGGTGATTTTGAAACAATCAGAGACAAGCAGTATTGTTTTTTAAGCCAATTTTTAGGTGGTCCTCTACGATACAACGAAAAATATGGGCACCCTAAAATGCGTTTGCGTCATTTACCCCACCCGATAGATCAAAATGCCAAAACTGAATGGTTGAAATGTATGAAACAAGCAATTTCTGATATTCAACTTAAACCAGAACTTGCAGAAGCTTTATACAACTGTTTTCCCCCAGTTGCAGAACATATGGTAAACAAATAAAAATGGGGAGAAATCCCCCCATTTTATACCGATTAACAATAATTAAGGAGAACCACTCCCGTTTTGCTCAATAAGACGATAGGAGAACAAAAAGGGTTGGAAAAAAATGATTTAAAATGAAAGTGGTGAACTAAGTTTTCTTAAAGTGCGTACAAATTTTCTTTCATTATAGAACCAAATCAATCGTCCAATAAGGAAAACCCCCAACACTAAAGCAACAATAAACTCAGATAAAAAATAAAGAAATTCTTGCTCTTCTGCTCTAAAAAACTGAGACATCCCAAACAGAATAAGTCCAATCAATAAACCTACTGGAAAAATGAAACGCCATTTATTAACTCTCCTTGTTCTTTCCCAAAATAATACAAATCTATGGTTTCGTTTTTTCATAGCCTTATAGTTTTATTCGATTAATGTACTAATTAGTGTATATAAATCCAAACTTTAAGAAAATATTTAACAAAAAATAAGAAGCCTATATTGCCTAAAAAAGAGTAAACGTACCTCTTTAATGAAAACAATTGCATGGAGGGTCTAACTCAAACTTAACCTTCGGAAAACGACTACGCAAACTCTCTTGTCGTTCATAATTAATATTCACTCCTTGAAAGTCAATATACACAAGGAATTCGAGTTCTTCCATTGATTCAGGCAAATCAGTTACAGGAGTTTCCCAAAGATCAAGATACTTCAAATTAGTCATCATTCCCATTGCGTGAGGGAGATAAGTAAGCGGGTTTTTGTGCACAACCAACACTTCTAGGTTACTCAACTTGCAAATTGACAGAGGAAAAATATCTAACTTATTTTTGCTAATATCAAGAATTTTAAGATTTGTAAGCATGTTAATACCCGCTGGAAAATCTGTCAACTTCAAGCCTCTTAAAGAAAGAGATTCTAAATTTTTAAATAAAAAAATATCCTTCGGCAATTCGTTGTTTTCCAATTTGTGCTTTTCTAAATTCAAATGGAATACACTATCAGGATTTAGCGCAAGAGCTTCTTCAAGCGTGAGCCAGTTCACACTTGGTTTAAACACTTTCTTATCCTGACTATAAAGTGTACAACTCAACAGACACAGAATCCAACAAGTTACGAGCTGTAGTTTCATCTTTTTCCAATTGTTTAGTCAATTCTAATACTGAGTCAAAACGATGTTCATCACGAAGAAATTGTATTACTTCTATTAAAATATTCTTTCCGTATAAATCTTCTTCAAAATCAAACAGGTGAACTTCAATTGTCTTTTCAGCTTTCTCCTCTTCAGCTACAGTCGGCCTAACGCCAATGTTCATCATCCCAAACTGGACAGAGTCGTTGATTTCACAACGCACAGCATAAACTCCATTTTTAGGAATAATTTTGAGCTCATCAGCGATAAATACATTTGCTGTTGGGAAACCTATTGTTTTTCCCAATCCTTTGCCGTGAACAATTACACCATTCAACTGAAAAGGCTCTCCAAGATACGCATTTGCTGTTTCCACTTCTCCATTCTCCAATGCACGTCTTATCTTTGTTGAGCTTACATTTACCTCATCGATATCATGAGCAGGAATTTCATGAACAGAAAAACCATAAACTGTCGAAAGTTCTTGTAGATGCTCAAGACTTCCCTCTCTATTTTTACCAAACTGATGATCATATCCTATAACAATGGTGTGAACCTGAATTTTGTTAACAAGATAATCTCTGATGAATTCTGTGGCAGGAGTTCGCGAAAATTCTTTACTAAAGGGGAAAACAATAATGTTTTCAATTTTTTGTCGCTTTAGTTTGGCCAACTTCTCGTCTTGAGTTTGAATTAGCTTCAGATTGTGATGTTCTGGAAACAAAACTGTTCTAGGATGAGGATGAAATGTAAAAAGAACTGTCTCCCCATTTAGTTCTCTTGCTTTCTGAACAATATTCTGTATTATTTTCTGGTGCCCAACATGAACCCCGTCAAACGTTCCAATAGTCAATACTGGATTTTGAATTTGATATATTTCTTCGAGACCATTAAATACTTTCACCTTCGTTCCTTTGTGAGGACAAAAGTAACAATTTTAAAAGGTCAAAACTTAAAATAGGTGAAATCAAAAAAACATATGAACGAATTGTGGAAAAAGAATACATTATTTACCCCGTTTAAAGATTAAATTATATATCTTTGCGCCGAATTTTAGAATTATTATTTCAAATAAAACAGTCGTCATAATGGCTATTATTAAAGGTAAAATTGCACAGGTTATCGGCCCTGTTATCGATGTAAGTTTCGAAAAGGGAGTTGAACTTCCAAACATCTACGATGCGTTAGAAGTACACAGACAAGATGGAACAAGAGTTGTATTAGAGGTTCAACAACACGTTGGCCAAGATACTATTCGTTCTATTTCGATGGACTCTACTGATGGATTTACAAGAGGTATGGAAGTTATTTCTACAGGAAATGCAATCAAAATGCCAATTGGTGATCAAATTAAAGGTCGTCTTTTCAATGTAGTGGGAGAAACTATCGATGGTATTTCTGATATGGATAATTCAAATGGATTACCAATTCACCGTGAAGCACCTCGTTTTGAAGATCTTTCAACAGCAACAGAAATCCTTTTCACAGGTATTAAAGTAATTGACTTAATTGAACCTTATGCAAAAGGTGGTAAAATTGGTCTTTTCGGAGGAGCTGGAGTTGGGAAAACTGTATTGATTCAAGAGTTAATTAACAATATTGCAAAAGGTCACGGTGGACTTTCGGTATTTGCCGGAGTTGGTGAACGTACTCGTGAGGGGAATGACCTTTTGAGAGAGATGCTTGAGTCTGGCATTATCAAATATGGTGATGCATTTATGCACTCAATGGAAGAAGGTGGATGGGACTTGTCAAAAGTTGACCCTGAAGCATTGAAAGAATCAAAAGCAACTTTCGTATTTGGACAAATGAATGAGCCTCCTGGAGCACGTGCACGTGTAGCGCTTTCAGGGCTTACATTAGCTGAATATTACCGTGATGGTGATGGCGAAGGTCAAGGGAAAGACATCCTTTTCTTCGTTGATAATATTTTCCGTTTTACACAAGCAGGTTCTGAAGTATCAGCACTACTTGGACGTATGCCTTCTGCAGTAGGTTACCAACCTACTCTAGCAACAGAAATGGGTGCGATGCAAGAGCGTATTACGTCAACAAAGACAGGTTCGATCACTTCGGTTCAAGCCGTTTATGTACCTGCGGATGACCTTACTGACCCTGCTCCAGCAACAACGTTTGCTCACTTGGATGCAACAACAGTATTGTCTCGTAAAATTGCTGAGCTAGGTATTTACCCAGCGGTAGATCCATTAGATTCTACTTCGCGAATTCTTACTGCTGAAATAGTAGGTGAAGAGCATTATTCATGTGCACAACGCGTAAAAGAAACACTTCAACGATATAAAGAACTTCAAGATATTATTGCTATTCTTGGTATGGATGAATTATCTGAAGAGGATAAATTAATCGTTCACCGCGCTCGTCGTGTGCAACGTTTCCTTTCACAACCTTTCCACGTAGCTGAACAGTTTACAGGGATCCCAGGGGTGTTAGTTGACATTGCTGAAACTATCAAAGGTTTTAACATGATTCTTAACGGTGAATTGGATAGATATCCTGAAGCTGCATTTAACCTTAAAGGTGGAATTCAAGACGTGATTGAAGCGGGTGATAAAATGCTTGCTGAAGCTTAATTTATAAAAATTTATTCAACCGAAAGGTTGTTAAAACAATAGAGCAATGATTTTAGAAATAATCACGCCTGAGTCTAATATTTTTAAAGGAGAAGTTGAAGCGGTTCAATTCCCTGGAAAAGATGGATTGTTTCAGGTTTTGAATAACCACGCACCAATCATCTCTGCACTTACTGAAGGTCAAATAAAAATTGACTTGGTTAATGCAATGGAGAAAATTGATTCGGCAAGTGGACGTATTGAAAAATCAAAATCAGGTGACAAGCAGATCTTTGTACACATCAAAGGTGGTGTTGTAGAAATGCTCAACAATAAGATTATTGTGTTAGCTGAATAAAAGTTATTATATTTGTACTGAGAGGGGTTTGGTTCGCCATATCCCTCTTTTTTTTAACATGATTTATATAATATTCGTTGTGCGAGTGCGTTTAGTGTGTTAATTTCGCCAAGCCAAAATGAATCACCCAAAAGGGAAATGAGTTTATTAAGTCAAATTAACGGAGGGAACATCCCCAATCACGTAGCCATCATCATGGATGGAAATGGGCGTTGGGCCAAACAACAAGGTCATGAACGTTTGTTCGGACATGCTGTTGGTGTTGAAGCTGTACGCGAAACTTTGCGTGCCGCTGCTGAGTTAGGAGTTAAGTACCTTACTCTATATGCTTTTTCAACAGAAAACTGGAATCGGCCTAAAGAAGAGGTTGATGGCTTGATGGATTTACTCGTTCGGACCATTTCAAATGAAGTGGATGCATTAAATGAAGATGGTGTCAGATTGATGAGCATCGGAAATGTGCAAGGTCTTCCTACAGATTGTCAAGAAGAATTGAGACGAGCAGAAAAAGCTACAAGTAAAAACAAAAAAGTTAATCTCGTTCTTGCGTTAAACTACAGCGCAAAATGGGAAATTACAAATGCAATAAAAGAAATTGCCACTTTGGTTGCTACGGGTAAGTTGCAAACTGAAGATATCAATGAACAAACTTTAGAGAAATATCTCTCTACCAAAGGAATTCCTGATCCAGAACTACTAATCCGGACAAGTGGCGAGCATAGAATCAGTAATTTCCTTCTTTGGCAAATTGCTTATTCTGAGTTTTATTTTTGCGATAAACTTTGGCCAGACTTCAAACAAGAAGACTTTTATCAGGCTATCAGAGATTATCAAAACCGTGAACGACGCTTCGGTATGGTGTCTGAACAATTAAAATGATTTAATGAAATTAAAAAATAGTATTCTGATTCTTGTTGCACTATGTTTTATGACGTTGACGTCACAAGCACAAGATTTCATGAAACCACAAGAATACGAAATCGGACCTATCCAAATAGAAGGTGCTGATAATTTTGACCCACAAGCTCTTAAAGCTATTTCTGGACTTCGTCAGGGGGATAGGATCTTAATACCTGGTGAAAGTATCTCTAAAGCTATACAAAATCTTTGGGAAGAGAACCTATTTGCTGATGTTCAAATCTACGCTGACAAAATTATTGGTGACATTATTTATTTGAAAATAGTCCTACAGACTAGACCTAAGCTCTCATATTTCAGTTTTAGTGATAACGTGTCCAAAAAAGATGCAGATAAAATAAGACCTGAAATTGATTTATTCTCAGGTAAAACAATTTCTGAAAACCTAGTAAAGACCACAGCGTTTAAAGTACGCGCATATTATGTAGAAAAAGGATACTACAAAGCAAGTGTAAATGTCATTAGAAAAACGGATACGTTAATAAACAACTCTGAATACTTTTTCATTGATGTAAACAAGGGTTACAAAGTTCGAATTAAGGACATCAATTTTTATGGAAACGATGAAGTTAAATCTCGCAAACTTCGCCGTTCAATGAAAGACACTAAAACAAAAGCAATTTGGAGATTATTCAAGAATTCAAAATATAATTCTACAGCATATAAAAGAGATAAAAATAATGTCATTAATAAATACAATGAGTTTGGATTTAGAGATGCACATATTGTTGAAGATTCTGTATATCTGATAAACAAAAAAAATATTGGTATTGACATCAGAGTAGAAGAAGGTAAAAAATATTTCTTTGGTGATATCGAATGGGTTGGCAATACCAAGTTTAGATCTGGGTACTTAGACACGATTCTTGGTATTAAAAAAGGAGATCCCTACAATAAAGCAATGCTAGAACAACGTCTATTTATGAGTGAGGACGGTAGAGATATCTCTTCTCTTTATATGGATAGAGGTTATTTGTTCTTTAATCTGACTCCTGTAGAGATGAGAATAAGCGATGACAACTACATTTACTATCAAATGCGAATTGTAGAAGGAAAAGAAGCGAGGGTGAAAAATATTATCATTCGTGGAAATACAAAAACGAACGAACATGTAATTCGCCGCGAAATACGTACTAAACCAGGCGACTTATTCAACCGTAACGACATTATTCGTACTCAGCGTGAATTAGCACAACTTGGGTACTTCAATCCTGAGGCATTTCAAGTGAACCCTATTCCAAACCCGCAAGATGGAACTGTTGATATCGAATATACAGTAGAAGAGAAGTCTTCTGATCAAATTGAACTTTCAGGTGGCTACGGTGCTGGTCGTATTATCGGAACAGTTGGCCTTTCGTTCAATAATTTCTCGATGAGGAACTTCTTTAAAAAGAATGCTTGGCAACCACTTCCTTCAGGTGATGGTCAACAATTAGCGATTAGAGCGCAAACAAATGGGCGATTCTTCCAAGCATACAACCTTTCATTCACAGAGCCATGGTTAGGTGGTAAAAAACCTAATTCACTCTCCTCATGGTTGACACACTCACAATTTGGTAACAACTTCAAAAGAAATGACCCTGGATATTCAGGAGTTTCGATTTCTGGTGTAGGTGTTGGATTTGGAAGGAGATTAAAATGGCCTGATGACTATTTTACTTCATATCACGAAATTTCATATCAGTACTATGATGTACGAACTGCTACTGTGGAAGGAGGAGGTCAAGGTTTTAGCCAATTCCTCGCTATTGCTAACGGTTATTCAAATAATATCGCGTACAAGTTCATGTTGAGTCGTAATTCAGTTGACAGCCCAATATATCCTAAAGAAGGTTCTAAACTGACTTTTAGTACTAAAGCAACACTTCCTTATTCTTATTTCGACGGTATAGATGATTATTCTACTGTAACAGAACAACAACGTGTCAAATATACTGAGTTCTATAAAATCAAGCTTACGGGTGAATTCTATTTCCCGCTTACAAAAGACAAAAAACTAGTCTTAATGCCGCGATTTGGTTATGGTCTAATGGGCGCATATTCACAAAACAAAGGACTTTCGCCATTCGAAAGATATTATGTAGGAGGTAGTGGATTGACTGGGGTAGGTCAAATGGATGGTCGAGAGATCATTGCACTTAGAGGTTACAACGACCAAGATGTTTCATCACAATTAGGTGATCCAATCGTAGCGAAATATACACTTGAGCTCCGTTACCCAATATCACTAAACCCAAGCGCGACATTTTATGTGCTCGGCTTTGTCGAAGCAGGGAACACTTACACTGGTTTTGATACCTTCAATCCGTTTAATGTTAAACGAAGTGCCGGGTTGGGTGTACGTATATTCCTTCCTATGTTTGGAATGCTTGGTCTTGACTATGGTTTCGGATTTGACAAACTCGACTCACACTCAAAAGGATTTGGATCTCACAATATAGATATCATCCAAAAAGGATTTAAAGGTCAATTCCACTTTACAATTGGTATGAATTTAGGTGAATTATAATTAACTGAAAATGAGCATGAATAGAATAGCATTAATCGGATTATTTATTTTTGGCATTGCTTTTGTTTCCCATAGCCAGAAGTACGGATATATTGATTCAAAATATATTTTAGAAAGTATGCCTGAGTATGCTGAGAATAAAGGAAAACTAGACAAATTCTCAGAACGTTGGCAAAAAGATATTGATGATCGTTACGAAGTACTAAAACAACGAAAAGACGCCTTTGCTCGCGAAGAAGTGTTACTTCCAGACGAGGTAAGGGAAAAAAGAAAGGAGGAAATAACAGTACTTGAACAAGAAATTATGCAATTACAACGCGGTTATTTTGGTGTGGGGGGTGAATTGTTCCAGAAAAGACAGGAATTAATTAAGCCAATCCAAGACCAAATCTACGATGCGCTAGAAAAAATTGCCTCAAAAGGAAATTATAGCTTTGTATTTGACAAAGCAAACCAATCAAACCTTATCTTCGCAGATTCGAAGTTTGATTTAAGTGATCGAGTTTTAAAAGAACTTGGTATCTCAACAAAGTAAAATAGAATAAAAACCAAAGAAAGAAAAAATGAAAAAGTTACTTTTTATCCTGATGTTAGTAATTGGAGCAACAAGTTTAAATGCACAAACTAAAATGGCTCATGTTAATTCACAACAATTGCTAGACACTATGCCTTCGCGTAAACAAGCTATCAAAGAAATTCAAGCTTTTCAAAAAGAAGGTGTATCAGAATTAGATGAGTTGGAGAATCAATTGCGTAAATTGTACCAAGAATATGAAGCAGCTCAAAAAGCTGGTGAGTCACCTTTGATGCTTGAAATGAAAGCTAAGAAAATTCAAGCAAAAGAACAAGCTTACCAAGAGCGTCAAGCTTCTTTAGAGCAAGATCTTCAAATTCTACAACAACGTTATAATGAGCCAATTTTGTTGCGCGTTCAAGAAGCTGTGAAAATAGTTTCTGAACGTAAAAAATTAAACTATGTATTAGACGTTTCTTCTACATTATTTGCTAGTGGCGATGATATTACTAACGAAGTAATGGTAGAATTACTAAAACTTGAAAAAGAAGCTGAGGTTAAAAAACCTTAATTCTGAAAGAATATTTTAAAAGGTCTCTGATTTTCGGAGACCTTTTTTTGTACCTTCGATTTTATGACTGCTTTGAAAAAAATTGGTGTCTTTGATTCTGGATATGGTGGATTGACAGTTCTGCGTGAACTGCAACGCATTTTACCTGAGTATGAATACATCTATTTAGGAGACAATGCGCGAACGCCATACGGAAATCGCTCTTATGAGGTTGTCTATAATTTTACGCTTCAAGCTGTCAAAAAGTTGTTCGAGCTAGATTGCGACTTGGTCATTCTTGCGTGCAATACAGCATCAGCTAAGGCTTTGAGAAGTATTCAACATAATGATCTGCCAATGCTTGGATTAGACAAAAGGGTTTTAGGTGTGATCAGACCTACCACAGAAGTAATTGGAAAATTCACGAGCTCAGGAAATGTAGGCATATTGGGAACAAAAGGAACAATTAAATCGAATTCCTATGGCATAGAATTAGAAAAATTTTATCCCCGATTAAACGTCTTTCAAATGGCTTGTCCACTTTGGGTACCGCTTATTGAGAATAACATGCATGACTCTGTCCCAGGTAGAATGATTATTCAAAATGATGTCAATTCCTTATTGGAACAAAACACTTCAATTGATACGATCTTATTAGCATGTACCCACTACCCTCTAATAAAACCTATAATTGAAGAATTGGTTTCTGAAAAAATTCAGGTTATTCCTCAAGGGGAAATCGTGGGTTTAAGTCTAAAAGATTACTTAATCAGACACGAATGGATGGAAAAGAAATTGGCGAAAACTGGAAAAACAACGTATTACACCACCGAAAATCCTGATGATTTTGATGAAAAAGCAGAGCTTTTTATCGGAAGGTCAATTCAAGCTCAACGAATCACTCTTTAAACCACCCCGAATACTTCACATAATTATTCGCTATACGTTCGATTTCGCCTTTGCGTAAACGTTCGTCCACTTGCTTAATATACTTTGCTGGAACTCCTGCGTATAAACTCCCTGCTTTGACGTGAGTGCCCTCAGTTAGAACCGCGCCAGCTGCAATGATACTTCCTTCTTCGATGTGGCAATTGTCCATCACGATTGCACCCATGCCGATAAGCACATTATCTTCAACCATACAACCATGCACAAGTGCATTGTGACCAATAGACACATTGTTTCCGATTACAGTCTTCGTTTTTTCGAACGTACAGTGAATAACAGCTCCATCCTGCACATTTACTTTGTTTCCAAATTTGATGCTATTCACATCTCCGCGAACCACTGCATTAAACCAAAACGAACACTGATCTCCGCATTCAAAATCACCAACAATAGTCGCATTTGGTGCTATCCAACAGTCATTGCCGAATTTTGGTGTAATTCCTCGACAGGGAATAATGTATCCTTTTTCCATAATGCAAATATAATGCACACTCTTAGATTCAAGCATGTCCCGATGATATTTGTCGGGGACTGTAAGACTCAAGATTTTAAACCTACTGCCTTTAGGGGCGAGTCGCGACCCGTCCCCTAAAGGGTTTGTAGAAATTAATTAGTGTTTCTCTTTACTCATTCCACCTGGCTGGCAGCATGCAGGTAACTTTTTCATCTCTTCTGGGTTTGCCTTCACATCATCTGCGTCGTATCCAAGTTCTGAAATTATTTGACGTATTTCATCTGCAGTAATTTTCTTTGCCACATACTTTACCGTCAATTTTTTTGATTCAATATCTAGATCAGAAAAGATAATACCTTTTGTATAATTTAATTTTTCCTCTAATCTGTCTTTACACATTCCGCATTCCGCAGATGTTTGAATCACTATTTCTGGTTTTTTCTCTTGTGCAATTCCTGTTGTTACAAACAGAATTGCTACTATCATCATTATTGTTCTCATAACTTTTACTATTTATTTGTTTCTCGTTTAATTTTAAATCTTACTCCTACATATACATTAATTCCAGCGATTGGTGAATACACACGTGTCGCGTCAAAATAGCTCCCGAAAGGATCTTCAGCTCCTACGATTGCATTGCGTTGAATGTGATTCGTTAAGTTTTCTCCTCCAACATAAAAATCCCACTTCTTGTACACATAAGTAACCTGCGCATTAATGATGCCAAACACTTCTGATTCGTCCGGGAATTCTGAATGATAAGCATGAGGCACGGGATTTAAACGCATCATTCCCATCAACGTTCCTGTCAAATCAAATTCCCATTTTTTATTTCTAGTTCGATAAGCAAAATTTACCATTCCACGGTGTTGTGGTACCATCATACGTTGTTGAAATACACCACCAAATTCTGCTTTCACATCAGTCAACTTATAGATTGCCTTAAAATCAAATCCAGTGAATGGCTCATATGCAAACTCCACTTGGAGTGTGTTCGAGTAAGAAGTACCATCTAAATTGAAAAACTGAACCGTATACGGGTCTTCTAAATCCATTATCAACTGGTCGGTGAAGCGTGTGTGGAAATAATCAACTGTAATACCTGCTTGTTTTTTAAACAACTTAAAGCCTTGCACAATCGAACCTCCCATATTCCACGAAATTTCAGGCTGCAACTGCGCATTGTTTACCCAAATTCTATTTGTCGCCAGCATAAATACATTGTCAGCTACATAATTTGGTACACGCCATCCACGACCTCCGGTAAAACGCAAATCGGTGTGCTCTGTCACTTTCCATTTTAAGTGGACGCGTGGCGCAGCTTGAAAACCGAACATGTTGTGGTAATCTCCACGCATTCCAAGAATTGAAGTAAAGCGTTGACCTGTATATGTATATTCGGCAAATGCACCTGGAACAAGTTCTTCACGATTGATTGGAAGGTTATTGAAATTCTCTGACAAATCCGCATAAACCAAACTCAAACCTGCTTTGATGTTGTTGTTTGTATTGCCAATAATATCCGAGTAGATCCCATTAAAATAGAATCGCTTTTCGTTACCAGTATACGTTTGGTTGCCAAACTTCGTGTTGATATCATACAACTTTGCATTGTACATCAAACCAATAGAACCGAACTTTCTTTTCTTAATGAAAAACCCTGTTTTCAGAAACACATCCAAGTTTTGATTGATGATATCAACGCCAAATTTACCGTCATCTGTTCGGGGAGAATAACCGAGTTGCCCTCCTTGCTTTTCATCATAAAGACCAGAAATCATAAATTTCATCTCGAAATTTTTGCCCTCATAACTCCACCTGTTAAGCACGCTCGCTGTTTGACTGAGTGGAATATCACGAAATCCGTCTTTGTTGTTATCCACCTCTGCAAAAACGCCTGATCCGTGAACAAACCAACCAGTCGACCATTTCTTCGATTTTCCAACATGATGACCTCCGTGAAAATTGAGTTCGGCGCGACCAAAGATGTTTCCATAAGCATTAAAGAAAAACTTTTCAGCTGTTTCCGACTTCTTCAATTCTACGTTAATGAGACCCGCCATGGATTCATAGCCATTCACCACGCTTCCTGTTCCTTTTGTGATTTGGATAGATTCTACCCATGTGCCAGGAATCGATGTTAACCCAAACGTATTTGACAAACCTCTGAAAACGGGAATGTTTTCAAGTTGAATTTGTGTATATACTCCATCTAGCCCCATCATTTGAATTCGTCGCGCTCCGGTAACTGCATCCGTGAAGTTCACATCCACTGACGCATTCGTTTCAAATGATTCGGAAATATTGCAACAAGCTGCTTTTCGCAATTCGCCTTCGTTCATCTGTTCTACCAGTAAAGTTTCCATGCGCAAAATTCCCGACGGCTTTTGGCGACCTTCAGCAACGATTTCATTCAGTAAAAGATTCGAGAAAAGCGTTATCTCAAACTGAACAGATTCTTTTGATGTAACAATAAGCGTGTCCGCATTGAATCCTGTAAATTGAAACACCAATGTATCAGGTAATTTTCTCGGAATGTCAAGTTCAAAATGTCCGTTTACATCTGTTACGGCGCCAGTTTTTGAATGAATAAAGTAAGCCTGAGCACCGATAAGCGCTTCCTTACTTTTGTCTGTTTCTCCGTAAATAGTCCCATGGATTTGTCCAAAGAGGAACTGAATGGAGAAACAAAAGAATAAATTGATTAAAATATATTTTTTCATATCTGATTATTAAAATATTAGACTTCTATATTGGAGAACCAATAAGTCTATATTCTAAAAACCGATACAAAAGTGAGTAAGTCTCTACCCCACCTGGCTGGCGGCGGTCTAAAACGATTTACAGCAAAGAGACATTCATCTACTTGTGGAAATTCTACAGCAAAAAACGATTGTACAAAAACAATAAGCGAGAATGAATTTACATTCAACTCTTCGATGTTCTCACTAAAAGGAAGCTCTATCAGCAGCGTATATGCTTCTTCATCGCAGCATCCGCCTTTTTCATCCTTGTCATTTTCACCACAATGCTTTACAGCTGTTTTAGCACAACAGCTTTTCTCATCAGGTTCGGGTAACATTTCACATAAATCATTTCCCGAAGTTAGAAAAGTCATTGATTCACCACGCATATTACAATACGACTTGTAAAAATTCACTCCTATGCTTCCCGTCAAGACGAAAAACAGTAAAAAGAATGATAATATGGCGTAAAACTTTTTCACGAACCAAATGTACGAATTTTATCGTTGTCAGTCAATTTCATTTTTCTTTACATTCTTGGAAGGGCAATTGTATGGGTGAGTTGTATGGGCAAATAATTATTCGCCCATACAAAAAGTCTTTTGTCTCCCTTTTCGCTCTTTATTGCTTAACTTTGTAGTCAAATTTAGAATTCATGAAAGTACCAATAACACTATACGCTGAAATGACCCCAAATCCTTCGACTATGAAGTTTGTGGCAAACAAGCATCTGTTGATTTCAGGAGAATCTGCGGAATTTTTAAATCAAGCGGAAGCAAAGGGCTACTCTCCACTTGCGGAAGAACTGTTTAACTTCCCTTTTGTAAAAGGTGTGTTTATCGCAGCAAACTTTGTTACTGTAACGAAAACAGAAACAATTTCTTGGGATTACATTACGATGGAGTTACGAGAATTTATCCGCAATTACATCGCTGACGGGAATGAATTGTTAATCAAAATGCCCGAACCTCGACAAGAAGAAGTTAAAGAAGATTCACCGTTGAAAAATATCGCCCCATCAGAATACGATGATGCTATCAAAGACCTTTTGGATGAATATGTTCGCCCTGCTGTCGAAGGTGACGGTGGAGCTATCGACTTTAAAGGATTTGAAGACGGGATTGTAACAGTAGTACTTAAAGGGTCATGCTCTGGCTGCCCAAGTTCTACAGCAACATTAAAAGGTGGAATTGAAAGCATTCTCAAACAACACCTTCCAGAAGTGAAAGAAGTTGTTGCTGAAAACGGTTGATTTCCAAATAATTTAACATTTCACAAAGAGGGTTCTTGCAAAAGAATCCTCTTTTTTATGGAATAATTCTAAACCCCGCATCTTAATACCAAAACAAACAAGATATGAAAAAGTTAATAATGATTTTTGCGTTGTCGTTGGGAGTGATGGCAAGTGCACAAGAAAATTACGGTGAAATTGTAGGGAAAGTGTATGAATCTGATGGTGTAAGTCCTGCAATTGGCGCACGAGTTTGGGTGAATACAGGGACTTCAATGCTAGGGTCTGTCGCTGATATAGATGGTCGTTATCGAATTTCAACTGTTCCATCGGGGACTTATGAAATAAACTTTGCCTATGTCGGTGACACAGTGAAAGTAGTCAATCAAATAGTAAAACCTGACTCATACTCTAACGTGAAAGACATCACATTTGAAGGTAAAATATTAAAATCAATTACAGTCTATTATAACAATGAAGACGAAATAAAAATTGACAAAGGAAATGAATGGATGATTACAATGACAACTAAAGACCTCAAACACAACGTAAACATCCAAAGTCCAGTTGACCTTATTGCCAATATGTCGTCAGATATTACAAAAAGTGATGATGGTGAACTTTATTTCCGCGGAGCTAGAAAAGGCGAAATGATTTTTATGCTAGACGGTGTAAAAACACAAGATATCTCAAAAGTTCCTGGAGTTGCAATAGGTGGTGTTACAGTATACACAGGTGGAATTCCAGCAAAATACGGCGACACCACTGGTGGAGTTGTCGTAATGGAAACGAAAAGTTATTTTGATTTGTACAGAGCTTGGCAAGCGTCACGACTTTAAGTATAAAGTTTTTCAAAAAAACTATTTACTAACCACTTTCATATAACACTGTTTGTAATGTATTTATTGAATAGAATACACGTTACGCAGAAATGGATAGTGTGGTGAATTTAAACACATAGGCACAATAGAACGAATTCTATGTGTCTATGTGTTATAAAAAACTGAGATGCAACAAGCCCGCTGTGGAGTAATTTGCACAAAAAAAAACACATAGGTTTCACTAAGTAAAGCTTTGGCAGGAGTATATGCTCCTGCCGAAGTTTTTAGATTTTCTTATTCCGGCATAATATTCATTTTGTCTGCAAAGTGCAAACAATAATCCCTCAGATCTTCCGTAATTGCTTGTTCACCTGTAGACTTCTCAAACGAATCTGCCATAGTGAGTAAAGTTTGGTGAAAAAACACTTTCATTTCTTCAACAGACATTTCGGTTGTCCACAAATCGATTTTCATCGTGTTTTTGGTACGCGGATCCCACAAAGCAAGCATCATCGCGCGCGCTTCTTCGTTGTTTACTTTTCCGTCTTCAGCACTCCAATGGATCTCTTGCGGCACATTGTTTTCGTTTAACCCTACTTCAATTGCTATCGTTGATTTCTTTTTTATTCCTGCACTCATTTCTTCAATTTCTTTTAAACTATATAATTTGTATTCGCTTAATCTATTTTATAAGATTTCAGAATCTTTTTGTAGTCCACATTAGCCAATTCTTCAATTGTTACATCCTTTTCAGAATCCATAAAATTCTTAACCATACGCCAACCCAAAAAGTGACCAAGGCGTGGTGGAGCTTTCTCGTCAATTGGCAAGCCTGGCGTAAATGGTCCATCGCCAAAGATATTGCGCGCAATCTTATGGTCGCGCTTAAATAAGGTATTCTCCTCGACTAAGTATTTCCAAAATGCATTTTCATTCTCCATCGCCCAATCCATATCTTCGGGAGTGTAGCGGAGAATGATATCCTTATCTTTTCTGGGTAAGGTTGCTTCAACCACGTAATACAATTTCCCCCACTCTACTAACTGTTCAGCTATAGTCGTGTTGTCATCAATCTCAGAAAAATAGTGCGTTCCCAACCAACTCATCATCACATCACGAGAAAGAAACTTTCTTTCCATTTGATCTTTAATGTATTGAAAGAACACTTGCTCAGGCAATTCTTTTATCAGTTCATTATCTCCACCTAAATAGCGTTCTAGACCTATTCCTATTTCCAACGGGGAAGAAACCACACTATTTGAAAAAGCGGAATTATAGGTCACAAGATATTTAGGAAGAGTGCCATTTGGGAAATAATATTTTAGGTAATTCATTCCCTCATTAATTTCATTCACTTCTTCCGAAAGATCTTCAAAATTTTCACTCAACTGCTTGTGCACCTTTATCATATAAGGGTCTTCAAGAAAAAGCAGTAAATTTTCATGCACAGTTGAGTCCTCCATTCTCCCCGCTTTCAGACAAACACCCAAGTAATATGCATACAAATCCGGAATAGTAACTTTGAGGTTTTCATGCACATATTTCATGTCTGATGCTGATTTAACGTCAGAAAATTCTTGCTCAACACGCAACATCTCTATGCTCACTGACTCATCAGGCACAGGAATTAACAACCTGTCGGAATCACATGAATAAAAGATTATTGTAAAAAGCGAGAGTAATAAAATCCTGTAAAGCATATTGCATTTCATTTTGTACAAAACTAAATAATTTGAATGAGCTTGTTTTTAATCTTCACATATAATTGACAATATTTATAAATACACAAGCAAATGCAGTCATTTAAACTCAAAAAATCACTAATATTGTATTCTAATTAATTTGAAGTAATTCAACTCATGTTTTTTAGTTACTTGAAGCTTAAAAATAAAGAAATGAAAAAAATTTACACCTTAATTATAGCTGGAGCAATCGGTATATCAGGACTGTATTCTCAAGAAGTTGAAGACAAAGTTGTGCAAGCAGGATTTGTGTTTAGCGGTGGTATGCTAATGACTCAATTTGGAACAGGGCAAGTCCAAAGTGATGGAATTGGTGGTTCATTTGGGGTTGGAATGGGTTTAAATTATAATTTCAAACCAAACATTGCGTTTTACACTGGCTTAGAATTCAATTTTGAAAGCTTTAAGTATTCTCCAACTGCAGGTAATCATTTCTATTACGATTACGACGACAAGGAAATCCTACTCAATAAAGATGACCATTCAACCGCGGAAGGTACTATGGAAGTATTAAGTAGGAAACAAAGCCCAATTACGCTCACAATTCCTACAATGTTGATTTTTAGAACAAACTTTATAGGATACTTTAGATATTATGGAAAGTTCGGTTTGAGAACTAGTTTTGTGGTTAATCAAACTGTAACTGATAAAGGACATAATCATGTTGCTGAAAACTTTCCTGCGGTTGAAAATGGAGCTGAACTAGAAAAAATGAAAGCTCCAAATGACTTACTTTTTGTTCGTCTTGCAGCAGGAATGGCATTAGGCTCTGAATGGAATTTTATTGGGTCAACTAGTTTAACTTTCGAGGCAGGATTCTATTATGCTTTCACTCCACTCTTTTCAGGAAATGGAAAGGATGATAGAAATAGTAGTTCTTTATATCAATACGATAGTGGTCCCACAAGAACTTATCGCTCTTTCAAAGCAAATCAAATGTTGCTTGAATTTAAAGTAGGCCTATTATTCTAATTATACGTTGCTTTTGAATTATTCTGCTGTAGAGACACATATCGTAAATTGGCTTAAATCTTATTTAAACGATTCAGGACTTAAGGGTTTTATCATTGGGATCTCAGGTGGAATTGATTCAGCTGTTACATCAACCCTTTGTGCTAAAACAGGTGCTAAAATAATCTGTTTAAATATGCCCTTGCGCCAACACAAAGCGGATTACCTTAGAGCTCACAACCATATTGCTTCGCTCAAAGAACGTTTCAGTAATGTGGAATCCTTTGAGATTGAATTGACCGACACATTTACTTCATTTGAGAATTGTTTACCTTCTGATGTCGTAGCCGACAACCTCGCTATGGCTAATTCGCGCTCAAGACTGCGCATGATGACGCTTTATGCAGTAGGACAATCAAACAGTCTCCTTGTAGCTGGAACTGGAAATAAAGTCGAAGATTTTGGTGTCGGGTTTTTCACTAAATACGGTGATGGTGGAGTGGACATTTCTCCAATAGCTGACTTAATGAAAACGCAAATCTTCTCTCTAGGTAAGCACTTAGGTGTGATTGAAGAAATATTGAATGCAAAACCTACTGACGGACTTTGGGAAGACGGGCGTAGCGATGAAGATCAAATTGGTGCTACTTACCCTGAATTAGAATGGGCGATGGAATTTAAAGGAGATGAAAGTATCCTTTCTAGTCGCCAATTAGAGGTTTTACGCATTTTTAGACGCCTTAACAATATAAATAAACACAAAATGGTAGAAATACCGGTGTGCAAAATCCCTGTACAATATACTAACTAAGAATTTTCATGAAAAAATTATTGAATACACTAATTCTTCTATTGTCATTAACTGTCTATGCTCAAAATGACTATTTCACAAACTATAAAGTGCTTCAAGCAGAAGGTGAAATGCCTGATGATTTTGCGAAATTAACGTATGAAAAAGTCATTGACGAAAGTAGTGAACAAATAGAAGGTCTATCTAAAAAAGGAAGTCGCGAATTCATTAAAGGAATTCACTATGGTATAGATGAAATCCTAAAGTCTGGACGAGTTGTATACGGAGATCCTATTTCAAAATATGTAGAGAAAGTTGGAGCGAAAATAACGGCAAATCAGCCCGAATTAGCTAATATTCGTTTTTATACCTTGCGTTCGAATGTGGTGAATGCGTTCTCTACTAAACAAGGAATTATTTTTGTCACAGAAGGACTTGTAGCTCAAGTTGCTAATGAAGCTCAATTGGCTTTCGTAATTGCACATGAGATTGCGCATTACATGGAAAACCACGTTATTCAAGGGTACAAAGAAAACATTGAGCTAGCTAAAAGCAGAACAAACCACGAAACTAAAATCAAGAACTTAAGTACTTATTCGAAAGAAAAAGAATACGAAGCAGATGGTGTGGGAGTTGAATTGTATCACAAAGCTGGATATTCTAAAAAAGAATTGATTGATGTTTACGATGTACTTACTTACTCTTATCTTCCATTTGATTTAAAAGCTATTCCTAACGATTATTGGAATTCAGAACATTTAGTTATCCCTGAAACTTTTTTTGCTGATGAAACTCCAATAATCTCAGTTGAAAAAGATTATGATGATTCAAAAAGTTCACACCCCAACATTAAATCGCGAAGCGAACAAGTTGTCGATATTGTAGAAAGTATCAGCGGGTGGAAAGAAAATGATTTTTTAGTATCTGAAGAAGAATTTTACCTTGTTAGAAATATAGCACGTTTCGAGTCAATTCGAAATGATTTATTCAATTTCAGATACGGAGATGCGCTATACAGTATCTACCTATTGGAACAGGATTTCCCTAACAACATTTATTTAAATCGCACTAAAGCTCAAGCTTGGGCAGGACTTTTGGCTTTTAAAATTGAAGGGCGTTATTCAAATATCACTGTTTCACCTTCTAAAGTTCAAGGAGATCCGCATAAATTGCACAACTTAATTAAGAAATTAAATAAGAAACAACTTATAACTGTGGCATTTCGCCAAATTGTAGATGTGAAAAATCAATTTCCAGAAGATGAAGAAATTGATGCCATTTATAAATATTCAATTGAGCAATTGGCAAAAGAAAGTCAATTTAAGCTTTCTGATTATTCTGAGCTGACATTCAAACAAGCTTATGAAGAATTTCAAAAAAGCTTAGAAGAACTGAATGATAAATTAGCCGATACAACTGCTGTAATTGAAGATGTAAAAGAAGAAAAAGAATTGTCGAAATACGAAAAGATAAAGCTAAATCAAACTGAAAAAACAACAGCTACAAGTGTTGACGACAAATTTAATGAAGAGGAATTTCACATCTATGCACTTTCTGATGTAGTGAAAAATGACTCTTTCAATAGTATTTACAATGAGATGAAAGCCAAATTGAAAAAAGAGAAAAGTAAAGAAGAAGAAATACAAAACCTTCCTTATTCTGAGCGTGCTAAGGTCAATAAACAAGAAAAAGAAGAAGCTTTGATGCTTGATGCGAGTGAAATCATTCTTCTTGAGCCTAGAGCGATGAAGGTGAAAGGCAATAACATTGATGTTGAGAAATCTGAAAAACTTGAAATAGACCTGCGTGAAGTTGTCGAAAGATTTGATGGGAATAATAAAGTTAGCGTTTATAAAGTAGGCACATTGGAATACAAAGCACATGGAACTTACATGTACAATCAAAAAGCTGCTTTAATAAACACCTTGACGCACTTAATCGAGTTTGAGAATGTACAGTTATTTCCTGTTGATTATTCACTAAATAAGACCATTATAAATGACTTTGGAACAGGAAAAGTGGCATTTATTTTCATACAATCAATTACAAACACATTAAATGTCCCTAAAATTGTAGCATACAGTATATTTCCACCCGTTTGGATAGTTGCTGGACCAATTGCCTTCATGAAAGGATTCTACACCAATTTCGGCGTCGTTGTTTTTGATATTGAAAAATATAAATTCAATGCTTTTTCATCGCAGAGCATTGCAGGAATAACAACTAAACTCGAAATGGAAGCTTTGCTTTACGATTTTCTGGTACAGATTAACCAAAAGAAAACAAGCTCAAAATAATCTCTTAGCATCAGTAACATAAACGACATGAAAATTACATCTTACATATTTATAATTTTAATAACCGGTTTACTTTCATTCTCGGGATTCTCACAAAACACAGGTTTTATGGGAAAGAAAAATTTTATTACTATTGGCGCAGGCGGTGGAATTCGCTTGTTACCTCTTATTTCTCCTGATGGAAATAACAACAGGACTTTTTACACTTATAAAAAGACTTCAGATAGGTTTGAAGAAAAAATGAATCTGTTGAAATGGAATTTAAATGCTAGTTATAAACGCCTTGTGAAGCGCAATGTAGCAGTTGGCATCATGTTCGACTATACTAAGTATCAAGTCTCACACTCTTATTCTCCTAGCAGCATGGTTTCGTATTTTGATCAATATGATGGTGATTATTATTACTATGAAGATCCCAGTTTACTTAGAACATCTCCTAATTTTCATGTTTTTAAATTTAAACCAACCATTACGCTATCTCCTTCAAATTCATTGTTGCCAATGGGGATTAACCATACTTTGGGAATAGGTCCAACTCTGTTTGTAATGAACACTTCGCAACCTCAGTACTTTCAAGCATACGAAGAAAATAGTATTACTGGTAATTTAGAAAGAGTTACAAAAAAAGTTGAAGCCCCAACTGACGAGTTTAGCAATAATTATTGGGGAATTGAATTTTTATATTCTACAACCATCAACTACCCAATTTCTAAGTTTATGATGATCGAATTTGGTTATGACTTGAGAGTTGGCGCAGCCTTTCCTACTGAATCTAAAAGATCGGATAAAGAAAGTATGTTTGATTTGACTACAAGTGAAGGTTTTATTAGCGAACATAATTACAATCACGATTATCATCCTTCGTTATTGCAAGAAAGTATAACAAGCATCCTTTCGTTTAGATTGGGGTTTGTGTTTGCTTTATAGAGGATAGGAGCTAAAGGCTTTTCTTGTGATGTTATTAGCTGATTCTATGCTTCAGGAGCTAAACGCAATACTATACCGTCAATTTCGTCATTGAGGTGAATTTGACATCCTAAACGCGAATTGTCTTTTACAAAAAAGGCTTGGTCTAGCATGTCCAGTTCGCTATCACTTTGCTCAGGTAATTCGGTATCTGACTCCAAGTAGCACTGACAAGTCGCACACATCGCCATTCCACCACAAGCACCCTCCACAGGAAGTTCATACGCCTTGCAAAGCTCCATGACGTTCATGTTCATGTCTGTCGGTCCTTCCAACTCGTGTGAGATCCCTTCGCGGTCTATAATAACTACCTTAATTGTATTGTCCATTTCCGGATTATTTTTTGCAAAGGTAATTCTTCAATCAGAATAAAAGTGAGTTAATAGGAACAAATCACAGGATAGAAGTATTTGAATCAGCTTCTGATATTTAATAAGTCACTATTCACACTTTTCAGGTCGTATTATAAAGACAAAAGACTGAAAAATGGTGAAAAATTACAGATTGAAATTTAAAAAGTCTATTGGCTTGAATCTTTTAGTCTAAAAATAAAATACGTTTCCCTAAAATAAAACATCAAGTATATCAAATCACAACTTAATTAGTTTTCTAGATACTTCGCCAATTTTCACATAGTAGATTCCTGTAGATAAACCTGTTATATCAATCTCAGTAGAATTTGAATTCAATACTACTCTTCCATCTGAATTGACAATTAAAACATTATCTATTTCTGTATCCGAAACAATACTCACTTTGGTAGAGGCTGGATTTGGGTAAACAGAAAAAGTTTCTTTACTCGGAAATGAGCTCACCCCCGCTGTTTGAGTCACACATGTCCTTGGGTAATCAAGCACCGTTTGCCAAGCAATTTCTTGAAATGCAAGTGCCAATTCTTCGCTTGGAGCGTCAAAATCTCCTCCCCACCAAACTTGCAACTGATTTGTTAAACCTACAGGACTTCGCTCATGAATTGTAGCAAAATGCACGCATGCAACAAAATATTTCCCTACATCATTCAAATGAATATCGTCAGAAAAAAGGTCTTCAATATTATTCAAACCAGGTAGCGCTCCTGCGACAATTGAATCGTACACGCGCGCCAATCCCTGTCCTGCTGGAATTAAGCAAACAGGATTGGACGGATTAAACCGAGTATTCAGTGTGTCAACCACACTTTCCCACATGGGTAAATCATCTTCAAGTCTTTGACGCCACGGATTTGCATCCACATCATAGTCGCAACCTGTCGGTGTACCGCTTAAGAGACAATGCCAATCTTCATAAAGATAAACGCGAATATTGGGATTATGAAGGTTTGCAAAAACGAAAAAACTATCCGCATATTGGTAAGTCAACTCTATTATGCTTAAATAACGTGGCACCGACTCTGTCAATACAAGTACATCAAAATCTCCAGTAGGCAAGCCACCTGTTTCGTCATAAAAACCATAATAATGAGGTGGGTTGGGAGTGTAATCCATCGCGTCCTTTCGCTCCCATTGCCAACTCAGAGGAGATCCAGGAATACTTTGGTAAACCCAATCGAAATTGACATCTTCATGGTCATCGGAAAGTGATTTAACCATATCTGGAATTTGGTCGCTCAAACTATGACCGACGTAAAAGGCTTTTACATTTTGTCCAAAAGCGAATTGATTGAAAAAAGTAAGTAAAACGATGATAAAAATGAGTAGAATACGCATACTATATTTTATTTGTTTAGGTTATAGACGTGTCATTTTTTCTATCCGTTGGGTATTTTTCACTTTCTCAATCAAAAAAAGCCACTCATCTAATGACAAGTGGCTTTCAATATATAAGCGGCCATATTATCCGAAACAAGTCGGGAAATAGGATACCGATTTAAAATGCGAAGGTACGATTTTTAGTAATAAATTACATCATCCCCGGCATTCCACCGTGCATTCCGCCTCCCATTCCTGCTGCACCAGCCTCTTCAGGCTCTTCAGCAATCACACATTCTGTTGTCAACAACATACCTGCGATAGAAGATGCATTTTCGATAGCAATTCGCGTCACTTTTGTTGGGTCAATTACACCCGAAGCAAAAAGATTTTCGAATACCTCTGTGCGTGCGTTGTAACCATAGTCGTCTTTGCCCTCGCGAACTTTCTGAACGATTACAGCTCCTTCGCCACCAGCATTGGCAACGATTTGACGCAATGGTTCTTCAATTGCACGTTTTACAATAGCGATTCCTGTTGTTTCGTCTTCGTTGATGCCTTTCATGTTTTCCAACACTTCGATAGCGCGAATTAACGCCACACCACCACCAGGCACAATTCCTTCTTCCACAGCAGCACGCGTAGCAGCTAACGCATCGTCTACACGGTCTTTTTTCTCCTTCATTTCCATTTCAGAAGCTGCACCAATGTATAATACTGCAACACCACCAGCCAACTTAGCCAAACGCTCTTGTAGCTTTTCTTTGTCGTAATCCGAAGTTGTTGCTTCAATTTGCGAGCGAATTTGTGTCACGCGATTAGCGATATCTTCTTTCTGACCCGCACCATTGATGATGGTTGTATTGTCTTTGTCTATTTCGATTTTCTCTGCAGAACCTAACAAATCAAGTGTTGCATTCTCCAATTTCAAACCGCGCTCTTCAGAAATCACCTGACCACCTGTAAGGATGGCGATGTCTTCTAACATTGCTTTACGGCGATCACCAAATCCTGGAGCTTTAACAGCTGCAATTTTCAGTGAACCGCGAATTCTGTTTACTACCAAAGTAGCCAAGGCTTCGCTATCCACATCCTCCGCAATAATCAACATCGGGCGACCTGATTGTACTGCTGGTTCTAGCACAGGTAGAAGCTCGCGCATGTTCGAAATCTTTTTATCCGTAATCAGGATATAAGGATTTTCAAGATCCGCAATCATCTTCTCCGTGTTCGTCACAAAGTAAGGCGAAAGATATCCGCGGTCAAACTGCATACCTTCTACAGTTTTCACTTCAGTCTCTGTTCCTTTTGCTTCCTCTACAGTAATTACACCGTCGTTTCCAACAACTTTCATCGCTTCAGCAATCAATGAACCAATAGCTTCATCGTTGTTCGCTGAAATAGACGCTACTTGTTTGATTTGATCATTCTCTGAACAGCTTTTCGAAATTTCTTTAAGCTTATCTACTACTGCAATTACAGCTTTATCCATTCCGCGTTTCAAGTCCATTGGATTCGCTCCTGACGCCACGTTTTTAAGTCCCGCAGTAATCATAGCTTGCGCTAAAACTGTGGCAGTTGTCGTTCCATCACCAGCAATATCATTGGTTTTTGACGCCACTTCTTTTACCATTTGCGCACCTAAGTTCTCAATTACGTCTTTCAACACAATCTCACGCGCTACAGTTACACCATCTTTCGTGATGTGAGGTGCACCGAACTTTTTGTCAATAACTACATTGCGTCCTTTAGGACCTAAAGTAACTTTCACAGCGTCTGCTAAAGCATCCACTCCTCTTTTCAATTTATCTCTAGCTTCGACGTTGAATAATATTTCCTTTGCCATTTTTTTATTGTTTTAAGATTAACCTTCAACTATTCCGTACACATCTGATTCACGCATAATCAAATATGTTTTACCATCTAATTTGATTTCTGTACCTGAATACTGTCCGTAAATAACTGAATCCCCAACTTTAACCGTCATTGGTTCATCCACTTTTCCTGGACCTGCAGCTACAATAGTACCTTTCAAGGGTTTTTCTTTTGCTGTATCCGGAATAATGATTCCACTTGCTGTTTTTTCTTCAGCCGGCGCTGGTTCCACCAACACTCTGTCGGCTAATGGCTTTAATAATGTTGACATAACTTTTTAATTTGTTTAAACTAAATTTAAGTTGATACTCCTAACTGACCAATTTTGTGCCATTCAGCAAATCGCACTTTATTGTCAGTAATAGACAAAAAAAATGTCAGCATGACTGACATACTGACATTTTAAAATGAGTTATTTTTTTTCTATTGAGGCTGCTCTGTTTGAGTTCCTGCTCCAGCATCTTGTTGCGTTGGAGGAGCTGGTTGACTACCGCTATTCATTACTACCATTACAAGTGTAATTACAGCAATGGCACTAGCTAAAGTCCACGTAGCTTTTTCAATAAAATCGTTAGCGCGTTTCACACCTCCCAATTGACTTGGAGCACCGAAGTTCGAAGATAATCCACCACCTTTTGGGTTTTGAACTAGAACAACAACTATCAGTAAAATACTTGCGAGGATAATCAATAATGTCAATAGTACTTCCATCTTACTTATTATTAAGCTTTTCTTTTAATTCTGAAATTTGAGTTGCAAAGAAACTCTTTTTTTCTGGATTTTTCAAAATTAATTGTTCATAAATTGCAATTGCCTTCGGATAATTTCCTTGAAGGGTTAATATCTTGGCTAAAGTTTCGCTGATTGGTAGCGATTCTTCGTTTAAACTCTCCTTGGCATTGCGCACGGGTGAATAAAATTCTTTCTTTGGTTTTGAGATACTTGGCTCGGTCGCAATGAAATTATCTACAATTTTATTTACCAATTCCTTTTTGTCTTCCTCATCAATAGAAGGCTGAACAGGATCCACCTCTTTCGGATTTTCAGTTCCTTCACGCAACCACCCAATAAACGAACGCTTACCTTCTACTTCTTGTGAAATCAGTTGAGAGGTGTCTGGAATGATCTCAGGCTCCACTTCAGGTTCAATCTGTGAAGTTTCACTCTCTTCTGAGTCTTCAGAAGGTTGAATTACCTTATCAGCATTCAATTCATACGCTGCATTGAGGGCATTGCTCCAAATTTCTTCTTCAAGTGGCTCAACAACCTCTGATTCTACCTCTGTTTCTCGCTCTGTTTCTGCGTCTTCTTGTGATTCTTCTTTAGCTAGTTCTTCAGGTTGAATGACTTCCTCAGGAAGGAAATCAATATTCACTTCTTCAACTTCGACTTTCTCTTCTTCAACAGCAGTTGATTCTGGAACGTCAGATGAAGTTTCTTCTGCCACATCTACATTTTCTTCTATCTCAACCTCAGTCTCGCCTACTTCCTCAAAAGTGCTTTGAGAATCTAACGCGTAAACTAAGTGATATAAGGTTTCTCTATCCGACACATGACTGGCCAAACGATTCAATTCCTCTTCAAAATTAACTGATTGCCCTACCGCCAAACTTTTGAGATACAACAAATGGACAGTTCCACAATACGGATATTTTTGACACAACTCTTTCAGCTCTTCTGCCTGAGAAAAAGTCACTTCCGAAGAATGCTTAATTATATGTGAGAGCTGAGTCAAATTCATCACCAATCCGATTGAAGTTTGTTGAGAATATCTTGAAGAATTTGCTGATTAATATCTTCCAATAATTGTGCTTCAACTGCATTCAAATCTTGATTGCTGTCATAATCTGCAAAACGTCTCGGGTGTATTGTAAAACTTTTTTCAGGATCTAAACTATTCTCTACTTCGATAGTCATTGCTATTGTCAACCTCGTCAATGCAGCTTGGCTATCTCCTTGAATGGAAACAGGAGTTATATCATATTGTGAAATTACACCTGAAAAAATTAAGTGTACATCAGGCATGTCTGTTTTAAGTAATTTCAGCTTTGTATTACCCAAAATACCGTCCTTTAAAAATTCTGTAAAGTTTACAGGGTAATTCATTGGTGCATTAGGCGCAGTTAATTCAAAATTAAGAACAGAGAATGATTTAAGGCTTGGATCCATTGAGTTGTCTTTGAAGCCCACACTTGTAGGATAACAACTCGACATCACAACGCCCAGTAAAAACGAAAGCACAACTAGTCGCATACTTTTAATTTAAATCGTATTCCTTAATTTTTCGATAAAGTGTTCGCTCAGAAATTCCTAATTCCAACGCCGCATACTTTCGCTTTCCACGATGTTTCTCCAGCGCTTTCATAATCAATTCTTTTTCTCTATCCTCCAAAGATAGCGATTCTTCAACTTCTTCGTGCTCTTCTACATCTTCTACATCGTCAGAAGTATATCTTTCTTTCTTTGAAACTTCTGAAGAGTATGATGTAGGACCTGAATGCAACAATCTGCTCTCGTCAACTGGAGAAATAGTGTGATAAAGTTTATTTATCATCGCTGCCTGATCCTTATCCAGATTTACTTCTCCACCATTCTGAGTCAATGAATAAACCAATTTCTTCAGTTCATTCAAGTCACTTTTCATGTCAAAGAGAAACTTGTACATCAATTCTCTTTCTGAAAAATCATCACCTTTGGATGAGCCCATCGCTGTAGGCAAAGTTTCCTGCTCAACTGGAATGTAAGACATTAATTTAGTTGCATCAATCTCACGTTCTTGCTCAATAACCGAAATTTGTTCTACAATATTCTTCAATTGACGAATGTTTCCTGGCCACGTGTAGTTATCAAGAATCATCACCGCATCCTCCGTCAAACGAATCGGCGGCATTCTGTATTTCTCGCCAAAATCACTGGCAAACTTTCTAAAAAGTAAATGTACATCTCCCTTACGCTCTCGAAGTGGAGGCAAGTGAATAGGCACTGTACTCAATCTATATAATAAGTCTTCGCGAAACTTTCCTTTGCGGATAGCCTGCATCATATTTTCATTCGTCGCTGCAACTACGCGTACATTTGTTTTCAGTGGTTTTGAAGAGCCTACGCGGATATATTCTCCCGTTTCCAACACACGCAATAAACGAACCTGAGTTTGCATAGGTAGTTCAGCAACTTCATCAAGAAAAATCGTTCCGCCATCTGCAACTTCAAAATACCCTTTTCGCGTTCCCGCAGCACCAGTAAACGAACCTTTCTCGTGACCAAAAAGTTCCGAGTCGATTGTTCCTTCTGGAATAGCGCCACAGTTTACTGCGATATATTCTCCGTGTTTGCGTGAACTTAATTGGTGAATTACTTGAGGAATAATTTCTTTACCCGTTCCACTTTCACCCGTTACAAGTACTGAGATGTCTGTAGGAGCAACTTGCATCGCCACTTCAATTGCTCGATGCAAACTAGGGTTACTACCTATAATTCCAAAACGCTGTTTGATTTGCTGTAAGTTCATACTTGAATTCTTTATTCTACAACTTTTCTACTAGCTCTCCACGCATTGTTGCGGCAGTACATGAAAGAACTTTCACCAATGCGTAATCTCCTTTTTTCAAATCTCCTTTTGGGAAAATAATTACTGCATTCTGCGAATTGCGACCAAACATTTCTTCTTTAGAACGTTTTGACTCGCCCTCCACAAGCACTTCAAAAGTTTTTCCAATTCCCTTTTCGTGGTGCATTAACGAATTAGCTTGTTGCTTGTCGATAACCTCAGTCAAACGTCTTTGTTTCACTTCTTCGGGAACATCGTCTTCGTATTTACGCTCAGCCAAGGTCTTTGGTCGTTCTGAATACTTAAACATATATGCGTATTCGTACTTCACGTAATCAATCAAAGACAAGGTGTCTTGATGATCTTCTTCCGTCTCCGTACAAAATCCTGTAATAATATCTGTAGAAATTGAACATTCAGGCATGTACTTGCGAATTGCATCAATGCGACCAATGTACCATTCGCGAGAATACCCACGGTTCATTTTCTCCAACACTCGTGTGCTTCCCGATTGAACAGGCAAGTGAATATACTCACAAATATTATGATACTTCGCCATCGTTTGCAGCACTTCGTCCGTCATGTCTTTAGGATGTGAAGTGGAAAAGCGTACGCGCAATTTTGGATTTACCAATGCCACCATTTCCAACAATTCAGCAAAATTCACTGTAGGTTGTTCTGGATTTTCAATTTCCCCTTTCTTGGTCAAATTCCAGCGGTACGAATCCACATTTTGACCCAAAAGAGTTACTTCTCGATATCCTCTATCAAATAATTCTTGAGCTTCCTCCACAATTGTTTTAGGGTCGCGACTTCGTTCTCTTCCACGGGTGAAAGGCACCACACAAAACGAACACATATTGTCACAACCACGCATTATGCTAATAAAAGCCGTTACTCCGTTGTGATCCAAGCGCACGGGACTGATATCCGCATACGTTTCTTCACGCGAGAGCAATACATTTACCGCTTTTTGTCCACCACCTACTTCCGAAATCAAGTTAGGCAGATCGCGATATGCATCAGGACCAGCAACTAAATCCACTAATTTCTCTTCTTCAAGCAAATTCGTTTTAAGACGCTCAGCCATACATCCAAGAATTCCAACCACCAATGATGGTTTATTCTCTTTGCGTTTCTTAAACTCCGTCAACCGATTGCGCACGCGCTGCTCAGCATTCTCGCGAATTGAACACGTATTTAAAAGAACCACGTCGGCTTCATCTTCGTTGCGCGTTGTAGTATAACCTTCTTTAATGAGAACCGAAGCTACAATTTCACTGTCAGAAAAATTCATTTGACAGCCGTAGCTTTCCAAAAACAATTTTTTCCCATTGCTCTTCACAGGAGCTTGCATATCAAGTGCCTCTCCCTGTCTTTCCTCAACTATTGTCTTATCTCCGAATAATCCGGTATTACTCATGTCTTTTATGTACTAAAAAATGTATGCAAATTTACATATAAAGTTTGGTGTGTCAAAATGGCAGAGAATTAAAATATTATAAGCCTTAATTATTTCAAATTAAGTATGATTTTTATACTCAATTCATGCACTCCAAAAACAGTCTTTTTATCATCTAAATACGCCGAAGTTTGTTTTTCGAATTAATTTCAACTTATTTTGCACAAAATTCTGAAGTCAATCGGACTTTGAATGTAGAACGTATTGAACGTCAAATATGAGTAAGAACTTAGTTATTGTCGAGTCACCTGCAAAGGCGAAAACCATAGAAAATTATTTAGGTAAGGACTTTACTGTCAAATCCAGTTACGGACACGTAAGGGACTTGGCAGGCAAGGGATTAGCCGTAGATATTGAGAACAATTTTCAACCACAATACGAAGTTTCTTCAGACAAAAAGAGTCTCGTTGCAGAACTTAAAAAATTGGCAAAAGAGGCAGATGTTGTATGGCTAGCAACGGATGAGGACCGCGAAGGAGAGGCTATTTCATGGCACTTATTCGAAACACTTGGTCTAAAAAAAGAGAAAACAAAACGCATTGCGTTCAACGAAATAACAAAAACAGCCATTCTTCGAGCAATTGAGAACCCTCGTGATATCAACATTAAATTAGTTGATGCGCAACAAGCTCGTCGTATTCTAGACAGACTTGTGGGATTTGAGTTATCACCTGTTTTGTGGAGAAAAGTGAAACCTTCTTTATCTGCAGGACGTGTACAATCTGTAGCAGTGCGTCTAATTGTTGAAAAAGAACGCGAAATTCAAAAGTTTGCTGGAGAAACCTTTTATCGGATCCAAGGCGAATTCAAAAAAGGAAAAGATACGATTAAGGCTGACTTGATGCATAATTTAGGTACGCTTGAAGAAGCTTCTAAATTTTTGGAGACATGCAAGGGTGTCGATTTTGAAGTGCTGGATGTACAAACAAAACCAGCTTCAAAGAAATCAACAGCTCCTTTTACCACAAGTACATTGCAACAAGAAGCATCATTGAAACTTGGTTTTTCGGTGACACGCACCATGCAAGTAGCACAAAGATTATACGAAGCAGGACATATTACTTATATGCGTACAGATAGCGTTAATCTTTCTGATGATGCAATGAATGCAGCGAAGAGTACTATCGTAAATAATTATGGTTCGGAATATAGCCAACCACAAAAATATACAACAAAAAGCGCAGGAGCTCAAGAAGCTCACGAAGCTATTCGCCCAACTGATTTCAACGTATCAGAAGTAGATGCTGAGCGTGACCAAGCTCGTTTGTATGATTTAATCTGGAAACGTGCCATTGCATCTCAAATGGCTGATGCAAAACTTGAACGCACAACCATTAAAATAGGTAACGAAAAATTATCCGACATCTTCCAAGCTAAAGGAGAAGTAATTCTATTTGACGGTTTCCTTAAAGTTTATTTGGAGTCGAACCTAGATGATGACGACGAAGATGAAGAAACATCAGGTCTACTGCCAAAAGTAACAGCGGGAGAACAATTAGAACGCAAAAACATTTCTGCAACACAGCGTTTTTCAAGACCGCCAGCAAGATATGTAGAAGCTTCTCTAGTGAAAAAATTAGAAGAACTTGGAATTGGCCGTCCGTCTACTTATGCACCAACCATTTCTACTATTCAAAAAAGAGGATATGTAGAAAAAATGGAACGTGAGGGCGAAGAACGTTCATATAACGTGTTGCAACTTTCTGGAAATGATGTTTCAAAAGAAACACGTACCGAAATAACTGGTAGAGAAAAAAATAAACTTTCCCCAACAGATATTGGAATTGTAGTAAATGATTTCCTAGTGGAACATTTCGACAAGGTAATGAACTACAACTTCACAGCTAACGTTGAGAAACAATTTGATGACATCGCTCAAGGGCTAGTAGAATGGACAGCAATGTTAAAATCATTCTACACACCATTTCATGAGAATGTAGAAAATACACTCGAACATTCAGAGCGCGCATCGGGTGAAAGAGCTCTAGGGAATCATCCCGAAAGTGGAAAACCGATTATTGCACGCATAGGTCGTTTTGGGCCAATGATACAAATTGGAAACAGTGAAGATGAAGAAAAACCTGTTTTTGCTTCACTTCCTGCAAATAAAAGTATCAATACAATCACTTTAGAAGAGGCACTTGAATTATTCAAGCTCCCTCGTATTGTTGGTGAGTTTGAAGGAAAAGAGATGAAAGTGAACAGAGGACGATTTGGTCCTTATGTACAACATGCAGGCGCTTTCACTTCGCTTGGCAAGGAAGATGACCCGATGACTATCACTGCAGAACGTGCTGTCGAACTTATTCAAGCCAAACGAGCTGCAGACGCAGCAAAATTGATTAAGACATTTGATCAAGATCCAACAATGCAACTATTGAACGGTCGCTATGGTGCTTATCTTAAAATTGGTAAAGACAACTTCAAATTACCAAAAGATGCAGTTCCTGAAGATTTGACTTACGAAGAGTGTATCGAAATCAGTCAAAATCAACCAGAAAGCAAACGTGGTGGAAAAGCTAAAGCCAAGGCAAAACCAAAAGCTAAAGCTAAACCAGCAGCAAAGGCAAAGAAAAAATAATCGACTAACGAATTTTATTCTTTCAAGATGAACGACATTTCAATATACTTTGAAGCCATTTCAACCTCAGGGGTGAAATTTGAAGAAGGCAGTTTGGGAGAATTAAACTCAGTTAATGAACACTCTTTTCCCGAACTAAAAAAAGGAGATGTCGCTTTTTTTTACGTCCCGGAATATCGTGGAATAAATAGAGAAACACCTGTTGAAGGGAGTAGAGATACCTTTCGATATCACCTTTCAAAACTCTACCCCGCATTTGGGTGGAAAACAAAAATTGCTGATCTAGGTAATATAAAACCTGGAAAAACAATCGAAGACACCTATTTTGCTGTGGCTAATGTGATGGCGGAATTAATCAAAAATGACATTATACCTATTATAGTTGGTGGTGGGCAAGATTTAACTTTTGCTCAGTTTAAAGGATATGAAAAACTTGAACAGGCCGTAAACCTTGTGGTTATCGACAACAAATTCGACCTTGGCTCACCGGAGGAAGAAATTAAATCAGATGGTTTTTTGAGCCATATCATCATGCACAAACCTGGTTACTTATTTAATTATAGTAATATAGGATATCAAACGTACTTTGTTAAACCATCAGAACTAGAGCTTTTTGACCAAATGTATTTTGATGCATGCCGACTAGGTGTTTTCAATCAAGACTTTAAACTTGCTGAACCCTTATTGCGCAATTGCGATATTTTAAGCTTCGATTTGCACTCTATTCGCGCAAGTGATTTTGTTTCCTCATGGAACAAATCTCCAAATGGGTTTTATGGCGAACAAGCTTGTCAAATTGCGCGTTATGCAGGAATTAGCGATAAGCTCACTTCATTTGGTTTATACAACCTATTACCAGAAGACAAACCAAATGGAAGTAGTGATCACTTGGTTGCGCAAATCATTTGGCACTTAGTGGATGGAATCAACAACCGTAAAAAAGATTTTCCTCTTGGAAGCAAAGCAGGATATTCAAAATATCGTGTAAATATTCAGGAATTTAAAGATGAAATTGTGTTTTTCAAAAGCAACCGATCAGAGCGTTGGTGGATGGAAGTTCCTTATCCCCCAAAATCAGGCTCTCGATTCGAAAGACATCACATGGTTCCATGTAATTATGAAGATTATCTAACAGCTACAAAGAATGAAATCCCCGACTTATGGTGGAAGACTTACCAAAAGTTAGTGTAACCCATTTTCGAGTTCTCCTATTTATCTTACCATTTCTGTTTGATAAAAATTCACATTCACAAAAAGTTGTGGAAAACTTCAATCATTTTCATAAAAATTCATTTTTGTAAAGAATTTTACTTATTTTAGTCGCCATATTAGGTATGAAAAAGGTATTATTTTAGTACATTTAACATCCTGTAATGTGTAATTTATGAAGAAAAAAGTACTGTTATACTCAGTGTTTTCGCTCGTTTTGACAAGTGGAGCTATAGCTCAACAAGACAGAGCTATGACGCATACAATGTACGATAAGTTGTCTGTCAATCCTGGTTCAACTGGAAATGAGGATGGAATTTGTGGAACTTTATTGTATAGAAACCAATGGGACAAGTTCAATGGAGCACCAAATTCTGTTGTCTTTAACGCTGAAGCGAAAATTGACAAAATAAATAGTGGAGTTGGTATTTCATTTTATCATGATGCTATTGGATTTAACCGCCAGAATAATTTGTTATTAAATTATGCATATCAGCTTAATCTTGGTAATGCAGGTACATTAGGCATGGGTCTTGGACTTGGTATTATTAATTTTTCTATGGCGCCTACTTGGGTAACACCGGAAACACCAAATGATAACTTTTTACCTAATGCGTTCTCTGGAACGAATTTTGACATGAACTTTGGTTTGTACTTTAAGGGTACTCAGAACTATTATGTAGGTATCTCGTCAACACACTTGACACAATCTATTCTTCAAGATCCTAATTTGAATTTGGTAAACTTTAATACAGCACGCCACTATTATTTAATGGGTGGATATCGATTCAATGGATTGTTTGGTGCTAGTCGCGAATTCGATTTAGACTTAAACACGTTAATGCGTACTGAGTTTAGAAAGTTCTCTGCAGACATTACAGCACGTGTGTTTTGGAACAACATGTTGTATGCTGGGGTAGGTTATAGAACCGCTGAGTCAGTCTTAGTTCTTCTAGGTGCGTCCATGCAACTTGGGCCTGGGACAGCTTCATTAGGTTACTCTTATGATATTGGTACTAGTAAACATATTAAACCGTCATGGGGAACGCATGAGATTATGATGAGATATTGCTACATAATCCCACCGCCACCTATTACAAAAAGCGCTCACCCGCGTTGGTTGTAAAAAAGTTTTAACATAATTTGTAACCAAATAGACACAAATTCCGTTATAGCATAGAAGTTGATCCTGTAGAAAGTTATTGTTGGTTCGGAATTTAAATTGAGGTAGAATGAAAAAGCTATTGTTATTAAGTATAGTAGGAGTGTTCCTTTACTCGTGTTCAACACGATCAGGACACGTGATTGGAGTGCAAGGGAGAAGTCCGTATCACCCTGAGATACCATTAGGTATGGTATATGTTCCTTCTGGTTCATTCCAGATGGGGCAAAATGATCAAGATGTTCCCTTCTTGCATCAATCGCGCACCAAAACGGTTTCGGTTCAAGCATTCTATATGGACCAAACAGAAATAACAAATAACGAATATCGTCAGTTTGTTTATTGGGTTCGTGATTCAATTGCTCGTGAAAAAATTTACGAGACAATGGAAGAAGACGATGAAGCTGGTGATTGGATCAATTACCAAAAAGAATATTTTGATGAAGGAGCATTGGAATATGTCGAGTATGACCCTTCTGATCGTGCTATCAACCGTGAGGTGTTCGACCTTAACTGGGACAGAAGACTGGATTATTCAGATCCTGAATTAGTTCCTCTTTTGGCAGATATGTACTACCCAACAAATGAGCGTTTTTATAAGCGTCGTGAAATTGATTCACGTAAACTTAAATTCCGCTACTATTGGATTGACCTTAGAGAAGCTGCGCGCCGTGGTCGTGTAGAAATCACTCCTAATGGTTATGATAAAGATGGTAACAAATTAGCTGACGAGCACCGTGAATTAAACACGCCTCCTCACCCATTTACTGAGGAACCTCAGGGTGAAGATTCTGATTTCGGTTGGTTTAATAAAATCGGTCAGAATAATGCGATTCGTGGACATGCAAATCGCCAACGTTTTATAATCAATGAAGTGATTAATGTATACCCTGATACACTTTGTTGGGTAAGAGATTTCACATACTCTTTCCACGATCCAATGACTAACATGTATTTTTGGCATCCAGCTTATGACAACTACCCTGTAGTTGGTATTACTTGGGTTCAAGCAAGAGCATTTAGTGTTTGGAGAACTCAATTGTTGAATAACTGGTTAATTGCAATGGGAGATATCTTTGTGAATGACTTCCGTCTTCCTACTGAAGCTGAATGGGAAAGAGGAGCTCGTGGTGACTTAGATCAATCACAATACCCATGGGGTGGTCCTTATATTCGTAACGCATCAGGATGTTTCCTTGGTAACTTTAAGCCAATGCGTGGACGTTACTTTGATGATGGAGGTTTCCATACAGTTAAAGCGTACTCGTACAATCCAAATGGATGGGGATTATACTGTATGGCAGGTAATGTGGCAGAATGGTGTGAAACAGCATATGATGAGTCAATGTACGAGTTTTCACATGATTTGAACACAGAGTATCGTTATGATGCAATGGACTGGGATCCGCCAGCAATGAAGCGCAAGGTCATTCGCGGTGGTTCATGGAAAGATATAGGATACTATATGCAAACTGGATCAAGAACTTATGAGTATCAAGATACTGCAAAGTCTTATGTTGGATTCCGTAACGTTATGACTCACTTAGGTCGCGGTGGACGTGACTTCACTAAAGAAGGTGGTGAGGAAGTAAAAAGCGATATTCAGCTTAATTAATGTGTAAACAAACAAAAACCAAATAGTTAATTTTTAAAAACCAAAAAAGCAAGGAAAACTATGAAACCAGGAAGTAAAGCGTGGAAAGCCTTTATGGCGAAATTGTACGGATTCGGTGCAGCAATTGTAATTATCGGAGCGATGTTTAAAATTATGCACTGGCCGGGAGCTGGACCGATGCTAGTTATAGGTCTATCAACTGAAGCAGTTATCTTTATCTTCTCGGCATTTGAGCCGATTCACGAAGATCCAGATTGGACTTTAGTATACCCAGAGTTAGCTCTAGGTCATGATGAAGATTTTGATCATGATGCATTGCCAAGCCACAGTAAAAAAGGAAGTGTAACTGACGAGCTTGACAAAATGCTCGAAGAAGCTAAAATCGACAGCGCTTTATTAGAGCGTCTTGGAGATGGAATGCGTGCACTAGGTGAAAATGCTTCACAACTTAAAGGTGTAACTAGCGCAGCTGCTGCTACAGATTCGTATGTAGATAGCTTAGCAAGTGCTTCTGACCAAGTGAAAAAATTATCACAATCTTATGAGCGTGCTTCTGAATCATTGATGGGATTAACTTCATCAACTGAAGAAGGACAATCATTTGGTGAGCAAATGCAAAAAGTTTCTAAAAACTTATCTGCTCTTAACAATGTATATGAACTACAATTAAAAGGTTCTTCTCAACATCTTGAAGCTACTGAGAAATTCCATTCTCAAGTTACAGATATGATGCAAAATCTTTCTGCATCAGTTGAAGACACTAAATTGTATAAAGAGAATATGGCTATGTTGAGCAAAAACTTGACTAGTCTTAACCAAGTATATGGTAATATGTTGAAAGCCATG
>CAYUQU010000015.1:0-55256 GCA_964447015.1 uncultured Flavobacteriales bacterium
TATGGTTCTTTTGATGTATTGAGAATTCACCATGTAGTTAATGAATTAGATTCAATTTATTTTGAATTTGATGGGGCAGGTCAATGGTTTGAACTTCCTGTGCCAACTTCACATGAATACGAATGGTGGGCAAAAGATCAAAAAGGACCAATATTACGCGTTTTAACTAACGAGGTGATGGGAGAAGAGGTTATTACTGATGTAATGTATCGAGATAGTTTTAGATATGAGTTAGTTGCTTCAATAGCTGAGCAACAAAATTTCGAGTTTACTATCTTCCCAAATCCAACATCAGATTATTTGGAAATTTCATCCTCATCTGACTTCAATAACCTATACATCATTTCTATGTCGGGAGCTTTAGTGATGGAGTCTGATAAAACATCTAAGATTGATGTGTCGACCTTGCAGGCGGGTTCTTATCAGGTTGTTTTGCGCTCAAAAACAGGTGGTTTTGCAATTAAAACTTTTGTGAAAGAATAAGATTAGGAATCTTTATTTGTTTGTAATACTTCCTTTGTTTTTCTTGATATTATATCAGTGTTTTGAAAATCTCTTTTCAAAACACACCTTATATCTACATAAAATGCTTATTTTCGTGGACGTAATTTTGTATCAAAAAAAACATTAATAAACATGAAAGTAACTGTAGTAGGTGCAGGAAACGTTGGAGCAACGTGTGCGGACGTTTTGGCGCATAGAGAAATTGCAAATGAAATCGTTCTTTTGGACATCAGAGAAGGTTTTGCAGAAGGTAAAGCATTAGATATTTGGGAAACGTCTCCTATCGGATTGTACGATTCACGCACCATCGGTTCAACTAATGATTATTCAAAAACTGCTGATTCAGATGTAGTGGTAATAACTTCTGGTCTTCCAAGAAAACCAGGTATGAGTCGCGATGACTTAATTGCTACAAATGCAGGTATCGTAAAATCAGTTACTGAAAATGTAATCAAACATTCGCCAAATGCAATCATCATCGTGGTTTCAAACCCACTTGATGTAATGACTTATTGTGCATATTTAAACGCAAAAGTTGATTCAAACCGCGTGTTTGGTATGGCAGGTGTATTGGATACAGCGCGTTACCGATCTTTCCTTGCATTGGAATTAAATGTTTCTCCTAAAGATATTCAAGCTGTGCTTATGGGAGGTCATGGTGACACTATGGTTCCACTTCCTCGTTATACTACAGTTGGAGGGATTCCTGTAACTGAATTGATTTCAGCAGAGAAATTAGATGCAATTATTGAGCGTACGAAATTTGGCGGTGGAGAAATTGTTAAATTACTTGGTACTTCGGCTTGGTATGCTCCAGGAGCAGCTGCAGCGCAAATGGTAGAAGCTATCGTTCGCGACCAAAAACGTGTATTCCCAGTGTGTGCATGGTTAAACGGAGAGTACGGAATGAAAGACATTTATCTTGGAGTTCCTGTAATCTTAGGTAAAAAAGGTATTGAGCGTATTATTGAGCTTGACCTTAATGCAGACGAGAAAAAATTATTGGAAGAATCTGCTGTAGCTGTAAAATCAGTTATGGATGTATTAGACAATATGACTACAGTTTCTTAATTAATTGAGAACTAATTTATACGAAGGGAGGCTATTGTCTCCCTTTTTTGTTGCAAATAATTATTGGTGATTCAGTTAATTTAAGATGAAATGATATGTTAATTTCTTTTTTAGTAAAGAACTACTCATTTTGGTTGAGACCTACACTCTTACGGCTACGATTAATGACCAACTTATTGTATCTGTGTTACGTCTTAGTAATATAGGAATAATCATTTCGTTATTTTTTGTTAAAATTTAATTAGGATGATTTAACAAAAAAGACGAAATTTACGCAAACTATAAAAAAACCAAAAGCAATGAAGTTAAAGTATTACACGCTTATGTTTTCCGCATTTTATGTCGGATTAACATTCGCTCAAACTTCTGGTGAAACAGAAGTCGTACCCACAGAAGCTGAATACAAGCAATGTGATGAATTTAGAAAAACCAAACCACTCCGCGATATAGAAAATGATAATGGTGAGATTATTTATTCAAATAATGAAGGTAATGCAAAACAACGCAGACCTAGAGCAACACATGACAATCCAAACTCACTACCAGTAGGGCCTGATCCTGTTCTGCAAACACAAATGGGAACAAAAACATCTGCTAGAGCAGCAGACCCTAATTTTAATGGTCAAGGCGGGGCTTTTCCTCCAGACCCGACAGGAGCAGCAGGATTAAATCATTACGTTCAAGCTGTAAATTCATCATTTAAAGTGTTTAATAAAGATGGAAGTTCAGCTCAAATAACAAAGACATTATGCTCTCTATTTCCAGACCCTTGTTCAAATGATGGAGATCCTATTGTAATGTACGATAGACATGCAGATAGATGGGTGATTACACAGTTTCAAACCTCAGGTAACAAAATTCTTTTTGCAGTGTCAGAAACTGACGATCCACTTGGTGCATATTTTACATACTCATTTTCATTTTCTCAATTTCCTGACTATCCAAAGTATTCAATTTGGTCAGATGGGTATTATATGACATCGAATTCAGGTTCACAAAACGTAGTTGTTTTTGATCGTGAAAAAATGTTGGCGGGAGACCCGACAGCAGGACGTATTGCATTAAATTTCCCATCAGGAGTATCATATTTCTTTAGAAGTGTACTTCCTGCTGATGCAGACGGTGAATTGCCTCCGTATGGAACACCAAATTACTTGTTTCACATTCAAGATGATGCATGGTCAGGAGTAAGCTATGACCACATTATAGTATTTAAATTCGCAACAGATTGGGATACTCCTGCAAATTCATCAGTGACTATTTCACAAAGAATTCCAACAGCAGCCTTCAATGCAGTATTTACTCAATCTTGGAATGATATCCCTCAACCAGGTACTACACAACGTTTGGATGCGATAGCTGGTGTCCTCAATTATCGTGCACAATACATGCGTTGGGTAAATTACAACACGATAATGCTTTGCCATGTGGTAGATGTGAATAATGCGAGTTCAATAGCAAGTAAACGTGCTGGAATTCGTTGGTATGAACTTAGACAATATGGAAATGATGCAGACTGGGAAATCTATCAACAGGGGACTTATGCGCCTGCTGGCACTGATCATCGTTGGTTGGGAAGTATAGCTATGGATGCAAATGGTCATATCGCAATGGGATATTCTATTGCGGGTACAAATCGGTTTGCAAGTTTGGCATATACAGGACGGTACTCTTGGGATACTCCTGGAGTTATGACTAGAGCAGAACTTATCGCCGTTGATGGTCTTGCGGCTCAAACTGGTGGAAATCGATTTGGAGATTACTCACATATGTCAATAGATCCAGTTGATCCAACGGTATTTTGGTATACAGGAGAGTACATGGGGTCTACTAGTTCTTCACGTAGAACTCGAATTTTCTCTTTCCGTATCGATGATATCGTAGGAGTAAATGAGAACATCTTGAGTAAATTGGATTGGATAATTAAAACAACTGACGGAAGCTTTGATGTACTTGTGACAGGAGTCCCTAATAACGAAGATATTCATTTTGATTTGTTTGATGCAAGCGGTAAGGAAATTGAAACCAATATCCTTAAAAGCCAAAATGGTGAAATAGGTAAAGTAATTCCTACCGGCAATTTAGCTGCAGGAACTTATCTTATTCGTATCGGAAATGATTCTTTCCAAGATGTGAAGAAAATTGTTGTACAATAATTTTGTTGAATAGTATGTCAAATAGATTAATTGTATTTACTTTTTCTGTTGTACTTCTTTGTTCTTGTGCAGCAGGAAAGAAGAGTGACAAAAACACGAGCAGTGATGAAACTAGTGCAAGCATGGAAGGAATGACGGAAGGGATTGTGAGAATTTCCAATGGAGAGTCTGATTGTGCCGTTCGAATTGAAAGTGCCGCTTCGGAAAGTTCTGATGGATTTTACCCTGTAAATTTGGATGACAAATTCAAAAAAGAGGGATTGAAAATCTATTTTAGTTATTCACCTAGCAGAGCGCCATTGCCAGACAATTGCATAGGGCTCACAGCAATTGTAATTGACATAGTAAAATAGTACTTTAGATAACTTTTATGAAAACCCGGTTCTTGAATCGGGTTTTTGTGTTTATTACTTTTATCTTTGCACGATAAAATAGCATTATGAAGATTTACAATAATATTCTTGAGACAATAGGAAACACTCCATTAGTTAGAATAAACCGCATTACAAAGGATGTAAAAGCAACTGTTTTAGCTAAGGTTGAAACGACTAATCCTGGTAATTCAGTTAAAGACCGAATGGCTGTAAAAATGATAGAAGATGCTGAGAAATCAGGATTACTTAAGCCAGGTGGAACAATTATCGAAGGCACTTCAGGAAATACAGGAATGGGGCTTGCTCTTGCTGCAATTGTGAAAGGATATAAATTGATCTGTGTGTTGAACGACAAACAATCGAAAGAGAAAATGGATATTCTTCGTGCAGTTGGTGCAGAGGTTGTGGTTTGTCCTACAGCAGTTGAGCCAACTGATCCTCGCTCGTATTATTCTGTTTCGAAAAGATTGGCTACAGAAATTCCAAATTCTTGGTACGTAAATCAATACGACAACTTGTCGAATAGAATTGCACATTACGAATCAACAGGTCCTGAAATTTGGGATCAAACGGATGGTAAGATTACACACTTTGTGGTTGGAGTTGGAACTGGTGGTACAATTTCGGGAGTTGGAAAATACTTGAAAGAAAAAAATCCAAATATTAAAATTTGGGGAATTGATACCTACGGTTCTGTATTTAAAAAATACCACGAAACTGGAATTTTTGATGAGGCTGAAATTTACCCATACATCACTGAAGGAATCGGAGAAGATATTCTTCCTGCGAACGTAGATTTTACCCTTATTGACAAGTTTGAAAAGGTAACGGATAAAGATGCTGCGGTTTATACGCGTAAACTGGCTCGCGAAGAAGGTATTTTTGTAGGTAACTCAGCTGGTTCAGCTATCAAAGGTGTATTACAACTTAAGGACGAACTAAAAGAAGATGATGTAGTTGTTGTCCTTTTCCACGACCACGGAAGTCGTTATGTAGGTAAAATATTCAATGACGATTGGATGCGTGACCGTGGCTTCCTTGAAGAAGACACAAAAGTAGCTTCTGATATTATTGCTCGTCATGGTGATGCTCCATTAGTAACATTGTATTCTGAAGAATTACTTTCGCACGCGGTGGCAAAAATGAAGAAACACTCAATTTCACAAATTCCTGTAATGAAAGAAGGCGAATTTGTTGGATTTGTAGACGATTTACAAGTTTTCCAATTGCTTTGCGATGAACCTGAAATGTTGAATACACCTGTTTCTAAAATAATGCAACCACCTCTTCCTATTGTGGAAAAGGGAGCAACTCTAGAGAAAATCACAGCACATATTACTAAAAATGTGCCAGCTGTTCTAGTTAAAACAGATAATGGACATCATATCATTACACGCCACGATATTATTGCGGCAATGGCTTAGTAAAAATGAATTTCACCGATCAAATGAATAGAACAATTCGCCTGGATAACTATCCACGACGAATTGTTTCGTTAGTGCCTAGCCAAACGGAACTTTTATTTGATTTGGGGTTGGAAAATGAGGTTGTTGGAATAACCAAGTTTTGTATCCACCCTGATAGCTGGTTTCGCTCCAAAACACGAGTAGGAGGAACGAAAACAGTGAATATCGACAAGGTAAAGTTGCTTCAACCGGATTTGATTATTGCCAATAAAGAAGAGAATACGCAATCTGACATTGAGTCGCTCATGGATCTTGCTCCTGTTTGGATTTCAGATATTCACAATCTTGATGAAGCACTGGAAATGATTCAATGTATTGGTGAGATAACAAATACAACTGAAAAAGCTGCCGAAATCATCCATTTCACTAAGCAAGGGTTTGCAAATATCTCTAAAGCTGAGTCAGCAAAGAAAGTACTGTACCTGATTTGGGAAAAACCAATTATGTCGATAGGGAGTGATACATTTATTCACGACATGTTAACGAGGGTTGGTTGGGATAATGTGTTGTCAAACGAAACGCGCTATCCTGAAATTACAGATGAGGATATTAAAATGTTTAATCCTGATTTAATTATTCTCAGCTCTGAACCTTTTCCGTATAAAGAGAAACACATTTGGCGCTATAAAGAGCTTTGTCCTAATGCAGAAGTGAAATTGTTAGACGGCGAGTTCTTCTCTTGGTATGGAAGTAGAATGATGAAGGCGCCAGAATATTTTAATTCGATTTTGAAAGGATAGAACTTATCTTGTTTCCTTTATCGCTGACAGTATAATATCACCAGCTTTGCGAATTTCTTCCTCAGTAATTGTTAATGGTGGCGACAGTCTGAAACTGTATGGATGTGATAAAAACCAAAAACTGATAAGTCCGTTCTCTAAACATCGATCAACCACTTTACCAACTCGTTCTGCAGAGACCATGTCAATAGCAAATAGCAAACCTTTGCGTCTGATTTCGATTACTTCATCTGATTGTGCTAGGAGTGATTCTAAAAGCAAACCGAGACGTTCTACCTCATTCATATCGATTTCGTTGCGCAATACATCAAGAGTTGCAGCCGCGGCCGCACAATTCATAGGATGCCCGCCAAAAGTGGTGATATGTCCCAACATTGGTTCGTAAGTGAATAGATTCATTTTTTCATGAGAAGACACGAACGCACCAAAAGACATTCCACCACCCAATGCTTTACCGAGAGTGAGAATATCAGGAACAACATTAAAGTGTTCAAATGCAAAATTTCGTCCCGTACGACCGATGCCAACCTGAATTTCATCAAAAATTAATTGTGCACCCGTTTCATCACACCTTTTGCGAAGTGCAGACATAAACTCTTGTGTAGGAATTCGAACTCCTGCATCACCTTGAATCGTTTCAATGATTACTCCAGCCGTTTTATCAGTGATTCGCGATAAATCATCGTGAGAATTAAGTTGCAAGAATTGCACATCAGGGAGAAGAGGGCGAAAAGCCTCTTTTTTTACTTCATTCCCCGAAACACTCATAGAGCCGTGAGTCGACCCGTGATATGATCCACGAAAGGAAATTAATTCAGTTCTACCAGTAACTCGTTTGGCTAATTTTAATGCAGCTTCGTTGGCTTCTGTTCCTGAATTCACTGCATATACACAGTTGAGGCTTGGAGGAAGAAGTGAGGTGAGTTTATCAGCAAATTCCAATTCACTATCTTGAACAAACTCGCCATACACCATAACATGAAGGTGTTTGTCAAGCTGCTTTTTGAGCGCCTCAATAACTTTTGGATGACGATGACCGATATTGTTTACGGCAACACCAGCAATCATGTCCATATAAGCTTTGCCTGACTTGTCGTAAATATAAATTCCTTCGGCATAATCCACGTCAATTAAAAAAGGAAAGGGCGAAGTTTGGCCTAATCTTTTTAAAAAAACGTGATTTCTATCCATCGTTTAAGCGTTAACCTTATTTGCGCGAGCAATCACTTTTTCGCAAGCCGCAATTACATCAGCTGTATCGATGTGATATTTTGTCATCAATTCGTTTGGTGTACCACTTTCGCCGAAAGTATCGTTCACAGCTACATATTCTTGTGGAGCAGGAGCATTCAATGCCAATACTTGCGCTACAGAATCACCTAAGCCGCTATTGCGCATGTGTTCTTCAGCAGTCACCACACACCCTGTTTTAGCTACAGATTTCAAAATTGCTTGGGTATCTAGTGGTTTAATCGTATGCATGTTAATTACTTCAGCGGAAATTCCTTTTTTAGCAAGTTCTTGAGCTGCTTCGATAGATTTCCAAACAAGGTGACCGCAAGCAATAATCGTTACATCAGTACCTTCAGTCAAGACATCCGCTTTGCCAATTTCAAATTTCGCATCAGGCTTTACAAAAATCGGAACAGACGGACGGCCAAATCTTAAGTAAACTGGACCTTCATGATCAGCAATTGCAATTGTAGCCTGTTTTGTCTGATTGAAGTCAGCAGGTACAATAACAGTCATGTTAGGAAGAGTTTTCATCAACCCAATGTCTTCAAGAATTTGGTGAGTGGCACCATCTTCACCTAGCGTTAATCCAGCGTGAGAAGCACAAATTTTTACATTCTTTTGAGAATATGCAATTGATTGGCGAATTTGATCATATACTCGACCTGTCGAGAAGTTTGCGAAAGTTCCAGTATACGGTATTTTACCACCGATTGTCATTCCTGCTGCAATACCCATCATGTTTGCTTCGGCAATTCCAACCTGAAAGAAGCGTTCAGGAAACTCATCTTCAAAAGCATTCATTTTAAGTGATCCAGTTAAGTCTGCACAAAGTGCGACAACGTTAGGGTTCTTTTTCCCAATTTCCAAAAGACCTTCACCAAAACCTGAACGAGTGTCTTTATTGCCAAAAATTTCAAACTCTTGCATATTACTTAAAAATTTAATGAAGTTGTTTTATTGGATAATATTCTAAAATCTTTTTTATCTGTGTGCAACGTATTCATTGCATTAAATGGACGAAAAACCATTCTATAATTCCCAGGTTGTAAATTCCATGTCCCCGATTGTGATTGGTCATCAATGTTTGCAACCCATTCCATTTCGCCATTATCATGTATGACGAAAATTTGTGCTGAAATGCGAGTTGTTGTTCTGTAGTTAAATATTCCAGGTGCTGGAATATTAACAGTCTCTTTACTACTTTGATTGATATCCACAGTTTTGTAGATACGAGGCAAAGTCATAATTTCTAGGTCGTATTTACCAACGATGTAGGCATCAACCTGATTCATTTCCTGCACATTCAATGTTTTGCCTTTTCCGTGTTCCATGATTCTTGTTTGAACAGGATAGTCGCGAAGTGCATTAGAAAAACGAATGTGGAGAGTGCCTCTTGGCGCATCAACTTCAATAATGTTATGAGTGTTTCGCTTCAAAGTTATTCCACTTTTACGCACAACAGGAGTGGTAAACACCTCAATGTCATAAGTGATTTTGTCATTGATTACAATAGTATCTGGAAGCCTGTGTTTATTGAACGTGTGTGTATATGAATACAATGGAATTTTCGTACCTGATTTATATAGATTATACGTAACATTCGTTTCCGAAGGTTGTCCGTGTATGTCATTTAAATTTACCTGAACAGTTGTTGAGATTAGTGCGCTATTGATTACCGTTGACAGTACATTGGCAAATGATGATTTGCTATTTGCATCGAGATACGTTCCTATACAATCAAAATGATTAAGGTATTCCATATCAATACCAAGACCTATTACAAATGGTCGAATTGAAATACCTTTTGCACGGAGTTTGTCTGCAATAATACATGGGTCGTTATCACATGCTTCTATTCCATCAGTGATTAGTATGATAACATTGCGCGCATTCCTATCTGGAAAATCACCTGCAGAAGCCTCAAGACTTCTTGCAATTGGTGTAGTTCCTTTTGGCACCACACCGCGAATTTTGCCTTTAATACGATCGTGATTATTTGGAGCAAAAGGAATTTCCAATTTTGTATCTTCACAATCTTGGAATGTAGGTGTAATAGGTGACTGGTGACCGTAAATTCTCAAAGCCAACTCGACATTTGGCACACCTTTTAAACTATCAACAGCTTTGATTAATAATTCTTTAGCTATCGAGATTCGAGTGGATTCATCCCATTTTGCATTCATACTATTGGAGGCGTCAAAAACAAAAAGGATACGTGTTAATTCCTCTTTTTGAGACCAGGACGGGTTGAAAACCGTAAAAAACAATATGAATAAAATGAGTTTACGCATGTATTAATAATCTCCCAATGTTTCTTCAAGTTGACCTAAAGCATTTTCAAGTTGTTCGGGATTAGGAGCTACACCGTGCCATTTATGAGAGCCTACCATGTAGTCAACACCTTGACCCATTTCAGTTTTCATTATAATAATAACAGGTTTTCCTTTTCCTAACATCGATTTTGCTTTTGCCAAAGTGGATTTAATTTCGTCAATATTGTGTCCGTCCATTTCAAGAACATCCCAACCAAAAGCTATCCATTTTTGTGCCAAGTTTCCAAGAGACAGAACGTTTTCCACATCACCATCAATTTGACGACCGTTATAATCTATAGTTGCAATTAAATTGTCAACTTTGTTAGCTGCTGCATACATAGCTGCCTCCCAAATTTGGCCTTCTTGAAGTTCACCGTCACCATGTAACGTGTATACAATACTCTTGTCGTTATTCAATTTTTTAGAAAGTGCAGCACCGATTCCGCAGGATAAACCTTGACCAAGTGATCCTGAGGCCATTCTAATTCCAGGTAACCCTTTGTCTACACTTGGGTGACCTTGAAGTCTACTACTCAGTTTTCGAAAAGTTGCCAATTCGGAAGCATCAAAATAACCTCTTCTTGCAAGAACGCTGTAGATTACTGGAGAGATATGTCCATTTGACAAGAAAAAAATATCTTCATTGACCCCGTTCATATCAAATTTATCAGGGTTAACTGCCATTGTATCAAAGTATAAGGTCGTTAAAAAGTCCGTGCAACCAAGAGAGCCACCTGGGTGTCCTGAGTTAACTGCTGCAACCATTCTCACAATATCTCGTCTAACTTGCGAAGCGATTCGTTGAATTTCTGAAGTATGCATAAATCAAATTTTATCTTTAGATTTGTGCAAAGTTAGTTTTTTAGCGTTATTCAAAACGAAAAAAAGTAATCATTTATAGTTGAGTTTTAAACAATATCCCAATGAATTTAAGAAAATATATCAGTAAAGAAAGCATAGCATCAACTTTTTCAATTTTACTATTTTCATGTTTATTTGCACAAGAAACAGTTGTAGTAGACTCGGAAGAGTATCAAAATAGAAAATTGGCAGGAACGTTGGATCAAGTTCAGATACAACCAGTAATACTTAACGAGGATAATATTCAGATTAACCCAGATGTGTTAATGAATGGTAATTCGAGAAATGGCAATTGCGATTGTTATCAGGAACCAGATGCTACATATACGTTGGCAATGCAACCAAACGATGATCAATCTTCAGCGATGATCAATCTTCCTTTTCAATTTTGTTTTTATGGTGAGCAGAGAACGACATTACACATTAATAATAATGGAAATGTAAGTTTTGAAGGACCTATTGCTGCTTTTTCAGCTAATGCATTCCCTTCAAATGGTAACGTTATGGTTGCTCCTTTTTGGGGAGATGTGGATACAAGAGGAATAGGTGAAGTTTGGTATAAAATTACACCTACCGCTATTTATGTCAATTGGGAGAATGTCGGATATTATAATATGCAAACAGATAAAACGAATACTTTTCAATTGATTTTAACAGATGGAACCGATCCTGCCGTACCTGATGGAGGGAATATTGCTTTTTGCTATGGCGATATGCAATGGACAACTGGTTCTGCTTCATCTGGAGTTAATGGATTTGATGGAGTTCCTGCGACTGTAGGAGCAAATAGAGGGAATAATACTGACTTCTTTCAAATAGGTCGATTTGATCATCCAGGAACAGATTACAATGGGGCCAATGTTCCGTCAGGAATTAGTTGGCTAGATAACAAAACATTTTATTTTAACATTTGTAATGCTACAAATGTCCCTCCAATCGCATCTGGGGTAGCAGCATGTGATACTTTTAGGATATGTGCGATTGGTGATACAGCTGACTTTATCTTTAATTTTTTAAGTCCAGAGCTTGATCAAACAACCACGCTTACTTTTAACAATGGAGGGAATCCAGATATTTTTGTTGTTGACCAACAGGATGGTAATACAGCAACTGTTCTTATAAGGGCAATTGGTGATATTGCAAACGTAGGATATCATAATGTGAGTATTACAGCTACAGATGATGGTGTTCCTGTTGGCGTAACTACAATCAATTTTGTAATTGAAATAACTGACTTTGCTCTTGGTGCTCTGGATCCTGAACTATCTTTGCCTTTTACATCTTGTGATTCTATTGAGGTTTCAGTACTTAATGGGCCATTTGATACTTATGTTTGGGATGATTTTACAGGACTACCTAGTAATACAATTACAGAATCTGGAACATTTGGGGTAACAGTCAGCCTAAATGGTTGTTATAAACGTGTTGAAGCAGATTTTGAAATATATGAGCCTGCTTATTTTAATTTGCAAGGGATACCTTTTGTTTGTCCAGATTTGGTGGGTGGTACATTTATGTATGTTGAAGATTCTTTGGCTTTGACATCAATTACTTGGGGATTGGCAGATCCTGATGATGATACAAGTTATTCTAATTATCTAGATGAAGGGATTTATAATCTTAGTTTAGTTGATACTAATACCTGTACAAGAGATACTGTTATTACAATAGATACACAAGCTGAAATTATATTAGACGATTACTCGACATATTGTATGGATTCTTATGAAATGACTACTAACACTGGACCTTCGATAGGACAATGGAGCACAATAGACTCTCCTTTGGGAATAGATTTCCAATCTGATGATATAAATACTTTAATAACTGTTCAGAATCCAGGAATTTACACTTTAATATATTCAGAAAATAATTGTAATGACGCAGATACTACAACCATTGCATTTGCTGAAATTCGACCATTTAACTTCGATTCAGATTTTTATATCTGCCCACCCGATGAAACTGAATTTTTATTTTTGTCAGACTCAACAGATTATGTCTCGATTACATGGGGCTTAGCTGATCCTATACTTGATGCTCAGTTTTCTAACTACTTATCTGATGGTACATACACCGTATCTAAGCTAGATGTTTTTGGTTGTGAAAATGACACTACATTTACAATTGATACTCAGGAAAAAATAATCTTATCAGATTATGGTTTGGTTTGTAGCGATACTCTTTATATGGGGATGAATACTGGAGTGAACTCTGGAGCATGGTCAGTAATTGGGGGAACTAACATCTCTTTTGGATCGGATAGTGTCAATACTATTGTAGCATATACAGGTATTGGTACATATGGATTAGTGTATTCTGAAACAGTATGTAATGATTCTGATACAACTTATGTCGAATTTAATCGACATCCATGGACTCAAGTACTTGATTCTCTATTGTGTAGCGGAGAGGTGTTTGATATTTATGCACTTAATTACCCTCAGAATTCAAATTATACTTGGAATACAGGAGAGACAGGTGATATGATTCAAGTTTCTGAGTCAGGAAATTACATAGTGACTGTGTCAAATTCATGTGGTTCTCATTCTGATACTGCTTCAGTTCAATTTATTGTTTGTGATTTAGACGTGCCAAATGTGTTTACACCTAATGGTGACGGTGTAAATGACTTTTTTCAGTTGGTGGAATTTCAAGGACTTGAGAATTTTAATATTGTGATCTTTAACAGATGGGGTAATAAAATTAACGAGTTTAATGAGCCAGATTTTAAATGGGACGGTAAAGATGCTTCTGGCAAGGTTTCTGTCGAAGGTGTATATTTCTATCGAGTTACAACAGAAACGTTAAACGGAAAAGAAATTGAGAAACATGGGTTTGTTCAATTAGTTAGAAAATAGTATTAATAAGTAAATTACAAGAAAATGAATAAAGTATTTATGATTGCTTTTTTTGCCCTAACAGCAATATGCTCGTTTGGACAAAGTGTTACCGCTGAGTTTAAGTCAAAAGAATTTGTATTTTCAGAAGACGCAAAATCTAAGTCATCACAATTCGTATTGGAAGTTTCAAAAGAAAGAATGGCAGAAATCGAAAGTATTACTAGTCCAATGTATGAACATATTAAGTTTAAACAAGAAGTGGTAGCTGAAGGGAAATACAATGTGATTATCTATTATAAACCTGAAAAGGATTTTGATTATGCTATTAGTATTTTTGAAATGATTGGGATTTCAGATGTAATAATTGATGGTGAAAGTTTTAAGTTAGATGAGATTGTAAAGTAAGATAATTCGTGTAATTTGAATAGCACTCGATTAACTATCGGGTGCTATTTTTTTTTGTGCTCTTTCATGCATCTATTTTATGGTTTACTACGTCTATAGTATATTAAAATTTGAATTATGAAAAAGTTATTTTTGGTTGCTATAGCTAGTTTAATGTCGATAATTGTATTAGCTCAAAACAGTACTGCTGTTTACGAAAATAGATCAGATATTTGGCAGGTTTCAGAAAGCAAAATAACTTCAGAATTTATCTTGTCTTTGAATAGTTCACAATTGTCAGAAGTAAAAAGTAAACTGGATCCTTTAGCAAAAGAAGTTGGGTACAGTGTTAGCTCGAAAGACACTAATTTACAAGAATTAACATTACAGTTTTTAGAAGGAACAAACCCTCAATATTTGACGAAAATACTGATTTTTTTGGGGGTAGATAAATGCATGGTAGAGAATGAGCAAATTGATGTGTATGCTATTTCAACATTAATAGAATAGCATTTTATCAAGCTGGCTTTATTAATAAATATAAAAATCATCATCATGAAGAATTCACTATATGTTCTATTATTCTTATTTACCACATCAGCTATTGGACAAGTAGCGATTGATGTTACACCTCCTTCAGGTTGTTTTAACTCAACATATTCTCTATATGCTGATGTTACTGGTTCGTTTGGTACAGAGTCGTATACTTTCACGAATATACCATATGTGCCTGAAGCTTACGCAGGAACTCAAGTTGCTTTGAGCGATGATGCAGTATCTGGAGCTTTACCTATTGGTTTTACTTTTTGTTTTTTGGGTAATACATATACTCAGTTTTATATTGGTTCAAATGGTTGGATAAGCTTTAGTCCAGGCCAAACAACATCTTATACTTCTGCAACAATTCCAAACACAGCTGCTAATGTGCCTAAGAACTGTATTATGGGACCTTGGCAAGATTGGCATCCAGGTATTGGTGGTGCGGTTAGATACCAAACTGTTGGGGTAGCTCCAAATCGTAGACTTGTTGTGAGTTGGGATAACGTACCTATGTTCTCTTGTACTACTACTTACGGATCATTTCAAATTGTAATTCATGAAACGACAGGTTTAATTGAAAATCACTTAACAAACAAACCAAATTGCCTTGCTTGGGCTGGCGGAACAGGAACTCAAGGTGTGCATAATAATGCAGGGACTATAGCATTTGTTGCGCCTGGAAGAAATTCAACTCAATGGACTACAACAAACGAGAGTACTGCATTTGTACCAAGCGGTGTTGTGTGGTTTGAAGGTGCTACTATTATTGGATATGGAGATTCAATTCAAGTAACTCCCACAGTGCCGACTACATATACTGTTCAAGTTGCGCTTTGTGATGGGTCTACTTATTCAGATGACGTTACTCTATCTCCTGCACCATCCTTTTCTTCTAATGTGACAAGCACTTCATGTAATGGTACTGAAGATGGTGAAGCTACTGTGATGGTGGACGGGGTTGTTAATGAAGTGGATTATACATATCAATGGAATGATCCTTTAAGTCAGACTGGCGCTACAGCAACTGATTTGCCATCTGGAAACTATACGGTGACTGTGAATGGACCAAATAGTTGTGTTCAAGATATGCCTATAGTAGTCAACACACCTTCTTTGATTTCAGTAAATGTCAATATGGTTGAAGATTGTAATAATCAAGGGGTTGGATCTTTTCAATTTGTTGCTTCGGGTGGAGCAGGTGGATATCAATTTAGTATTGATGGCGGAAATACATTCACTAGTTTAATCAATTTTCCTAATCAACAAGCAGATAATTACACTGTTATTGTTCGGGATATAAATGGATGTGAGATAACTCAAAATTTTACTCTTGAAAATTCAATTTCTCCTACAATAGATAATATAGCGACAACTGATCCTTCATGTGCGGCTAGTGATGGATCAATTACAATTACAGCAAGCGGGGATGATGCGCCATTTCAATATTCAATTAATGGTGGTTCATCTTTTCAAGGAACTGGAAATTTCTCAAATTTAGGTGTAGGTACTTATGATATTATTGTTTCAAATAATCAAGGTTGTGCTTCTACTACTTCAGTTTCTTTAATTAACCCTAATTCACCTATAATTGAAGATATCATTGTGACAAATCCTTCATGTGGTACGATTGACGGTCAAATAGAGATTATTCTTTCAGGAGGTACTGAGCCATACGAATACAGTATCAATAATGGAACAACATTCCAGTCGGGTAATATATTCACAGGTTTGTCTGGTACAACGTATAATATTCAAGTAATGGATGCTTCAAGTTGTGTTGCTTCAACTCAAGTCACATTAATTCCAGGTACTCTTCCTCAGCTCTTCTTAGTTGAAGTTATTCAACCTGATTGCCCTGGCGATACAGGTTGTGTAAGTATTGATGCCTTTGGTGGAATTGCACCTCTAACGTATAGCTTTGATAATGGGGTAACTTTTGTAGCTCAAGACAATATGTGTGGTCTTTTACCTGGAGATTATGAATTAATGGTAATGGGAGCAAACGGTTGTTCAATATCGTATGATCAGTCGATAATTGTACAGGATAGTGTTCTTGCTTCTTTTACTGCAAATCCGACTACTGGTCAGGCTCCTTTGTTTGTTCAATTTGATAACAATAGTGAAAATGCAACTAGTTATTCTTGGACTTTTGGAAATGGTGATACCTCATCCGAATCCGATCCAAGTTATACTTTTAACCCTAAAGGTGAATATACTATAACGCTTATTGCGAACAGTAGTTTATGCTCAGATACTGCCACAATGGTAATTGTGGTAGAAGCAGACTCGTATATTAATGTTCCCAATATGTTTACACCTAACGGTGATGGAGTTAATGATTATTTCCAATTGGTCAATTACCAGAATATCACAAGCTTGACATGTTCAATTGTAAATAGATGGGGAAATGTCCTTGAAGTATTTAATACTCCCGATTTTCAGTGGGATGGAGGTGATCAGTTAGAAGGAGTTTATTTTTATAACATAAATGCAGTTGGAGCAGATGGTACAGTTTATGACTTGCATGGCTTCATACACTTAGTTAGAGAATAATTCACCATAATTCAATATCTTTGAACGCTCATTCACTAATTGAATGAGCGTTTTTTTATGTTTGTACAAGAAAATTCTGTCGCTGCTTGCTTAGACTACATGAAAAAGCGTCTTGCTGATTCTTTTAGTGATACAGAAATTCGATTGATTCAATGGCTAGCTTTCGAAAAGCGCCTCGCTTTTTCTCGAACAGATTTAATGCTGAATAAAAATGATGGACTGAGCGAATCCGATTTGCTTTTTTTTCGTGATGTAGTAAAAAGACTCTTGACAGGTGAGCCAATTCAGTATATTTTGGGTCAGACTGAATTTTGTGAACTGAAACTGAAAATTGATAAACGAGCACTTATTCCTCGCCCTGAAACAGAAGAATTGGTCTACGCATTAACAGAAGAGATAAAACGTAAAGAAATCAATTCTCCTACAATCATTGACCTTTGTACTGGCTCGGGCTGTATCGCTTTAGCATTGAAGTCTCTTGTCTCATCAGCGAGGGTTGTGGGAGTTGATGTAGAGCAAGATGCCTTGAGTTTGGCTAAAGAGAATGCTGATTTAAGAAACCTTGAAGTTGAGTTTCACCTGGAAGATATTCTAAAAATCTCTGACTCATCTAATTTACATAAAGAGACTTGGGATGTAATTGTTTCAAATCCTCCATATATTCCAATGAAAGATAAATTTCAAATGGATGAGAATGTACTCGGTTATGAACCGCATATTGCATTGTTTGTTGAAGATGTTGAGCCGCTTGTTTTTTATGAAAAAATTGGAGAGTACGCTCAAAAAATGCTTAATCCAAATGGAATTATAGCCGTAGAAATACATGAGGACTTGGCAAACGAGACGATGAATGTTTTCTCAAATCTTGGGTTTATCCACGTTAGGGTGTTGACGGATTTACAGGGTAAAAACAGGATGGTTTTCGCTGAAAATACGTAATTTCATACTTCGATAAAGTATTCGAATAAACTATGACAGACGAGCAGGCTAAAAATCGTATTGAGGAACTCACTAAAGTACTCAATTATCATAACTATTTGTATTATGTCAAGTCTGAACCTGAAATTTCGGATTATGATTTTGATATGCTCCTCAAAGAATTACAAGCTTTGGAGGCAAGTCATCCTGAATTTGCAGATGCCAACAGTCCAACAAAAAGGGTGGGTGGAGATATCACCAAAAAATTCCCTTCTGTGGTGCATCGTTTCCCTATGCTTTCTCTTTCAAATACATATTCAGAAGAAGAAATTGTAGAGTGGGAAGGTCGATTGAAAAAATTGATTCCAGGCGATTTAGAATATGTGTGTGAATTAAAGTATGATGGGGTAGCTATCGGAATTCGCTATATAGACGGTAAACTGGCACAAGCAGTTACTCGAGGTGACGGCTCTCAAGGCGAGGATATTACTTCCAATGTGCGCACAATCAAAACCATTCCACTTCAACTTTCAGCTGATTTTCCATCTGATTTTGAAATTAGAGGAGAAATATTTTTTCCGCTTGCAAATTTTCATGCATTGAATAACATGCGAGAGGAGTTAGGTGAACCTTTGTTTGCAAATCCTCGAAATACTGCGTCAGGCACCTTGAAAATGCAAGACTCACGTATCGTCGCTGACCGTGGACTGGATTGTATTCTCTATGGAGTCTATGGTGCAGATAAGATAGAGAAAGGTCATTATGAAATGGTTTTACACGCAGGTAAATGGGGGTTTAAAATCCCATCACTTAAAGATAGATACATTGAAAAATGTGATTCAATAAAAGGAATCATGGATTTCATTCACTACTGGGATAAACAGCGAAATGAACTTCCATTTGAAATTGATGGCGTAGTAATTAAAGTCAATAGCTATAACCAACAAGAAAATTTGGGATTCACTGCCAAATCTCCTCGTTGGGCAATTTCGTACAAATTTAAAACAGAACGTGTAGAAACCGTTCTGGAGTCTGTTGATTTTCAGGTTGGACGCACAGGAGCGATTACTCCTGTTGCCAATTTAAGACCCGTGTCACTTGGTGGAACAACGGTGAAAAGAGCTTCACTTCACAATGCCGATCAAATTGAAAAATTAGACTTGCATTTGGGTGATGTCGTTTATGTGGAGAAGGGGGGAGAAATTATTCCAAAAATTGTAGGAGTAAATACTGAATTGCGCGATGTAAGTTCTTCTTCGGTTGAATTTATTCACGCGTGTCCCGAATGTCAGACTCAGCTCATCCGACGTGAAGGTGAAGCACAGCATTTTTGCCCAAATGAATTGGGTTGCCCACCCCAAATAAAAGGTCGTATGGAGCATTTCATCAGTCGAAAAGCAATGGATATTGATGGAATGGGAGCTGAAACGATCGAATTACTGTTCAATAAAGGGTTGATTCGCAATGTAGCGGACATTTACCAACTCAAATTTGATGAAGTTGTCGAACTAGATAGAATGGCAGATAAATCGGTGAATAACTTGCTAGAAGGAATTGAGCAAAGTAAGCAAGTTCCATTTGAGCGCGTCTTGTTTGCACTTGGAATTCGATTTGTAGGCGAAACAGTTGCTAAAAAACTGGCAAAAGCTTTTGGTTCAATCGAAAAATTGATGGCAGCAACTTTTGATGAATTAATTGCAGTTGATGAGATTGGCGAGAAAATAGCGATGAGCATTCAGTATCATTTTCAACAACCAGAAAATGTAGAAGTAGTTCAACGATTACGAACGAGTGGTTTACAGTTTGAGGCAGAAGTAAAAGAACTTGCGTCAAATACACTAGAAGGAACTTCAATTGTAGTTTCTGGAGTGTTCGAATCTGTAAGTCGAGATGAATTGAAGCAGCTTATTGAAGATAATGGAGGTAAAAATGTAAGTTCGATTTCTGCAAAAACAACGTATGTTGTTGCAGGTGATAATATGGGGCCTGCTAAGTTGGAGAAAGCGACAAAACTAGGTGTTGCGATATTAAATGAACAAGAATTTCTCAAATTAATTGGACGAGCATGATGAATATTTCAGCATTGAAAGAGTGGAGAGGAATCTTGTTCTTGTTGCCATTATTAGAAGGTGATGATGAACAAGAATTTAGATTGTACACGATGTCGCTTAAAGAAAGAAACCCTGATTTAGTCATTGATTACTTATATTGGAATGGCAATAAAAGTAGAGCAAAAGACAAAAATTACGTGAGAGGTGCAAGTGAGTGGAACCACACCGACTTTTCAATGTTGGGAAAAATGAGAAATTCACATATTAAACAATTTTTTGAGAATGAATACGAAGCATTCGTTGTTTTCATTAAAGATCTACCAGAGAAAGTGAAAAAAGTATTGAAGAATTCTCCAAGTCGTTTAAAAATAGGTTTTGCAGAAGATTTTGAAGCTTTTGATGTGGTTTTACTTAAAGATTCAGCAAATTTGCAAGACCAATTGAACGTTTTACAGAAATATTTAACAAAATAGATTATTATGCAACAATTCAAAGGTGTTGGAACTGCTTTAGTTACGCCATTTCATAAAGACTTTTCAATTGATTTTGAATCATTAAAGAGATTAGTTGAATTTCAAATTGAAGGGGGGACTGATTTTTTGGTAGTTCAAGGAACTACTGGTGAATCACCTACGCTTTCGGCTGCTGAGAAGCAACAGGTGTTGGAAGCAGTTGCTGAGGCGAACAATAAGCGTTTACCTATCGTTTACGGTGTTGGTGGGAATAATACAATGGAAGTAGCTGCTAAGTTGAAAGAAGTAGACACTTCAATTGTAAATGGAATTTTGTCGGTATCACCATACTACAACAAACCAACTCAAGAAGGAATTTTTCAGCACTATAAACACCTTTCTGAATCAACAGACTTGCCAATCATCCTTTATAATGTACCTGGAAGAACAGCTTCAAATGTATTGCCTGAAACAACGCTTCGTTTAGCTGAAATTTCAAATATTGTAGCAATGAAAGAAGCTTCAGGGAATATGGAGCAGATAATGGAAATCATTAAAAACAAGCCAAGTGATTTCTTATTGCTTTCTGGTGATGATGCGTTGACTCTACCTATAATCGCATGTGGAGGAGATGGAGTGATTTCTGTTGTCTCAAACGGACTTCCTGAAAAGTTTGGCAAGATGGTTCATTCTGCTCTAGAAGATGACTTAATTGTAGCGCGTAAACTTCACTACGAATTGTTACATATTACAAAACTGTTTTTTGCTGAAGGTAATCCTGGAGGAATTAAAGAAGCGCTTGTGTATAGAGGTATTATGGAAGACTATATGCGCTTACCCTTGGTAAATGTTTCAGAGGATTTGAAGCAAGCAATTAGAGAAGAAATGAAGAAATTAGTTTAATGTTTTTGTAGAGTTTAAAGCATAAAAAAAGGTGAATAGTTAACTATTCACCTTTTTTCATTAAAAAATGTTTTAAAGACTACATTTCAGAAAGTGTCATTTCAGTACCACCTGTTGAAGTGTTAGTTGAAGTGCTTCCACCTGAAGTGTTTGTTGATGTATTGCTTTCTTCTGTTTTAAGTTGAAGTTCTTTGTTTTTAGACTCTACAACAATAAATACTTCTGAAGATTGACCATCAGCATAAGTATTTGATGAAGTACTTGTTGTAGTTTCTGTAGTTGAAGTACCACCTGAAGTCGCAGTTTCAGTTTCAGTTGTAGTAACTTTAGTGTCTAAAGTATGGAAGATAACTCTTTCATTCTTTTTGAACTCATCAACTGTTCCTAAGAAATTCCATGAACCTGACGAAGTTGTTTTTTGATTTGTTACAACAACATAATCAACACCAAAAACAGTAAATTCTTCTGTAGAAGTCACATCGAATTCACTTGACCATGTACCGTCTTTAGAAATAACATAAGTGTGTGCATTCAAAGTAGCAGTTGCAGTACTAGTAGTTGTAGCCCCACCATTTGGCGTGTAACTATTTGTCATAGTAATTGTTGCTCCATTATGTGAAACAGTACTTACGTTTACATCACCATCATCGTCTGTGTCAGTAGTTGTAGATTTCCAGCTATCAACCTTCCAGTCATTAGACATTTTCCCTTTTGATGTTTTTGAACAAGAAACAATTGCACCTGATACTAACATCACTGACAAACCTAGAATAAATAATTTTTTCATTTTTTTCAAAATTTAATGTGATTAATTTGGAGTAAAAGTATTCTATTTTTTTTAAAAAAATGAAAAATTGGATAAGTTTTTTCGATAAAATAATACATTTGCCGTATAGAGTGTGTCATTATTTAGCCTAATTTTATCCATTTTATACCAGTCAAAGTATTCAAAAGTAAGGATTTAATATTTTTTTTTAGAAGAAACCATTTTTTCCAATGGTAGTAACAAAGAGCACAATAAACCGTTATTACAACGAGAATAGCTATTTTTGGACAAAATAGTAAAGGTAATACCACCATTCATGAGCATATTTAACGCGTCCAGTGTACAAGGAATTAGAAAAGAACTCGGTCAAGCAACTAACATTGTGATTGTTTCGCATAAGTCACCTGATGGGGACTCAGTAGGTAGCTCACTTGGATTGCACCATTTTTTAAGTGAGATAGGTTACGATTCAAAAGTATGCCACCCAGATCCTGCACCTGATTTTTTAATGTGGATGGAAGGTGCTTCAGAAATTAAAAGTTGGCAGCAAGACAATGAAATAGCACGTGAAATGTTATCTAAAGCTGATTTGATTTTTTGTCTCGATTTCAATGGTTCCAATCGAGTGGGACATGATATGCAGCCTGGACTTGAAGAGGCTCAAGGTAGAAAGATAATGATTGACCATCATGAAAAACCTCAGGAGAATTTTTTCCAGCTTTCTTTTTCCGACCCAAGCTGTTGTTCAACTTCACAAATGATCGGTGAAATGATAATCGCAATGGGAGAAGAGAAAAAGTTGAATGCCTTAATTGGGACCCCGCTTTATTGTGGGATAATGACAGACACTGGCTCGTTTCGTTTTCCATCGACTTCACCTGATACGCATGAAATGATTGCAAAATTGATTCGTGCAGGTGTGAAACACAATGAAGTGCATGAGAATGTGTATGACACAAATACCTTAGATAGAATTCGTCTTCGGGGATATGCACTTTCAGAAAAGATGGAAATTTGGGATGAATATAAAACAGCTGTTATTTATTTGACTGAAGAAGAACTCAAAAAATACAATTACAGAAAAGGGGATACTGAAGGGTTGGTGAACACCGCTCTTTCTATTGTTGGAATTCAACGTGCTGCGTATTTTTCTGAAAGTGAAGGATATGTTAAGATATCTTTCCGAGCTAAAGGTGAAGGAAATGAAATTAATGAATTGGCATCGCAATACTTTGAAGGTGGTGGTCATAAATTTGCAGCAGGTGGACGACATGATTTACCAATAGAATCTGCCGTAAAACTGTTTAAAAAAGCATTAGAAGATGAAAAGTAGCAATGTGATAGTGTTCCTTTTATTAACTTTTATTTTCTTCTCTTGTACTGATGAGGAGAAAGAAAAGCCAGTGAATTGGACAAAAGAGCAGTCTGTAGAATTAAATAAGATGTGGTCTGAAGAAGAGGAATATTATATTGATAAATACCTTGAACGCCGTCCAAATTGGGATATGATAGAAACAGGTACAGGTTTGCGCTATATGAAATACGAAGAGGGAGATGGTGATTCAGCCCGTACAGGGATGTATGCTACTGTCAATTTTACTATTAGTTTGCTGGATGGTACGGTTTGTTATTCTTCTGATTCAACTGGTGCTGAAACTTTTTTGATTGATAGAAGCCAAGTGGAGAGTGGATTGCAAGAAGGGATTAAATATTTGCGCGTAGGAGATAAGGCTAAATTCATTATCCCTAGCCATCTTGCTCATGGATTGGTTGGTGATATGGATAAGATTCCACCTTTAGAAACAGTTGTTTTTGATATACATTTAATAGGGATAAAAGAATGATGAGGTTTACTGTTTTGATGATTACTTGTGTATTGGTTAGCGCATGTAACATGTCTGGCGTTGAAAAAGAATCTGATGATTCGTATAACCTTGATGATAATGAGAGCACGCAATCGGATAGCGCAGGAGTGATAACTGAAATTATTGATGCGGAAATAGATGAACCTATCGATACACTGCATTTGGACAATGGTGTTTATATCGTATACCTAACTAAAGGTGAAGGAAACAAAGTCAAGAAGAATGATGTGGTCATGATAGACTATAAAAGTAAACTGACTGATGGCAAAACTTTTGATACAAATGAAAAGTTAGGTAAACCCATACCTTTTATGGTTGGATGGAATTTACAAACAAAGGGATGGGATCTTGTAATGCCTCATTTGCGTGAGGGAGATGAAGTGAATGTTTTCCTCCCTGCCAAGTACGCTCGCGGAGAGAAAGGGATTCCGAATTTAGTGCCTCCTAATTCAGATAACATTGTAAAGTTAAAAATTCACTCAATCAAAAAGCCTGATTATGTTGAAGATGGAGTTGAGGTTTGGGTGATTAATAGAGGTGCAGATCAACCTGATTTGAAAACTGGGGAAGAGGTTCTTATAGATTATTTTGCGTACTCCGAATCTACTCCGCGATATGATAATTCGTTTAAATCGGGAGAACCTTTTAAGATTAAAATTGGTGGAGGAAATAACCTTCCTGGTCTCAATATCGGTCTTTCAAAAGCAAAATTAAGTGATAAGTTGTGGATTAGAATTCCGAGTAAACATGCTTATGGCGTAAAAGGGAATCACGACTTGGTAAAGCCTAATGAAACGATATTCTTTGACTTAAGAGTATTGCAGGTTGTGGATTAAAATTTAAATCGGGAAGTAATTTCATCGTGTTTACGTCTTGAAATAGGAATACTGGCGTCATTTGACAATATACAAGACCAACCATGATTCTTGTCAATGTATCTTATGTGTTGAGCATTAACTATATAGGAGTGGTGAATTCTAATGAAATCTTTTGGAGTCAGAATTGATTCAAATTCACCCAAATTTTTACAACTCAAAATGGATTGTCTATCTTCAAGAAAAAATGAGGAATATTTACCCTGTGATTGAAGATATATAATTGCATCGGTCTTTATTAAATCCACTCTATTAGTGGAAGGAACTGAGATGATATTGTTAAACTCAGGAGTTTGATAGTAGGCATAGTTTTGATGAAAGTTGTCTGTTATATTAAATACAAGCACATATCGTTTGAAATCTAAGAGTAATTGTTGGAATTTTGTCGATGTAATTGGAAGTTGTAAGTAGTTATTTACTTTGAGACGAAATAGAATATATGCTTCGTCTAAGTTAGCTGTAATAATAACAGTGTAGAGATTGTAATCATGTAGTTTTAGGACGAGTTCCAAACTTAATCGATCAAATAACAAATCATTAACCAAGAGTAAAATTGGTTGTTGAAAGCTTGGTATTTCATTTTGTATTAATTGGATAAGCTCATTCTCATTTTTAACTACTCCCAAAGTTGTTACTTGATTATCTCTCTCTAATATTTTAGATAAATTGTCAATGCTTTCAGAATTATCTTCAAATATGATGGTGCAAATTTGGGGGCTTATCGTCTCAGTCATGTTGTAAAGTGTTGCGCGTTCCTAGCAAAAATAGGAAATTGACTTTAAAAAAACAATTTTGAGCATATAAAAAAGCTGCAAACAAGTATTTTTAGGTGCTTAATTTACAGCTTTTTATATGCTTATCTGTTGCTATTTCATTTTTACAATAATAAATTCAGTTCTCCGATTTAGTTCATGAAGACGTTCTTTTTCTTCTTGAGAATCGGCCTTACTAATCTCCTTATCAGCATGTTTTAATTTGCGTTTTCCATATCCTTTACCAGTGATCCGTTGTTTATCGATTCCTTGAGAGATAATATAAGCAGCAGATGCTTTGGCTCTTTTGTCAGACAGACTAAGATTGTAATTGTCATTTCCTCTCGAATCAGTATGTGATCCTAGTTCAATTACCATTTTCGGATTTTCTTTCATAATCTTGACAACTTTATCTAACTCAATTGCTGCATCAGGCCGGACATCGTACTTGTCGTAATCAAAATAGATGGGTGAAAGATTCAACACTTCTCCTAAGTCTGTTTTTCCTAAATCTATTTTTGTCAGTTCTATTGGTAATTCACCGTTTGCAGCTATTTGAGGATCAACATCAAGTATTTTAGATACTTCAATGGATTTAGTAATGTATCCTTCCTTTTCAACAACTAGATAAAATTCAGCGGTGTCGTTATATGTGCAGTATTCAAGAATCTCAGAACTGAATTTCCCAGCAGTATTACTTGAAAGATTGAGTTCTTTGTCATAATTTGAAGTCACTTTGATGTGAACTTCTTCCAATGGTTTTTTTGATGATTTCTCTCTCACAATACCTGTTAAGTAGTAATCAATAATTGGCATTAGACTGATGTCTTCATTGTATTCTGATGTATTGGGAATGTTAACGATCACTTTCTCAGTGTTATTGTATTGTGGTGCACTACATTTGAGAATGATATCCTCAGCGTAATCATCAAGAAAAACACTAAAGTTTCCATCTTCATCTGTTTGAACAGAGTCAATTAAATCACCGTTTAAATTTTGAACGATAACATGGGCATCTTGAATTTTATCTTTGGAGATTATGTTCGTAACATTGCCATTTATCACTGAAGTACTTCGAATCGGAGCTATCTGAGTGAAGGCATAAATGTCATCACTCCCTTTTCCTCCTTCTCTGTTAGAGGAAAGAAAGGCCATAGTTTGGTCACTGTCATTAATAAAACCAAAATCATCGCTGATTGAATTAACAGGGGTGCCCAAATTTTCAATTTTTGTAATCTCTAAGCTGCGATTCATTTTTGCCACAAACACATCTAAGCCACCAAAGCCAAAATGCCCGTCGGAAGCAAAGAATAATAGATTTTCGGTTGGATGAACATAGGGGAAAGACTCATTTCTTGAAGTATTTATCTTTTCACCTAAATTTACCGGGTGTCCAAAAGAACCGTCCCCAAATATTTCCACTCGGTACAAATCTGTTCCACCATACCCGCCAGGCATATCTGATGCGAAGTATAGAAATTTACCATCGGCTGATATGCTCGGATGAGCACAGGAGTATGATTCCGAATTGAAGTGTAATTCATTTACAGAGCTAAACTTGTTATCTACCATTTCTGCCTGATAAATTTTTAGTCTAACTATTTCTACTCCCTTCTCTGTTTTTGACGATGAAGAGGTGTTACTCCGAGTAAAATATAGTATGTTATTTTTAACGTCAAATGACGTGGTTCCATCGTGGAATTTTGTTTTTGATTTACCTTTCAGCAAACTAAGGTCTTTTATCTCACCAAGTATGTTCATTTTACCGATATATATGTCGTAATAATGTCCTCCTGTCCACCCGTCAACACGAGTTCTAATACCGCTTTTTCTTGAGCTCGCTATTAGTACTTTATCACTACCAAAGAATGAAATTCCCATGTCGGAAGATTCGGAATTGATATCAGGCGTCTGTTTTATTCCGAATAAACTTGGTATCGATGATAATTTGTAAAGGGTTTCGTTCTCTTTTTTTAAGTTTCGTGTAACATCTGTTGATTTGTATTTCGATTCATATTCACTGATCAGCTTATTGGACGCGGTGTAATCATTTAATTGACGTTTTAACAATGCATACCGGATATGCTGTTCTTTTGATATTTTTGATTTTCGATATAGATACCCATACCAAGCATCCGCTTTTTTTACATTCCCCAAACGGTAATAACTGTCTGCAATATTTATACTTACTTCCGCCGAGTCTTTGGAGCGTTCCAAAACATCTTCGTATGCTTCAGCAGCATAGAAAAAGGCAAGTTGATCATGCATTTTGTCGGCATGTTTCATTCTCGAGTTTTGAGTTGATGCGAGAAACGGAAAAAAACAAATTATAATGATGTGTATTATTGATTTCATAGCTGTATTTTTTTGTTAAACTCTTGATACTAAAAGAAACGAGGAGAAACGACACCGTCTTTTTTGAAGAATAAATCATACGTCAAAAGTATTTCATGTGTCCCATAATTGTGACGAATGAGCTTACTTGTAGACAAGTCAAAACTGTAGCCAATCTTAAATTTTGAGTCAATTAGAATCTGGAAAAATGCTCCAGCACTTTCAAGTAACCTATAGTTAGCGCCAACCCATATTTTGTCATAAAAAATACAAGCTAAGGAAACGTCAAGAGCTAGTGGAGCTTGTTCAGTTATTTTCAGCATTGTAGACGGGCGTAGTTTAATCATTCTGTTTACATTGAAATAACCTCCCGCCATAAAATAATAATGACGTTGCTCCATAACAGTACTGGTGTTTGGTGTGTTTGACTTTGGTTGAACTATTTTAGGGACAGCAAAGCCAGCGTACCACTGATTCGCGTGATAGTAAATGCCTAATCCAATATTTGGATTTACTTTATTCGAGAAGTTTTGTGACATTATGGGGTCATTTGCCTCATTCGTGTTGATTTCACTAAATCGTCCGTTCATGATATTCATTCCAGCTTTAACTCCAAATGCGAGTTTAGATGCGTTCTTAAACTTAAGACTGTATGAAAAGTCTGCGTTCACCCAAGTTGAATTCAAAGGTCCTACCTTGTCATTGATTAGTGAAAGTCCCAAACCAACACTTTCATAGCGAAGGGGGGAGTGAAAAAAAAGTGATTGAGTTATAGGTGCACCATCAATCCCAACCCATTGTTGCCTGTGAATTCCTGATATGTTGAATGTGCCCCGGCTTCCTGCGTACGCAGGGTTGTAATAGAGAATATTATCATTGTATTGAGTGAACTGAGGTTCCTGTTGCCCCAAAACGGGGTGTATGTTCCAGATAATACAGATTATTGATATGATATGTAATTGCTTTTTCATAATTCGAAGTATTAGTTACATGTAATTATTTCACTAATGGATCTTATTCTCTTTTGAGGTATACATAACCCTTAAATGTTTTTCCAAAGCTCTCATCTTTAGGGTCTCCACCAAGTTCAAGAATATAATAGTATGTTCCTTCGGGCAACTTATTTCCACCCACATTCATCGGGCTTTGAGATAATCCATTCCAATCATTATTATAATCTTCACTTTGGAATACACTATTTCCCCATCGATTAAAGAACGTGATTTGTGTATTTGGATATGCTTCAATATTCTCGATTACAAAATTGTCGTTCACACCATCTTCATTGGGGGTGAATCCATTTGGAATGACAATACCACAAAAATTCACCTGTACTGAGATCTCAGCCTCGGATTGACAATTTTCTGAATAAGAGGCTACCACTTGGTAGGTGCCTGACATCTCTTCTGTTACATTTTCCAATGTGAGTTCGTGAGATGTAGAAACCTGTTCATTATTAAAATACCATGTATAATTAGATGAAGGATTGTAATTTACAACTGAAGCATAAATATCACTCCCTGAGCATGCTGTATATTCTTGATTTTCAATCTGTATATTTTCAAATTCGTCAACTGAAACCTCAAAGCTTACAGAAGTTGTATTTCCTGAGGCATCTTCCGCTGTATACGTTACGGTGGTTGTCCCGTTAGGGAAAATATCCCCAGGTTGATAATTTGATACTAGAGAAATGAGTTCACAATTATCTGATGCAACAGGTTCTTCCCATGAAACTGATTGTCCAGAACAACCGTGGATTTGAGTGAGTGGAATATTGCTAATTATGGGCGCTTCAAGATCTGAAATGTCTACAATAAACGAGCAAGTAGCGGTGTTTCCTACCCCATCTTCAACAGTGTAAATTATAGTAGTGTGACCCAAAGGAAAGTAATCTCCAGATTCATGACTTTGATTTAATGTCACTGTACCACAATTCCCAGATACATTCACAGGCTCCCAAGTGACAAGTGCACCACAATCTTCCATTTGAAAACTGGTAATTGTATCAGTAGGACAGTTGTTTATTACAGGGTTTCCCTCGGTATTGAGTGTTATTGTTACCTCTGTAAAAAAGCTCTGACAACCGTCTTCTGTAGCTGAAGCATAATATGTATTTCCATTGATTAGCAAGTCATCTGGAAGTAATTCGTTTCCTAATGAATCATACCAATTGTCTACTCCACTTATATCAATATCAGAAATAAGCGGGTTGTTATCTTCACAAAAAAATTGTTCAGGTGAAGAGCTTATGGGTGCTGCTGTTTCCTCTAAGATCACTTCTATAGAAAGCATTGAGCTTCCAATACATCCGTTATCTATAAGTGCGCCATAATAAATAGTCTGATTTTCCAAAGGTAAAGACGGATCCAAGGTCTGTTGTTGTGAATTAGAATCATACCAAATTATGTTTGATTCGTTGGTTTGCAAATCTTCAATTGTCGGTAAATCTCCAGAGCAAAAAGTCTGAACTAGCTCACTTGAAGTGGGGGAGGAAACCTCGGATAGTTCTATCCCATATAACCAGAGTTGTTGGTCGATGTCTACATCAAGCATTGCGGACAGACGTACTGATATTCTGTCGAATGAAGCTCCTGGTGTTATAGTAAAGGTGACTATTTCACCTGTTGCAAGTTGGTTGAGTAAATCTATGTCCACCGCATTTGAAATATTTTCGCTGTATACAAGGTTAAGTCCATTGTAGGCGTAAATAAATATGTTGTCAGCAACACCAATGTTTGCTAATGCTGGAGTTACACGAAGACTTAGTGAAACTTGACCAGAGGGAGAGTAGACAAGCGGGAAATAAATAAATTGTTCAATATAAGCGCCTACATTTACTGTTCCCAGTGAAAGTTCAGAGTATGTAGCTGGATTATTGTCGATAGCATGTTCGGGCTGATTGACTCCCGCACCTCCTATTCCTAGCATTTCAAGTGAAAGTCCTTCACCATTGTAACTTGTGTATAATGGATTTGTTGCGCAATTTATTTCTGAATAGTAATATGCATAATAAATATTCATACTATTTGAAGTTCCGACAAGTAATGCAGCAGTGACATCTTCAATGAATACCCTGTCATAATCTTGGTTGGGAGTTACTGCTATGAAATATTCTCCGAACTCATTAATTACAATTTTAAGTGAATTGTCTATGGGGGGGGATTGTGACGACGCACTATACACTGTAGAAACACTTGTCCGTGCTTCAATATTGAAGTAATGATTCCCTAACGCTACGGTTCCGAGTAAGTCTGCTACTAATGAACCTAAATTCCCAGCTAACATCGAGTTTAATGCATCATTTTCAAAATCTATTCTTATGTATGTTGTAGTGTTTGCAGGAATAGTGTTCGGAAAGGTTAATTCAATCTTTCCTGTATAATAACCTATATTTAATGCAATCCCTCCGTATGAATTTAGCTGTGCAAAATTATTGGATGTACTAATTGCATTTACATAATTAGTTACGTGATCATGATAAGTGACCTGATCAGCATATGTTCTAACCTGAGCATTTATGCTAGACACAAAACACACAAATACAAAAATTTGTATTTGTAGTATTTTGAGATTAATTAAGTATTTATTTGTTTTCATAACCTTTTGATTTGATTGATAAAAATTAGGACTATGTGATAAATCTAAGAAACGAGTGAATAACTGTTGATTCAAAAGGAATAACTGGTGGTTCTAAATTAATAACCTGTATGAATACGGATTTAGTCGACAATAAAAACATATTCATAGGTGTTAATACCTATTTAGTCTATTTTTTGTAATATAAAGCATTTGGAAATATTGTTCAAATAGTGTTGAAATGTTCTTTTTCAAAATGATTTTTTAACCCTTTTCAAAATGAATTTCGCGATATTTTTTTTAACATTTTTTCGATAAAAGGATTGTGCCAAAAGACCTGTTATAACCCAAATAGTTCAAAAGTTTGTTACCTTTGCAGAGTTTTTTAATTTTTATTGAGTTCGGGGTGTAGCTCAGCCAGGTTTAGAGTACACGTCTGGGGGGCGTGTGGTCGGAGGTTCGAATCCTCTCACCCCGACTATATAAAATTTATATACTGTGCTATGCGAAGACTATTTTTATTAAGTATTGTTTCTCTATTATTCACTGTTTCCTTTAATGTGCGCGCTCAATACATTCTTGATACGCTTGACACCGAAAGGGGCACAATGTTGATTTATTCAAATTACACATGGGAGTATCTTGAAGATCGCGATTTTGACGGGATAATGAACAGCTATTTATATGATATCTTATCTGCTGATACTTCAATTAATTTCACTCATGATTGGGACACAGAAGTATGCTATCCATCAAATCTACAGAATAGCTACTCACAACTTAAGGATACAATATGGTTGTGTACTGTAGATTCAACTCATTCCGATTTTGTAATGCCTTTTGAAGGAGTTGTTACTTCTCGTTTTGGATGGAGAAAAGGGAGACCACATAACGGAATTGATATTAACTTGAATACAGGAGACACTGTACGCGCAGCTTTCTCAGGTCGCGTGAGATATGCAAAGTACAATGAATCAGGGTTTGGTAATCTGGTAATAATTAGACATTACAACGGCTTAGAGACTTTCTATGCACACTTGTCTAAACACATGGTCGTTCCCAATCAACTCATTAACGCTGGTGATCCTATTGGTTTGGGTGGTAATACAGGGCGTTCATTTGGTGCTCATCTCCATTTTGAAGTACGCTTCTTCGATATTCCGATTAATCCTGAAAGAATAATTGACTTTGATAAGAAGATCTTGCATGATGAAAATTTATTTGTGCATAGTGGATTATTTAAAGGTTCTCCATCTTATGGAGCTTCATCAAATACATCTACTTCTTCTACAAGCGGAGCTACTTACCATAAAATTAGATCTGGCGAGACACTTGGACATATAGCATCAAAATATAGAACGAGTGTGTCAAGGTTATGTTCGTTAAATGGCATCCGCCAAACCACTGTTTTACAGATAGGTCAAACAATTCGTGTAAAGTAATTCTTAATTATCGTTAAAATATTTGGTTTGAACGGCAAAATGTGTTAACTTGTCGTCATGGAAGAATGCGGCTACAAAATTGTCTTGTCAATAGACGGAGGTGGTATAAGAGGTATTATACCACTAATCATGCTTGATCATATTGAGCAGAATTTTAAGGATATCGGGAAATCACTAGTTATCCCAGATTTGGTTGATTTATTTGCTGGTACATCAACAGGGACTGTTATCACAGGAGCTTTGATGTTGAAAAACCCTGATGGTTCAATGAAGTTTAATGTGCGAAACATATTGGACATGTATATGTATAGGGGTAAACAAATTTTCAATAAGAAGAGCGGAATGAATAGCCATCGCTATGTATATCCTTTTCGTTTGGTACTAGATTCAAATTTTGGTGATTTGAAATTGAGTGATTTATCACATGACTTCTTGTTTTTAAGTTATGATCTTATTGAAAACAAACCTTATTTGTTTAAGAAAAATGAGCCTTCTCAAAGCAATACTTATTTGTCTGACGCAATGATGGCTTGTTCTGCTGTGCCAGGTTATTTTCCGCCAATAAAGTATGGTGATAGAGAATTAGCTGATGGAATGCTTACCGCGAAAAATCCAGCTTATTATGCTTATGAGCATGCGCGAACTTTGTATCCAAATGATAAAATATTATTGGTATCTCTGGGTACAGGAAAGTGCACCAAGAAAAAGCTTGATTGGATAGATGAAGAAGTGAGCTATACAGAAGATAGGCTGAGACAACAAAGCCTAATAGATTCGAATCTCTATTATATAAGATTGCAACCTGATTTAATTTTAGCAAATGACAGCATAGACGATACTTCCGATGAGAACATCGAGGGATTAGTTCATGATTCTGTAAATTATTTACGTGCTGCAGGTGAGAAACTTGACCGTTTATTTGATTTGATGAAAATTAAAATGGCTGTTTAGGATCACTTAAAAGTTTTTTTATTTACCTTTGTTTAGATTTAATCTAAATAGATGAAAGCAAAGGAGTTTTTAATTCAAGATTTGAGTTTTCCGCTTTTTCAAGAAAGTACAACTGAGTTTTCATGTTGTGGAAAGAAAAAATCGTGTTGCAAGAGTTACAAGAAAAAAGGTAAGCATTGTAAAAAGTGCCCAAAATTGTAATCTATATCCATAATAATATCAGATTAGAACTTATTTGTTTGAGATAATCTGATTCTCATCCGTAATCTACGGATCTATCTTTCCATAATGTTAAAAAAAGTTGATTGGAAATATAAAACGTTTAATATTCTAGTATTGTATTTTTGAAATTGGTTTTTATCTAATTTAGTATCTATTATTAAAAACCAAATTGCTACTACAATGTTTTTAAGTTCCAAATCTCCCTCAATAATGAACGGAAAAGTTCATTTTTATTCTACGTTGGCTTTTATTTTGTTCCCTGTTTTTAGCGTTTTTTTGTACGCTCAGACTTTTACTTTTACGAACACGGCTTCAGGTACGTTGGCTTCGAGCTCTACAGTAAACAAAGACATAATTGTAACAGGAGTTCCTACGTCAGGAATGGTTCTTCAGCAGGTTAATTTTCATTTTGGTAATAGTACAAATATCTATAGTGGAGATTTAGCATCTTTTACTCTTCGATTACGTGATCCACTATCAAATGAAATTATACTTCTTTCTGGAGCTAATTCATTTACGACTACATCTGATGCGGATAGGCGAGTAGTACAAATGAAAATGCGAGATCATGCTGCCTTGAATACTCCTAAGCAACAACAATCATACTCGCCTTCAAATACTATTTCTAATGGTTATCCTTTTTTTCAGGGGTATTACAGACCAGAACAAAGTTTTAGCTCATTAAATACTACGACTAATGTGAATGGAACGTGGCAGTTTAGAATTACTACTTCTAGCTCAACTTTTTTAAGAACATTTAATAGTGTTGAGCTAATCTTTGGACCGCCTTTAGAAGTTATAGACATCAGGGGAGTTGACCCTAATATGAGTTGTGCTACAAAACAGTGTATTGAAACGGGGCAACGTTATTGGGCTAGAAACAATGGTTATCCACATGGTCAAGTTTCCTCACCTCCTTTCACAGTTGAAGGTTGTAACTGGAATGGAGAGAATAATAATATGGCTTGGTTTTATTTTGTCGCTTCAAGTACAACTGCTCAAATTTCATTATCTGGTTTTCAAACAACTCAGGAAAGCTCTGTGTTTAAAACTACGGACTGTTCAACTTATACACGTGTTACAGGAGGATGTGCACCCGTTGATCTATTTGCTGGTTCAACTCATTCAACAAGGTATTTTAAGACCAATTATGCCGGAGGATTTAGGTATAATCATGAATATTTTTTGAGTGGTTTATCTGTAGGAGAGCTTTATGTTTTAGTCATCGATGGTCAGTCGGGAACTCAATCCAATTTTTATGTTGAACTATTAGCAGGTGGTGATATCGGATGCTCAGCTTTGCCCGTTGACTTTGTAGATTTGACAGCTGAATGCTCAGAGCATGGAGTGAATTTGAGTTGGGCAACAGAGACTGAGAGTAACAATGACTTTTTTACTCTTGAAAAAAGTACTGATGGCGATAATTGGGAATTTTTAGGCCGTATTTCAGGCAAAGGAACAACAACTGAATATAGTAACTACAATTTTACTGATACAAGGATGACAACTGATGGTGTACAATACTATCGCCTAAAACAAACAGATTTTGATGGGAGATTCGAGTACCTTAAAACTGTTTCTTTAAATTGTAAAACTGATTTTAAAGGAGGCATTTTTGCTTATCCAAACCCCACAAATGGTGAATTCAATGTTTTTGGGGTTGAAAAAGGTGATAATATACAGGTTTTTGATGCCGTTGGAACTTTATTGTGGTCAGGCGAGGCTGAGTCTAAAGTTGTTCATATCGATGTAAATAGCAATCGTGATGGTGTGTATTTTATTCATGTGATATCAAACAATCAGGTCGAAATACTGAAAGTGATTAAAAGAAATTGATAACCAAATCTCTTTTTTTAATCTAAAAATCTAGGTTTATCCTCTAGAGAAATTAACTCGCATTGCGAATGATTTCCTAATCGATGTCGCTGTTTCGCAATAATCGAATAAACGGTGTCCCTTATAAATCGTGGAATAAAGCGAAAGTAGGACAGCCATCTATAACCTTTTAAATATTTTGCAATTCTCATCGCTCCTTCAGAACGGTAATAAAATTTGTTCTCCTCAAAAAACACTAAACTAGATATGTCAGGTAATGGCTCATTTAGTTGAGTGAAAAAATTTTTGGTAAAATCAGATTGTAATGCAGCAAAATAGAGTAGCGGTGATTTCTTATTTCGTTTCAAAATAAACTGAACAGAGTGATTGCAAAAACCACATTCGCCATCATAAAACACTATCCTATCTCCTTTTTCCATCCCAACGAATTTAAGAATTAATTCGCTCTTTTTAGTAAGTATCCTTATCTTAGTGCGAATTATATTTTGAATGAATTATGAAACAAATAGGGGTACTTCTTTCGGGGTGTGGTGTATATGATGGTGCAGAAATTCAAGAGTCGGTATTGACATTGTTGGCTATAAAAGAGCAGGGTGCAGAATATGTGTGTATTTCGGTTGATAAACCACAACATCACGTTGTAAATCACCTTACAGGTGAAGAGATGAGTGAGTCAAGAAATATGATGGTTGAAGCAGCGAGAATTGCTAGAGGTGAAGTGAAAAATATTCTGGAAGTCGATCCAGCCGATATTGACGCTCTCGTTATTCCAGGTGGATTTGGATCGGCTAAAAATTTTACAGATTGGGCTTTCAATGGTCCCGATGGCGAGATCCTACCAGAAGTGAAATTACTTGTTGTTAATATGATTAATGTGGGGAAACCTATTTGTGCTTTGTGTGTGAGCCCTGTTGTTGTTTCTAAAGCGTTAGAGGGTTCTTCAATCCAAGCTTCTATGACTTTAGGTTCAAACGAAGAACAATCTCCTTATGATATTCAAGGGTTTTCAGAAGGGATGAAGAAAACGGGTGTTTCACCTGTATTTAAAACTATTAGAGAAGTCAATGTTGATATAGAAAATCGTATCGTTTCGGCTCCATGTTACATGATGGATGCAGATATAATTGAAATTAGAGAGAATATCAAACTAGCTATTGAAGAAACATTGAAGCTTACAGTGTAAACATCATTCATGAAAAAATTAGCATTAGTTACAGGAGCGTCAAGTGGGATTGGAAGAGAGTTGGCATGCATTCATGCGGAAAGTGGTCACGATGTAATTATTGTTGCAAGAAGAGAGAATAAGTTAATTGAATTAAAAGAACAATTAGAGAAACAGTTTGGATGTAAGGTGTATGTTTTTGCGACCGACCTTACTTCAAAAGAAGAGCTGGAGAATTTATATTCTCAAGTTGATAATCTTAAGAGACCACTCCACTTTCTAATAAATAACGCAGGTTTTGGTGATTTTGGTGAATTCCTTTCTTCTGACATAAAGCTTCAGGAAGATATGATTGAACTGAACATAACTGCGTTAACAAAAATCACTCGACATTTCTTACCTGGATTGGTTGAAACTAAAGGTAAGATTCTCAACATAGCTTCAGTAGCAGCCTTCCAACCTGGACCTATGATGAGTGTATATTTTGCTACAAAAGCTTACGTTTTGAGTTTTTCAGAAGCTTTATATCAGGAATTGAAGCTTAAAGGAGTAACTGTAACAACACTTTGCCCAGGACCTACAGAAAGTGGTTTTATGGATTACTCAGGAATGGGGGAAAGCAAATTAGTTAAAGGATTGACATTATCCACATCAAAAACAGTGGCTAAATATGGCTATAAAGCAATGATGAACGGTAATTCAGTTGTTGTTCACGGGGTTAGAAACAGATTGTTGATATTTTTTATTAGGTTTTTACCCAGAAAGTTAGTAGCTAGTTTGGCGTTGAGACTAATGAAGTGAGTTCGGTTTTTGAAAGTGAAGATCAATAATTTTTTACTGGTGTGTATGTTTATACTTGATATTATGAAATATATTAATCCTGTAGGGGTGAGTCATGCTCATCCCTACAGGCCTTTTATTTTACCTTCTTTAAATCAAGGTTTATTTCAGAATAACAGTGATAAAACCATGTAAATCCTCTGAGTTGCCAGAGTAGAAAGTTAATTTTACTTTATAAAAATAAACCCCTTCACTTACCAATTGTCCGCTTTTATCTCGACCATCCCAACTACCGTTTATATTGTCATAATCGTAAATCAAATTTCCCCAACGATTGAGAATTGTGCACTCAAATTTCTCGACACAATCAGCTTTGACAAACCAAAGATCATTGACCATATCATTATTTGGTGTAACGACGTTTGGAACATATACTTCTTCGATAGATGCGGCAGTAGGAATCGTATATTGTTGTGTCAATACACAACCGATAGCATCCTCAATAATTAAAGTATATTGTCCTGAAGCTAAATTGATAAAAGAGCCTTCATCCGATGCGTTACCATTAAGTGTATAAAGGTATGGTTCTTGTCCTCCAAATACTTGTTCAACCATGATTTCACCATCACTAAACCCACATGTCGCTTCAGTGAAAGTGATAAGCGAATTATCAATTCCCTCAGACGGATTAATTAAAATATCAGTAACGAAATAATCACATCCGTCAGCATCTTCAACAGTAATTGTATACGTTCCGGCTTCAAGATTTTCGAAAGTATCAGTAGTTCCACTTCCTTGCCCATTGAAATCGTAGGTGTAAGGGGCAGTTCCACCAATTACCTCATCAATTTCAATAAAGCCATTGATTAGATCGCAGCTTGTATGAACAGCTGTAAATTCTACATCTTCAATGCCATTTGAAGTCAATGTAATTGTAGTGTCTCTAGTACAACCTCCCGCTGTCACAGCGACTGTATATGTATCTACCTCAAGGTTATTGACTGTCGTAGTTTGGTCATCAGAAACTCCAGTATTTGAAGACCAATCATATGTGTAATCTCCAGCAGGATCAGTTGTAACAGAAATACTTCCATTCGTTCCGTAGCAAGTTGGATTTATTCCTACAGCTTCTATAGTGAAGAGATCTTCAATTACAGTTACAATAAATGTCTCTGTACATCCATTCGCATCTGTAACGACAACTTCATATTCTCCTTCGCATAGATTGAGTGCGGTTTGTGACGTTTGATTTGCAGGATCGTTCCATTGGTAAGTAAATGGTGCATCACCTGTTGTTACATTTACTGTAGCTGTTCCATTACAAAAACTTATTCCTGTTTCAGCTAAACAGTTATTTGGATCATTACATGTCGCATATGTTGGAACTCCAGTAGCATTCCATGCCCCACCATCAGGGAATCGTCGGATTGATTGTCCTAGATGTGAACTTGCATCAGCAGTACTTGCATGTGTTTTATTCTCTGCAGGGATGTCATTATAACTTAATAGCGTTCCATCAAAATCACACGGATTTAATTGAGGCACACATGGTGTCCCAGCTAAGTCGCCTACATTTCCCGTGCCCCAACGTACAGCGTCTTGAGGTACTCCTTGCGCATCGTAAAATGCAAACCAACCACCAGCATTAGGGAACCATAATCGAGTTGCGTCTGGACCTACGCAAACTCCTGGATCAGTAATTTCAGATGGAACAATTAGTTCTACTACATTACCTCCATTTGCAACCAATAATCCAGGTGGTACAGGTGCAGCATTTACTCCTCTTATTAGTGCAAATCCTAATGGTGGGATTATCGTTCCTCCTGGTATAACATATCCTCCTGATTGAGTTCCTGAAAGAGCACTTGCTCCTGGTGCGCTATTTCCTAGGTAATAGCAAGATATGTCTACCGAATCACACCAGTTAGGGTTATATAATTCAATCCATTCACCTCGTCCATCCCCAGCACCTACACCAGAAAGAGAACCGTCTCCACTTGTTGGAGAAACCATCAACTCATTAATCATGATGGACGGACCATCGTAATTACATTGTAGGCAAGAAGAATTAGGTTCAGTGTCCATATCGGCGGTGATAACTCCCAATCCTCCTGTTATATTGATGAGACCTGATGTTACGGAACAGCCGTTGTTATCAGTAACGGTAATTGTGTAATTGCCTCCATTTAAGTTTTCAAACAAACCATTTAGTTGAGTTGTTGTACCACCATCTATACTAAAGTTAAGAGGTAAGGCACCACCAGATGCAGTGATATTAATTGATCCATTAGCTGAACCACATGTCGCATCTGTTACTGAAATATTGTCGATAACAGGTGCATCTGTGTTTTGAATTATAGCATCTTCAGTAGTTTGACAACCACTTGCGTCTTCTACTGTTACTGTATATGGACCTGCTGATAAATCTGTGAATGAATTGCCGGGTTGAAATGAGATGCCATCTATACTATATGTATAAGGTTCAGTTCCCCCAGATACTACAACGCCAATTGTTCCATCTGAAGCATTACATCCAGATTCTGTAACGATGAGATTATCAATTGAAGGTGGTTGATTATTTAGGATAGTGATGTTTTCAGTAACGTCGCACGCATTGTCATCAGTTACTACAATTGTATAATCACCCGCGCCAAGTCCTGTAAATTGATTTGATGGCTGAAAAGTGACTCCACCGTCAATGCTAAATACGAGCCCTGTAATTGCACCAGATGTTTCTATAGTAATTGTGCCATCATTTGCTTGACAAGATGCAGGTACTATTACAATATCATCTATTTGTAATGCACAACATACATCTATACTTACCATAATCTCATCTGATACTGATATACACCCATTTGCATCAGTAGCTTCAAGTGTATATGTGATTTCAGAAGTAGGGCATACGGTCGGAGTTAATGTTGTTTCATTTGTCATATCTGTAAGTGGCGACCATGTGAAATCGGCTTCATAGCTAATTTCTGGATCATCAAAAGAGATACACCATCCTGATAAAGTACCGGTAGGTGGAAATAATTCATTGTGTGTTCCTGAAATTGATAGCGTCCACGTTCCATTTGCTGAACATCCAACAAGATTATCGAAAGGTTGATTTGGATTAAATGTACCTGAATATGGAGAAGTCCCACCAGTTATAGGAGGACTTGCAGGGACAAAACAAGTGTTTAAATAAGTTTGACCGTTAGTTGTTCCTTGAGGAACAAGTACGATTGTGGTGCCATCTGGACAACTTAATTCGACTGTCAAATCTGCCAATGAAGCTCCGTTAAACAAAGTGAAACCATTGATGCAAACTTCCGTAATTGACCCATTTAAAATATTGGTCATGTTTAAGTCTCCAATATTAATATCCAATTCGACGTCAATTGTGCCTTGTATTCCAAGGAAAGGTACAGCTGAAGTTCCTGCTATAAATTCGACTGTGTTGTCACAATATGTAGGCTCTTTTGCAGGGCTTACAATGACTTCTGCCACACCATTTAAGTCGATACATTCACCAGGGCAAATAGTCGTGTCTTCTCCTGCGTTGACAACCAAAACAGGATCCTCAACTATGATTGTAATAATACTTGAACATGTTTCTGTTCCGTCGGTAATGATAGCCTCGTATGAAGTTGTTGTTGTTGGACAAACAGGTGTTGGATTAACTCCTCCACCTTGACCTAAACCGTAGTTGTAACCATCATGTAGCCAGGATATTTCAAAATTCGGATCATTTAGTGTGATGAGTACATTATCAATACCCCAGTGGTCGTATTCTGCGCCTGACACATCATCCTGATACCAGCGAATCATTGTGCTGGCTGTCTGAGCTCCAGGAGGAATATTTACACAATATTGATTCCAATTTGTATATTGAGGATCATTACCACCATTGGGATCCCAATATTGTATTGTAGTCCATGTGCCTCCACCATTAGTCGAATATTGTACATATACTCCTTCATTTGCTAAATCGGGGCCTTCGCAAGGAGATGCTTGTCCTTGAATAGCATAACGCATTTCAAAACAAATCACTCCACCCAACGTCAAATCGAAAGGTACAGTTTCCATACTTCTAGGATTTACAGAAGCATCTCCCATCCACATAAAAGGGCTGCCATCTGGGGATGGAACACCACAAGTGTTATTTGCAATAGTTACAGCTTGTGTGAATTGCCAACCTACTGGGCTACCTGAGTTGAAATCTTCTTGGAATGCAATATTTCCTGCTCCATATCCAAAAGCCGAAAGTGTGGTACAATCACCACAAGTTATTGTTTCTGGTGTAGCTAAGGTTGTGATGTCACATGGTTGTGCAAGTACAATTGTTCTTCCAAATACAACAACTGTTAGCAGTAGTATAAATCGTAGCATGATTGATTAGTTTTTTAATGTTTCAATTTGCAGTTCAGCAAACTCGTATTTTGTTAAAGTTTTCTTAGTAAAACCACTTGGCATAGAATGGAAAATGAGAAGTTGGTTGTTTCCATTGTAGCATGAGCCTTCAATGATTTCATTTGGATGCAAAACCATATTTACTGTGTACTCATCTGAATTACTGTCGCAGTTGACACATACACCGTCGTACCACATAAGTTTGGCAAAATTTACCGATACCTTTTGATTGGTAGTGTTTTCTATTTTCAGACTGATGTAGATGTTATCGGTACCATTTTCAGGTTTACTACATCTGAGTTCTGAAGATGTAACTTGAACTCCCGAAGAAGAAATTTCTTCCTGTGAGTTAACTGAAAAAGGTAATGTTATCTGAAGCAAAAATACTGTAAAAAACAATAATCTAAAATTAGTCAAATACATAAGTAGCAATAATTAGTATATAGTATGCAGGGCAATATCTTAACTGCCTCTTCAAATTTAAACTATTATCACCATTATTTAATAAAGTATTTGAATTGAGTATACTTAGAATTTACAATAAATTTAATAAGTTATTGTAATACAGTGTTATGTGATTTTCATAGGAAGTTGGTTAAAACATATTTGTTAGTGTATGTTAAAATCATAACAGAAGTCTGGATAATATTTTACATAATCTGGAATTTTCCTTAGAATTTCTAACTTTGACAAATATTATGGAAAGGAAATTGATATTTTTTTTAGGATTATTTTTTGTTTCATTTCATTGCTCTTCTCAATCCATAGTCCATATTGAGAACTCGAGATTTAGTCAACGAAAAAAAGGATTCTCAGGGAATGTTGATGTGGGGTTAAATTTCACTCAAGCCGTTAATTTTATTTTCACCACCTCTAATGCTTCTCAGCTTCAATATGCAAAAGATAATCATACTGTTTTGTCTGTTAACAGTTTAAATTTAACAGTCGTCAATAAAACCAAACCTGTAAATGATGGTTTCCAGCATTTTAGATATGGTTATAAATTAAAAGAACACTATATTTTTGAAACTTTTGTGCAAGGGCAGTACAATCACAATACTCGAATTCGTGCACGCTACTTGATGGGGATAGGAATGCTTTTTAAAGTGTTTGAAACGGAGAAAGATTCACTCCAATTATTTACAGGAGTACATTATATGCCCGAATATGAAGAGGAATTGGGAGGGCAAATAAATCGTCATCACCGTTTAAATTCAATTATCTCTTTCAGCGCGCCATTTGAAAATAAGTCTAAATTTGATTTGGTAATGTATATCCAGCCTGATATTGCAAGATTAACTGACTTTCGTGTTTCAAGTCAAGCGAGTTACGAAATTCCGATAACAACAAAATTATTGTTTAGGGTATCATTTGCTGTATTCTATGATACTCACCCTCCTGAAGGCTTGCAAACAACTTTTCTTTCCGCTCGCAATTCGTTGAAGTATAAATTCTAATGGTCGCAAACTCTTCCTTTAGCTTTCCCGCTTTGGACGTCTAAATCAAGTTGCTCTTGTTCTTTTAACAGTTCTTCAGAAGGTTTAATATGCATCAACTCGTTCAAATCCGGTTGCCCCGCATTTACCCATGCTGTATACCACATTGATCCAACGCCTATGATTGCAAGGCGAAATCGTCTCTCTACCATACCATTCATTCTCGTGTGATATTCAACCGAGAAATCTTTGGAGTAAGTACGCACAGTTGATGTACCTCTTGTTTCAAATGAATATTTTGCATCTGTAGACATTTCAAAAGTCAACTCTTTCTCCATTCGAAGAACAGAATCTACAGCCATGTGCGAACCATAAACTGCTTCCCAAGCAAATGCGTTAACGTCTTTATGATAAACAGCTTTACCTACAAAATAATCGTAATTATCAGATAATAGTTCGGGTAATCTCGATTCCCACAAACCGTGAATTCCACGTTGATTGGTCAATTGTCCATTGTAGTTTTTAGTTGTGTGTAATGGCACATGCGCATCCCCCACATAATGTCCTAAATCGGCTGAATATTTGAGAATTAAATCAACATTTTTGTTTTTAAAAGCTACAGTAAGTTTGTTTACCATTACCTCGATATACCAAGGAACGATACCGTATGCTTGGAGCGTGTCTTCAGAATATTTTTCAACCGCATGCTTCCAATATCTAGGTACAATTTCAAATGGGTCTTCTCCTTCTATAGCATAATGATCTATGTCTATATAGTGTCGTGGTGCTTCACCCTCAACTGCATATCGTCGTTTATCTGGATCTACAGCATGTTCCGTAATATACTCAATATGTTCCTTGTAAAATCCAAATAGTTCAGGAGGAAGTGTAAACACAGCCATTCGATTGATTTTTTTATGCCCAAAAAATCCCCAAATGGATGTGGTAGATACAGGTCTTTCTTTCGCTGGAGAGATAGCGAGTAAACCTGTTGTACAAATTAAAATAAACAGGCTAAATATCCGCGACGTTGACCAATTTACCATCTCTTAATACCGGAATTGCAGTTGACTGATTTGGTGTCAGGCAATATTTAATATCCTCATTTAAATTGAGGTTTTTCAATCTTCTTCGATGTGAACTAGATTTTAAATAACCCATATAATTGTCTTTAGCTGAAAGATATAAATATTTTGCGGCAATTGACGAATCCTCATCAGATTTGAATTTACCTGTGTTAATTAAATATTCAGTAATCGCACCAGCACAGATTGTGTCTTCTAGGTTGAATTTATTTTGCCAACCTGAACATAAACATAAAATGTGTTTGTCTTGTTTTTCAAGCCATTTACACAGTGCGTCTAGATTAAGAAGTGAACCGATAACAACAGTATCGACATCTTTAGCCATGTCAATTGCTTTAGTCCCATTTGTTGTGGAAAGTACAACCTCTTTACCTCGAACTTCTTCGGTCATATAGCTGTAAGGTGAATTGCCAAAGTCAAAGCCTTCCACAATTTGACCTAATCGTTCTGCGCCAACTAAATAACCTTTGTCTTGATATGCTTTTGCTTCTTCTATCGTTGCTACAGGAATTACTGCAGTTACACCGTTGTCAAAGGCTGCACATATCGCAGATGTGGCACGAAGCACATCAATTACAACTATAATATCATACTCTTCCTTATGAAGTGAGAAAAGAAAAGGGGAGAAACAAACCTCAATATGTTTTCTGTTGTCCATTTGTTTTGTTGTATTCGAAATAATGCGCTAAGTTAAACTTTTAGTCTGACTTTAGATGTTCTTGCTAAGTTTTAGCTTCTTTCTAAAGCGGTTCCAAAACTCTATCATGTACTTAAATACATCGAAATATAGTGTTATAATTAATGTAAATGTCATCAGCCAAAGCACTATAATGTTAGAAGCAAAAGTAGGAACCACTTTCCCAAATACTCTTTTTTCAGGTGCAAAGAAATGTGCACTGAAAAATGGTGCATTTGACGATAAATAGATTGGATCGCGTTTCTGAATAATACGGTTATTTTTTATCACCAATTTATCGAGTTCATTTCGATTTGTAACTTGGTCATACAACGCTTTATTGAAATATAAGTTTTTGGTCTCTCTATATTCTTTTCTATTGTAACTTCTAACTAAACTATCAAGTTGTTTATTGATAGCCGAAAGCGACATATTGTAATCTTCTTTTATCAATTCAAGATTGCTTTTGACATCTACTAAGGTGCTTTTAACTGTAATGATATCCTTGCTATTTAAATTCGTAATTACTTCATTGCCATCGATGTTTGTCCATCTTTTAAATTCATGTGGTAACTCATTGTTAAGCAATTGAATATTGTCTTTATTGTCATCAACAATATTGTCTAAAATTCTATTCACAGTAAGTTGTACTTCAGGAATCCAGTAGTCTCGTTTCCATTCATAGGCACTTTTTGCTTTTTCTAATTCATAGGACTTGATTTGAAATTCGTTTTCTTTAAATTGAACAACCGCCAATGCTTCATAAGCCCAACGTGATGCCATGAGATTACCTATCCACGGAACTCCACTGTCTTTGCCAAATAAGGGATGTAATTTGTCAAATTTTACGATTACACCACTGAAAAGTAGTTGCGGAATAATCACCAGTGGGATGAGAATGTAAATCACTTTGGCGGAATTGAAACTTGCCGAGATATTTAATCCTGTGATATTGGCAAAACAGGCAAGTGAAAAGAAAACAAACCAGTACTCAATCCACATATCCTTGATTTCCAATATGCTGTTACCGACAATTACGAAGAGAAAAGCTTGGATTGCTGAAATGGAAAATAAAATGGTGATTTTAGAAAGTAAGTAGCTCCCTTTGGATAGATTCAAAAATGTTTCGCGCTTTTTGATTTTTCTATCCTTAATTATTTCTTCAGCAGCTACGGTTAACCCAATAAATAGTGCAATTACAACTGCTATAAAAATGTATTGTGGAATATTGTTGTTCTGTTCAAAACTATAGGTTTCTCCAGAAAAGAATTTCACAAAAAAGGATAGAATTGCCGCAAGCAATGGGGCTTCAAATAAGTTAATCAGCACATATTGCCTATTGGTTAACTTGGACAGCACATCTCGTTTAAAAAAGACTTTATATTGCTGGACTTTATTTGGAATAGAAAATTTACTTTTTGGAACTATTTCTGGAACATCTTCTATGAGTTGTTTTTGGTCAATTAAATTGGATTTGTACAATTTGTTCCACTCTTCAGGAGGTGTTTTTCGATGATTGGTTTGAATTCCATATTCATCAACCACCTTTGATTCGATAATATTGAAAATCTGCTCAGGATTTACATTACCACAAGTTCTACACTCACTTTCCTGACTGTTTACATGGTTTATAGCTTCTTTAAAATAGATGACAGCGTCCACTGGGTTACCATTGTAAATCGGATATCCTCCTTGATCTAGAATCAACAAGCTGTCAAACATCTTAAAGATATCTGAAGACGGTTGGTGAATTACAACAAAAACAAGCTTCCCTTTCAAGGTAAGCTCTTTAAGCAAGTCCATTATATTTTCCGAATCTCGTGATGAGAGTCCTGATGTAGGTTCATCAACAAAAAGCACCGAAGGTTCTCGAATCAACTCAAGTGCTATATTTAAACGCTTGCGTTGACCTCCAGAAATGGTTTTTTCGAGTGGACTTCCGACTTTCAGGTCTTTGGCTTCATAAAGTCCTAAGACAGAAAGAAGCGATACGACTTTTCGAGCCACAGCTCTTTTTCCCAATTCACCAAATGAAAGTTGAGCGTTAAAATAAAGGTTTTGAAAAACAGTTAACTCTTCAATTAAAAGGTCGTCCTGAGAAACAAAACCGATTACACCTTGAATTTTCTCTTTCTCTCGGTGTATATCAATTCCGTTGATTGTAATATGTCCTTTTGTTGGAGAAATATTACCGTTAAGGATATTAAGTAATGTGGATTTACCTGCGCCAGAGGCACCCATAATTCCAATCATACGACCATTTTCCTCTTCAAAGCTTAAGTCTCTGATTCCAAAATCTTCTCTCCCAAACTTATAGATTACGTGATTGGATCTAAAGACAAAACGCTCACGATTTTCATCAGACAAGTATAAATTGAGTATGTCACTGTAATATACAGTCTGCATTCTGCTTGAGCGGATGCTAGACCCTTGTGTGAGAATATGATGCCTGTCATTGGCAATAAGCTGCCCATTTAAGTAGATTTCATCCTTCCCAAAGTATTTGAAAAAGTGAAAGTTGACAGAATTGACACGCAATACCCAAATTTCCCCTTCAATGCCTTCTACCTGAAGATGTTTGAATGTAGTATCTGGTTTTGAACTACTTATTAAAAGAAGATTGGGGTCCTTAATATTAAATGAATGCTTATCCGAATAAATAAAGCCCAGGGTACTTTCAAATTCATCCTTGTCAATATTAAAACTGTCAGCAACAGTTTCGGCAAATTCTACCTCTTGGTCAGTTGGCGTTTTCTTCACACAGATAAATTCCAAAATCCTAACAAGCACAATGATGCGTTGCTTCTGGGTTAGCTCACTATTGATTTGAGCGCAAATTCGTAAAATTTTTACAGAGTTAACAGAAGTTCTTTTCTGCTTTCCGTCCTTGTGTTTTTTAGAACTGTGGTGAAGGTAAATGTACTCGTCAAAAAGGTTGAGGTAGGCTTTTACTTGTTCAGGGTTGAGCTCTTGTTTTAAAAAGAGCTCAACTACCGAACGTTCTTTAGTATTTTTCTTTGGATTAAATTCTCCGGATTCGTCAAAGTCTACCTTGGCAATGATGGCAAAGAGTTGCATCAGTGCTTTTAGTATTCGCTCGCTCATATCCGGTTAAAAGAGAATTATTTTTTGAACCCAATCAGCATTACTGCACAACCAGATACTTTTTTATCCATGTCCAATTGAGTTTCAATTTTTACTGGAATAGTATTTTTCACTTTAAAATCCCAATATGGAGCGTTTTTATGATCTCTATTAGTAAATAAAACTCGCCCTTCAGGGTCAAAAATATTGAATATTACAAAGTTGTCAGATGTCCCTGCAGAAGCCACAACTCGGTATGTTGTACCTCCAAAAAAAGTTGTTTTAAACTCAGCAATTTCATCATTTATGAATGCCATGTAAACCTGCCCGTCAGATACAAAAAGTGAACCATTAGTGTCAGTGCGAAGTTGTTTTTCGCAAATTTTTACGATGCTATCACATTCTTGTGCTTGTGCGGTTGAAAAGTAATTTGCTACAACGGCTATTAAGGAAAATAGAATAACTTTTTTCATGACTATCCAATGATTTTGTTTCTTAGTGTAATTATTTCTGCTGTAATTGAAGCCACTAATTCATCCGACATTTCTACAGTAGAATCATGGTTCAGCGTAGTGATGCGATTTTTTGCATCTGTTACAGGTTCACGATAAGTATATGTAAACTCAACTTGCTTAAACAACTCGTTAATTGAATTCAAATCTTTTAACAAATCATCATTCATGTTGTCAGTGTTGTATCCTTCAAGAATAGAAAGAAGTGTCTCTAAACTTTGTTTTTGCTCACCAATTCGCTCAATTATTTCTGAATTAGATTTTTGTTCATTTAACTTACAAGCAAAATACATTGACTCTATCCATCCTCCAGCTAAAATAAGAGATGAAACATCTTTTTGTTTGTTTGTTTTCAAGAAATTGTCACCTGTTCTATAGGCATCTTGAACAATGATTAGAAGCGAATCCTCTTTACTCATATTGCGCTCAAAACGTTCAGCAAACTCTTTGTCAAAAGCACCTGAAATAGATAGTCCATCTGCAAGTGTTTGAAGTGCTTTCAGGTAACCTAAGCTCTCTTTTTGCTGTCCAAAAAGTGAAGCATATCCTAAGTCAGCTCCATAGACACCTAAATTTAACGCACGACTATATGTTGTTGCATAATTATCAGCGTTCTCAGATGGATTAATCAAATCAGCATTGAAAGTTCCGCTTGCTTGTTTGAGTAGAATTGCTGTTTGAATTGGAGAAGGAATTGAAAATATTTTACCTTCAAATTCTGCGTTTATTGCGCTAGTTGAATCAACCTCATGCGTTTTAAGCTCTTTTGCGTCATCGCTTTCATTGGAACCTCCACATGAACTGATAAACACAACTCCCGAAATTGCTCCAAAAAGCAAAAATTTAGAATATGACTTCATAGTTGTATACTTCTTTAATCATTTATTCAGCTAAAATAGAAAAACTTTGGTAAGTTCAGCCTTTTTGGATTTATTAATTTGAAAAAGTGGTGCTTTTGTCTGTGATAATTGTGGTTTAATACTACCATTAAACTAATTCATCATAATATTTTCTGGTTAAACAATTTGTAGTCAGTCTATTTAGCTTTGATTTTTAAAGCTGTTTGGAAGAAATCAGTCATACCATGCCAAACATCTTTTATAAACCCTTTTTTGTTGTATGGATTGTTTTCGAGTCCAATAGTGATGTTGTCATCCGTATAATGGTAAGTGCCAAATAATTTATCCCACCAAATAAACATGGTACCGAAGTTTTTGTCATAGTGTTCTTCGTTTGTGCTATGATGTATTTTATGTGCTTTTGGTGAAACTAGTATCCATTTGCCTACCCAACCTAAACTCCAGTTTAAATCGGAATGAAGAATCATTTGGTAAAACTCTCTTAAGTATAAATAATACACATAATATATGACATCAGCTTTAAATAAGACGAATATAAATGCATCGAAAATAGTTAGAATTCCTTTTTCCAAAAAATGCCCTCTAACGGTTGTTATAAGATTAAATTCCGTGGCTGAATGATGAAACATATGGAGTCTCCAAAATGGTTCTAAGTGCATAAATCTATGCCATAGAAAATGTTTTATGTCACCGATGATGATCAATACAGCAAATAAAACTGCTTGATTTTCTATTAATGCAGTTTGCCCTAAATCCAATCCTTTGGTGATTACACTTGCGATTAAATAAAAGAAACCAAAGGATAAGAAAAGTACAAATATGTCAAACAAGTTTAAGATGCTTAAAATCCAACAAATTAAATCGTTAAATAAGCTTTTTGACGGTTTGTATATAAACCTGTAGAGTGTTGTTTGTTTCCACTCCATTGCCAAAATTTCAATTAGCAATCCTGTTCCGAAGATGATGAAATTAGCGATTATTATGCTGATAGTGAGAGCTTCTAATTTCCCCGCTCTCATTATTTTCTGAAAAAACTCTTCGGGTTTTTCAAATATAATGACCAATTCAGCTCTATAATAGTAACCAAATACAACCAAAAAAAGGAAGCAGAGGGTCAAGAGAATAGATATTTTAACAGAACGCCGCATTGTTTTTCTCGTTTGAATGCCTAGACAAAAAGTCACTCAAATTATAAAAATGAGTAAATTCAAAATTAATTAAACAAACTCAAATTGCAAATATAGAGTTGTGTTTCACAATTGTGTTAGGCATCACAAAACTATTAATTTAACTGAAATGATAAATTGATTTATAGAGCAGTATAATAACTATTCTATAATTATTGAATCATGTAAAATGAAAAGTCAAACGCAGAATTGCTAACTTTGAGATAAATTATTTAGAATATGTTATCCAGACCAAGACGAAATCGAAAAATGTCTGCCATTCGCGATATGATGGCTGAAACGCATTTGACTCCTGCAAATTTAATCTATCCCATGTTCCTTGTTGACGGGAAAGGGGTAAAAAATGAGGTGAAATCGTTGCCAGGAAATTATCGGTGGAGTTTGGACTTGTTGCTACCTGAAATAGAAGAATGTATCAAACTTGGAATCACTAAATTCGATTTGTTCCCTGCAGTAAACGATAATTTGAAAGATCCGATTGCCTCATATAGTTACGCAGACGATAATTTTTACTTGAATGCTATTCGAGCGATAAAAGAACGCTTTCCACACATTGCTTTAATGAGTGATGTGGCAATGGATCCATACAGTAGCGATGGTCATGATGGACTAGTCCAAAACGGGCAAATAATGAATGATGAAACACTGCCGATTTTAGCTCGAATGGCTGTGGCGCAAGCTCAAGCTGGAGTCGACATTATCGGCCCTTCGGATATGATGGATGGTCGTGTCGAGTTTATTCGTGACGAGCTTGATGCCGCAGGTTACACAGATGTAAGTATTATGAGTTACACCGCAAAATACGCAAGTGCATTCTACAACCCTTTCCGCGATGCACTAGATTCAGCACCAAAATCAGGTGACAAGAAAACGTATCAAATGGATCCTGCAAATAAATACGAAGCTCTTCGCGAAGCAGAATTAGACGCTGCTGAAGGAGCTGATATGTTGATGGTAAAACCAGCGCTTTGCTATTTGGATATCATTCATTTATTGAAAGAAAACTTCACACTTCCTATCACAGCATACAACGTTTCAGGCGAATGTGCAATGGTCTATGCAGCAGCCGAAAAAGGATGGTTGGATTACGACCGCGTAATGTCAGAAATGCTGTTGAGCATCCGACGTGCGGGAGCAGATGGAATTTTGACTTATTTTGCTAAGGATTTTGGGAAGGTTTGTGCGAAGTAGGTGAGTGTTTTCTTAAATTATAAATTATGAAAGCTATTCAGTCGTTCATCTCATCAAAAATTCTTTTTCTTTTTGTAGCACTTTTTGTCCTTCCGCTCAATCTATCTTCGCAAACCCCAGAAGATCTAAACCTCCAAAAATACTGGTACTACAGATGGCGCTTACAAAATGATTTCCTGAAAGTTGGGGAGGGAGTGGGGCACAGCATTCCAATTCAATGTCGAAAAGGAATCAGATGGGTTCAGGACATCGAAGTGGTGGATGCAACAATTTACCATGGATTCTATTTGGGAATTTTGGCAACAGAATACAAACTGCTTTCGCTAAACGGCAGAAAAGAAGATGCAGAACGCACAAAGACCGAACTTTATTATGCCATAAAAGCTTACGAACGCCTTGATATGTTTGCGGAGGAGATGTTCGGACTGGAAGGCCAAATAAACGGTTTTGTTGCCAGAGATGACGTCCCTTGTGATTTTATTGATTCGGTTGCAAATCCTCAAAATTATAGACATTTCAATCAGGATAAAACCAGAGCGCCAGGCACCGAAAACGTGCACAGAATTCAAACTTCTGATGCGTGCTTTGACGGAAAACCGCTAGATAGTTTGGATATGAATGACCCGAATATTGTTCCTGAAATGTCGCAGGATCAAGTGCTGTGGCTTTTGATGGGGTATATGTTAATTGAAAAAAGTATCGAAGCAGGAATTGATTCAATAACACTTCTGAATGGTGAACGTATTGCGTACGATTTTAATTTTCAAGCAAAACGCCATTCTACCAACATGATTAACTACTGCCGATTCAAATATCCTGACAAACCAACTAAAACAAAGTGGCGAATTTTTAGACCTGATGGTCAAAAAGTTTATCCTGGTCAGAATGTGTTTGGCTTCAAGTATCCGTTGAGTATTATCGGCGAAAAAATGTATACTTCTGAAGCTGAGAATTCGCAAGAGTTTACAAGAACTCCTGGGAAGTTTCAGTGGAACCTCACCAAAATCTGGATTCCCTACAAAAGCGTAAACGGACAAATGATTACGATTTTAGCTGCCATGTCTGGGAAATGGAAAAATTCACTCGAGAAGACGAGTAAGAAAATTTATAAAACGTGGGATGAGTACAATTGGGCAAATTTTTACTTACCACTGATGAGTTATTTGCACAATATGGATATTAGCGAGTTTGATGTAATTCCTCTTGTTGCTGCTGATTTAACCGAAGCTCCAGCTTTTGGCCCTCATAATTTGTCAAACAGAGATATTATTGAAGAATATGCAGCGAAAGAAAATATCCCTTCATATACCAAAGGTTGGTCGCGCCACTTAAAATACAGCAGTCACCCAGATTTGCAAGCAGACGGGAGCAAAGATGCGGATACGTACAGAGGTTTTTATGCTGGATTGGATTATATGTTGTTGTTTAATCTGTATTATTTGACATCAAATAAGGAATTACCTCTTTATCAAAATTTAGTTGATAGAAATATCGATGCAACAGATGTGAATGAGAATAGTAAATTACTTCCAATTAAGTCTTTTAATACTGTGGCTGTGTCAAATGCGAATGAATTAAACCGTATTTTGAAAGTTCAAACTGGATACCGAGTAACAGGAAGAGGAGTTGATATGAAAGTAAGACAACGCTTAATTGAAATTAAATACGAAAACTTTAATCCTTGGGATAAAAACAATATGAGAACAAACTCCTATGGATGGGAGGAAAATTTCCCGCGTAAAAATCATTCTCCATTTTGAGTAAATGTTCAAAAGGTGATTATCTTTGTCGAAATTTAAGTGAAAAACATGTCTATAGCAGAAATTTTTGAATCAGGAGAAAGAAAGCAAGATAAAGGGCATTTCAGAAACCTTGTATTATTAGCTCGAATTGATGGCGGTATTAGTGAAGTTGAACAAAAGTTGTTAACTAAAATCGGAGCTAGACTAGGGTTGTCATCAGCACAAATCGATGACATTACTGAGAACCCAGAGCGTTATCCAATCACTCCTCCTTCAGGAAAAGAAGAGCGAATTGAGCGTTTTGTTCAGCTTTGTGAAATGGTAACTGTAGATGGAAATGTTGCAGATAGTGAAAAACACGTTATTCGACGTATTTCAGTAGCACTTGGATTTAGCGATGATAATTTTGAAACATTTTTTAACCAAGTAGTGGACATGTTTCTTGAGGGAAAGTCACGCGTTCAAATTATGGAAGAATTAAACTAGGAAAGTCTAGCTTTTATATAGAAATCCCAGCATCACTGTTGGGATTTTTTTTTGGATTTAAGTTTCGGGAGTAGTACAAAAAAACCGAGACAATTATTGCCTCGGCTCTTCTTAAACCACAACTATTACTATGAAAAAATCCTATTTCTGTTGAGCGAATTGTACGTTAAGTACTAATTTCACCTCGTCACTTACGACAATACCACCGGCTTCAGTTGTTGCACTCCAAGTTAAACCAAACTCTTTTCGGTTAATTTTTCCTGAAATTTCAAAACCAACTTTTGTGTTTCCGTAAGGGTCAACCATTGTTCCGCCATATTCGGCACGTAAAACAATTTCTTTTGTTGTACCTCTAATTGAAAGATTCCCTTTTAATTCATATTCGTCCTCACTCTTTTTTGTAAATGAAGTCGATTCAAATGTCATTTTTGGGTGATTTTCCACATCAAAGAAATCTGCGGATTTAAGATGTCCGTCACGATCGTCGTTGTTTGTGGTAATACTATCAATTGATGCTTCAAATTTTACTTTTGCCCCATCAAAATCATCACCTTCTTATTCGATACTCCCACTGAATTCTTGAAAATATCCTGTAACTGTTGAAATTACAAGATGTTTTACTTTAAATCTAATTTCATAGTGCGCTGTGTCTAGTGCCCATACTGTATTTC